>CACLMD010000042.1 GCA_902607945.1 uncultured Pelagibacteraceae bacterium | reverse complement strand
GCTAGAAAATTAATTGGAAATAAAATAATAGGAATTACTTGCCATAACTCAATTAGTTTAGCAAGAATTGCAATAAATAATAAAGCTGACTACTTGGCTTTTGGTGCCTTTAATTCCTCAAAAACCAAAAGAGTAAGATATAAAGCTTCAATTAATTTACTTAAAAAAACTAGAAAAATTACAAAAACTCCAATTGTTGCTATAGGTGGAATTAATTGTTCCAATTATAAAAAACTGCTATTGAACAAAGCTAATTTTTTGGCTATTTCAGGCTACATTTGGAATAATAAAAAATATAAACCGCTTGAGGCAATTAAAAAACTAAAATGAAAATTAATGCTGGAGAAATAAGAGTTGGTATGCTTTTAGAATTCAAAAATGATTTATGGCAAGTTCTTAAAACTCAACACGTAAAACCTGGTAAAGGTGGCGCATTTGCTCAGGTTGAAATGAAAAGTGTAAACAAAAATACAAAACTGAATGAAAGATTTAGATCTAGTGAAACAGTTGAAAAAGCATCATTAGAAGAAACCAATTTTAATTTTCTTTATAAAGATGATAACGATTATTTTTTTATGGATCCAAAATCTTTTGAACAGATTGAGATTAAAAAAGATATAATTGGAGATAAAGGAAAATTACTTACTGAAAACTTAGGAGTCTCAGTAAGTTTTTATAATGAAGTGCCTATTTTAGTAGAGTTACCAAAACAAGTAAACTGTAAAATTGAGACAACAGATGTTGCATTAAAAGGTCAAACTGTATCTTCGTCATATAAACCAGCATTATTAGATAATGGATTAAGTATTCAAGTACCACCATTTATTGAAGCTGGTGATGAAATTATAGTCGATACAAGAAACTTGGAGTACGTTAAAAAAATTTAATATTGTGAATTCAATTTCTGCAAATTTAAACGTTATGATAAAGGCAAGTGAGAAAGCCTCAAAAATTCTTATAAGAGATTTTGGTGAAATTGAAAAGCTACAAGTTTCTCAAAAAGGCCCTTCAGATTTTGTGACAAATTCAGATTTAAAAACAGAAAAAATAATTATTGAAGAATTAAAAAAAGCTAGACCTAACTATTCTATAATTAGTGAGGAAAACGGAATTGAAAATAACAAAGATACTAATAATACTTGGATAATTGATCCAATCGATGGAACTATAAATTTTTTACATGGTATACCTCATTTTGCTATTTCAATTGCACTAAAATCTAATAATGAAATTGTATCAGGCTTAATTTTTGATCCTATTAAAAATGAAATGTTTTTCGCTGAAAAAGATAATGGAGCTTTTTTTAATAACCATAGAATTAAAGTTTCAAAAAAAAATGAATTGAATAATTGTTTGTTTGCTACAGGAGGAAAAATTAAGCAAGAATTGGATTTATTACATAGAAAATCAGGATCTGCAGCTCTTGATATGGCATATGTTGCAGCTGGAAGATATGATGGTTATTTTCAATATAATTTAAATCTTTGGGATGTTGCGGCTGGAATTATTTTGGTTAAAGAGGCGGGTGGAATGCTTAATGAAATTGATCTTTCCGTTAATAAAAATATCAAAATTATTGCCTCAAGTGCCAATATTAATACAAAATTACTTGAAAAATTGAGTAACTTTTAATTGTTTTAGAAAATTCTTTTGCTATAAGTCTCGTCATGAAAAAAGATATTCACCCAAACTATCACACTATTAAAGTTGAAATGACTGATGGAACACAATTTGAGACTAAGTCTACTTGGGGAAAAGAAGGTGAAGTTTTAAAATTAGAAATCGATCCTAAATCACATTCTGCCTGGACTGGTGGTAAGCAAAAACTTATGGATAAAGGTAGAATAAGTAAATTTAACAAAAAATTCCAAAATTTTAAATCAGAAAAAAAAAATTAAATGTCAAATTCGCCTTTAATGCCTATGGCTACAGCAGTTTGGCTTGTTGAAAATACAACTCTCACATTTAAACAAATTGCAGAGTTCTGTAAATTACATGAAGTAGAAATCCAAGGTATTGCTGATGGAGAAGTAGCAAAGGGTATAAAAGCTTATAATCCAATTATTTCAGGTCAGTTAACAAGGGAAGAAATTGAGCTTTCCTCAA
>CACLMD010000041.1 GCA_902607945.1 uncultured Pelagibacteraceae bacterium | reverse complement strand
ATGCAGTAATTGGTAAGGCTCATAGATTAAATCTATCTGCAAAAATAAAAACAAGAACAGCAACATCTAGTAAAAATTTCGACTCCTCGAATGAGGAGAATATTGTTAAAACTAGAAGAGGAAGAAAAAGTAAATTTCAATCATTAATAATTGAAAAAGATTTTGAGCCTGAAAACCCAAAACAATTAGAAGAACTAGATGATAATACATGTAAATGGCCTATAGGTCACCCTGATGAAAAAAAATTTTATTTTTGTGGTAGAACTTCTTTAAAAGATTTCTCATACTGCAAACTTCATTTACTTTATGCTTATCAGCCAAAAGGTAAAAAAGACGAAGATTTAAATAAAGAGGAAGTCCCAGAATTTATAGAAAAAAAAATTCAGTCCGCTTAATAGTTTTTATTTAAATTAAATATTATCTTTAAAAAGATATTTTTCTGTAGAAAACTGTCCACCTTCACGCCACATAAATGAGTATTTTTTGACTTCTTCTTCAAAATATCTTTTACTAGGTATTCCTATATCGAAATTATTTTTATACTTTTTTGACAATATATTATCATATTTAAGTAATCTTAGTTGATCCTCTGTAAGTAATGGACTTGGAAAAAGTTGAAATATTTTTGCAGAAAATAAAGCAATAGGTAATGGCATAGGTAGCAACACTCTTTTTTTATTAGTTAATTTTAATAATTTTTTAATTATATTCTTAAAAGTTATTTCTTCGGGACCCACACACTCAATTATTTGGGAATTAATATTATGAGAAATGATATGGTAAATTACATCTGTTAAATCTGAACAGTGAATTGGTGTAAATTTTGTATTTCCAGAATAATATAAAGGAAAAATAGGGAGTCTATTTAGAAGAGTCATAAAATTAGTAGTAAAATTATCGTCTACAGAATAAACCACTGATGGTCTTAGTATTGTTGCAAGTGGAAAAAAATCTAATATATTTTTTTCACCTTCTAATTTGCTTTTTGCATAATTGCTATCTTTTGCATCATTAATTCCTAAAGCTGATAAGTGAATAAAATTTTTTAATTTAAATTCTTTGGATAACTTTGCTAACAATGATGGAAAAAGAGTATGTATATTATAAAATGAATTCCCCCTTTTTTTTTCGAACAGAATACCAATTAAGTTAATACAGAGATCTGCTTTTGAAAATAAATCTCTAATTTTTTTTTCATCATAAATATTTGCTTCAACAATATCTATATAGCCAGCATTTCCTTGTGTTTTGATAATATAACTTTTTTGATGAATATTACGTGTCACAACAGTTACTTTAATATTGTTTTTGGTTAATTTTCGTATTAAGTGTCTTCCTATTTGGCCGCTGCCACCAAAAATTAGACAATTTTTAGGTTTCATATATATATATTTAAAAAATGAATATTGATATTAAACTTCACAAAGTTGATTTACCAGATGATTTGAAATTAGGCAATGTTATTGCGGTAGATGGTGAGTTTATGGGTTTGAATGTTAGAAGAGATCCATTATGCTTAATACAGATTTCTTCAGGTATTGCTGATGCTCATATAGTTCAACTTGATAGATCTAATTATAATGCTCCTAACTTAGTTAAGATTTTGTCGGATAGTAACACTACTAAAATTTTCCACTACGGCAGAGCTGATATAGCGCATATCAAATATTATCTCAAAACTGAAACTAACAATATTTTAGACACAAAAATAGCATCTAAATTAGCCAGATCATATTCCGATAATCACTCTCTAAAAACTTTGATCAAAGAATTTGTAAATATCGACATTAGTAAACAATTTCAAAGTTCAGATTTTGGTGGAGAATTAACTCCTGCACAACTTAAATACTGTGCTAATGATGTGATTTTTCTTCATAAAATTCATGATGAATTAAACAAAATACTTATAAGAGAAAATAGAATTGAACTGTATCAAAATTGTCTAAAATTTTTAAAAACAAGAGTTGAACTTGATTTAGCTTCATTTAAGGATGATATTTGGTCTCATTAATATGAAAAATCAAATTAATCACATTGGAAAAGAAGTTATAGATCTTCAAATAAAAGCATTAAAAAAATTAAAAAATTCTATAAATGACTCATTTGATGAAACTGTTAAAAAAATAAATAGATGTAAATCAAAAGTCATAATTTGTGGAGTTGGAAAAAGTGGAAAAATTGCATCAAAAATATCAGCTACATTGTCTTCTGTTGGAACTCCATCGTTTTCTATTTCGGCGAGTGACTGCTCTCATGGGGATTTAGGTAGAATTACAAAAAAAGATATACTGATATTAATTAGTTATTCAGGCAATACAGATGAATTAAAAAATGTCATAAAATACGCAAAATCAAACAAGGTTACTCTAATTGGAATTGTATCTAATAAAGAGTCTTATTTATACACTTCAGCAGATATTAAATTATTAATACCTGAAGTTGAAGAGGCTGGATACGGAATAGTACCAACCTCTAGTACGACCGCGCAATTATCATTAGGAGACGCACTATCTATCGCTTTAATGAAAATAAAAAATTTTGGTAA
>CACLMD010000040.1 GCA_902607945.1 uncultured Pelagibacteraceae bacterium | reverse complement strand
GTATTTGCTTTAATGTTAACTTTTTCATTACAACAAGTTACTGCAGCAGAAAAAATTAGATGGAAAGTACAATCTACTTTTAATACTGGTTGGCCTGCACTAGGAGATCCTGTTGCGCGTTTATCAGATACATTAGATAGAGCAACTGATGGTAGAATTAAATTAAAGGTTTATGAACCTGGAAAAATACTTCCACCATTAGAAATCTCACCTTCAATTAGTAAAGGTGATTTGCCTGCAGCTTACAACTACATGGCATATGACCAAGGAAGAATACCAGCAGCAGTATTATTTGCAGCTGTACCATTTGGTATGGAGCCATGGGAATATGCGGCTTGGTGGTTTGAAGGAGAAGGTGCTAAGTTAGCTAATGAAATATACAACAAACAAAATATTCAAGTTTTGTTGTGTAGTACAATTGGGCCTGAAACAGCAGGTTGGTATAGAAATCCTATAACTAGCCTAGGAGATCTTAAGGGTTTAAAAATCCGTTTCTCAGGTTTAGGAGGAATGGTTTTAAATGAAATAGGAGCTTCAGCTACTTTAATGGCTGGTGGAGAAATTTTTGCTGCTCTAGAAAAAGGAACTTTAGATGCAACAGAATATTCTATGCCTGCTATTGATGAGGTTTTAGGTTTTCATAAAATCACTAAGTTCAACCTATTTCCAGGTTGGCACCAAGTATCAACTTCAACTCATTTCATGATCAACTTAGATTTATGGAAAAAAATGGGTGCAGCTGACCAAGCTTTATTCGAAATGGCTTGTACAGCAGCAGCTATGAGAGCAATTACAACTGGTGAATTTTTACAAGGTAAGCAAATTCAAAGCTTCCCAGGTAAAGGTGTAACAGCTGCTAGATTGCCTGATAGTGTATTGAGGGAACTACAAAAAGTAAGTGCTAGAGTAATGAAAGAAGAATCTGCTAAAGACGCTGACTTTGCTAAAGTATGGGCTTCTCAACAAGCATTTATGAAAGAGTATGATGTTTGGCAAAAATGGGGATATTTACCTCGAAACTTTTAGTATTTAATACTAGAAAAGTTGATTATAATAATAAAAGCGGCCGGTTTCACCGGCTGCTTTTGTTTTTAAAGAAAAGAATTTATGTCTAAAGATTTTACATCTGTTGAAGGAACTCTTGATAAAAAGCTACAGCTTAGACATACGTCTATAACAAAAAAAATTGATAATTTTGTTTTGCAGATAGGAGAAATTTTTAATTGGCTGTGGGTAATATTAATTGCAGTCATCATTCTTAATGTAGTCTTAAGATATGTATTTAAAAATGGCATGATTGAATTGGAAGAGTTACAATGGCATCTTTATTGTATAGGTTGGTTAGTTGGTTTATCCTCAACATATATAGTTGACTCTCATGTGAGAGTTGATGTTTTGAGTGAGAGATTAAGTTATAGAAAAAAATTATGGTTTGAATTATTTGGTATTTTAATTTTATTTTTACCATTTGTAATTCTTGTTCTTTATTATGCTGTTCCTTTCTTTGAATTATCATGGGTTTCAAGTGAAAGATCAACATCAGCCAATGGTTTACCAGCAAGATGGTTTGTAAAAGGTTTTTTGGTAATCAGTTTTTTCTTACTATTAATTTCTGGTTTCTCTAGAATCACAAGAATAATAGAAACGCTAAGGTTTGGATTAGAGGGTAAAAGATGATTTCATTAGTTATGGAATACTTTTTAGCAATCGCCCTATTTTTTAGTTTTATAACATTAATATTTTATGGATTTCCTGTTGCTTGGACCATGGGTGGTCTAGGTGTCCTGTTTATATTTATTTCAATGCTTTCTGATAATTTGTTTGATACGTTTTACGGTGTTGATTTTGGATTTGCCTCCATGGTTGTTTATAGACTTTATGGAGTTATGGCCAACTGGGTTTTAGTTGCATTGCCTATGTTTATTTTTATGGGAATAATGATGGATAAATCTGGAATTGCAGAAGATCTAATGACTGATCTCTCTAAGTTATTTGGCAAAACAAGGGGTGGGCTTGCAATCTCAATTGTGTTTATTGGGGTTTTGCTAGCTGCTTCTACAGGAATTATTGGTGCAGCTGTAGTATTATTAACAATTCTAGGTGTACCTCTAATGTTAAAAAATAATTACAATCCAAACTTAGCTTGTGGAGTTGTTTGTGCAACTGGGACTTTAGGAATTTTAATACCGCCGAGCATTATGTTAGTTATAATGGGAGATCAAGTAAGAATATCAGTTGGTGATTTATTTATGGGAGCAGTGTTTCCTGGTCTATTACTTGGATTACTTTATACAATTTTTATTGTTGTTTATGCTTATATGAACCCAAAAGCTGCACCACTACCAAAAGATGCTGAACCAGTAGACTTAAAAATAGTTTTAAGAGTTTTAAAATCTATCATACCACCAGCTTTATTAATTTTTGCTGTTTTAGGAAGTATATTTATGGGAATTGCTACTCCAACAGAAGCGTCTGGAGTCGGAGCGTTAGGAGCATCTTTATTGGCTATAATTAGAGGGAGATTGTCATTTTCAGATTTGAAAATAGTTATTAGAAAAACAACTCATACTACAGCCTATATTTTTGCACTTTTTGTTGGTGCAACAATGTTTGCATTAATTTTAAGAGGCTTAGGTGGTGATGAATTAATAGAAGGAGCTCTTATGGCATTACCTTTTGGAACAAGTGGAGTTGTAATAGTTGTCTTGTTTGTAGCAT
>CACLMD010000039.1 GCA_902607945.1 uncultured Pelagibacteraceae bacterium | reverse complement strand
GTGGAAAATATTTGATTAGATCTGCCAATAATGGAATTTCAGCAATAATAAATCCAACAGGTTTTGCTGAAAAAAAAATTTCTTTTGGGAATTCGGGCTATATAGATTTCTCTGAGAAAAGAGTTTCAGAGCCAACCGTGTTTTCTCAATTTGGGAATAAGATGTTTTTAATTATAATTTTATTGTATATTTTTTTAATATTTTCATCTAATAGAATTTCATAATGAGTAATTTAAAAAATTATCTTTTTACGAGCGAGTCTGTTTCAGAAGGTCATCCTGATAAAGTTTCAGATAGAATTTCTGATATGGTTGTAGATAGCTATCTGTCTAATGATCCATTTTCTCGAGTTGCTTGTGAAACTTTAACAACAACAAATAAAGTTGTGCTTGCAGGTGAGGTCAGAGGACCTGAAATTAAAAACGATGATTTAATTCAAAAAGTTAGAAATTGTATAAAAGATATTGGATACGACCAAGACGGTTTTACTTGGAAAGAAGCAACTAAAATAGAAAGTCACTTACATTCACAATCAGCTGATATAGCAATGGGTGTAGATTCATCTGGAAACAAAGACGAAGGTGCTGGTGACCAAGGAATTATGTTTGGGTATGCTTGTAATGAAACAGATGAATTAATGCCAGCTCCAATTTTTTATTCACATAAAATTTTAAGATTAATGGCTGAAGATCGAAAGTCTGGAAAATTAAAAAATATCGAACCAGACTCAAAAAGTCAGGTAACATTTCAATATGAAAATGGAAAACCAAAAAAAATAAAATCTGTTGTTATTTCATCACAACATTCGGTTGATATTGATCAATCCAAAGTAAGAGAGTTGCTTAGACCTTATATGTTAAACTCAATTCCAAAATCTTTTTTAGATGGATTTAATGAAGACGAATTTTATGTAAATCCAACAGGAAATTTTGTAATAGGTGGACCGGATGGTGATTGTGGCTTAACCGGAAGAAAGATTATAGTAGATACTTATGGTGGAGCTGCTCCTCATGGTGGTGGAGCATTTTCTGGAAAAGACCCTACTAAAGTTGATAGATCAGCTGCTTATGCTTCAAGATATATAGCAAAGAATATTGTTGCATCAAAAATAGCAGACAAATGTCTTATTCAACTTGCTTATGCAATAGGTGTTTCAAAACCTCTTTCAATTTATGTTAACTTATTTGATGATGACTTAGATAAAAATAAATTTGTTGAAGAAAAGATTAAAGAAAATTTTGATTTAAGTCCTAGAGGAATTAGAGAAATGTTAAATCTAAATAAGCCGATTTATGAAAAAACTGCAGCATATGGTCATTTTGGAAGATCACCCGAAAGTGATGGTGCATTTTCTTGGGAAAAAACTGATAAAACTAGTGTTTTTTTAAAATAGTTTCTATTGAATTAAAAAAAAACTTTAATATATTGCCCTTACATTATTGAACTTACAAAATGGGCTTCAGCCCATTTTTTTTTGGAGTAAACAAAAACATGTTAAACAAAAGAGCTGACAAATTAGAATTATTAAGAATTGCAGAGGCAGTAGCTCTAGAAAAATCTATTGATAAAGAGCTAATTATTAGTTCCATGGAGACAGGTATAGCAAAAGCTGCAAAATCTAAATTTGGTCAAGAAAATATAATTAAAGTTTTAATTAATCGTGAAAATGGTGACATCGAACTCTTTAGAAAATTAATAATTTCTGAAAATCCAGAAAATGCGAACATAGAAATTAAGCTTGAAGATGCAATTTCACTTAATGAAACCAACAAAGATAAAAAAATTGGTGATGAAGTTTTGCAACCACTTCCATCTTTTGATTTTGGAAGAATAGCTGCTCAAACAGCAAAACAAGTAATTAGTACGAATGTTAGAGAAGCTGAAAGGGAAAGACAATTTAACGACTTTATAGATAAAAAAGATACAATTTTAAGTGGTATAGTTAAAAGATTAGAATTTGGAAATGTAATTGTAGATCTTGGTAGAACAGAAGCAATTATTCAAAAAAATGAAATGATTCCAAGAGAAAATATTAAAGCTGGAGATAGAGTTAAAGCATATTGTTATGATGTTAGAAGGGAGCCTAGAGGACAACAAATCTTTTTATCAAGAGCTCATCCAAAGTTTATGGAAAAATTATTTGTTCAAGAAGTTCCAGAAATTTATGATGGCTTAATTGAGATTAAATCTTCATCAAGAGACCCTGGAAGTAGAGCAAAAATTTGTGTTAAAGCTGTAGATACATCTTTAGACCCTGTTGGGGCATGTGTAGGAATGAGAGGATCGAGAGTTCAAGCTGTAGTTAATGAACTTCAAGGTGAAAAAATTGATATTGTTAACTGGTCAGAAGATCCAGCTTTATTAGTTTCAAACGCATTATCTCCTGCTGAAGTTCAAAGAGTTAATGTAGATTTAGAAAGAAAAAAATTAGATGTAATTTTAACAGAAGAAAATTTGAGTAAAGCAATAGGCCGAAGAGGTCAAAATGTTCGTTTAGCTACAAAACTTCTAAATTATGAAATTAACATTATGACTGATCAAGAAGACTCGGAGAGAAGACAGCAAGAGTTTAAAGAAAAAACAGAAAACTTTGTTAAAAATTTAGAACTAGATGAGACTTTAGGACAGCTCTTAGTAGCTGAAGGATTTTCAACAATCGATGATATTAAAGATAGTAACACAGAAAATTTAACTAAAATTGAAGGTATCGAAGAAGATACTGCAAAAGCACTAATTGAAAGAGCAAAAGAATTTTATGAAAAAGATCAAGAAGATATTTCCCAAAGAATTAAAGATCTCGGCCTAGAAGAAGCTTTAATTAGTTTAAAAGGATTAACACCAGGAATGTTAGTTACTTTAGGTGAGCAAAAAATATTAACACTTGAGGACTTTGCTGATT
>CACLMD010000038.1 GCA_902607945.1 uncultured Pelagibacteraceae bacterium | reverse complement strand
CAGCACTTGCATCAAAAGCAACTGGATTCCCAATTGCAAAAGTTGCTGCAAAACTCGCAGTTGGTTACACCTTGGATGAATTAAAAAATGAAATCACTAAAATAACACCCGCCTCATTTGAACCAAGTATCGATTATGTAGTAACAAAAATTCCAAGATTTACTTTTGAAAAATTTTCAACTTCTCCAGCAAATCTAGGTACATCAATGAAGTCAGTTGGTGAAGCAATGGCCATAGGAAGAAATTTTAAAGAGTCTCTTCAAAAAGCATTAGTATCTCTTGAAACTGGTTTTTCAGGATTAGATAGAATATTTGATTTAAATAAAAAACAAATTGAAAAAAAGCTAAAAGAAAATATCCCAAATAAACTATTACTAGTTGCAGAAGCGATTAGAAAAAAAATTAATTTAAAAAGAATATTCATTCTATCAAAAATTGATCCATGGTTTTTAGAGCAAATAAAAGAAATAGTAGACAATGAAATTAAGATTAAAAGCAAGGGATTACCTAAGAATTTCAATGAATTCAATAGAATAAAATCAATAGGCTTTTCTGACAAAAAATTGGCAGATTTAACAAATACATCTGAAGATATAATAAGACGCAAAAGAACTGCTCTTAAAATTTTACCAGTATTTAAAAAAGTTGATACTTGTGCAGCTGAATTTAAATCATTCACACCTTATATGTACTCAACATATCAACGAAATTTTTCAATTAATTCGGAGTGTGAAGCAGATCCATCAGCTAAGAAAAAGATTATTATTCTTGGTGGTGGTCCTAATAGGATTGGACAAGGAATAGAATTTGACTATTGCTGCTGCCAGGCGAGTTTTTCATTAAAAGAAGTTGGATTTGAGACGATTATGGTTAATTGTAATCCTGAAACAGTTTCAACAGATTATGATACAAGCGATCGATTATATTTTGAACCACTCAAAGAAGAATATGTTTTTAATATAATTAAGAAAGAAAAAGAAAAAGGAAACTTAGTTGGAATTATTGCTCAATTTGGTGGTCAAACCCCAATTAAACTTGCAAAATTTTTAAATGATAACAAGCTTCCAATTCTAGGAACACAATACACATCAATTGATTTAGCAGAAGACAGAGATAGATTTAGAAATTTACTTAATAAGTTAAAGCTAAAACAGGCTGAAAGTGGAATTGCTAAAACTTTTAAACAAGCTATTCAAATAGCTGATAAAATTGGTTTACCTTTAATGGTTAGACCCTCATATGTTCTAGGTGGAAGAGCAATGGAAATAGTTCATGAAAAAAGCCAGCTTAAAGATTTTGTTGAAGAAGCATTTAAAGCAGCTGAGAAAAATCCAATTTTAGTTGATAAGTTTATTAATCACGCAATGGAAATTGATGTTGATGCAATATCTGATGGAAAGCAAGTACATGTGGCCGGTATCATGCAACACATTGAAGAAGCTGGAATTCATTCTGGTGACTCGGCTTGTAGCTTACCTCCAATTTCTATCAAGCCATATTTAATTAAAGAAATTGAAAATCAAACTAAAAAATTGGCTTTGGCTTTAAAAGTTAAAGGTTTCATGAATGTTCAATTTGCAATTAAAAAAGATGAAATTTATGTGATCGAAGTTAACCCAAGAGCAAGTAGGACAGTGCCATTTGTCTCAAAAGCAAAAGGTTTACCTCTTGCTAAAATTGCATCAAGAGTGATGGCAGGTGAAAAATTATCTAAATTTAATTTAAAAGATAATTCTAAAGGAATGTATGCAGTTAAAGAAGCTGTATTTCCATTTAATAAATTTCCTAACAGTGATTTACTTTTAGGTCCTGAAATGAAGTCAACTGGTGAAGTGATGGGCTTTGATAAAGACTTTGGAATGGCATTTGCAAAAAGCCAAATTGGTGCTGCTAACTCACTACCAAAAAAAGGTTTAGCTTTTGTATCTTTAAAAAACTCTCATAAAGATGAAGGAATAGATTTGGCAAAAGAACTAATTAAATTACATTTTACACTATGTGCAACAAAAGGAACTGCAGAATATATTAGAAAATATGGAATGAGATGTAAAATTATTAATAAAGTAAGTAGTGGCTCTCCTCATATAGTTGATGTCCTAGACTCTAAAAAAATTGCACTAGTAATAAATACTGGTGGAGGAAACACAGAACATAGATTAAATGATGCTATTGCACTTAGAAGAGCAACACTAAAAAACAAAGTCCCTTACTGTACAAACATGTCAACTGCTCAAGCATGTCTAAAAGCTATCAGGTCTCTTAAAACAAAGAAAATGGAAGTGACTTCTCTTCAGGATATTTAAAATGTCTAAAATAATAAAAATTATGTAACCTTCCAATCAGTAGTAAAGGTTACATAATTTACTTGTATACATCTTCTCTCTTTAACAATTTTTTTCTTTTCCATTCCATGCCAAGTGCTTGGTCCACTAGTAAATAAATATCCATAGTTGTGTTTATAAGGAACTGTTTTTACTTTTTCTAATTTTTTATTGTAAAAATCCGTACCTAATTCCTCTGACTCATTTGCATTATTTACAAAAATTAATCCTGACATTAATTTTTCTTTGATATCACAATGAGGTTTTAGCCAAAATCCTTCTCTATCACAAATAACTTCAACTCTTACATATGAATTTGATAAATCTTTGTTAATCATTTTTGAAATGGTTTGATGTACCTCTTTAGATTGTAATTCGTTAATAAATTTTACTAAGTTTGGAAATTGTGATGCATTTTCTTTTGTTACAAAACATCTAAATTTAATTGCTTTACCTCCAGATGCAATTCCTTCTCTAAACTCCGCAGCACCATCATCAATAGCCCTTGTTCCATCATAATTAAGATTATGTTTACTAACATCTGGAATATCTGCTTTAATAATTTCTTCTATCGCTTCATTTGTAAGAGCATTAGTATATTCCCAATGATTAAAAGGAAACTCATGCTTTTTAGATTTATCTTTAATTGAATTTAAAAATGACATTAAGTATTAATTTTTTGTTT
>CACLMD010000037.1 GCA_902607945.1 uncultured Pelagibacteraceae bacterium | reverse complement strand
AAACAGATGCATTGATTATTGGAGCAGGACCAACAGGTTTATTTACCGCACATCAACTAAAACTGATTGGTTTAGATTGTGAGATAGTTGATAATTTAGATAAAATTGGTGGCCAATGTATCGAACTTTATCCAGATAAACCAATTTATGATATTCCAGCTGTACCAGAGTGTACTGGAGAGGAATTGACTAATAACTTGATAAATCAAATAAAACCTTTTGATATTAAATTTCATTTAAGTGAAAGAGTAGATGAAGTAAAAAAAGATGGAGATAATTGGATTGTAAAAACAAATAATGGAACAACTTTTTCAACACCAAATGTAATTATAGCAGGAGGAGTTGGTTCATTTGAACCAAGAAAATTTCCTGTTAAAGAATGCGAAAAATTTGAAAATAAGTCTGTGTTTTATTCAATTAAAGACAAAAGTATATTTAAGGATAAAACTGCCACAATATTTGGTGGGGGTGATAGCGCTTTAGATTGGGCAGTTGAATTATCAAAAAATTCAAAAGTAAATTTAGTTCATAGAAGAGATGATTTTAGAGGTGCACAGGCAACTGTTGATAAAGTACATGAGCTTGTGAAAAATGGAAAAATTAATCTCTTTACCAAATATCAAATTAGCTCAATTAAAGGAGAGGACAAATTAGAGAGTTTAGATATAAAAAATGATGATAAAGAATCTAAAACTCTTAAAACTGATTACTTATTAGGTTTCTTTGGATTAATTATGCAGCTTGGTCCAATAGCAAACTGGGGTTTAAATATTGATAAAAAAACTATTGAGGTTGATACAGAAAAATTCGAAACTAATAAAAAGGGTATTTATGCTGTTGGTGATATATGTAGCTATCCTGGAAAATTAAAACTTATTTTATCTGGATTTCATGAAGGTGCTTTGGCAGCTAGAGCTTGTTTTAAATTAGCAAGACCAAATGAAAAATATAGATTCGAATTTACAACATCATCAAAAACGATAAAAAATCGACTTGGTGTTAAAAGTGATTGAATTATTTTCAGCTAATACTCCAAATGGTAAAAAGATCAGCATTATGCTTGAGGAAATTGGTTATGATTATAAAGTAACTAAAGTAGATCTTGATAAAGGAGATCAATTTAAATCAGATTTTAAAAAAATAAGCCCTCTTAGCAAAATTCCAGTGATTATTGATCATAAAAATAATGTAAATGTTTTTGAGTCTGGAGCAATACTAATTTATTTAGCAGAAAAAAGTGGAAAATTTTATGATAGCAAAGATAGACTGGAAATTAACCAGTGGTTAATGGCTCAAATGGGTTATATTGGACCAATGCTCGGCCAGCACCATCAATTTCATCATTATAATCCTGGTAAAAGTAAATTTGGAGAAGATAGATATTTTAAAATTTCTAAACAGATATATCAACAACTTGATGAAAGATTAGCAGTTAAAAAATTTTTATCTGGAAATAATTATACAATTTCAGATATTGCAACATTTCCATGGATAGCACGCCATGAGTGGCATGATATTGGATTATCTCAATTTAAAAATCTCACAAGATGGTATAATGAAATTTCTCGTCGAGATGCAGTAATAAAAGGTTTTTCATTTATGAATAAGAGTGAATTACCACCGAAAATTTAATTAACCCATCGAATTCAGTAATTTCATTAGTGAAACAATTATTCCGTGGCCTGACAATTCTATAGCAAGAATGATTATAATTATTAAAATAAATTTTTTGTTCATCTAGTAAACACGAATAATAATAAAATTATCCAAAAAAAAGCATAATAAAAATATATATATTTCTTTGCAAAAAGAGATGAAATTGCGTCTTTTTTATATTTATTTTTTTTCATTAATAACTACCTTTTTTATTTGATCCTTTATAAAATATTTCCTGAAGATTATCATTCTCTTTTTTTTTTAATTCAAGATCATCTTTAGTCATTAGTGAGTTAGATCTTACAATTTTTTCATGAAAATTAAAGTTATCCACTCCTCTTGCAAGCTGGACACTATTTTTACCAAGCACCTGTTTAACATTCGTGCCGATATAGCTTTGAATTACAAAACCTATTCTTCGATCATTACTTTGATTCAAATCAGAACCATGAACAACAGTTGGGTGATGAAGTGACATTTGTCCAGCTTTTAGAATTATAGGAGTAGTTTTATCTTTTGGTACATTTTTGACAGTTTGACCTCTTGTTAATAAATTACCTTCATTAAATTTTTGATCATGTTCTTTAAGATTATCTTTATGAGAACCTGACCACATTCTCATGCATCCGTTATGTTCGTTTGAGTCGGTTATAGCAACCCAAGCCGTTACCCAATTATGGGGTTCTAAACCTATATATTTTGCATCTTGATGATAACTAACAAATCCTTTTTCATTTGGATTTTTGATAAAAAGAGTAGTTCCACAAACCAAGATATTCTCTCCAATTAAACTTTCAACAGAATCTAATATTTTAGGATTATGTGTAACTTCATCTAATAAAGGTGAAATTAAGTGTGCATTATATCTTCCTGATTTTACTAATTCATCTGGCATTTCATTTTCTATTAATTCAATTTCATTTCTGATTTCTTTTGCCTTTTCTTTTGAAAAAATATTTATTGGTGAAACAAATCCTTCATCTTTATATTGTTTAAGTTGATTTGATGAAAGATAAGACATATTATTTTAAACTTTATATAAGTGCAGAAATTACTTCAATAAATTATTGTCCAAATAAATCTATTTCATTTCAATCAATTGAAAATTGCAAGAGAAATTTCTGATAGAGTTTGTTTCTTTAATGAAAGAAAAATTTTTGAGCAAGGACCACCGGAACAATTATTTGGAAACCCTCAAAATGAAAGAACAAAACAGTTTTTTCATGCTATTCTTGATACTAATTAATTAAAAATTTTAGTTTTTTGACGATTTATCAACATCTAGATCTTTTAATTCTAAACTAATACTTGTCGATGGACTCTCTGATTCCTCAAATTTTTTTATCTTTTCTAATTCTCTTTGTTTCAATTTTTGCTCTCTTAAATTCTCAAGATGTTCTTTAGTTTTCTGCTCTCTATCAAATTTTTCTTCCCATTCTTTAATTCTTATATATTCAAGCTGTTTTTTTCTTTCTTCATCCTCTTTAAAAGCTTTTAATTCTTTATTTTTTCGTTTTTGTTCTTTTAATTCTTTTTGTGCTTGTTCATCTTCTCTTATTTTTAAGTCAATATCTTTTCTATTCTGAGCTTCTTCTTTAGATCTTAATTCTTTTTCTTTATTTCTAAGATCTCTGGAGATTTGAGTTAAT
>CACLMD010000036.1 GCA_902607945.1 uncultured Pelagibacteraceae bacterium | reverse complement strand
CATATTTAAGTTGTTCAAAATCGCTATAAAAATTAATCAAGAAACGGTTTTTTATATTGCTAACTCTTCCAACAGGAATGCCACTTTTAAAGATTGAGCCAGTTCCTGAAGTGTAAGCTATACTCTGATCTTCTATATAATTCATTAAATTATCTTTAATATATTTAATTTCTCCTGAATTCTTTCCATCACCAACAACGATAGCTTGGACATTTCCTGGGGTAATTGAAATTGGAACATTAGAGTTTAAGTCAGATAATAAAAGTACCCTAGAAGATTTATAATTTACCTCTATTACTCTTCCTACTAAATAATTTCTATCATAAATATTTGTACCTATCTCTAATCCTTCTGAACTACCTTTATTAATAATTATAGTTCTTAAAAAAGGACTCTTATGATCAACAATTACTTTTGCTAATATCTTGTTTGATGAAAGTGTATAATCTTCAATTAAATTTTTAAGCTCTTTGTTTTCACTAATTATGATTTTACTAGATACTTCTTTTGATTTTAATTCTTCTAGCTCATTTTTATTATTATCATAATCTTCGTAAAAATTTGAATATTCTTTGACTCCTAAATAAGATTTAATAATCAAATTTTCCGGTATAGAGATTATAAATGAAGATCTATAGACAATTTCATTTATAAAAATTTTTGTTTTATTCACTATTGTAAAATTTAACCCTGACAAAAAAATTATGAAGATAGATACGAAAACTAATGTCAACAACGAAAATTTTTGTTTAGTAGTTTTTTTTAGAAAAGCTGATCTTATTGCTATTATAAAATCATCTCTGCTTGAGGACATTATTCTTAATACTCAGTCAACATAGTAGAGAATGTTTGTTCTTGATCTAAAGCTTTCCCAGTTCCAATTGCGACACACGATAGTGGATCTTCTGCAATATGTACTGGTAAACCTGTTTCTTTAGAAAATCTTTTATCAATATTCTTTAATAATGCCCCGCCTCCTGTTAATGTTAACCCCATATCAACTAAATCTGCTGATAATTCTGGTGGTGTTGTTTCGAGAGCATCTTTAATTCCATTAACCATTTCTCTTAAAATATCATTTAATGCTTCTGCAGTATCTTCTTCTGTAATATTCACCTCTTTAGGAGTTCCAGATCTTAAGTCTCTACCTTTAACTGGATAGGTATTGTCATTTGTTGGTATTGCTGTGCCTATTTCTTTTTTAATTTTTTCTGCAGTGCTATCACCTATCATTAAATTATATTCTTTTCTCATATAGTTAACTAAAGCATTATCCATTGCATCTCCTGCAACTCTTAAAGATCTAGAATAGACTAGACCTCCTAATGACATTACTGCAATTTCACTTGTTCCACCGCCAATATCAACTACCATTGATCCTGTTGCTTCAGAGATAGGAAGACCTGCACCAATTGCAGCAGCAATTGGTTCTTCAATTAACTGAACTCTTCTCGCACCTGCTGCAAGAGCACTATCTTGAATTGCTTTTCTTTCAACTGGAGTAGAGCCAGTTGGTACACAAATTAAAATTCTGGGATTAGCAAAAGAGCTTCCTTTATGAACTTTTTTAATAAAATGTTTAATCATTTCCTCTGTCACAATAAAATCTGCTATAACCCCATCTCTTAAAGGTCTGATAGCACTAATATTTCCTGGAGTTCTACCAAGCATTGTTTTGGCTTCATCTCCAACAGCTAAAACTTGTTTTTTTCCACCTTGATCAACAATTGCAACCACTGATGGCTCGTTAAGAACAACACCTTGGCCTTTTACAACAACTAATGTATTTGCAGTTCCTAGGTCTATCGCCATATCTTGGCTCCAAATCTTCTTTACTCTGTCAAATAATCCCATTTAAACTCCTCCTTTTACTTTTTGGTATTCAATATTTTGAAACATAGATTTTTTCTCTCTCTTAATTAACATTTTATTCAAAGCATTTAAGTATGCATTTGCTGAAGCAACTAAAGTATCTGTGTCTGCTGATTGACCAACAGTAGTTCTATCATTTTCCTCAATTTTGACACTCACTGTTGCTTGAGCATCAGTACCTTCTGTAACTGCATGGACCTGATAAAGAGAAAGTTTTACATCATGTGGATATAAATCTTTAATACATTTAAAAATTGCATCAACTGGACCATCACCTGTCTGAGAGGTTTTTTTTATATCTCCAAAAACATCTAATGTCATATCTGCTCTTTGTGGTTCACCAGTGCCAGCAAATACTTTTAAAGATTTAAGATTTATTGCATTAATCTTATTATCAATTATTAAACTATCGTCTACCAAAGCAACGATATCTTCGTCATAAATATGTTTTTTCTTATCAGCCAAAATTTTAAACTTTCCAAAAGCTGCTTGAATAACATCGTCTGTTACATCTGAATAACCTAGGTCACTTAATTTATCTTTAAATGCATGTCTTCCTGAATGTTTTCCCATCACTAAAGATGTTTTTTTAACTCCAACACTTTCTGGTGACATAATTTCATAAGTTTCTCTATTTTTTAACATTCCGTCTTGATGAATACCTGACTCGTGAGCAAAAGCATTTTTTCCAACTATTGCTTTATTGAATTGAACAGGAAAGCCAGTTGCATTTGAAACAATTTTTGAGGCCTTACTAATTAGTTCCGTTTTAATGCCAGTCTTATAAGGCAATAAATCCTCTCTAGTTTTAATTGCCATTACAATTTCTTCAAGTGCTGCATTACCTGCTCTCTCTCCTATCCCATTAATAGTGCACTCAATTTGTCTAACACCTGCAGACAATCCTGACAATGCATTTGCTACAGCTAGACCAAGGTCATTATGACAGTGAGCAGAAATAATTGCTTTATCAATATTAGGTACATTATTTTTAATTGAGGTGATTGTTCTAGCAAATTCTTCTGGAATAGAATAGCCAACTGTGTCTGGTATATTAATAGTTTTTGCTCCACAGTTTATTGCTAGTTCTATTGTTTTGTACATAAAGTCTAAGTTTGTTCTTGTGCCATCCTCACATGACCACTCTACGTCATCTGTAAATTTTCTTGCGTAAGTTACACTATCTTTAATAGCCTCTAATACTTGTTCATCAGTCATGTTAAGTTTATGTTTCATATGAACAGGACTTGTTGAGATAAATGTGTGTATTCTAAATCTTTTTGAAAATTTTAAAGACTCATGACATGCATCAATGTCTTTTTTTTTTGCTCGAGCTAATCCACATGGAATTGAGTTCTTAATACTTTTGCTTATAGCACTTACCGCCTCAAAATCTCCAGGGGAAGATATTGGAAAACCTGCCTCAATTATATCAATACCCATTTCATCAAAAACTCTTGATATCTGAATTTTTTCTTCAACACTCATAGATGCTCCAGGTGATTGTTCACCATCTCGCA
>CACLMD010000035.1 GCA_902607945.1 uncultured Pelagibacteraceae bacterium | reverse complement strand
AAGGTATTGCTGTTAATTCTTTGGGTCACTCTCATCCAAAACTAATTAAAGCAATTACCAATCAGTCAAAAAAACTTTGGCATGTATCTAATGCGTTTATAATCCCCGAAGGAGAAATATTGGCTAAAAAATTAGCTAAAAAAACATTTGCTGACTATGTGATGTTCCAAAATAGTGGTGCTGAAGCTACAGAAGCTGCAATAAAAGTAGCAAGAAAATATTATTATTCGATAGGAAAACCCTATAAAAATCGAATCCTTTGTATAAAGAACTCATTTCACGGAAGAACAATAGCAGCAATTTTTGCTAGTGGTTCAAAGAAAATGACAGAAGGATTTGGTCCAAAAGTTCAAGGCTTTGATCATTTCAAGTTTGGAGATCATAAATCATTAAAAAAAAAGATTACCAAAAATACAGCAGCTATAATGGTTGAAACTATTATGGGAGAAGGTGGAATAAAAGTAATTCCTGATTGGTGTTTAAGAGAGTTAAGAAAAATATGCAATAAAAAGAAAATATTGTTAATTTTAGATGAAGTGCAATGTGGAATAGGAAGAACAGGAGAATTTTTTGCTTTCGAAAAGTCTAGAGTAAAACCTGATATTGTACCTATTGCCAAAGGCATTGGAGGAGGTTTTCCCATAGGAGCAGTTTTAATGAACAAAAAAGCTGCGTCAGGTATGGTGCCTGGTACACATGGATCAACTTTTGGAGGAAACCCAATTGCCATGAAAATTGGTACTCAGGTATTAGATATAATTTCCAAAAAGAGTTTTTTAAATAATATAAAAAAAAATTCGAGTTTTTTTCTTGAACAACTTAATGAAATTAAAAAAAAATATCCTAAAATTATAAAAGAAGTACGTGGAAGAGGTTTTTTAATCGGATTACAATTACAAAAAGATCAAACAAATTTTATACAAAAACTAATGATAAATAAACTTTTAACCATTAAAGCTGCAGAAAATGTTATAAGAATTTTACCACCACTTAATGTAAAAAAATCAGAACTCATTTTAGCATTAAATATAATAAAAAAAGTTTGCTCAACTTATTAAAATTATGAAGCATTTTATTCATCTTAAAGATATTTCTGCTAAAGATTTAAGAAAAATTATTGTTGATGCAAAAAAAAGAAAAAATTTGAGAAAAAGACTCAATACTTTAGAGGTTGATAAAGGGTCACCTTTGAAAGGTAAAATGTTAATACAAATGTTTGAGAAAGCTAGCTCTAGAACAAGAATAAGTTTTTATTTAGCTATTAAACAGCTTGGGGGTGGAACTTTAACACTTAGATCAAATGAACTTCATCTAGGACAAGGTGGAGAAAGTATCGCTGATACTGCAAAAATTCTGTCTACTTATGGTGATGGATTTATGATGAGAACAGATAGTGATGAAAAAATTGAAAATTTTAAAGATCATTTATCAATTCCAATAATAAATGGTTTAAGTCCGTCCTCACACCCAACCCAAGTATTGTCTGATGTATTTACTGTCGAAGAGATAAAGAAAAAACCAATTTCAAAATTAAATATATGTTGGATTGGAGATTCTAATAATGTTTTAGATAGTCTAATAGCCGCTTCTGTTAAATTTTCATTTAAGTTGAGTATTGGTTGTCCTAAAAAATTTGAACCAGGTAAAAAAGTCAGAGATTGGGTTAAAAAAAACAACAGACAAATATTTATTTATAATGATGTAAAAAATGCTGTTAAAGAAGCAGATGTAATATTTTCTGATAAAGTTATTTCTTTAAATGATAAAGTTAACAAAAAGAAAAAAATAGAACAATTCAAAAAATTTAAAATAGATACAAAATTGATAAATACTGCAAATAAAGATTGTATTTTTCTTCATTGCTTACCACGTGGAGACGAAGTTAGTGATGAAGTTTTTTTAGGAAAAAAATCTCATGTTTGGCAACAAGCACTTAATAGAGTTCATGTTCAAAAAAGTATATTATTATATTGCTTTGGTAAATTAAGGTAATGGAAGTGGATTATCTGAATTTTGATTTAGATATTTTATAACTGAAGCTCTATCTTTTTCTTTTCTAAGACCAGCATAAGCCATTTTAGTTCCTTTAATCCATTTTGCAGGTTTAATTAAAAAACCATTTAATTCTTCAAAATTCCATTCCTTACCGTAAGCTGCTAAGGCTTTTGAGTATTTATAATCAGAAACTCCACCAATTTTTCGTCCAACCACGTTATATAATGCAGGTCCAATATTATTTTTACCCCCTTTGATAATTGAATGACAAGCAGCACATTTTTTAAAAACTTTTTCCCCACTTATAACGTCTCCCATTGCCATTAGAGCACCAATATCAACTTTCTCTTCAGCAACTCCAGTGGTAGTAACAGCTGTTTCAGCGACTTCTTTTATTTCAACAACATAACCTGGTCTTTCAGGTTTTTCGACGTGAAATATTACATCAGTAAGTTTTCCAATACCAATTATAAGAAGTGCAACCATTAATACTGCAGCAACAATTTTATTTAGTTCAAAAGAATCCATTTTTGCTAATTTTATATAAAGAACCTATAACATTAATATTTTAAAAATGCTTATATTTTACTGTACAATTTTGCCCCTCTTTATAATCTAAATAAATATATAGAATCTATGAAAACATTAATAATTATTCCCTCAAGAATGTCCGCTACCAGATTGCCTGGTAAACCTTTGCTACAGATTAATGGCCTTTCAATCATTTCTCATGTTTTTAAGAGAGCCGAAAAAGCAAATATTGGCGAAGTTATTGTTGCTACCGAGGATCAAGAAATAATAGATGATGTAAAAAGCAATGGAGGAAACGCGATTTTAACCTCTAAAAACCACAAAACTGGTACTGATAGAATTTATGAAGCATTTAACTTACTGAAAAGAAATGACATTGATTTTATTATGAATATCCAGGGGGACGAACCTGATATCGATATAAATGATATTAAGACTTTAGATATGAAGATGAAATTAAAAGACTCAAAAATTGGTACATTAGCAGCAAACATTTTTACTCAAGATATGTATGAAAATGAAAATCTAGTTAAAGTAAAAATTCAAGAGTCATTTGATAAAAATTCCTTTCCGTATGCACAAAATTTTTTAAGAAAAACAAAAGATAAAACCAACGTGTTTCATCACATGGGAATTTATAGTTATAAGGTAAGTATTCTTAAAAAATTTGTTTCATTTGATCAGTCAAAAAATGAGTTAAAAAATAAACTAGAACAATTAAGAGCTTTGGATAATAATATTAATATTAATGTAGCTCTTGCAAATAAATCTCCAATAGGTGTCGATAGTAAAGAAGATTATCTAGCTATAAAAAAAATAATGAAATATAAATAATTATGAGCAAAATTTATTTTCAAGGCACTTACGGAGCTTACTCCCATCTTGCATCACTAGCTATTGATCCAAAAGCAGAAATTATTCCATGTAAAACTTTTGATGAATGTTTTCTAAAAGCTTCAAATGAAGAAAATGCAAAATTGGTGATTCCTGAGTCCAATAGAATTACTGGAAATATTGGAATTGAATATCTAATTTTCAAATATCGTTTAAATATTTACTCTGAATACTTTCAAAAA
>CACLMD010000034.1 GCA_902607945.1 uncultured Pelagibacteraceae bacterium | reverse complement strand
ATTTAACTTATTACGTTAATTAAAACGCAAATGCTAATGAAACTTCAGTAAATTCTCTATCAGTTCCTGCAGTTCCTAATAGTGAATCAGTTTTGTTAGCTACAGCACCTAGAGTCATAGAACCCATAGTGTAAGAAGCTGAAAAACCTGAACTTTCTTCATCAGTTTTTGTAGTAGCTTCGTAAGCTACATTTGAAATACCATAAGATACACTTAAGTTTTCATTTACAGCAAAAGATATTGCAACGTGCTCTCTGTCAACGTCAGAGTTTGCAGCTGTTTTATCAATTTCTGAAAATTGAGCACCCATAGTTATTGGACCAGTTGTGTAAGTAGCCCAAACTGTCATCATATCGTCTTCAGATGTCGCAGATATTGTGTTAGTACCTGAACCAATACCAAAAGAAGCACCATCAACTAAATCATTAGCGATAAGTACGATTGAATTGTCAGTTCCTAAACCAGTTCTTGCGTATGAAGCAGAAGCTGTAATTCCAGACATTGTGATTTCATAACCTAAAGTGTTATCAGCACCTAAGTCAGTTACACCTTCGTCAGCAGTATCAACATCATCCCAAACTTGCTCTCCAGCAGTTGGCATTTTGTCTGAGTACTTACTGATACCAGCTTGGTGACTTACGTTACCAAATGAAACTACACCAGTGTCACCCATATCTAAACTTAGTTTAGAACTTGAGAATATAGCGTTAGCCATTGTGTAACCATAACCAATTGTCATACCATTATCTAAATCACCTGATCCAGAAAATGTAATTGTTGTTGCATCAGACCAAGGATTTCCTGTTACTCTTTCAGGACCTTTTGATTGATACTTAACTTTTGCAGTTCCAGTAACATCTAAGCTACCTGCTACAGCAGTTGAAGCAACTAAAGATCCAGCTAATGCTGTTAATCCTAGTTTTTTTAAGTTGTTCATATTTTCTCCTATTCGTATTTATAATTATAAACAGGGGTAAATTATTCTAGTTGAACGAATTTTCGAACAGAAATAGTCAGAATTTAAATTAAAATACATTAGTGTTGTAATTATATCACATTTGTACCATTGTTTAGGAAAATAACTATGTTTTTTAGCTTTTTAATATAATACTCTGGAAAAATATTATGTTTTTATCAAAAAATACAGCTAAAATTTTGTTTTTTATCACTTTATTAGGTTTGTTGGTTTTATTCAACGCCTGTGGAATGTACAAACCTACTAGTGCAAAGGATTTTCCACCGGAGCCCGAAAAAAGAGTAGCAAAGAATATTGAGGAAGGCCGGGGTTTTAGGTTATTTGGAGAAGAAAATAAAGGAGGAGGAGTTTTTGATTTTGCAACCTCTAATGAATTGTGGAGAGCAAGTTTAGATACTCTTGATTTTATGCCTTTAATCTCTGCTGATTATGGTGGCGGAATTTTAATTACAGACTGGTATAATGAAAACAATAATTATCGTGATTATATAAAAATATCTATTAGATTTTTAACTAATGAAATTAGATCTGACTCTCTTAAGATTAAGGTTTATACAAAAAATTGTGAAAGTTTAGACAAATGTATAATTAACGAGGATAATCCTGAAATTAGAACAAAACTTGTATCAACAATTTTAAACAAAGCCACAAAATATAAGCAAGAAAAGAAAAAAAAAGATGATTAATTTTATCAATCTTAAATAATTAATCTCTAAAAAATTAGTGTAAGTGGAAAGATATAATTTTAAAATAATTGAAGACAAGTGGCAAAAGTTTTGGTTAAAAGAAAAATTTTATTCTTCAAAAATAGATAAGCATAAAAAAAAATTTTATTGTCTAGAAATGTTTCCTTATCCATCGGGAAAAATCCACATGGGTCATGTAAGAAATTACACTATAGGAGATGTCCTTTCTCGATATAAATCATTGTTAGGATTTAACGTGTTGCATCCAATGGGGTGGGATTCTTTCGGTATGCCAGCGGAAAATGCAGCAAAGCAAAACAATATTAACCCAAAAAAATGGACCGAAGACAATATTAAGATTATGAAAACCCAACTATTAAGGTTAGGGCTTTCCATTGATTGGGATAGAGAAATTTCTACTTGCTCTAAAGATTATTACAAACATCAACAGAAAATTTTTTTGGATCTTTATGATAAAGGACTAATTTATAGAAAAGATAGTTACGTAAACTGGGATCCTTTAGATAAAACTGTTTTAGCAAATGAACAAGTAATTGAAGGAAAAGGTTGGCGATCAGGAGCTATTGTTGAGAGAAAAAAACTAAATCAATGGTTTTTTAAAATTTCAAAATTTTCCGATGAGTTGTTAAAAGATTTAGATTTATTAGATGAGTGGCCTGAAAAAGTTAAAACAATGCAAAAAAATTGGATTGGAAAATCTTTTGGATGTGAGATTGATTTTAAAATTGAAGGATTAAAGGATATAAATACTATTAAATGCTATACAACTAGACCTGATACTCTTTTTGGGTTATCTTTTCTTGCTCTTTCAATTGATCATCCTCTTTCAGAATATTATTCTAGAAATAAAAAATTTACAGACTTTAAAAAGGAATGTTCGACGGCTGGCACCACGGAAGAGTCAATTGCCCAAGCTCCAAAAATAGGATTTAAAACAAATTTATTAGCTATAAACCCTTTAGATTCTAACAATAAAGTTCCTGTTTATTTCGCAAATTTTGTTTTAATGGATTATGGATTAGGTGCAGTTTTTGGATGTCCAGCCCATGACCAAAGAGATTTTGATTTTGCAAAGAAATATAATTTAGAAATTAAAACAGTTGTTAGACCCAAAGATGAGGATATTACTTTTAAAGTAACTAGCGAACCTTACACAGGGGACGGTTTCATCATTAATTCAGAATTTTTAAATGAGACTAAAGTTCCAGACGAGTCTATCAATAAAACAATAGATTTATTAGAAAAGAGAAATTTAGGAAAAAGAAAGACAAATTATAGACTTAAAGATTGGGGAATTTCTAGACAAAGATACTGGGGATGCCCAATACCAATAGCTTATGATGAAAATGATACAATTATTAAAATACCAGAAGAAGATTTGCCAGTAAAACTTCCTGAAAACATCAATATTAATACTAATGGAAATCCATTAGATGTTACTGAAGACTGGAAAAATGTAATCATTGATGGAAAAAAATGTAAAAGAGAAACAGATACGTTAGATACATTTGTTGACTCTTCATGGTATTTTTTAAGATTTTGCTCTGCAAGTAATAAAACCAAGCCATTTGATAAAGATGATTTAGATTATTGGATGCCTGTAGATCAATATATTGGTGGAGTTGAACATGCTATTTTACACTTACTCTATTCTCGATTTTTCATGAGAGCAATAAACAAGAACAATGATGAAATAGATCTGAAGGAACCCTTCAAGGGATTGTTCACTCAAGGAATGGTATGCCATGAAACATATAAAGATGAAAAAAATAATTGGTTAAGTCCAGAAGAAATTTTTACTGAAAATGGAAAAGATTTTTTTGATAAAAAAGACACATCAAAAAAAGTAATTGTTGGACCGTCAGAGTCTATGTCAAAATCAAAAAAAAATACAATAGATCCTCAAAATATTATTAATAAATATGGAGCAGACTCAGT
>CACLMD010000033.1 GCA_902607945.1 uncultured Pelagibacteraceae bacterium | reverse complement strand
TCAACAAACTAAAATTCATGTAGCAATAGCAACTTGGGAGTGGGGCTCATATTTTGATCCAAAATTAAAAGTAGAAGGAATAAAATTAAATATTTCTAGTTGGAGAAGGCCAGCACCTGATACAATTCCGTGGGACACTAAAGCTTCAGGTCTTTATATGATATGTACACTCTCCAAACATGAAGCTGAAAAACAAGGTTATACAGATTCATTGATGCTTGATCATGAGGGGAATGTTGCTGAGGCAACTGGAGCAAACATTTTTTTTAAAGATAAAAATGGAGAATTACATACACCAGTCCCAGACTCATTTTTAGATGGTATAACAAGAAGAACAGTTATTGATATTGCTAAATCAAAAGATATTAAAGTTCATGAAAGAAAAATAAAACCCTCAGAGCTATCTGATTTTGTAGGATGTTTTTTAACTGGAACAGCTGCAGAAGTTACACCAGTTTCCTGTATATCAGAAAATCAATTTAAAGTATGTGAAATGATAATTGATTTAAATAAAAGCTATCAAAATTTAGTAAGAAAGAAAAAGGCAGCCTAATCTTTGTTGTCCTCTGATATTGCGTGATCAATTCCTTTACGCATATAATCATAACCAGTATACAAAGTGAGTGCAGCTGAAAGCCATAACAAAATTATTCCAATTATTTGAGCATTATAATCCTGAAAATTTATAATTCTATTTCCTGTTTCACCAGACAATAAAAGAGCTATCGAAATCATTTGTAATACAGTTTTTAATTTTGCAAGATTTGATACTGGTAATTTTATTTTACCTTTTGCAAGAAATTCTCTTAATCCTGAAATTAGTATTTCACGTGTAAGAATAATTATAGCAGCTATTACTTCATAGTGTTGAATAGTACCATCCATAACTAAAAGTATAAGAGCAGTTGCAACTATAATCTTATCTGCAATCGGATCTAGAAGTTCTCCAAGCTTAGACTCTTCACCCAGCATTCTAGCCAACATACCATCTAAAAAATCAGTAAATGAGGCTATTATAAATAAAATTAATGCAGTCAAATCCCCATAAAATCCAGGAAGATAAAAAGCCAACACAAAGAACGGAACAATAATTATGCGTCCTATAGTTAAAATATTTGGAATTTTTTTAAGCATAGTTATTCATGAAAGAAATTATATATTTTTTTTGCAACTTTTTCTTCAACACCTTCTACAGATTTTATCTCATCATAGCTAGCAGACTCAACGGATCTAGCAGAACCAAAATGGTTTAATAAAGCCCTTTTTCTTATAGCTCCAACTCCATCGATCTGATCTAGAAGTGATTTTGAAATACCTTTTGCACGTTTTGCTCTATGTGATGTAATCGCAAATCTATGAGCTTCATCGCGAAGTCTTTGCATAAAAAACAAAGTTGGATCATTTCTTTCAAATTTGTAGCTTTTACCATTATAGAAGAAAGTTTCATCCCCACTGTTCCTCATTTTACCTTTTGCAATAGCAATCATTGGTAGATCGTGTAATCCAAGCTCATCTAATACTTCTTTGGCAGCAGAATATTGACCTTTTCCGCCATCAATTAAAATTAAATCAGGTAAACTTAAGTAATTTCCCTTTTCTAGAATTGCTCTTTTTAGTCTTCTTGACAAAACTTCTTTTAGCATTGCAAAATCATCCTGCTCAGTACCCTTGATCTTAATATCAAATTTTCGATATCTTTTTTTTACAAAGCCTTCATTACCAAATGTTACCATTGCCCCAACACTATTTGTTCCTTGAATATGACTGTTGTCGTAAACTTCAACTAAGTTTATAACATTTTTAAGATCAAATTTTTTAGAAACACCTTCAAATAAGTTTTTATTATTATTAGTTTCATAAAGTTTTCTATTTAAAGACTCCTTGGCGTTCTTTTCTGCCATTGCCATGACTTTTGCTTTAGTTCCTTTTTTTGCTGAATTGATAGAGATTGTATGACCTTCCTTTTTACTTAAAGTTTCTTCTATTAATTTTTTATCTTTTATATCGGTGTTAATTATTAATAATTTAGGAACACTTTTATTTTCATAAAACTGCATTAAAAAAGAGGACATAATTTCAGAAATATTTTGATCTGGATCATGTTTTGGAAAATAAGCTTGATTACCCCAATTTTGTTTTGATCTATAAAAAAATACTTGGATACAAGTTTTGCCAGACTCTTTGTAACCAGCTATTACATCAGCATTAATTAAGTTAGCTTCATTTATTCGTTGAGATGACTGAATTATATTTAATGATTTAATTCTATCTCTTAAAATAGAAGCTTTTTCAAAATCAAGTTGATCGCTTGCAATTTCCATTTCTTTTGAAAGATTTTTTTGTATATCTCTTGATTTACCTGATACGAACTGAATGGCTTGATCTACAGATTTTTGATAATCTTTTCCATTAATATAATCTACACATGGACCTGAGCATCTTTTAATTTGATAAAGAATACAGGGTCTTTTTCTATTTTTAAAAGTTCCATCGTCACAAACTCTAAGTTGAAATATTTTTTGAAGCATTTTTATTGTCCAATTTGCTGTACCTGCTGACGCAAATGGACCAAAATAAAATCCCTCTTTATCTTTTTTACCTCTATGTTTTGTTACCCGAGCCCACTTATCTTTATTACTAATAAATATAAATGGAAAAGATTTATCATCTTTCAATAATATATTAAATTTTGGTTTATATTTTTTAATTAAGTTTGCTTCTAATAGTAAAGCCTCACTCTCATTAGCAGTAGTAGTTATCTCTAGTTTAAATGTTTGAGATAACATTCTTTCAGTTCTGATTATATGGTTTTTTTCCGTTACATAACTTTTTAATCTGTTTGGGAGATTTTTTGCTTTTCCTACATAAAGAATATCATCTTTATGATTAAGCATTCTGTAAACACCAGGGCTTTTAGGAATTAATGGAAGTTCTTTTTTAATTACTTCTTTCCCAAGTTCAGAACTTTTCATGACTTCTTTTTTTAGTAATTTGAATACCAACAGAGGTACAATCTTTTAATATCTCTAGTTTTTCAATCTGAAGCATTATTTTTCCAATACGTTTATCTTTAAATAATACATCAAAAACATCCTCTGCAAGTGTTTCTAAAAAATTATAATGTCTATTCTTAGTGAGTTTTTTAATTAGTTTTACAACCTGACCATAATTAACAATAGATTTGATATCTTTATCACTTGTAGGTTTTTTATCTTCATAGTCAATTTCAAGGCTAAATTTTACTTTCTGAGATTTTTCTTTTTCAAAATCATAATAACCAAGTTTTAAATCTAAAGTTAAATCTTTAATTAAGATCTTTTTTTCATAATTAAATAATTTTTTATTTTTATCTATTTTTACAACTTTTAAATTATTTTTTTTCATTCTTTACCTACTACGTCAGGTGTTTGCCAATTTAAATTCTGACCACTATCGATTGCTAAAACTTGACCTGTAATTGAACTGTTTTTAATAAAAAAGTCAACAGCGTTGCAAATTTCATCAAGCTTTACTTGTTGCTTTAAAGGTGTAGCTAAGTACTGTTTTTTAAAGTGTTTATTGCTTTGCCTTTTATTTTTTATTGTTGGACCAGGTGCAATACCATTTACTCTTATATTTGGAGCAAGACTCATGGCGCTTGTTTTTGTTAATGTATAAAGACCAGTTTTACTTAATGTGTATGAAGTAAAAAATGGAGTAAGTTTAAAAACTCTTTGATCAATAATATTTATAATATTATTTTTTTTACCTTTAGTATTTTTTGCAAATTCCTTTGTTAGATAAGCAGGAGCCTTAAGATTTACATTTAAATGTTGATCCCAGCTTTTTGATGTAAAATT
>CACLMD010000032.1 GCA_902607945.1 uncultured Pelagibacteraceae bacterium | reverse complement strand
GCGAATTAATATCAAAATTACCATCTGGAATATTAGTAACTTTTGATGGCACAGATCATTATAGATTAACAGATGAAGTATATGAACAAGTCTGTAAGGCAACAAAACTAATTCCTCAACGGGCAATTATGGGTGCAAATTTTTTGAATTTCAGAGCTCATGAAATTTATACAATCAATGGAAATAAAATTGATGAAACATTTGTTAAATGGGATGTAGAAAAAAATAAGTGTTTTGCTGGTTTTACTGTAAGTGGAGATAATGTTGGAGTTAATGAGTCGATAACTGTTAGCGGTGAAGCATTAAGTTTTTTGAGTACAGGAATTGATACTAGAGTTTATTTTATTAAAAACTTTTAAGGGGGAAAACAATAATATTATAGATTTAATTTTATCTTAATTTCATATAACTTAATTAATAATTTATGTCTGAGCCAGTAATCAAATGTGAAAATGTTTATAAAATTTTTGGAGCCAATGCTCAAAAAATGCTTCAAGACTCAAATGGCAATGTAGATGCTAAAACTTTTCAAGAAAATGGTTGTATTGTAGGAGTAAACAATGCTTCATTTGAAGTTTCAAAAGGTGAAATGTTAGTTGTGATGGGTTTATCTGGTTCAGGTAAATCAACTTTATTAAGATGTATTTCTAGATTAACAGATGCGACAGGTGGAAAAATTTTTATAGAAGGCCAAGATTTATTAAAGTTAAACAATAAAGAGCTTATTGATCTTAGGAGAAATAAAATGGGAATGGTTTTTCAAAGCTTTGCTTTGCTACCACATAAAACTGTTGTGGAAAATATAGCTTTTCCACTTCAAATTAAAGGGATCAAAACTGAGGACAGTATTAGTAAAGCAATGGATATGGTTAAATTAGTTGGACTTGATGGTAGAGAAAATTATTTTCCAAGAGAACTTTCAGGAGGACAACAACAAAGGGTAGGAATAGCAAGATCATTAGCTGTAGAACCAGATATTTGGTTTTTAGATGAACCTTTTTCAGCTCTAGATCCATTGATTAGAAAAGAGATGCAAGATGAGTTTTTAAGACTTCAAGAAAAGTTACAAAAAACAATTATGTTTATTACACATGATTTTGATGAAGCTTTAAAACTCGCTGACCGTATTGCAATTATGAAAGATGGCATAATCGAGCAGTTAGACTCACCTGCCAATATTGTTTTAAATCCAGCAACTGAATATGTAAGAAAATTTACGGAAGAAGTACCAAGAGAAAAAGTTTTATTAATTGAAGATGTTATGGACAAAACTAAAGATAACTTAGGTGAATTAAAAGTTTCAAAAGACGAAATCATAGAAAATGTTGCTGAAAAAATTCTTTCTCAAGAAAAAACTGTAGCTGTAGTAGATAAAAATAATCAAATTATAGGTTCTATTAACCCAACAAAAATAATCAATACAGTTTTTGGAGGAAGAAAAAATAATAATTAAGTTATGGAATTTTTAAAAAAATATCCAAAAACATTTCAATGGTTATTTCTTTTAATTGTATTCTTTGCTTTATGTTTCGCAATAGATGTTCCAGAAACATATAAATTCATTCGAGGTCAAGCAGAATTTATTAAGGATCCAAATCAAAGTAGCTATGTTTTTTTAGGTAAAGAGGTTAGATATTATGCTTTTGATGTCTTTTGGAGACTACCTCCATTGCTTGGATGGTTGCCCATTTGGATAAATGACTCATTATTCTTCTTAATGAATGAATGGATGCCAATAGAAGTTTGGAATGAAGATACTCAAGAATTTAAAAGTCGTCCGATAGTTTTACAAATTAGTAGAAATTTAACTGCTTTTATGACTTTTTTAATAGAATTAATTAGAGAGATTTTATTAGGAGGTCTTGAAACCATAGTTGCGTTTACAAGCTGGGATTGGATAGATAAAAATCCATGGGCTGAACTACCAGGATTACCTTGGACTATTGTAGCAGCAGGTGCAGCATTACTTTCATATAAGCTCAGTGGAAAAGGTTTAGCTTTGTTTGCAAGTTTGACCATGGTTTATATTTCTGTATTTGGTCAATGGAAACCTTCAATGCAAACACTTTCATTTATATTAGTTGCAGCTCCACTATCATTTATTTTTGGATTAGGATTAGGGATAGCAGCTTTTAAAAGTAAACGTGTCGAGAAAGCTTTATACCCAATATTACTAGTAATGCAGACAATGCCACAATATGCTGTATTGGTTCCAGCGTTAGTTCTTTTTGGAGTGGGTGATCATGCTGCAGTAATCATAACTATGGTTGTAGCCATACCGCCAATGATCTTATTAACACTATTAGGTTTAAGAGCGGTACCCCCAGAAGTTATTGAAGCTGGAAGAATGAGTGGATGTAATAATTGGCAACTAATGTTCAAAGTATTAATTCCAACTGCTAGAAGAGATATATTAATTGGCGTAAACCAGGTAATAATGGTTTGTTTCTCCATGGCAGTTATTTCAGCTTTTATTGGAGCGAAAGGTTTAGGATTTAATTTATTATTAGCATTGAACCAATTAAATATTGGATTAGCTCTTGAAGCAGGTTTGTGTATAAGCTTAATTGCAATTTTATTAGACAAGATGTCTTTAGCATGGGCAAATAAACAAACAGATTATTTTGGTAATCTTACATTCTATCAAAGAAATAAAAATCTTTTGTTTTTTGGTGCTATATTTGTAATTGGAATAATACTTGCTTATGTTGGAACTTTTTTATTTAAAGGCACTTTTAATTATTTATTTGAAATTCCACACAACAAAGGAATATCCACAGCCGATTTTTGGAATAAAGGGGTAGATTGGATTTTTGATACTTTTTTTGTTTACATTAAAGCATTTAATACATGGTTAATTCAAGATGTGCTTCAGCCAATGAGAGCTTTGTATTTAAGAATGCCTGCAGTTGCTACTATAGTTTTAGTTGTGGGTGCAGGATACTTAATTGGTGGTATACGATCAGCAATGGTAGTTTGTGCCTTAACTTTATTTATAGCATTTAGCCCATGGTGGGACAGAGCTTTAGTAACAACATATATGGCAACATTTGGAGTAATTGTGTCTTGTGTTATTGGATTTACAGTAGGAACTTTATGTTTTCAAAATAAGCATTCAGCAAATTTTATGCTGGGTGTTTGTGACATTTTTCAAACTTTTCCGTCTTTTGTTTATTTAATTCCAGTTATGATGTTATTTGGCATAACTGATACTTCCGTACTAATAGCTGTTATAGTTTATGCAACGATACCTGCAACAAGATATACAATTGAGGGACTCAGAAGTGTTCCAGCTGGTTTGCATGATGCAGCAACTATGTCGGGTGTAAATAAATTTCAAAGATTAACCAAAATAGAATTTCCTTTAGCATTCCCACATATGATGCTAGGTATAAATCAAACGATTGTATTTGCTTTGTTTATGGTAATTATTGGAGCATTTATTGGTACAGAAGATTTAGGCCAATATATTTTAAAAGCATTATCAGATAAAAAAGGTGCTGGTATTGGGTTAACACTTGGTATCTGTGTAGCTTTTATAGCTTTGATATTTGATAACTTAATTAGAGCTTATGTTCTAAAAAGAAAAAAACATCTTGGTATTGATCAATAAAAATACTCAACTTCAGAAAAGGTATTAGTTGGAAAAATCCAATAGAATTTTAATGTTTCTTTACCATTATTTTTTAAAGCATGTTTTGTATTCTCAGATATATAGACAACATCTCCTTTCTTAATTTCTTCTAGTTTACCAGATTTGTTTAATATTCCCCTACCATCTGTAACAACGTAAATTTCTGCTGGCGAATGATAATGAAGAATTAAATCACCACCTGGAGCAATTTCAGCCATACCAAGCGAAAGTCCAGAGCTTTCTGTAAAAT
>CACLMD010000031.1 GCA_902607945.1 uncultured Pelagibacteraceae bacterium | reverse complement strand
CTTCAATTGTTTCATCATTAATTATTTGGTTTGATTTAATTAAACCATCATGACCATGCGAAGTGTATGGATCTAAAGCTACATCACACATTATTCCTATTTGATTTTTATATCTTTTTTTAATCTCTATGATTGCTTTACAAACTAAGTTGTTCTCATTAAGAGATTCTGAGCCTATTTCATTTTTTAAATTACTTTTTGTTTTGGGAAAAAGAGCAACCATTGGTATACCAATCTTAATGGCACTATCAATTATCTGAGATATTCTATTAATAGAGTATCTATAAACCCCAGGCATAGTATTTATCGACTCTTTTTTATTAGTTCCATCAATTAAAAAAATAGGTAAAATAAAGTCACTTGGACTTAAAGTATTCTCCTGAACTAGCCGTCTTGACCAAGATGCTTTTCTGTTTCGTCTAAGTCTTAACTCTGGGTATTTACCTGTAATCATGTTTTTAATTTTCTTTTAAAATGCGACAAATGTATTATACAAATATAACTTAAAAAGTTTATTAAACAATTACAAAGGGTATAAAATAAACATAATGACGCTAAATTTTCAAGATTTCCAAAAACAAGATGTTAAATTTGACATTGATGAACTTCAAAAAGCGTATAAGGAAATATTATCAATTAAAGGATTTACGGGTGTTGCTGGTATTTCAAATTTTGGTGCAATATCATTAACACAAATACCTGGAAATCCAGACTCAATCAAAGGCAATAAAGCAAGAGGAGTATTTTGGACTAAACCAGATTCATCAGGCAAAGAGGCTATGAGAGATGAAATGATAGATGAGTCAGCTTATTCTGAATTTATTGAAGAATATAAAAATACTTATTTTAAAGAAGTGTTTGATATTTTATCTTCAAAATATAAGTTAGGAAGAGTAAGAGTTCTTTTAAAAAAACCGAGATCTACCTTAAGTTGGCATAGAGATCCAGAACCAAGACTTCATATTCCAATAATCACAAATCCTGGCTCAATTATGGTTATTGACAATGTTGCAAAGCATATGCCTGCGGATGGATCTGTGTGGATTACAAACAATACTAAGTATCATAATGCATTTAATGGTGGAGAAGAAAATAGAATCCACTTAGTTGCTTGTGTATTAGATTATAAATTTAATTAATTTGAAAAAAATATTTATTTCATCTGATCACGCGGGATTTAAATTAAAAGAAAGTATTAAAATGTACTTATCAAAAAAAAGATTATCTTTTCAAGATTTGGGACCAATCAATGATGATAAAGTTGATTATCCAGACTATGCGCACAAAGTGGCTAAAAAAGTAAAGACAAGTAAAAATAATGTCGGTATATTAGTTTGCGGTTCTGGTACGGGTATGAATATTGCGGCAAATAAACATAAAAATATACGTGCAGCTCAATGTTTTAACTTAAAATCTACGAAATTATCAAGATTGCATAACGATGCAAATATCATTACATTAGGATCTAGAGTGTTATCAAAAAATAATGCCTTAAAATTTATTAGTGTTTTTTTAAACACAAAATTTGAAGGTGGAAGACATTCTAAAAGAATTAGAAAGATTTAATTATGTCTAGTGAAAAAAATTACTTAAATGATAGTTACAAAAGTTTTTTTGAGGATAGTTTGTCAAAAAAAGATCCCGAGCTTCATAAAGCTATTAATGATGAACTATTAAGACAACAACAACATATTGAATTAATTGCTTCAGAAAATATAGTTTCCCAAGCAGTACTAGAAGCACAAGGTTCTGTACTAACTAATAAATATGCAGAAGGTTATCCAGGTAAAAGATATTATAATGGCTGTGAACATGTTGATGTTGCTGAAAATTTAGCAATTGAAAGATTAAAAAAATTATTTAATTGTAAATTTGCAAATGCACAACCTCATTCTGGTGCACAAGCTAATGGAGCTGTATTTTTGGCTTTATTAAATCCAGGAGATACGTTTATGGGAATGAGTTTAAATTCCGGGGGTCATATTACTCATGGATTAAAAATTTCAATGTCAGGTAAATGGTTCAATGCAATAGGATATGATGTTGATAAAAAGTCAGAGCTCATCGATTATGATAATGTAGAAAAACTTGCTTTAGAAAATAAACCAAAGTTAATAATAGCAGGGGGAAGTGCTTATTCTAGAGTTATAGACTTTAAAAGATTTAGAGAAATTGCTGATAAAGTAGGGGCATATTTAATGGTAGACATGGCTCATTTTTCTGGTTTAGTTGCAGGTAAAGGTTACCCAAATCCTTGTGATTATGCTCACGTAGTAACTTCAACTACACATAAAGTATTTAGAAGTGCACGAGGTGGAATAATACTAACTAATCACGAAGACCTTGCGAAAAAATTTAATACAGCTGTATTTCCAGGATATCAGGGTGGACCACTTATGCACGTTATTGCTGCTAAAGCTGCAGGATTTTTAGAAGCATTACAACCTGAATTTAAAAATTATATTCAATCAGTTTTAGCTAATGCGAAAATGTTAGCCGAAACTTTAAAAAATAATGGTTTTAAAATTTATTCAGATGGAACAGATACACATTTAATGTTAGTTGACCTAAGACCCTATAATGTCAAAGGTAATTTAGCTGCTGAAAGTCTTTGTAGAGCAAACATTACTTGTAATAAAAATGGAATACCTTTTGATACAGAAAAACCAATGATAACTTCAGGAATAAGATTAGGAACCCAGGCAGCAACTACTAGAGGATTTGGTTTAAACGAATTTAAAACTGTTGGAGAATTAATTACCAAAACTCTTAAAGGATTATCTGAAAATCCTAATGATAATAGTAAAATTGAAAATGAAGTTAAGAAAGAAGTTATTGATTTAACATCATCATTTCCGATATACAAAAATTTATAACAAATGATTTGCTCAATTTGTAAAAAAGGGGAGACCTCTGTTGTTGACTCGCGTCCTACAGAAGATGGTACTGCAATTAGAAGAAGAAGATTATGTGTGTGTGGAGCGCGTTTTACCACATTCGAAAGAGTTCAATTTAGAGAAATAATGGTTATTAAAAAGAATGGTAGAAAATCTTCTTTTGATAGAGATAAATTGGCTAAATCTATATTTATAGCATTAAAAAAAAGACCTATAGATACTGAGACAGCAGAAAAGTTTATTAGTAAAATCTCACGAGCTTTAGAAGAGTTAGGTCAAAGTGAAATTTCAACAAATACTATTGGCACAATGGTAATGGAAGGACTAAAAGAATTAGACCCCGTTGCATACGTTCGTTTTGCATCAGTTTACCGTAACTTTAGAGAAGAAAAAGACTTTGTACAATTCGTGGACAAACTAGATGTCTACAAAAAAAGATAAATTTTCATTAAAAGATAAATTATACATGGATCTTGCCCTTGATTTAGCAAGAGCGAGAGAAGGTCTTACTGGAACCAATCCATCTGTAGGCTGTGTAATAGTTAAAAATGATAAGATTATTTCAATTGGACAAACATCCTATAATGGAAGACCCCATGCAGAAGCTAATGCAATTAGAAATGTTTCAGATAATTTAAAAGACTCAACAATGTATGTTACATTAGAACCTTGCAGTCATCACGGTGTGACTTCTCCTTGTACAAGTGCAATAATTAAAGCAAAAATAAGCAAGGTTATATACTCTGTTGTTGATATTGATAAAAGAGTAAAAGGTAAAACATTCAAGATATTAAGCTCTAAAAAGATAAAAGTTCTTAAGGGGTTATTAAAGAATAAAGTGAATGAATTTTATATATCTTATTTTTACAATAGAAGAAAAAGATTACCCTTTGTAAATGGTAAAATTGCGGTAACAAAAAATAATTTGATTTATAGCAAGTATAAAAAAAAAATAACTAATTGGCGATCTGATAAATTTACACATTTATTAAGATATAAAAATGACTCAATACTTATTTCTTATAAAACTTTAAATAAAGATAATCCCAAACTAACTTGTAGATTAACAAATATTAAAAAATTTTCAC
>CACLMD010000030.1 GCA_902607945.1 uncultured Pelagibacteraceae bacterium | reverse complement strand
TAGAAAAAAGAAAACCAAAATGGAAAAATAAATGACAATTAAAAATATGTTAATTGTTATATTCATAATTGCTGGACTATATGTTGTTTTAGATTTTAGAGATCATAATTTTAAAAGAGCTGTAGACGCATGTCTAGCTGGAAGTCAAAAATTATCTAAGTCTAAAATTACAGATCTGGAAGAAGCAAAAAAGTTTTGCGAAGAACAAATTAAAAAAGAAAAATAATGACAGATAATAAAATAGTCGATAAATCATGTTGTGGTCCAGGTTACGCCAGTCCATCTGAAGCAATCAAAGCACCTAATGAAAAACTTTTATACACAATAGCGATTTACACAGGAACTGGAATTCAAAAACCTGACTATCTTGCAACAGTCGATGTTGATCCTAATAGTCCGACTTATTCAAAAGTTATTCACCGGTTAGAAATGCCAGGAATTGGAGATGAATTACATCATATGGGATGGAATGCATGTTCATCTTGTCATGGAGATTCTGGGATGAGCAGAAAATATCTTTTGGTACCAGGTGTTCGATCAAATAACATTCATGTAATAGATACTGCAACTGATCCATTTGCACCAAAAATTCATAAAGTAATTAAAGGTTCAGAAATCAAATCTAAGACTAATTTATCTGGACCACATACAGTGCACTGTTTAGGGTCAGAAATTATTATCTCATTTCTTGGAAATGCAAAAGGAGAAGCCCCAGGCGGATATCTACACCTTAACAAAGATTTTGAAATTGTAGGCCGATGGGAAAATTCAATGGGTGACATTCCTTTTAGTTATGATTTTTGGTATCAGCCACGTCATAATGTTATGGTTAGTTCAGAATGGGCAGCACCAAATACATTTATGCCAGGCTTTGATCTTGAAGAAGTTGGACATCTTAAGTACGGCCGAAGATTACATATATGGGATTTTAAAAAAAAAGAACCAGTTGAAACAATGTACCTGGGAGAAGATGGTTTAATACCATTAGAAGTAAAATTTAAACATAATCCAGATAGCTCTCATGGGTTTTGTGGTGCAGCCCTTAGTGCAAATGTAATTCATTTTTGGAAATCTAAAGAAGGTAAATGGGAATGGGAAAAAGTTATTGATGTCGAAAACGAACCACATCCAGATTGGCCTATACCTATACCAGGTGTGATGTCAGCAATTCTGGTATCAATGGATGATAAATATCTTTATTTAAATAATTGGCTTCATGGTGACATGAGACAATACGATATAACTGATCCTCACAATCCAAAATTAACTGGTCAAGTGTGGATAGGAGGTCTTTTAGGAAAAGCTCCTGTTATTAATGGAGTAAAAATTGCTGGGGGTCCACAAATGTATCAATTATCATTGGATGGAAAAAGAATGTATGTAACAACTTCTTTGTTTTCAACTTGGGATAATCAATTCTATCCTGAAATTAGAACACAGGGCGGAGCTATGATTATGATTGATTGTGATGTTGAAAATGGAGGCATGAGGATTAATAAAGATTTTATAGTTGATTTTGGAAAAGAACCTAATGGTCCAAGCAGGTGTCATGAAAGTAGATATCCTGGTGGAGACTGTACTAGCGATATATGGCTATAAAACTTATTACTATCACTAATCGTGAAAATAAAACTTTTGAAGTTTCTGACCGAAAACCGTTGCTTCAAGAATTACGATCTCAAGGAGTTGATCTTCCTTATGGGTGCAAGTATGGAGGATGTATAACTTGTGCAGCAAAACTTATAGAAGGTGAAGTAGATCAACGTTCCCAGGTAGCTTTGAATAATAGACAGATAAATAATGGTTATGTTGTATTATGTGTTGCTCGTGCAAAAACAGATTGTAAGATTGAAATTGGAGTTGAAAGCCATGATAAATTGTACCGCAATCCTTTTCTTGACCCACTTGCACCTCATGAGTTAAAAGCTGATATAGCTACTAAAAAGCAATTTAAAAAAAAATGAACCACAAAGAACCCTATAGTGACAAATATTTAAAAGATATTTTGCAATCAGTAAAAACGATTGCAATGGTTGGAGCTAGTCCTGATAAAACTAAATTTAGTTATGGAGTTTTAAGAGTACTGCATGAAACTGGTTATGATATGATACCTGTCAATCCAAGACCAGAAATTACCGAGATAAGAAATCTAAAAGTATATCCAAATCTTGCAGCAATTGATCGACCAGTAGATATGGTTGAAGTCTTTAGAAAAGCAGAGGATCTTTATGGAGTTGCTGAAGAGGCTATTGCAATTGGAGCAAAGGTTTTGTGGGGACAAATTGGTGTGATTAATTATGAGGCTGCTCATCTTGCAGAGGAAGCTGGTCTTAAAGTTGTTATGAATAGATGTCCAAAAATTGAACTATTTAGACCATTCTGGAAGCCACGTCTTGATCTTAAGATATAATACTTAATTGAAAAATATAAGTTTAACTAGATGAAAAAAATATTTCTTATTTATGGTCACTATGATGATAAATCGTTTAATGCAGCTATAAGAGATACTTTTATAAAAACAGCAGAAGATGAAGGACACACAGTTGATATTGTCGACCTTTATAAAGAAAAATTTGATCCAGTTTTTGCTGGTGAAGAACCAGATGATGTTGTTTTAGATCATAGAAAAAGAATAGATACTTGTGATACAATTGTTCTAATTGCTCCTATTTGGAATTTTAGAATGCCAGCAATTGTTGAAGGGTGGATTGATAAAGTATTAGCCCCACCTTGGGCATTTAGATTTAAACAGTTGGTTGGAAATTATGGTTATCCAATTGGAAATCTTAGGGACAAAAAAGCAATTATTTTTTGTACTTACGGATCCCCAAGATTAGCAATTACTACATTCTTTTTGAATTTACCAATTAGAAGATTAAAAAGAGGGGTTTTTCATATGTGCGGCATTTATAATATCAATTATAGAAGATATTTTGCTGTACCATTTGTAAATGATAAAAAAAGAAAAGAATTCCTTGACGATGTTAAAAAAACTGCACTTAACGTTTAGTGTAATTGTATTTTTTTTCTTTAATGTTTCATTTTTAAAAGCAGATTTATTAATTCCAAAAAATTCAATTTTACCTGCTGAAGTGGTAAAAATACAATTAGTTGGGCTTATGAATAACGATAGGGAGTACAAAGATAGTGGAATTGAACAAACTTGGCACTTTGCACATCCAAAAAATAGAAAAGTAACTGGTCCTTTAGATAACTTTAAAAAAATGATAAAAGGGGACACATACCAAATGATGCTTAATCATTTAAGTCACACAATTACACAGCTCGGAAGCGGTGATAATTGGGCTCAATTTGAAGTAGTTATTTTAGATAAGAATAAAATTTACCATAAGTTTAATTGGCAGGTTGAAAAATATATCGAGGATGGAGATCTTAAGGATTGCTGGCTTACTACCATGGTCTCAAATCCCATCCCACTTGGAAGTTCAATTTGATTATAACTAGCTACAATTTTGTTTCGTTATTACTAAAAATTTAGTAGGAATCGCTCATGAAAACAAAAACCAAAGTTTTAGTAGTTGGTGGTGGAGTAGTTGGTGTAAGCGCTCTTTATCATTTAGCCAAAAAAGGTTGGTCAGATGTTGTTCTTGTAGAACGTAAAGAATTAACTTCAGGTTCAACTTGGCATGCTGCCGGACTATTACCTTTGTTTAACATGAGCTATTCAGTAGGACAGCTTCATAAATATGCTGTTGATCTTTATAAAAAATTAGAAGAAGAGACGGGAAAAAATGTTGGTTTTAGTGTTGTGTCAAATATTCGTTTAGCAAGTACTAAAGACAGAATGGATGAATACCACCAATATGCTGGTGTTGCTCAAACAATTGGAGTTGATGTAAAATTTTTAACTCCTAATCAAGTAAAAGAAATTTGGCCACTATGTCATACAGATGATTTAGTGGGTGCAATTCAACATCCAGAAGATGGCTATATTCAACCAGCAGATTTAACTCAAGCACTTGCTACTGGTGCAAGAAATATGGGTGCAGAAATTTATAGAAACACTGCAGTTGTTGCAATGAAACAAACTAAAGACGGTTGGGTTGT
>CACLMD010000029.1 GCA_902607945.1 uncultured Pelagibacteraceae bacterium | reverse complement strand
CATATATCGCTCCATAAATTGTAAAAATATATAATGTAAATCCAGTTAAAGAGGCACCAAGTTTTTTTTGTGCAATAGTATAAAGAGTAAATGCAATGATACCTGGAGAAATAGCAGCAAAAATTACCCACATAAAAAATTCCTCACTAAATATAGTTTTTTCAAAAAAAATTTCCTCTCCTATATAAAAAGGAAGTAAACTTACAGCACCAAAAAACGCAATCAAAGTAAATCTTTGAAAAATCTCAAGTTTCGATTTCCAATAAAACAAATAAATAGAATAAAGTGCCCATCCTATAGCAGCAGCCAACATCCAAAGATCGCCAATTGTAAAATTAAGATTTATTAGTAAATAATAATTACCCTTTATAATAATTGCAAAAACTCCAACTAAACAAGTTATAAGACCGATAATCTTAGTGAAATTAATTTTTTCTCTAAAAAAAATACTAGAAATCAAAATTATAAATATTGGTGAAGATGTATATATAATTCCCATATTAGTAACTGTAGTTGTTTGACCAGCTAAAAAGGGGAACGCTCCACAGACACCACATCCAGTTGCACCTAAGAAAAAAAGTTTTTTATATTCTTTTTTTAAAATTTTATAATTCTTTTTTAAGGTTACATAAGTAAATGGTAGGAGAATCAAAAATACTAGTGTCCATCTCCAAAATGCTAAGGAGATTGGTGGGACATATTCAACTCCACCTCTGGCTACTACTAAGTTTGATGCCATAAAAATAGGCTGAATAAATAAAAGAGAGAATGCAAAAAGATTGTTAGTTTTTGTGCTCAATGATTTAATTTTGAATTATCTATTTTTTTTTTTCAAAGAAGGCTTCATAAAGCATCATAAAAATTGCAATACCCATTAAAATATAAACTGGCAATACATCAAAAAAACTTATCATTGATGATCTAGTTAATGTAGTGGCAAGACCTACTAAAAAAGCTATGGCAAATAAAGATCCTAAAAATGTTGTAAACTTTTGCATTTTAATTATTACATTCCTTTTCTAACCAATTAGCAACCCCTAAAAATCTGTGATCATCATAACGATCTCCTATAAGCTGAACTCCCAATGGCAAACCATTTTCACCTTCAAGCAATGGAAGTGAAATACAAGGAGTTCCTAAATAAGACCAAACTTTATTAAATTCAGCTGTTCCAGTGCTCTTCAAACCTTTAGGCGCTACACCAGGACTAGAGGGCGATAACACACCGTGATAATCCTCAAAGACTTCTTGGTAAGACTCGTAACTTCTTTTTTTAAAATCAATTGCCTCAGCATATTCTTTTGCTGAATATTTATTACCTTTGGCAATAGCAGTTTGCATATATTTAGACAGTTTTGCTTTATACTTTTTGTAATACATCGCAAAATTATTAGCTAAATCTGTTTCGTGAATAATTTGATGATATTTATGGATATCTTTAAAATATGATGGAGTATCAAATATCTCAATATTTTTAAATGACTTAATAAAATATTCAAATGACTCTCTAGATTTTTTATCAATTATCTTCCAATAATCTGACTTATAAAAAATAAACTTAGGTTCATATGTTGGGCCTTTTTTTGTTTCTTCTAAAATATTTTCAGCTGAATAATAAATAGTTGCAGGATCATGATGATCTTTTTTAATTAAAACTTTTGCTAATAATGCTACATCTTCAACAGTTCTTCCAAATATACCCATGTGATCTAACGCATATGAAGTTCTCAAAACACCATTTCTTGAAATTAGACCATAAGTTGGTTTATATCCAACAACGCCACAATAAGAAGCAGGTCTTATAACTGATCCACCTGTTTGTGATCCAATCGAAAGAGGGGTCATTAATGATGCAACAGAAGCTGCAGATCCGCTTGAAGAGCCACCTGGAGTGCGAGAATAATCGTGAGGGTTAGTTGTTTTTGATGGTCCTAAATATGCTAATTCAGATGTAGCCGTTTTACCCATCACAATGGCACCAGCAGAATGTAAAAGTTCAACTATCTCGGCATTTTGAGAGTAAGACTTACCTTTTCTTATTGTTGTGCCACACTCTGTTGGCATGTCTACAGTTCCTATTATATCTTTTAAAGCTATTGGAACTCCATGTAATGAACCTATAGGTTTTCCGGACTTTCTATGCTCATCTGCATCAGCAGCTTTCTCCAATAAAACTTTTTTGTCAAAGTGAGCCCATGCCTTAATATCTTTTTCAAATTTATTTATTCTTTCAATATATTTTTCGCAAACTTCAACTGAGCTTAAATGACCTTCTTTGATTTTTAAGGCCATCTCTTCAACACTTAACGAAAATATATCAATCATTTTTTTTAGTCAGCAAACAACACTTCTGGCAGCCACAAAGCAATTCCAGGAAACATATACATTAAAAACATTCCAAAAATAACTATACCTAAAAACGGCATAATACCTCTAAATATTTCCATTAATTCAACATTGGTTTTTTGAACTCCTTTTAGATAATAAGCTGACATTGCCATTGGTGGAGTTAAGAAAGAAGTCTGTAAATTTAAAGCAATTAACATGGCAAAGAAATATGGATTAACATCAAATATTTCTAATAATGGTAAAAATATTGGTACAAATATAATCAAAATTTCTGTCCATTCTAAAGGCCATCCTAAAAGAAAAATTATTATTTGAGTTATTACTAAAAACTGCCATGTGCTAATGTTGATTGAAGTAAAGAAATGCTCAAACACCTCATGTCCTCCTAAATAAGAAAAGACTGAAGAAAAAGTCCAAGATCCGATAAATAACCACATAATCATTGCAGTTGTTTTTGCGGTAAGAAAAACTGACTCTTTAAAATTTTGCCATTTAAGTGTTTTATAAAACCAAGATAGAAGTATTGCACCAAATGCTCCTGCTGCAGCTGCTTCTGCTGGAGTTGCTATTCCAGCTAAAATTGTACCTAAAACTAACATTATTAAACCAAACAAAGGAACAAAAGAAACTAATACTTCTTTTAAAATTTCTGCTCTTGGCGGAATATCTTCAGCCGGTGGTCTTGGAGCTATTGAAGGATTTAGCCACGCTCTAGTAACAGCATATGCAATATACAAGCCTGCTAACATTAGTCCTGGAAAAATTGCTGCAGCAAATAATCTCAATGGTGATAGTTGAGCAATTACAGAATAAACAATTAACATAATGCTTGGGGGAATTAAAATTCCTAAACAACCACCTGCACAAATTATTCCTGACGCAAATTTTTTATCATATCCTGCTTTAACCATTGCAGGCCAAGCTAGTAATCCCATTAAAGTTACTACAGCTCCTATAATTCCTGTTGCCGTAGAAAACAAAGTACAAGTTATTAATGCAGCTACCGCCATTGATGCTGGCAATCTATGTGCAGCTAATCTTATTGCAAAAAATAATTTAGCTACAATTCCTGCTCTTTCAACCAAATATCCCATGAATAAAAAAAGTGGTACCGCTGTGAGCACGTTATTGTCCATAACAGTATAAGTATTTTTAACAAATAAAGAAAATATTCTATTATCGAAAAGATGATCCATTAAAACTGGATCGTAGTAAGCATAATAACCAAAGCCTATTCCCATGGCCATTAAAGTAAATGCTATGGGGAACCCTAGTAAAACTGCAAATAGAAATACACCCATCATTAAAATCGCTACTTCAGGATTTGTAAGACTAAACAGCATTTTCTTTATCTTCCTTTTGTGAAGTTCTCATTAATAGTTTTTCTGTCTCTTCTGCTACAACTATTCTTGCGGGCCATTGACCAGATTTTATGCAAAGTATTGATCTAAACACTTCACTTACTCCCTGAATAAACAACATAATACCTGCAGCAGGGATCATGGATTTTACCATATAAATTTGAATTTGAGCTGGACTACTCCAGCTAGTTTCTTTTATTTTCCAAGCCTGAGCCGCATATTCATAACCATAAAATGCTAGAGCTATAACTCCAGGAAAAAAGAAAATAAAATAAAGCACCAAATCTATCCAGGCCTGTGTTCTTTGATTAAACAATCTGTAAATTACATCTCCTCTTACATGTGCTTCTGTAGCTAGACAGTAAGCTCCAGACATCATTAATATAGCTCCATACATTTGCATACTAAAATCAAAATTCCATAATGTTGGTGCATTAAAAGCATATGCCATTACTACTTCATAAACTGTCCCTCCCATTAAAATAACAATGCACCATGAAAAAGCCTTTCCCATAGAAGTACTTAATGTGTCTGCAAATCTAATATAAGATTCCATAATAATTTATAAGTATAGTAAATTTTGGTAAAAAAAAAGGGGGTTTTTAAACCCCCTCTTTTTGAATTATTAAAAGTTAATTAAATTTTAACTTTTCCGATTGGACCAAACTCATTTTCATAAGCTAATTTGTAGTTCGGTTGATTCATCAACAGATACTTCATTGTTCTCTTAGCGTATGCTTTCTGAGACGCAATAATTTTCTTGAAGAAAGGATCTTTCCCAGAAAATTCAGCGACTATTTTATCCCAACCTTTTAATTGTTCAGCTAAAATAGCATCAGATGTTTGGTAAACATTAACCTTATGCTCGTTCATCAATTTACCTAAGTCAGTTGAATATCTAACTAAAGCTTTGAAGTAGTTATCTGAGTTTGCAGCATAAGCAGCATTTTTCAAGATAGCTT
>CACLMD010000028.1 GCA_902607945.1 uncultured Pelagibacteraceae bacterium | reverse complement strand
TTTCATTGAATCATATACTTTTTTGAAAAATGCATTTTTCTCTGCATTTTTGTTTAAAGTAGCTTTTGCTGCAGCCATGTATTCCACGAAGTAGTCAGATGGAGTATCTTCTAATATTACTCCATGCTTAGTAGTCAACGTTTGTAAAGCTTTTCCGTTTTCATAGATTCTGTAACTTAAAGATTTTGCTAATGAAGCATTAGCAGCAACTTCAAGAGACTTTTTCTCATGAGCACTCATAGCTTTATAAGTTTTTCCAGTAATGTAAAAGTCAGCATTTACTACTACTTGGTGTAAACCTTGTAGATAATAGTGCTTTAATACTTTTTGGAAACCAAATACCATATCTGGTTTTGGACAACACCACTCAGCAGCATCGATAGTTCCTGCTTCTAAAGCTGGTAGGATATCTCCACCACCCATAGCAACAGATGCTATACCAATGTCTTTGTAAGTTTGTCCTGGAATTCCTGGAGGAGTTCTGAATTTATATTTTCTAAAGTCAGCCATATCTTTAATTGGTTTTGGAAACCAACCTAAAGCTTCAGGTCCAACTGGTTGTAACATAAACCCTTTGATGTCTCTTCCCATTTCTTTCCAAAGTTGGTCGTATAACTCTTTACCACCACCATATTGGAACCAAGATAAGAACGCTAAGTTGTCAATACCAACTCCACCACCAGCTACTGGCGAACCAAATAACATAGCAGCAGGGTGATCTCCTGACCAATAGTGAGTCCATGCGAAACCACAATCAATCAGTCCTTTATCAACTGCGTCTAGAGTTTCTTTAACTCCAACAACAGCTCCTGCAGGAAGAATTTCAAACTTTAACGATCCACTCGTTAATTCAGTTACTGTATCAGTAAAGTCCTTTAACATCTTAACTTCATCAGCTTTAGTGTTAAGAACAGTCTGACATTTTAGTGTTTTTGCAGCATTAGCATTAGAAATAAATCCAAACACTAAAAAAGTTGCAAATAACATTGAAATGATTTTTTTCATTATTTTTCCTCTTATTATTAGTTAATTATAACGATCGCATACAATCAGAAAAATTTGGCTGACACAAGTGACAATTGTGTAATATGAGTGTAAAGAACTGCAAAGTAAGATAAATAAAAAAACTATTCAACTATAGATGGAAAATTTTGATTTTATTATTATCGGTGCAGGATCGGCTGGATGTGTTTTAGCAAATAGACTTTCTGCAAATCCAAAAAATAAAGTTTTACTTTTAGAAGCAGGAGGAAAAGATAATTATCCATGGATACATATTCCGGTTGGCTATTACAAAACTATGCACAATCCAAAAGTTGATTGGTGCTTTCATACTGAAAAAGATGAAACGATGAATAACAGATCAATAAGATATCCTAGAGGTAAAACTTTAGGAGGAAGTTCTTCAATTAATGGACTGTTATGGATAAGAGGTCAAAGCAATGATTACGATAATTGGCGTCAACAGGGCAATAATGGATGGGGTTGGGACGATGTATTACCATATTTTATAAAATCTGAAAATAATGAGTTAGGTAAAAATGAATTTCATAATGATAGCGGTCCCATAATGGTTGCTAATAAAAAAATTAAATTAAAGATGCTGGAAGAATTTATAAATGCTTCTGAAGAAAAAGGTATACCAAGGGTAAATGATTTTAATACTGGTGATAATTTTGGTGTTGGCTATTATCAATTCACCACAAGTCACAGTCATAAAGGTTTAAAATTAAGATGTAGTGCAGCAAAAGGATATCTTAACCCTGTTAAAAAAAGACCTAATCTTAAAATCGTTACAAATGCGCATGTTGAAAAAATAAATTTTAATGGAAAAAAAGCTGAAAGTATAAATTATTTTATTAAAGGCAAATCAATTGAAGTAAAAACAAACAAAGAAATAATTTTATCAGCCGGTTCAATTGGATCTCCACATATATTACAAGTTTCTGGAATTGGTGATAGCGAAAAACTTAAAAAATTTGGCATAAAAATTGTTAATGAATTGAAGGGAGTTGGAAAAAATTTACAAGATCATTTAATGTTTAGACCAGTCTATAAAGTTAAAAACCTTAAATCTTTAAATAAAAAAATTAATAGTCTTTTTGGAAATTTTTTAATTGGACTAGAATATATCTTTAATCAAAGTGGACCTATGACAATGGGTGCTAGCCAAGTATGTGGTTTTGCAAAAAGTGATAGTTCTAGGGAAACTCCAAATTTACAATTTCATGTTCAACCAATTAGTACAGATATTTTAGGTGCAACTAAATTGCATGATTTTGATGGTATTACACCAACTGTGGCAAACATTAGACCTACAAGTAGAGGTGAAATAAATATAGTTAGTAATAATATTAAAGATTATCCTAAAATAAAAATGAATTATCTTTCAACTGATGATGATAGATATGTTGCAGCTCAGGGACTGAAACTGGTTAGAAAAATAATGTTAGAAACTGAAACATTTAAAAAATATCAACCAGAAGAGTATAGACCTGGTTTACATATAAAAGATGACGAAGAATTGGTTAAGGCAGGAAGTGATCATACTCAAACAATATTTCATCCTGTTGGAACGTGTAAAATGGGAAAAGATGAAAATTGTGTTGTGGATGAAAAATTAAAAGTTCATGGAATAGAAAATCTTAGAGTTATAGATGCTTCTATAATGCCAAATATCACATCAGGTAATACTAATGCACCTACTATAATGATTGCAGAAAAAGGTGCTGATATGATACTAGGAAAATAATGTTTGCTGAATTATTTACATCAGAACAATTAGCAATATTAGGACAGATCATTTTAATTGATCTTGTTCTAGCTGGAGATAATGCAATTATTATTGGAATGGTTGCTTCTAAATTTCCTCTAGAGCAAAGAAAAAAGATTATTTTTTGGGGGATTGGTGGAGCAGTAATCTTAAGAATTATTTTGACTTTACTTACTGCATATTTATTGCAGATAACCGGATTAAGACTATTGGGTGGACTACTTCTTCTTTATATAGTCTATAAGCTTTATAAAGATGTAATCAAAGGCTCAGATCATGAAGAAGATATAAATGTTGATAACTCAAGCTTCTTAAAAGCTATTTGGACTATTTTATTAGCTGATTTTACAATGAGTTTAGATAATGTTTTAGGTGTTGCTGGGGCTGCAGGTGATCACTATAAATTATTAATATTTGGTTTGGTTTTATCAATTGTACTTATGGCTTTTGCTGCAACATTAATTTCAAATTGGATAAAAAAATACAAATGGATAGCTTGGGCTGGTTTATTAGCTATTCTGATTGTTGCTATTGAGTTGATTTACACAGATATTAAAATATTATTTTTATAATGTTCCTAAAAAATTATAATCTTAAAAACAAAACAGCAGTTGTAACTGGTGCTGGTAAAGGTCTTGGAAGAGCTTGTGCGATTGCACTTGCTGAAGCAGGTGCAAATCTAGTCATAATAAGTAGGACTAAGAAAGATTTGGATGAAGTTTCCAAAAAAATTAAAAAATATAAATCTAAATGTAAATCTTATGTATGTGACATCACAAATTATAATCAAATAAAAGAGATTATTAATAAACAAGCCAAAATAGATATTTTAATAAATAATGCAGGAAATAATATTCCAGAACATTTTACAAAAGTAAAAACTAAAGATATGGAATATCTTGTTAAGATTAATACAGTTGCTACATTTAACCTTGCACAATTATGTGTGCTCAAAATGATAAAATCAAAAAATAGAAAAAAGATTGGGGGTTCAATAGTTAATATGTCATCTCAGATGGGTCATGTTGGTGGACCAATTAGAAGTGTATATAACATGACAAAATTTGGTTTAGAGGGACTTACAAAAGGTATGTCCATCGATCTTGCCAAATATAATATTAGAGTAAATACAGTCTGCCCTACGTTTGTAGTAACCCCTATGACAAGTAAATTTTTAAAAAATAAAAAATTTAAACGTGAAGTTTTAGGAAATATACCTCTTGGGAGATTCGCAGAAATGTCAGATGTTGCCAGTGCAGCAGTTTTTCTCGCATCCGATGCGGCTTCAATGATTACTGGAACTTCCTTATTAGTTGATGGTGGATGGACTGCAAAATAATAAATAGATTATTTTTAATAATAATTATTTTTACTTCAACTCAGTTAAAAGCTGTAGAGTTCAAAGGCAAATTTTTACAAGGGCATTATATAATCGGACTTACTGACCCTACAGCACAAATTATTATTGGTAAAAAAGAAGTTAGGGTTTCAAAAGAAGGATATTTTGTTTTTGGAATTGATCGTGATAGAAAATTTGATTTAACAATAACTAAAATTAAAGATGGAAAGAAAGAGAAAATAATTAAAAAAGTTTTAAAAAGAAAATATAACATTCAAAGAATTGATGGTTTAGAAGAAAGTAAAGTAACACCACCTGAGTCTGTATATAAAAGAATTAAGGAAGAAAATAACAAAATTGGAGAAGCAAGAGCAATTGACTCTGATTTACCTTTTTTTAAAAATCAATTTATCATGCCAGTTGAGGGAATTATCAGTGGTGTTTATGGAAGCCAAAGAATATTAAATGGAAAACCACGATGGCCACATTATGGAATAGACATTGCAGCAAAACAAGGAACTATGATTAAATCCTCTGGATCTGGTGTTGTAACAATGGCTGAGGAAGATCTATATTATACTGGTGGGACAATTATAATGGATCATGGTCATGGTATATCAACAATTTATTCTCACCTTGAGACCGTTATAGTTTCAGTTGGTGATAAGATAAATCAGGGAGACATTGTAGGAACTGTTGGATCTACTGGTAGATCAACCGGTCCCCATTTAGATTTTAGAGTAAATTGGTTTCAGACTAGACTCGATCCAATGTCAGTAATAAACTAAAACTATGAAATCTCTTATAGAAAAAACATCTGATAAACTTGTAAATGCTTTTCTTCAAAATAAAATCATTAAACCAATCCCGTCCAAATTCACAAAGAAACTTAAAGAGGCACAAAAATTAAGAATATTATGTGAAAGTAAAATAAAACATCCTGTGATTGGCTTTAAAGCTGCAGGTACAGGTATTCCCTTAATTAAAAAGTTTAAAGAAAAAGAGCCCTTTTATGCTTCAGTTTATAAAAGAAATTTTTTAAAAAATGGTAAGAGTGTAAAAATAAATAAAGCTACTTTGGGTATTGAGCTTGAAGTTTGTTATAAAATCAAGAAATCTTTTTTTTCAT
>CACLMD010000027.1 GCA_902607945.1 uncultured Pelagibacteraceae bacterium | reverse complement strand
TCCTATAATACCTTTTCCTCCACGGTTAGTTACCCGATAATCAAAATGAGAAGTTTTTTTTCCATATCCATTTTCACTAATTGATAAAACAAATTTTTCTTTTGCCTTTAATTCTGATTTTTCGTCTTCTGACTTTTTACCGTTTTTTTTTTATCTTATCATTATCAATTACAGATAAGGATACTATTTCATCATTAGGTGCTAATTCTATTCCTTTAATACCCTTAGAAGATCTTCCTTTAAAGATCCTTAATTTTTTAGCTTCAAACCTAATACACTTACCGAATTTTGTACTTAAGATTATATCTTGATCATCTTGACAAATTTTAACACCAACAATTTTATCATTATTATCAAGTTTCATAGCTATTTTTCCAGAAGCATTTATTGAAGAAAAATCTTCTAAACTATTTTTTCTAACCTTACCGTTAGCAGTAGCAAAAATAATTTGATAATTTTTTGAATCAGTTTCATCCTCAGGCATTGGCATAATTGAGCTAATCGCCTGATGACTTTTTAATGGCAATATATTAAACAATGACTTACCTTTAGAGGAAGACGAGCCTTCAGGAATTTTCCATGCTTTAACTTTATATACCAAACCTTCAGTAGAAAAAAAGAGAACAGATGTATGGGTGTTAACTGATAGTGTTTGGATTACAGAATCTTGATCTCTGGTAGTTATACCAGATTTACCTTTGCCACCTCTTTTTTGTTGTTTTACACCATCCAAAGAACCTCTTTTAATATACCCTTGAAGTGTAACTGTAATAATAATTGATTGCTTTTGAATTGTTTCTTCAATGTCATAATTCAAAACTGCATCAATTATTTTTGTTCGTCTTGGAACTGCAAACTTTTCTTTAATATTTTTAAGTTCTTCACTAATAACTTTTAAAAGTTCTTTTTTAGATGATATAACTTTTTTATATTTAGTGATTAATTCAGCTAACTTTTTAATTTCTGTTTCAATTTCATTTATACCGAGTGCTGTTAATTTTTGAAGTCTTAATTCCAAAATAGCTAAAACTTGTTGTTCAGATAATAAATGAATGTTTTTACTTTTTTTACCTTCAACTAATTCAATTAATTTTTGAGATTTACTAATTTTCCATTTAGTTTTTAGTATTATATGTTTAGCATCATCCGGAGTTTTTGATGACCTTATTATTTTGATGATCTTATCTAAATTTTCAACTGATATTGATAAGCCAATTAAAATATGTGCTCTTTCTTCAGCTTTTAAAAGATCAAATTTAGTTTTTTTAATAACCACATCTTCTCTAAAAGATAAAAAGTTAATTAAAAAATCTTTTAAGTTGCAAGTTTTAGGTTTACCCTCAACAATCGCTAAAGTATTAAAACCAAAAGAACTTTCAATTTGAGTGTTTTTATAAAGTTGTCTTTTAATTGTTTCTGGTTCAACACCATTTCTTAAATCAATTGCAACTCTAATACCCTCTCTATTAGACTCGTCTCTTATATCTTTTATACCTTCAATCTTTTTTTCTCTTACTAATTGAGCTATTCTTTCATTTAAAACCGATTTATTTACTTGATAAGGAATTGATGTGATTATCAATCTATCTCTTCCATTCTTTAAGCCTTCAACTGAAACTTCGCCTCTAATCTTAAAAGATCCTCTTCCATTATTGTAACCTTGTTTAATAATATCTTTACCAATTATTACACCTCCAGTTGGAAAATCAGGACCTGGGATATGTTTCATTAATTCTTTAATTTTGATATCCTTATTATCAATAAGAGCTAGTGTCCCATTAATAATTTCACCTAAATTATGAGGAGGAATGCTGGTTGCCATCCCAACCGCAATACCGCCGGCACCATTAACCAAAAGATTCGGATATTGAGCTGGCAGTACAGTTGGTTCTTTTTCAGTTTCATCATAATTACTTTTAAAACCAATAGTATTTTTTTCAATATCATCAATCAAAAATTGTGAAACTTTTGATAATCTAGTTTCAGTATATCTCATAGCAGCTGCGGGATCTCCATCGATTGAACCAAAATTTCCTTGTCCTTGAACTAAAGGTAAGCTCATTGAAAAATCTTGAACCATTCTAACCAGGGCGTCATAAACAGATTGGTCACCATGCGGGTGATATTTACCAATTACATCCCCTACTATTCTTGCAGATTTTCTAAACTGTTTTGACCAATCATAACCACCTTTATACATTGCGTACAAAATTCTTCGGTGAACAGGTTTTAATCCGTCTCTAACATCAGGTAGAGCGCGACTAACAATAACACTCATTGCATAAGAAAGATAAGATGAACTTATTTCATCATGCATTGAGATTAATTTTACATTATTATCCTTTGGTACTTCATTTTTTTGCATAGTTACTAAAACGGAATTTCGTCATCCATATCATTTGATACTTGAGAAGAATCCTCAATATTATTTTGTTGAGTTGTATCATTTTGAATCCCTCCACTAGTGTTTCCACCACCAAGCATAGTTAAGGAAGAATTGTAACCCTGGATAACAATTTCAGTTGAATACTTATCTTGACCAGATTGTTCATCCTTCCATTTTCTTGTAGTCAATTGACCTTCAACATAAATTTGTGCACCTTTTTTTAGGTACTGCTGCACAACATTCACCAAACCTTCGTTGAATACAACTATACGGTGCCATTCCGTTTTCTCTTTTTTTTCACCAGTACTTTTATCTTTCCAAGATTGACTTGTAGCTAAACTAAGTCTTGCTACACTTTTACCATTAACCATTTGTTTAATTTCAGGGTCTGCGCCCAAACGACCAATTAATAATACTTTATTTAAACTTCCAGCCATAATATTTAATATTTGTTAAATTAATTAATTAGATTTATATCATAATTCTTGTGAATATTAATTTTATTAACTCAAAGCAACAAAAAATATGATTAAAAAGATAGTTATTAAGGGGGCCAAAGAGCATAATTTAAAAAATGTTTCAGTTGAAATCCCTAAAGATCAATTTGTTGTAATAACTGGCCTATCTGGTTCAGGAAAATCCTCATTAGCTTTTGATACAATTTATGCAGAAGGTCAACGAAGATATGTTGAGAGCTTATCAGCCTATGCAAGACAATTTCTAGATAAAATGAAGAAACCCAACGTTGATCTTATTGAAGGTTTGAGTCCAGCAATCGCAATTGAACAAAAAAATACTTCAAAAAATCCACGGTCTACAGTTGCAACAGTTACGGAAATTTATGATTATATGAGAGTATTATATGCTCGAGCTGGTATCCCCTACTCACCATTTACAGGTAAAGCAATTACATCTCAAACAATTACTCAAATCGTTGATTTAATAAAAAAGTTACCAAAAAAATCTACAATTTATATATACGCACCAGTAGTTAGAGGTCGTAAAGGTGAATATAAAAAAGATATTTTAGCATACAAAAGAAGAGGTTTTAGAAAAATTAAGATTGATAATGTTTTATATGATATAGAAAAATCTCCCAACTTAGATAAAAAATTCAAACACGATATTTCAATTCTTATTGATAGAATTGTTTTAAATTCAAATTTGGGTAATAGGTTGGCTGAAAGTGTTGAAACAGCTGTCAATCTATCAAATGGGTTAGTTTTTGTAGAATATGAAGATGAAACTTTACCTGTAAAATTTAGAAAAACCGAAAAATTGATATGTTCAACTAAATTTGCCTGTCCCGAAAGTGGTTTTACAATTGAGGAAATCGAACCTAGACTATTTTCGTTTAATAGCCCTTATGGTGCATGTGAAGAATGTGAAGGAATAGGTATGAAATTAAATGTTGATCCAAATTTAGTTGTACCAGATGAAAGAAAAAGCATAGCAGATGGTGCAATTGAACCTTGGGCTAAATCAACAACATTATATTATGCACAAACATTAGCATCTATTGGTAAACATTATGGTTTTGATTTAGATGAAAAATGGAAAAAATTACCAAAAAAATTTAAAGACGTTATTTTATATGGGTCAGATGAAGAAGAAATAAAATTTAATTATGATGATGGTTATGAAAAATATTCACATAAAAAAACCTTTGAGGGTGTAATTAATAATTTAGAGAGAAGATTTTTAGAGTCAGATAGTGAATGGAAAAGAGAAGCTATAGCTGAATATCAATCTGATTCTGCTTGTGAGGGTTGTAATGGAGATAGGTTAAAAGAAGAAGCTCTATGTGTTAAAATTAACAATCATAATATTAGTGAAGTAACAAAAAAATCAATATTAGATGCTTCTCAATGGTTTAAAGATTTAGAAAAAAATTTAGATAAAAGACAGTTCAAAATTGCTGAACATGTTTTGAAAGAAATTAATGAAAGATTAAATTTTTTATTAAATGTTGGTCTAGATTATCTAACATTAGCTCGAGAGTCGGGTACATTGTCAGGTGGTGAAGCCCAAAGAATTAGACTAGCTTCACAAATTGGTTCAGGGTTAACTGGTGTTTTATATGTACTTGATGAACCTTCAATCGGATTACATCAAAAAGATAATATTAAACTTATTAATGCTCTTAAAAGATTAAGAGATCTTGGTAATACAGTTATAGTTGTTGAGCACGATACTGAAACAATGGAAAATGCAGATCATATAATTGATTTAGGTCCTGAAGCAGGAACTAATGGTGGCCAAATTACTTCTCAAGGAACTTTTGATGAAATTAAAAATGATAAAAAAAGTATAACAGGTCAATATTTATCTTATAAGAAAAAAATTGAAATTCCCAAAATACGAAGACTTGCGAAGAATGGTAGATTTGTTGAAATTAATGGTGCAAGTGGAAATAATCTTAATAATGTGAATCTTAAAATACCTACTGGAAGTTTTACTTGTGTTACTGGAGTATCTGGAAGTGGAAAATCAACATTGATATTACAAACGTTATATCATGCTTTAAATCTTACTCTAAATAACAAGGCTAGAAAAGCACCAAAAGCTTTTAAAAGTTATAAAGGAGTAGAATTAATAGATAAGATAATAGATATAGATCAGTCACCTATTGGAAGAACTCCAAGATCAAATCCAGCAACTTATACAGGTGCCTTTGGTCCTATAAGAGATTGGTTTACAAGTTTACCAGAGTCAAAAACAAGAGGTTATAAGCCTGGTAGATTTTCATTCAATGTAAAGGGTGGAAGATGTGAGGCTTGTGAAGGTGATGGAGTTATTACTTATGAAATGCACTTTTTACCAGATGTATATATTCAATGTGATGAATGTAAAGGCACGAGGTATAATAGAGAAACTCTTGAAATTAAATTTAAAGGTAAAAGTATTGCAGATGTTTTAGATATGTCTGTTGATGAAGGATGTGAATATTTTGAAAATATATCTAATATTAAAACAAAACTTCTTACACTTAAAAAAGTAGGCTTAGGTTATATTAAAATTGGTCAACAAGCGACAACTCTTTCTGGTGGTGAAGCTCAAAGAATTAAGCTTGCTAAAGAACTTTCTAAAAGATCTACTGGAAGAACAATGTACATTTTAGATGAGCCAACCACAGGTCTACACCAACATGATATTAAAAAATTATTAGAAATTCTTCACACTTTTGTCAAACTGGGAAATACCGTAGTGGTAATTGAACACAATTTAGATGTGATAAAAACAGCTGACTATATAGTTGATATGGGTCCTGAGGGTGGTGTAAAAGGTGGAAATATTATCGCAGAAGGTAAACCTGAGGAAGTTTGTAAGGTTTCAGATAGTTATACGGGTCAATTTTTAAAGCCTTTATTAAAATAACTATAAAAGAATCTTAAAATTAATATCATTTTAGTGTATAAGAAAATTAATCATGAGTAATTTACTATCATCATT
>CACLMD010000026.1 GCA_902607945.1 uncultured Pelagibacteraceae bacterium | reverse complement strand
TTAAAGCTTTTTATCTTTATTTAGTAAAAGCCTTCCAAACTTTCTTATTCTTTTTCAACCATGCTTTTGCAGCATCTTCGTGAGTCATTTTGTCAACATCAACTAAAGCTGCCATTGCACCAATTTGACTTGTTGTGAAAGAAAGTTTTTTAAACATAGCTGCTGCATCTGGATGAGTTTTTGGAAAGTCAGCGTTAACTGCTTTTTTCAAATAACCATCTGGTGAACCACATTTTCCATCTCCACCATCTTCTGGTCTACAACCAGCTGTGTATGGAGGAAAGTCAATAAATGTAAAACCAGCACCATCTGTGAAGTTTGGTGTCCAATTAAAGATGATTGTTCCTCTTCCTTCTTTTTCAGCAGCCGATAACTCTGCCCATAGTGCATCAGCACTTCCTGCAAATTTAACCCACCAAAGATCTCCTAAACCTAAAGCGTCAACCCTTTGTGGAATTAAGTCACCGTGCCAAGTTTGTGGACCTTCCAACATTCTTCCTTTTCCATCAGGTGAGTCAGGTGTTGTAAAGTTTTTAGCGCAGTCAGGATTTTTTAAAGCAGTCCAGTCTGGTAGCCCTGGGCATAAACCCTTTTCAGCAACCCAGTTAGGATAACCCATATCCTCTAGAGTTCTTGCTTCATGATCTCCCCAGTCAAGCAAACCACCTTTATCTAGTGCTGTTGTGAATGATTTACCAAAAGCAGACTCCCATACCTCGTGAGATATAGAAACGTCACCAATTCTGATTGACTCGTAAACTGCTTGAGAATCAGCATTTACATATTTTACGTTGTTACCCATATCTTCCATGATACCTCCGATAACATAAGCCATTACAATCTGACTTGACCAGTTGTGTGTTGGAATAACTATAGGTTTTTTACTATCTGCATTAGATAAACCAGCAAAACTTACTACTGAGATTATCATTGCAGAAACTAATGATATTACTTTTCTCATTATTTCCCCTTTCTTATATTAAGTATAACAGTATGTGCTTAAGTAAAATGATAGTCAACACCTAGATATTTATATAATATAAAATAAATTTTTATAATGACGCAAACTACTCTAGATATTAAAGAACCGGGACTAAATACCCTACCACCTGGAGTTGAAAGATATGTTGTTGAAGGTGGAGGTTTAACTGGAATTCAAGTTTTACCTGATGACGAGATTGAAATTATCAATAACGAAGGAAATCAGATTTGTGAAATTTCAGTATTTAATAAAGACGGTAAATCAGAACTTGGAATTTTAAGCTTAAAAGAAATAAAAGATAATTCAGAAATAAAGAAAATACTTTTAAAAAAAGATGAACCATCTTTGCAAGCTTTATTACAATTAAAAAAAAGAAACTTAAATATAGAAAAATCAAAATCTTCGGTAATTTTTGACAAAGAAACTAGAGCTGGTGAAAGTATCAAATTAAAATCTAAAGATAAATGCTACTGCATCTTCGCAGCACCTGGAAATCAAATGATGGTACATGAGCAAAATCCTTCGACAGAACTTACAGTAATTTTAAAAAGGTCAGAAATCAAAAAAGAAAAAGAATTTTCAATTATACCTGATCCTATTTACGATCCATCTGAGGAAAGAAATATAGCAAGAACCACGTCAATTGGTTATCAAGTAAAAGAGGGTGATTACATTCAAGTAATTACTCCGACAGGAAGACAGTGTTCTGATTTTGTAGCTTACGATACATCAAAATTAGATAAGGGAAAAGAGAATGGTCTTGATTGGCAAACAACAAGAACATTTATGGGGCACACTTTTCCTGGACCAGGGTTATTTTCAAAATTTTATGATGTAGATCACGAACCATTAGTAGAAGTTGTAAGAGATACTGTTGGTATTCACGATACATTTAATCTTGCTTGCACATCTAAATATTATGAGGATGCTGGGTATTTTGGTCATGCGAATTGCTCTGATAACTTAAATGAAGCAATGGAAAAATATGGCGTTCAAAAGAAAAAAGGCTGGCATGCAATTAATTTATTTTTCAATACATCAGCTGGTGGTCAAAATTCAGTTTTATCAGATGAATCTTTTGCTAGACCAGGTGATTATGTAATATTTAAAGCTCTAAAAGATTTAACTTGTGGTACAACTGCATGCCCTAGTGATATTGATAGTTGTAATGGATGGAATCCTACTGATATATTTGTTAGAACTTATGACCGAAAAAAAGAATTTACAAAATCGTTTGCTTTTAGAATGAAAACAGACTCTGAAAAAAAACTAACAAGAAACACGGGTTTCTACGAAAGAACTTCTAAACTAACAAGAAACTTTGTTGATGCTCGAGGATTTTGGTTGCCAAATGATTATACAAAACATGGTGTAATAAATGAATACACAGCATGTAGAGAAAAAGCAGTTGTCATAGATTTATCTTCTCTGAGAAAGTTTGAAATTATAGGACCAGATGCAGAAGAATTAATGAACTATACACTAACAAGAAATATCAAAAAACTTTCTGTTGGACAGATTGTGTATTCTGCAATGTGTTATGAGAATGGTACTATGTTTGATGATGGTACATTATTAAGATTAAGTGAAACAGGTTTTAGATGGGTTTGTGGAGATGAATACGCTGGTGAATGGCTAAAAGAACAAGCAAAAAAGAAAAATTTTAAAGTAATTATCAAAAACTCAACAGATCAAATTAACAATATTTCTGTTCAAGGTCCAAACAGTAGAAAAATTTTAGAAAAGATAATATTCACTCCTCCAACTCAACCAACAATTTCCGAACTACAATGGTTTAGATTTACTATTTGTAGATTAGAAGAATTAAATGGAATTCCATTGATTGTATCAAGAACTGGCTATACAGGAGAACTTGGTTATGAAGTTTGGTGTCATCCCGACAATGCTCCACAAGTTTGGGACAAAGTTATGGAGACAGGTAAAGATGATGGATTAATACCTGCTGGATTTGGTGCTTTAGATTTATTAAGAATTGAAGCTGGATTAGTTTTATTTGGAAATGAATTTGATGGACAACAAGATCCTTTTGAAGCCGGTATAGGATTTGCTGTTCCACTTAAAACAAAAACAGATGATTTTATTGGTAAAAAAAATTTGATAAAAAGAAAAGAAACCCCACAAAAAAAATTGGTTGGCCTAGAATTGATTGGTAAAGAAAAAGCTAATCATGGAGATTGCATACATATTGGCAGAGCGCAAGTTGGTATCGTCACTAGTGCATGTTTATCACCTACATTAGGTAAAAACATTGCACTATGTAGAATTGATGTTGGTCATTCTGAGATAGGAACAGAAGTTGAGGTTGGAAAAATTGATGGCCACCAAAAAAGAATTCCAGCTAAAATAGTTGGATACCCTCATTACGATCCTCAAAAAACAAGAGTAAGATCTTAAATGAAAACTACAGAAGAGTTGTTGAATTTTTGGGAAGATCAAATGAAGTTATCTCATACATCTAGTAATTATTTTTTTCGTAAGTCGCCATCACATTATCATATGATGCTTTTAGTAATGAATGCTCATAAGTCTAATGAAAATTTAACTGTTGAAGAACTTAAAACTAAATTATTTAAAACTTCTCGTCCTAAATCTGCTCTTATGATAAATGAAGCGTGTGAAAAAAATTTTTTCTTTTTAGAAAAAACGTCAGATGATCAAAGAAAAAAGTATATAAAACCAACTAAAGGTTTTATTAAAGAATTTGAAGATTACTTAATAAGGCTTAAAGAAATTTCGATTTAACCAGTATTCTTCATCGCTGCGGATATACCTGCTATTGAAGTCATCATAGCATCATTAAGGTTTTTTTTGTCATCACTTTTTAATTTTCGATTATACAATTTTTTCATAACTACTGCTTGAAGAATATTCAAAACCTCAGAATAAATATTTCTTACTAAAATTGTGGTTCTAAACTTTTTTCTTTGATTTAGTATTTCAATTGGAGTTATATATTTATTTAATTTTTTTATAATTTCAAATTCAGATCTTAATTTATCACCCACTTCTTTTAATTTTTTGTCAGCAAGATTATTTTCATAGACTTCTGAAATCTCTGGGTCGACTTTTGAAATTACCATATCCAACATATCCATTATGGAATTAAAAAATGGCCAATTCTTTTCCATTTCAGTAATTATTTTTTTATATTTTTTAACTGATGAATATTTTAATGCATCACCAGTTCCAAGCCATGCTGGAAGCATTAATCTAATTTGTGTCCAAGCAAATACCCAGGGAATAGCTCTTAAACTTTGAATGTTGTCTACATTTTTTCTTTTAGATGGTCTTGATCCAATTGATAATTTACCAAGAGCTAAATGAGGTGTTACTGTTTTAAAATATCTTATAAAATCTGAATTTTCATTTATATTTTTTCTGTATGCTGCAGTAGAAATTTTTGTCATTTTTTCTATTAAGTTTCTCCAACTATCTTTAGGAGATGGAGGTGGATTAAGAGTTGCTTGCATCACGGACCCTATGTAACTACACAAATTATATTTTGCTAAAGGTTCATAACCATATTTTTGTTGTATCATTTCACCTTGATCAGTAATTCTAATACGTCCATAAACTGATTTTGGTGGTTGCGATCTCATTGTTGCTTGGATTGGCCCACCACCTCGACTAGCTGATCCTCCTCTTCCGTGGAAAAAAGTAAGTTGAATTTTATATTTTTTAGCAATCTTTAAAATTTCTTCTTGAAGTTTATATTGGTGCCAGCTAGCAGATAATTTACCTGCATCTTTACTAGAGTCTGAATAACCAATCATAATCTCTTGCTTATTTTGAATAAGTTTTCTGTACCAACCAAGTGAAAAAAGTTTTCCCATAATAGATTTTGCATTTTTTAAATCTTGTAAAGTTTCAAATAGTGGAACAACTCTAAGTTTATTTTTTATGTTTGCCTCTTTTTGCATTAAATAAACAGTCAATATATCAGACACTGCAGAAGTCATTGATATTACATAAGCACCTAAACATTCTGTTGGTTCGTCAGCCAAAATTTTAAAAGTTGACCAAACTTCACTATTTTCTTTATTCTTAAAAATAAAACTTTTAAAATTTTTTTTATTTTTTTTCATTGCATTTGATAAATATTCAATTTTTCTATTCTCATCCCAGTTTAAGTAATTAGATTTATTATTTTTTTTAACAAACTCAGCTAACATTTGAGAATGTCTTGATGACTCCTGTCTAATATCTATCTTTGCAAGATTTATTCCAAAACATTTAGCTCTTCTCATTAAATCCAGCAATTCACCACTTGCTATATTTTCATTCTGATTTCCCTCCAAAGACTCACGCACAACCCTTAATGGTTTAAGGATTTCTTCTTTTGAAGATAAAAGTTTTTTTGGTTTTAATGGTTTGTTCGCAACCAAATGTCTTTCAATTAGTCTATGGGTTTTTCTCATTTTGTCTCTTAATGGTCTTAAAAAAACTCTATAAGGCTCATACGTTTTTCCAGTTACTTTCAATATTTTTTTTGAACATTTTTCTATCGATAGTCCTCTTATTAATTTTGTTAATTCTTTTTCATACAACTTTGCTGCTTCCCATCTAGATAATAAAATTACCTCTTTAGTAGTTGTAGATGTAACATTAGGATTGCCATCTCTATCCCCTCCCATCCAAGAACCAAATTCAATCGGATTAAAATTTTTTGGCAAACCCTTGCCCATATGTTTTACAAATATTGCGTTTAATCTTCTATAAACTTTTGGAATAGTTTCCCATAGACTATCCTCAATCACAGCCAGTCCCCACCTTGCCTCCTCTACTGGTGTTGGTTTAAATCTTTTTAAATCATCTGTATTCCATATAATTGAAAATTCATCGTAAAGTTTTTTATCTAAAATTTTTAATCTTGACGGTTTGTGTTTCAAAAGATCTCTTTGCTCCATTATTTCGGTAATTTTGTGA
>CACLMD010000025.1 GCA_902607945.1 uncultured Pelagibacteraceae bacterium | reverse complement strand
AATTTAGAAAAATTAAAAAGAGAATATTCAAATCGAGGAATAAATTTAATTTGTATTTCAAAAAAATGGTCTTTTAGAACATCACCAAATCTATCAAATTTGATGACACAAGAAAAAACAGTTGAAAAAAAATTATCAAAAGCTGCTGTAGAAACTTTATCAATTATAGTTTACCATCAACCTGTGACTAGAGCTGAAATTGAAGAAATAAGAGGTGTTGCTTTTGGAACAAATACTTTAGATATTTTAATGGAATTAAATTGGGTTAAGCCTGGAGGAAGAAAAGATATTCCCGGTAAACCCATTCAATATGTAACCACAGAAGATTTTTTAAGTCATTTTAACTTACAAAAATTATCTGATTTACCAACTGTTGATGAACTCGGTGCCGCAGGTTTAATTGATACTACTAGTGTTGACAATGCTATATTTGGTTCTGGGAAATTCTATAAAGAAAAACAAGATGAAAAAAAAGAGGATATTTATTCAAATATTGATGAAATGTTAAATAGCACTCTTGGAAACAAAGATAATAAATAAAAAGTCACTTTCAAATTTTTTATAAACAGGTTATAAACTTTCTTATGAGTATAGGAATTTGGCAAATAGCAATTGTAGTAATTTTAGTAGTTTTACTTTTTGGAAGAGGTAAAATATCTAGCTTAATGGGTGATGTTGCTAAAGGAATTAAAAGTTTCAAAAAAGGTATGGCGTCTGACGTGACAGATGAATCAGAACCTAAAAATATTTCCAAAAATAATCAAGATTCAGAAAACAAAGATTAAATCACATGCCTACTATTGGTTGGTTTGAGATCTTAATAGTAGTTGCTATAGCTATCGCAGTATTGGGACCAAAAGATTTCCCAGTCATGTTAAAAAAAGTTGGTTCTTGGATTGGCACTGCAAAAAGATATGTCAACAATATACAAAATGAAGTCTCCAATATTGATTTAGAAAATAATGATATTCAAAAAAAAGAAGACATAAAAAAAGAAAATAAAGATGAATAAAGAAGATCAAGAAAGTGGCTTTATCAGTCACTTAACAGAACTTAGAAAAAGATTAATCCACAGTTTTCTTTTTCTAGTAGTTTTTTTTGTATGTTGTTATTTTTTTGCTGAAAATCTTTATGGTTTTTTAGTTGATCCATTTGCTCAAGCAGTAAAAGATGATGGTACAAGCAGAAGACTTATTTTTACAGCTTTACAAGAAACATTTTTAACGTATTTAAAAGTATCTTTTTTTGCAGCTTTTTTTATCACATGTCCTTTTATTCTTATTCAAATTTGGAAATTTATTGCTCCTGGACTTTATAAACATGAAAAAAAAGCAATTCTTCCATATCTAGTACTAACTCCCATATTATTTTTTTTGGGAGGCATGCTTGTTTATTATTTGATTATGCCGTTAGCTATTAAATTTTTCTTATCATTTGAAAGCACAGGTTTATCCACAAATCTACCGATACAATTAGAAGCTAAAGTAAATGAATATCTTTCTTTAGTAATGAAATTAATATTTGCGTTTGGTATTAGCTTTCAGTTACCTGTTGTTTTAAGTTTACTAGCTAGAGTGGGAGTAGTTGATTCACAATTTTTAAAGACAAGAAGAAAATACGTTGTTGTTATAATTTTTGCAGCAGCAGCATTATTAACACCACCAGATCCAATTACTCAAATAGGCTTAGCAATACCATTATTAATTTTATATGAATTGTCTATTTTTTCTGTAAAATTTATCGAAAATAAGAATTTAAAAGATAACAATGCATAATATTAAGGAAATTAGAAAAAACTTTGAAATTTTTAAAGAGTTACTGAAGAATCGAAATATAGAAATTGATATCTCGGGTCTTAAAAAATTAGATGAAATTAATCGAGATCTTATTCAAAAAAAAGAAAACTTTGAAAAGGAAAAAAAAGATATTTCAAAATCAAAGGATGAAAGTTTATTTAAAAAATCAAAAGAAATTTCAGATAAAATAGAAAAAATTTCAGATGAACAAAAAAAAATTAAAAGGAATTTAGAAGAAATATTATCTAACATCCCAAATATTCCTAATAAAGATGTCCCAAATGGAAAGAATGAGGACGACAATATTGAATTATCTAAATCTGGTAAAATTCCAAAATTCGACTTTAAACCAAAAACCCATTATGAAATAGGTGAAAAACTTCAAATGCTTGATTTTGATTTAGCAACTAAAACAACAGGATCAAGATTTGTTTTTGTAAAAGATAAGCTAGCTTTATTGGAAAGAGCTTTATCAAATTTTATGCTAGATAAGCACATTCTGGACAATGGATATAAGGAAATTTCCCCACCGTTAATTGCATCTGAAAACACTATGTTCGGAACAGGACAATTACCTAAATTTGAAAATGATCAATTTGAAATTAAATTTGACTCTGGATCAGATAGAAAATTTTTAATTCCTACAGCTGAAGTAATTTTAACAAATATTGTTAAAGATCAAATTATAAATTTGAAAGATTTACCTATGAGATTTGTTGCATCAACTCCATGTTTTAGAAAAGAAGCAGGCAGTTATGGAAAAGACACAAAAGGTATGATTCGACAACATCAATTCTACAAAGTGGAGATGGTAAGTATTGTTGAAAAAGATAAATGCTTAGATGAATTGGAGAGAATGACTAATTGTGCTACAAAAATTTTAGATGATTTAGATTTACCTTATAGAAAAATGATTTTATGTAGTGGAGATATGGGTTTTAGTGCCGAAAAGACATATGATATAGAAGTATGGCTCCCATCGGAAAATAAATATAGAGAGATTTCATCATGTTCTTCGTGTTCTACATTTCAGGCAACTAGAATGAAAAGTAGATATAAAAATCAAAATAATGAAATTCTTAACCCTGGTACACTAAACGGAAGTGGTCTAGCAATTGGCAGAACTTTGATAGCAGTCATGGAAAACTATCAACAAAAAGATGGCTCAATTGTTATTCCAGAAAAATTAAGACCCTACATGAACAATTTAGAAAAAATTTCGTTGAATTAAAGTTGTTTTAATTTCTCAATTGGTATAATAAATCAACTTAATAAAGGAGTTTTATGGAAGGTTCAGGAATAGGTCAGTTTTTACCTTTAATTTTAATATTTGTTATTTTTTATTTTTTCTTAATAAGACCTCAACAAAAAAAGGTTAAAGAACATAAGGCTATGGTTGAAGGGCTAAAAAGAGGAGATAAAGTAATTACTTCTGGTGGTATCATTGGTACTGTTGAAAGAATTATCGATAACGATAAAGCCGAAGTTGAAATTGCTGAAAACATTAAAGTTGAAATTGTTAAAGCAACTGGAATTCAAGGTCTTTTAAACACGACAGAAACTAAAAAATAATTTAGTTATCTTGAGAAATGTTATATTTTTCTAAATTAAGAATTATATTTGTTTCTTTTATATGTTTGTTTTTTATTTTTATTGCTTCAAATAATTTACTTAGCACAGATAAAAAGTTAATTGATAAGAAGATTAATCTTGGTCTTGATTTACAAGGAGGTTCTTATCTTTTATTAGAAATTGATAATACTCCCGTAATCGAGCAAAAACTTCAAAACGCTACATCTTTAATTAGAACCTATTTTAAAGAAAAAGGTATTCGTATTGGTAATTTGACACTGTCTGGTAAAAAAATTTCATTTACTGTTGAAAATCAATTCAAACAAAATGTAAAGAATGAATTTGAAAATGAAAATAGTGAAATTAATCCATATTATCCAAGATTCAAATCGCATCAATTTGATTTAACTGTATTGGAAAATTTGTTCGAATTAAGTTTTTCCAAACAAGGAATTATTGAGTTAAAGAATTCATCTCAAGATCAGGCATTAGAAATTGTTCGTAGAAGAATTGATGAAATAGGAACTAATGAACCTAATATCTTAAAAAGAGGTAATGATCGTGTTCTTGTAGAGTTGCCTGGATTAGATGATCCAATGAGAATAAAATCTTTACTGGGTAAAACTGCAAATTTAACATTCAGATTTGTGTCTAATAATAATCAAGACTCTTTTGGAGTTGAAAAACTAAAATATGAAAATGGTTTAGATGAAGATTTTGTAAGTAAAAGAATTATCTTAAGTGGTGAAAATTTATTAGACGCACAACCGAGAATGGATAATCAAACTAATGAAACAGTTGTATCATTTACATTAGATAGAGTAGGAGCTAAAAGATTTGGTAAAGCCACTTCATCAAATATTGGTCGAAAATTAGCAATAATTTTAGATGGAAAGATTATAAGTGCCCCAGTTATAAGGGACACTATAGCAAGTGGTAGTGGTCAAATTAGTGGTGGTTTTACATTTCAATCAGCAACAGATTTATCTTTACTATTAAGATCAGGAGCCTTACCGGCGCCTCTAAATATTATTGAAGAAAGAACAGTTGGACCTGATTTAGGACAAGATTCTATTAATGCTGGAATGATTGCACTCATTATTGGATTTGCACTTGTCATTATCTTTATATTTATTAAATATAAAACTTTTGGTTTGATCACAAACATTACTCTTATAATTAATCTTTTAATACTGCTAGGTATACTTACATTATTTGAAGCTACTTTAACATTGCCAGGTATTGCAGGAATAATTTTAACTGTGGGTATGGCAGTTGATGCGAACGTTTTAATTTTTGAGAGAATTAAAGAAGAACTAAAAAATGAAAAGAATAATATTATAGCTTTTGACAGTGGTTATATAAAATCTAGGACTGCTATATTGGATGCAAATATAACAACTTTATTAGCAGCTATAATTCTTTTTTTTATGGGCTCGGGTCCGATAAAAGGATTTTCAGTTACATTAGGTGTTGGAATATTTACAACCTTATTTTCTGTCTATTTTATTGCTAGATTACTAACCTCCATTTATGTCACAAAAAATAAAGATAAAGAGGCCTTAATTTAAATGATTAAATTTAACAAATTTTATAATCAATTTAATATTTTATCTTCTTTATTGATAGTAGCATCACTAATTTTATTAACTTTTAAAGGATTAAATTTCGGCATTGATTTTAAAGGTGGAACTTTAATTGAATTAAGGTCAAGTGATTTAAAAATTAATGTTTCAAGTTTAAGAGATAATTTAAACCAAATGGATTTAGGTGATGTGTCAGTTAAAAAATTTGGGAATAATCGCGATTATTTAATTAAGTTTGAAAATAAAGATAAAAAAGAAAATATCATTAAAGATATTAAATCAAATTTAGATAAATCATTTGGAAATAATTTTGATTTTAGAAGAGTCGAAAATGTTGGTCCGAAGGTAAGTTCGGAATTATTAAGATCTGGAATTATAGCAATTAGTGTTTCGTTGGCAGTAATGTTGATTTATATTTGGATAAGATTTGAATGGCAATTTAGTTTTGGAGCAATTTTAGCACTATTTCATGATGTTATAGTAACACTTGGATTATTTTCTCTTTTAAATTTAGAAATTAATCTTTCAATCATTGCAGCTGTTTTAACTATTGTTGGTTATTCAATGAATGATACAGTAGTTATTTTTGATAGAGTAAGAGAGAATCTAAAAAAATATTCTGATATTAAGATATTTGATTTAACCAATATTTCAATTAATGAAACACTGTCTAGAACTTTAATTACTTCTATTACAACTTTGTTAGCATTATTATCAATTTTCTTTTTTGGTGGCGAAATATTGAAAGGATTTTCTTTAGCTATGATTTTTGGTGTAATATTCGGGACTTATTCTTCTATATATATTGCTAATTCGGTATTAGTAAGACTAAAAGTATCACAAAAAACAATTCTTAAAGAAGACGAAAAAATTTAATAAAGATTCTGTGCCATCACCATCGTCAGAAGCATAGGTAAAGAAAGCAAAGTATTTGTTCTAGAAAATAGCATTGCTGTTCTAGCTGATTTAGCTTTGAGCTCAGGCTCACATTCAACCATACCTAAAGCTCTTTTTTGATTTGGCCAAATTACAAACCAAACATTAAAAGCCATAATAATACCAAGCCACATGCCAATACCAAGAGCAGTATGTTTTGGAACACCTGATCCAATACTAAAAGTCATAGCATCGTGCAAGTAACCATTCAATAAAGCTAAAATTAATCCAGATAAAACTGTAAATGCAGCAGCCCATCTAAAATAAAATAATGCTGCTGGTGCTATCACTTTACCTATTGCTGGTTTTTGATCAT
>CACLMD010000024.1 GCA_902607945.1 uncultured Pelagibacteraceae bacterium | reverse complement strand
TAAGTTAAAAATATCAGGTAAAATAAATGAATAATAAAAAAAGATTCATTTTATATGATAATAATAATGAATTTGAATACAGTAAAAACAAATCTGACATAAATATAAAATTTAATCGCATAGCATTTATATTTTTTGTTTTTTTTATCATTTCAATTATCTATTCAATTCATTTGACCCATCTTGGTTCTAGAAAATTAGATAATTTAAATAAAAATCAGATAAAAGTTTTTAACAAACTTAAACGTGCAGATATTGTTGATAGAAATGGTAATTTTTTAGCCAGAACAGTTAGTTCAATTGATATTGCTATAAATCCGACCGAGATAATTGACTCTAAAAAACTATTATTAAATCTTAGGTATATTTTTCCGAATAAAGATTATGAATTAATAAAGTTAAAATTAAAAAAAAAAAAATTTTTTTGGTTTGAAAAAAAAATTTCTGATGAAAATTATGAAAAAATAATGATGCTTGGAGATAAATCTATTAAATCCGAAGAAAAACTTACAAGGGTTTATCCACAAAAAAATTTATTTAGTCATATTATTGGTCAAATTGATGATGACAATAACGGAATCTCTGGACTTGAAAAAACTTTAGATAAAGATTTAAAAGAAAATAAAGATAAAATTCAACTGACTGTAGACAAAGATATTCAATTTTTAATTAGGGAAGAACTAATTAAATATAATGAAATTTTTGAAACAAAAGGGAGTGGAGCTATATTAATCAATGTTAATACGGGTGAAATTTTGTCTTTAGTATCACTTCCAGATTTTGACCTAAATCAAAGAATAAATATCACAGATGAAAATTATATTAATAGAGTTACAAAGGGTGTTTATGAATTTGGGTCTGTTTTTAAAACTTTTACACTGGCAGCGGGCATTCATGAGAAGATTGTAGAACCAGAAACACAATTTATAAATCTAGAAAAAAGTATTAAATGTGGAAAAAACATAATTAGTGAATATGACAAAAAAATTCCATCTGATTTAACTGCTGAACAAATACTTATAAGATCAGGTAACATTGGATCAGTTAGAATTGCTCAAGCTATTGGTTTGGAAAAATTCCAAATTTTTTTGGAAGAATTAGGTTTAATAAATCCAATTAAATTTGATATTGAAGAAGTGGGAGTACCTATACCTTTTAGATGGGGTAAGTGTAAATTAGCAACAACTTCTTACGGTCATGGAATTACAACCACAATTCTTCAATTAGCTAACGCTTATTCAATAATAGCTAATGGCGGCTATAAGATTAATCCTACTTTAATTAAAAAGAAATCCAAGATTAAAAATAAAAAGATACTTAATAATGATGTATCTAAAAAGATTAATCCAATTCTAAGAAAAATCGTGAGTACTAAAGACGGCACGGCAACTCAAGCAAATGTTGATGGATATGAAGTTGGAGGAAAAACAGGCACTGCTCAGACAAGTGTTATTGGTGGATACTCAAATAAAAAAATCAATACTTTTGCATCAGTTTTTCCATCTTCTAATCCAAAATATGTATTTATTGTTATGTTAGATGAACCTAAAACTAATAGTGAATATATTTATAATTATAGAGACGGTTCAGGAAAATATAAAGGCACACCATTTAACACTGCAGGCTGGACATCAGTAGAAGTTGTTGGACAAATTATCGAAAAAATTGGGCCTATTTTAGCCACAAAATATAATGAAGTTTATTAAAAATGCTTCTTGGAAAATTCATAAAAAATATAAATAGAAAATATTACAAAATATATTTCTCTGGTGTTGCTTTTAATAGTAAGCAGGTTAAAAAAAATGATATTTTTTTTGCAATTGAAGGCACTAAATTTGATGGAAATAAATATATTTTCGATGCGATTAATAATGGAGCCAAAATAATTATTTCAAAAAAAGATATTAAATTTAGGGATAAAAATATTCTCTTTTTAAGAGATGATAATCCAAGGAAATTACTAGCTGAAATTTCTTTTAAATTGATAAAAAAAAAACCAACCAATCTTATTGCTGTCACTGGAACTAATGGAAAATCATCTATAGCAAATTTCTATTATCAGATATTAAACTTAAATAATAAGAAGGCTGCAACTATTGGAACTTTGGGAGTTCGTTCCAAAGAAATAAATTTTGATTTATCTAATACAACAATCGACCCAATACATTTGGGGCAAATTTTAAAAAAACTTAAAAATCATAAAATTGAAAATGTAATTATGGAAGCCTCGAGTCACGGTTTAGATCAAAATAGACTAGATGGATTAATTTTTAATACAGGAATATTTTCAAATTTATCTCAAGATCATCTAGATTATCATAAAAACTTGAAAGATTATTTAGATACAAAACTTTATTTATTTAGAAATCTTATAAAAAAAAAAGGAAATATAATAACTGATTCAAAAATACCTGAGTTCGCTCAAATTAAAAAAATTGTAAAAAAAAAATTTTTAAAACTTAATACCATAGAGGGCAAAAATAGTGGGTTGAAAATTTTAACACATTCTTTTCATGACGAATCTCAAATTCTTAAAATAAAATATAACGATATAGTTAAGCATATAAAACTTAATTTAATTGGAAAAATTCAAATTAAAAATATTTTAATGGCCCTTATAGCAGCTGAAAAAAGTGGATTAAATTTAAAAAAAATTTTGAATGTCTTACCAAGTTTAAAGCCTATCGAAGGAAGATTTGAAAAAATAGGCATGATTAAAAATAAATCAAAAGTAATTTTAGATTACGCACATACTCCAGATGCTTTAAAAACATGCCTTTTGAATTTAAAAGAACAATTCCCAGACAAGAAAATAATTTCATTATTTGGATGCGGTGGAAATAGAGACCAGAACAAACGCTCTAAAATGGGAAAAATCGCCGATATCTTTTCAGATGAAATATATCTTACCGATGATAATCCAAGATTTGAAAGTTCTCATAAAATTAGAAAAGATATAAGAACCGGAATAAAAAAAACTAAAGTTATAGAAATTTCAGATAGAGGTAAAGCAATAGCCCAGGCAATTAAAAATTTAAGAACGGGAGAAATTTTGCTTGTTGCAGGAAAAGGCCATGAAAAAGTTCAAGATATTGGTAAGCGAAAAATTTTTTTTTCAGATAAAAAAATAATTTTGGAATCGATTAAAACTAAAAATCATTTTTTATCTAATAATCTTAAATTAAATATAATTAGAGAAGTTTCTGGTAATAAAAAATTCCCTTTTTCACTTAAATTAAAACAAGCTAGAATTAATTCTAAAGAGGTTAAAAAAAATGACATTTTTTTTGCAATTAAAGGAAATAAAAATGATGGAAATAAATTTATAAGTCAATCTTTTAAAAATAAAGCTTCATTAGCAATAGTAAATAAAATTCAAAAAAAATTAAAAATAAATAATCAAATCAAAGTTAAAAATACATTAAAATTTTTAACAGATATTTCAGGAATTTTTAGAAAAAATATAAATACTAAAATAATTGCTATAACAGGAAGTTGTGGAAAAACATCACTTAAAGAATTATTGGGAAATGCATTAAAGAAAATTTCTAAGGTGAGCATATCTCCAAGATCATTTAATAATAAATATGGAGTTCCTTTAAGTCTTTTTAATTTAAATTATGCTGACAATTATGGAGTTTTAGAGGTAGGCATGGATAAAAAAGGTGAAATAGATAATTTATCTCAAATAATTAAACCAAATGTAAGTGTCATTACTAATATTAATTATGCACATGCAAAAAATTTTAATAATATAAAAAGTATTGCATTGGCCAAGGCAGAAATTATTTATAATACAAAACCAAAGGGTTACATTGTGTTAAATGCAGATGATAGGTTTTTTAAATTGCATAAAACGATTGCTTTTAAGAAAAATTTAAAAGTGATTTCATTTGGAATTAAAGACCAAAAATCTAATATTTGTCTAAAGAATATAGACAGAAACGGTAAGTATTTTTTGATTAAAATTGAGCATGATAATCTTAAAAAAAATTTTTTAATTTCAAATAATTTTCAAAGTAATATCTACAACATTTTAGGGGCAATAGCAGTAATGAGTATTTATTTTGATATTTCTGAATTGAATAAAAATATTTTCTTAAATTTTGAAATACCTAAAGGACGTGGTGATATTTCTCGTATCAAGATTATGAATAAGAATATTAATTTAGTTGATGAAAGTTACAATTCAAATCCTTTATCTCTTAAGTCTGCTATTTTAAATTTTGAAAAAATTGAATCAAAAAAATCAAAAAAATATCTTTTAATTGGAGATATGTTAGAACTTGGAAGACACTCAAAAAAACTTCATAAATCTATTGCTCCTATAATTAATAAAACAAAAATTAATAAAGTTTTTGTTAAAGGAAATAATGCTAAATTAATATTTCAAAAACTCTCTAAATCTAAAAAGGGTCGAGTTTTGCATAACAAGTCTCAAATTATAGAATTTATAAAAAAAGACTTAAATAATGACGATTATTTAATGATCAAAGCCTCAAATGCGACAGGTTTTAATCAGATAGTAAAAGAAATAAAAGGATTTAAATAATGCTATATCAATTTTTACTAAACTTTGTAGATACTTTTGGATTTTTAAATGTTTTCAAATATTTAACATTTAGAACTGGTTTATCAGTTTTTACTTCTTTGGTAATTGTTTTAATTATTGGTGGCCCATTTATCAGATTTTTTTCAAACCAAAAAATTCTAAATCCGATACGTGATGATGGTCCAGAAGATCATATTATAAAGAAAATTGGAACACCAACAATGGGTGGAGTAATTATCTTACTAGGTTTATTGATATCAGTACTATGTTGGAGTGATTTATCTAATATTAATATTCTATTTTGTATGTTTATCGCTGTTTCATTTGGACTGCTAGGAGCTTTAGATGATTATAAAAAAATTAAACATAGTAATTCTTCAGGAATATCATCTAAATTAAAAATAATTTTACAAATCATGATAGCAATTACAGGAGTAAGTTTCTTTGTATATTTTGTAGATTATCAAGATATCACAAATTTATATTTTCCATTTTTTAAAAATTTAATCATAAATCTTGGTTGGTTTTTTATTCCTTTTTCAGTATTTGTAATTGTTGGTTCATCTAATGCTGTAAACCTTACAGACGGCCTAGATGGTTTAGCTACAGTTCCGGTGATATTAGTTGCAGTTTGTTTTGCTTTTATAAGTTACGTTACAGGAAATGTTGTATTTTCAGACTATTTGCAAATACCCTACATAGAAGGCACTGGAGAAGTATCAATTTTTTGTGGAGCAATAATAGGTTCATGCTTAGGTTTTTTATGGTTTAATGCTCCTCCGGCTAAGATTTTTATGGGTGATACTGGCTCATTGTCTTTAGGAGGTTCTTTAGGAGCCGTAGGGATAATTACAAAACACGAAATTGTTTTAGCAATTACAGGAGGCCTTTTTGTCTTGGAAGCAGTTTCTGTAATGGTCCAAGTAATATCATATAAACTTACAGGAAAAAGAATCTTTAAGATGGCACCAATACACCATCATTTTGAAAAGAAAGGCTGGCCTGAGTCAACAGTTGTGATCAGGTTTTGGATTATTTCAATAATTTTAGCAATGATAGGTTTAGCTACCTTAAAATTAAGATAATGAATGAAAATTCAAATATTTTTATCAATAAAAAAATTCTAATTTATGGTCTTGGGAAAAGCGGCATTTCATCTTTTAAATTTTTAAAAAAAAGAAATCAGGTTTTTTTATTTGATGATAATAATAAGATAAAATTAAATAGTTATACCAAAAAAAATCTAATTTCATTAAGCATTATTAAAAAAATTAAATTTGATTTGATTGTAATAAGCCCGGGCATAAATAATAAAAAATGTAAATTAAATAAATTTTTAAAAAAAAATTCAAAAATCATTTATACAGATTTAGACATATTTTATTCTTTTTATAAAAATCTGTGTATTACTATTACAGGAACAAATGGCAAATCTACTACCTGCCAATTATTACATCAGGTGCTAAAAAAACAGAAATATGACGCTAGATTGGCTGGTAATATTGGTTATCCAATTTTATCTATCAAAAAAATTAAAGAAGATACTATTTTTGTTATCGAAGCTTCATCTTATCAATTAGAATATAGCAAATTATTTAAATCTAAATATGCTGCAATACTTAATATCTCTCCAGACCATTTAGAAAGACATGAAACAATAAACAATTATATTTCAGCAAAATTTAAACTTATAAAAA
>CACLMD010000023.1 GCA_902607945.1 uncultured Pelagibacteraceae bacterium | reverse complement strand
CCATCTTTTACACAAGTTCTTTTTAAAGATGACTTGAAACCACAATAATGACATAATAAATTGCTTTTTTTTTTATGATAAACCAAATTAATTGAACAATTCGGGCAGGAGTAGCTATTAAAGCATTTATTACATAAAACATGTGGAGAAAATCCACGTCTATTTAAAAAAAATAAAACTTGATCCTTCTTTTCAAGATGAAAATTGACTTTATCAACTATCTTTTTTGAAAGCCAAGATTGTTTTTCTAATTTTGTTTCATTTAAATTAATTATTTCATAATTTGGTAAAGATGCATTTTTATATCTTTGTTTTAATCTTGAAATAGTATACTTGCCTTTCTTAATATTCTCATACGTTTCAATCGATGGAACAGCAGTTATTAAGTTAATAGGAATATTTTCAAAGGATGCTCTTGAGATTGCCATATCTCTTGCATTATAAGTAACACCCTCGTCTTGTTTGTAAGATTGATCATGTTCTTCATCAACTATGATTAAGCCCAGTTTTTTGAAAGGTAAAAATAAAGAAGATCTAGCACCTATAATAACTTTGATATCTCCATTTGCTACTCCACTCCAAGTAATCTCTTTCTTTTTTTTTGAAATACCAGAGTGCCAAAGAGCAGGGACAAAGCCAAAAAATTCTAAAAATTTCTTTTCAAATTCACCTGTTAAACCAATTTCAGGTAATAATATTAGGCCCTGAAAACCCTGATTTATAATCATTTTTAAGGCTTCAAAGTATACCATTGTTTTACCAGAACCTGTTGTCCCCTGTAAGACGTGAACTCTAAATTTTTGATTTGAAATATTCATCTTTTTTAAACAATTTTTTTGTTCTTCAGAAAGTTTTATTGAATTGTTTTTAATTTCAGACCCAAAGTTTTTATAAGTGTCCTTTGAAAATTTTTCTATAGCGTTATTACTTAACAAAACTAACTTTAGTGCCATTCCTTTTGGAATGATATTATATTCAGAAAACCAATTAAGAAATTTAATGGTAGTTTTCTTTAAAGGTAAGACATTAAGCCTTTTTAAAACTTTTTTTACTTTAAAGCTTCTATTAGTCTTTTTTTCAAACTCATCCCAAACAACACCAGTTATTTTAGATTTGCCAAAAGGAACTATAACATAGTCACCAACTTTTAAATTTAAATCGCTTTCATATGTAAAAGGATGATTAAATATATTTGGTAAAAGAATCGGTATTTTCATATTCTAATAATATGAAAATATATTAAGAGTGTATTGCTCTTTTATCTACTGATAATGCTGCTTCTTTAACTGCTTCAGAAAATGTTGGGTGTGCATGACAAGTTCTTGCAATATCTTCTGAGCTTGCTCCAAATTCCATTGCAATACCTATTTCTGCAATTAACTCGCCTGCATGAGGTCCTATTATATGTGCGCCTAAAACTTTATCTGTAGTTGCATCTGCCAAAATTTTTACAAACCCTTCAGCATCATCTATTGCTTTTGCTCTTGAGTTTGCCATAAACGAAAATTTTCCAATTTTATATCTTATGTTTAATTCTTTTAATTGTTCTTCCGTCTTTCCAATAGATGCAACTTCAGGTGTTGTATAAATAACCCCAGGAATTGTATCGTAGTTTACATGGCCTGATTGACCTGCAATATTTTCAGCAACTGCAATTCCTTCATCCTCAGCTTTATGAGCAAGCATTGGACCATTTATAACATCACCTATTGCATAAATATTATTAATATTGGTTTTAAACATTTTATCTGTTTTAATTCTTTTTTGTTTGTCTAATTCAATTCCTACAGAGTCTAAATTTAAACCATTTGTATTAGGTTTTCTCCCAACTGAAATAAGGGCAACATCACAATCAAAATTATTTTTATTTCCATCTTTATCCACTGTAGAGACAATTGCTCCTAATTTGTTTTTTTTAATATGCTCAACTTTATTTTGCATGTTAAATTTTATGCCTTGTTTTTTTAAAATCTTCATAAATTCTAATGAAATTTCTTTATCCATTCCTGGTGTAATATGATCTAAAAATTCAACTACTTGAACTTCAGCTCCTAATCTTGACCAAACAGAACCCATCTCAAGCCCAATATAACCACCTCCTACAACCACCATTTTTTTTGGAACTTTATTTAGCTTTAATGCACCTGTTGAAGATACAATCACTTTCTCATCAATTTCAATTCCTGGTAAAGATACTGCGGTTGACCCAGTTGCAACTACTGTTTTTTCTGTTTGAATAATGCTTTCTTTGTTTTGATCATCTTTAATTATAATTTCATTCTTAGATTTAAAGCTACCTTTTCCTTTGAAATATTTTACTTTATTTTTTTTTAATAAGAATTCTACACCTTTGGTAAGAATTGATACTGCTTTATCTTTGCTTTTCATCATTTTTTCTAGATTTAATTTAATCTCACCAACTTCAATACCTTTATTAGATAAATTTTTTACTTTATGGAATTCTTCTGAAAGATTAAGTAAACTTTTTGAAGGTATACAGCCCACGTTTAAGCAGGTGCCCCCTAAAGATCCTCTTGACTCTACGCATGCAGTTTTTAAACCAAGTTGAGCAAGTCTGATAGCACAAACATATCCCCCAGGACCTCCACCTATTACAACTACTTGAAATTTTTCTGACATTTAAATATCTAAAAACAACCTTCTAGGATCCTCTAAATTTTCTTTGATCATTTTTAAAAAGGAAACTGACTCCTTTCCATCAATAATTCTATGATCATACGATAAGGCTAAATACATAATTGGTCTTACTTTAATTTCTCCATCAACTACAACTGGTCTTTCAACAATATTATGCATACCTAAAACACCTGATTGGGGTAAATTTAAAATTGGTGTTGATAACATTGAGCCATAAACACCACCGTTACTTATAGTAAAAGTTCCACCTTGAAGATCTTCAATATTCAGTTTTCCATTTTTAGCTTTTTCTGAAATTTCTTTAATATTTTTCTCAATATCAGCAAACGATAATTCATCAGCATTTTTTAAAACCGGAACTACTAAACCTTTTTCAGTTCCAACTGCAAAACTTATATTATAATAATTTTTATAGATTATATCTTCGCCATTTATTTCAGCATTAACTGCTGGAAAAGATTTGAGAGATACTATGCAGGCCTTAACAAAGAAAGACATAAAGCCTAACTTAATTCCATATTTCTCCTGAAAATCTTCTTGGTTTTCTTTTCTCATTTCTATGATACTAGACATATCTATTTCGTTAAAAGTAGTTAGCAAGGCTGCATTTTCTTGTGCTTGTTTTAATCTTTTAGCTATAGTTTGTCTTAATCTGGTCATTCTAATTTTTTCTTCTGGGCCATATTGAATTTTTCTTTCTGATGGATCAGGTTTTGTTCCCATTAAACTAATGAGATCTCCTTTTAAGATTCTTCCATCTTTTCCTGTGCCTTTTATGGATTGAGTATCTAATTTTTTTTCATCAATAATTTTTCGAACAGCAGGTGATAAAGTTTGACTCTTTATTTCATTATTTAAGATCAATGGTTCCTCATTTTTTAAAACTAATGGTTCTTCATTTGTAGATTCCTCTTTAGACTCTTTGTCAAAAACACTAGGATCGTTTTGTAAAACTTCTAAATTTACTACATTATTTTCTTTTTGCTTTGGTTCAATTTTATTAACTTTATTCCTTTTTACAGCGTCATCTCCATTTTTTGAAACTGATCCTAACAAAGCTCCTACCTCTACAACTGTTCCATCTTTAGAATTTATTTCTGACAAGATACCACTCACTGGTGATGGAACCTCCAAATTGACTTTATCTGTTTCTAATTCAACAATAGGCTCATCTACCTCTACTGAATCACCTTCATTTTTTAACCACTTTGAAACTGTCGCTTCAGTAATGCTTTCTCCAAGAACTGGGACTACAATTTTTTCACTCATTATTCTTATTCAAATACTTTTTTTATAATTTCTTGTTGCTGGGAAATATGCCTTTTTGCATATCCTGTTGCGGGTGATGCGTCTGGCCTTCTTCCTATGTAAGAAATTATGTTATTATTAGCTTTAATACTATCTAATGTCCATTGTATATAATCTCTCACTGAAAACCAAGCACCCATATTTTTTGGTTCTTCTTGGCACCAATGGAAAGTTGCAGATTTTGCATAAGGTTTGAGTTCTTTGACAAGTGCTTTTGCTGGAAACGGATAAAGCTGTTCAACTCTATATAAAATAACGTCATCCACTTTAAATTTTTCTCTAGCTTCCAATAAGTCAAAATAAACTTTACCTGAACATAAAATCACTTTTCTTATTTTTGAATTCTTTTGGAGTTTTATAAAACCTTCAGATTTAGGATCTATAGCATGGTCCCAAAGAACACGATGAAAAGAATTTTTTTTGCTAAAATCACTTAAGTCAGACACACAATATTTATTTCTTAATAATGATTTAGGCGTCATTATAATCAAGGGTTTTCTAAAATCTCTATGCATTTGTCTTCTTAAAGCATGAAAATAATTTGCGGGTGTTGTACAATTCATAACTTGCATATTATCATTTGAACATAACTGTAAAAATCTCTCTAACCTAGCAGATGAATGCTCTGGTCCTTGTCCCTCGTACCCATGGGGTAGCAACATTACTAATCCAGAGGCTCTTCTCCATTTTCTTTCTCCTGATGCAATAAATTGATCAATTACTACTTGAGCACCATTTGCAAAATCACCAAACTGTGCTTCCCAAAGAGTAAGTGTATTTGGTTCTACTAAACTATAACCATATTCAAAACCTAAAACAGCAAGTTCAGATAAAAAACTATCCACTACTTCAAATTGTTTTTGATTTTTTGAAATATTATTTAGAGGAACATATCTGCTATTATCTTTTTGATTTCTCAATACAGAATGTCTTTGACTAAATGTTCCTCTACCAGTGTCTTGGCCAACTAATCTTACTGGATAACCTTCTTCTAATAATGATCCAAATGCTAATGCTTCTGCTGTTGACCAATCTATATTAGACCCCTTTTTTACAGCTTCTTTTCTATTATTTAGTATTTTAATGATTGTTTTATGCAAATTTAGATCTGCTGATAAAGAGTTAATCTTTTCAGAAATTTTTAGAAGTTTTTTTGTATCAGCACCAGTTACACCACGTCTATCTTTACCCTTTTCAGGTTTATATGCAGACCAAGTTCCTTCAAACCATGTAATTTTAGGTTTATAATCTTTCGCATTTTTAAACTGATCACTTAATAAATCTTTAAATTTCTTAATTGAGTTATCTAAACTTTCTTTAGCGATAGTTTTTTCATCTATCAATTTTTTTCCATATACTTTTACTGTTGATGGATGAGATCTAATTTTTTCATACATTAGTGGTTGGGTAAATGAAGGCTCATCTCCCTCGTTATGGCCAAACCTTCTGTAACAAATTAAATCAACAACTACATCTCTATTAAATTTTAATCTAAAATCAGTTGCTACCCTAGCTGCATAAACAACTGCTTCGGGATTATCTCCATTAGCATGTATAATAGGTGCATCAACCATCTTTGCTACATCAGATGGATAAGGAGATGAACGAGCAAATCTTGGGCTGGTCGTAAAACCAATTTGATTATTAATAATAATATGTATTGTACCACCAGTATTATGACCTGGTAATCCTGACATAGCAAAACATTCTGCTACAACCCCTTGGCCCGCAAAAGCAGCATCACCATGAATTAAAATTGGTATTACCTTATTTCTTTCTTTGTCCTTATGAAAAAATTGTTTTGCTCTTGTTTGACCAAGCACTACTGGATTAACAGCTTCTAAATGAGACGGATTATCAGTTAAACTAACGTGTACTGAATTTCCATCAAATTCTCTATTTGAAGAAGCACCTAAATGATATTTTACATCTCCCGCTCCTTCATCTGATGAAGTATCAAACTCTCCAGCAAATTCATTGAATATTCTTTTATAAGATTTCTGTAATACATTGGCTAAAACATTCAATCTTCCTCTATGAGACATACCAATTTTAACTTCTTTAACTTGGGATTGACTGCTAATTTTAATTATTTGTTCTAAGGCAGGTATTAAACTTTCACCACCATCTAACCCAAACCTTTTTGTTCCAACATATTTTGTGTGAAGAAATTTTTCAAATCCTTCTGCTTGAATTAATTTATTTAATATTGCTTCTTTACCATTTTGGGTAAAATTCATACTATCTTTTGGCTTTTCTACTCTATCTCTAAACCACTTTCTTTCAGTTGGATTTGAAATATGCATATACTCATAACCGATTGGTCCACAATAAGTTTTTTTCAAAAAATCCAATATTTCTTTGATATTAGAATTTTGTTTATTAATAATTCCTCCCAAATAAATATTTTTTTGATAATCTTCTTTTTGAAAACCAAACGATTTTGGGTGGAGTTCGTCTAAATAATCTGACTTTAATAATTCAAGTGGATCTAATTTTGCAATAAGGTGTCCTCTTTGCCTATATGATCTTATCATT
>CACLMD010000022.1 GCA_902607945.1 uncultured Pelagibacteraceae bacterium | reverse complement strand
CTGATTGATGAGGGCATAATTATCTGGTTTCCTGGGCCTGAGAGCTACACAGGAGAGGATATGGCAGAAATCCACATCCATGGAGGTAAAGCAGTTATTTTAGCTTTGCAAAATGAAATATCAAAAAATAAAAATTGTAGATTGGCTGAGCCTGGAGAATTTACAAAGCTCGCATTCCTGAATGGTAAGATTAATTTGCTAAAAGCTGAAAGTTTAGCTGATCTTATATCCGCTGAAACCGAAATCCAAAGATTGCAAGCAGTAAAGATTATGAAAGGTAAGTCATCAGTAAAATTTAACGAATTAAGAGAAAAATTATTAAAACTCTTATCATTTGTTGAAGCTAAAATAGATTTTCCAGAGGAAGAATTGCCAGATGAAAGCATTAATAAATTAAAAAAAGATTCAACGGAAGTTTTAAATGAAATTAAAAAAATATTAGACGACCAAAGAGTTGGAGAAATGATACGTGAAGGTTTTAAAATTGCTATTGTAGGACCGACTAATGCAGGTAAGTCTAGTTTATTAAATAATTTATCTAATAGAGAAGTTGCTATAGTTTCTGAGATAGCTGGTACAACGAGAGATGTTGTTGAAACCCATCTAAATATAGATGGGTATCCTGTTATTATTTCTGACACAGCCGGTATAAGAGAGTCAAAAGATGAAATTGAAAAAAAAGGTATCAAATTATCACTTAATAAAGCTGAAAATGCAGATTTAAAGCTGGTGGTGGTTGATGCAAAAAGTGTTGATTTAAGCGGTTTTTTGAACGATTTATTAAAAAATAATGCAATTTTAGTAATAAACAAGTCAGATTTATTAAAGGATAAATTGGATGATCAAGTCACAAAGTTTGATCATGTTTTAATTTCATTAAAGGAAAATTCTAATATCGATCAATTAATTTCAAAAATTAAAAATAATTTAAAAAATAAATTTGTTTCTGCCGATGATATTTTAATTACTAGAGAAAGGCATAGACAGCATTTAGATCAATGTGTTGATCACCTAAATAATTTTTTGAAAAAAAATGATAAAAAAGATTTTGATAAAGCAGCGGAAGATTTAAGGTTAGCCACTAGGCATTTAGGAATGATTGTTGGAAAAGTTGATGTAGAGGAGATATTAGGTAGTATTTTCAACGATTTTTGTATTGGAAAATAACGATCATTTTGCTTGATTTTTAGCCTATTTTTTCAATTATCGTTGATAAATAACGATTATTTAGCTTAATTAACTCAAATCTTGTAAATATTTTAATCGAATATAAATTTATATCATGAAAAATGATTTAGCTTTTGATGTAGTTGTAATTGGCGGAGGTCATGCTGGCTGTGAAGCAGCAGCTGCATCAGCTCGACTTGGAATTAACACTGCCCTTTTCACACATAATAAAGATACGATTGGAGAAATGTCCTGTAACCCAGCTATTGGTGGTTTAGGTAAAGGTCATTTAGTTAGAGAAATTGATGCTTTAGATGGGGTTATGGGTGAGGTTGCCGATAAGTCTGGAATACAGTTTAGACTGTTAAATAGAAGTAGAGGTCCAGCAGTAAGAGGACCAAGAACTCAATCTGATAGATCATTATACCGAAAATTTATGCAAGAAAAGCTTGCAAACTACTGTAATTTAAACATTTTTTCTGATCCTGTAATTAAGTTTATTTTTAATAATAATGAAATAAGTGGATTTATAACATTAAAAGGTAATAAAGTAAGTTGTAACAAGTTAATACTTACAACTGGCACATTTTTAAACGGCTTGATACATATTGGTGATGAAAGAACTCCTGCTGGTAGGTTTAATGAAAAGCCAAGCACTGGTTTAAGTGAACAGTTAGAGAAATATAATTTTAAAATAGGCAGACTAAAAACTGGGACACCACCAAGGTTAGATTCTAGAACTATTAATTTTGAAAAATTGGAAAAACAATTTTCAGATGATGATCCTTATTTTTTTTCTTTCTTAACAAAAAAAAATCTAAACAAACAAGTATCGTGCTCTATGACCTATACTAATGAAAAGGTTCATAAGATTATAGAAAAGAATTTATCTAAAAGTGCAATGTACTCTGGTAGCATTCAAGGTGTTGGTCCAAGATATTGTCCCTCAATAGAAGATAAGATAGTAAAATTTGCCGATAAGACTAGGCATCAGATATTTTTAGAGCCAGAAGGTCTGAATGATAACACAATCTACCCAAATGGCATATCAACATCTCTACCTGAGGTTGTACAACATGAAATACTCAACAATATCAATGGTTTAGAAAATGTTAAAGTGATTCGGCCAGGATATGCTATAGAATATGATTACGTAGACCCTAGAGAACTTTTTTTAACATTGGAGACTAAGAAAATAAAGAATCTATACCTTGCAGGTCAAATTAATGGAACCACAGGATACGAAGAGGCTGCAGCCCAAGGCCTTATAGCTGGAATTAATGCTGCCCTCTCACTTAAAAAAATGGAGCCTTTTATCCTTGATAGATCGGATGCTTATATTGGAGTTATGATTGATGATTTAGTAACTAAGGGTGTTGCTGAACCCTATAGAATGTTTACATCTAGAGCTGAATATAGATTAAGTCTTAGATCAGATAATGCTGACTTAAGACTTACTCACAAAGGAATTAATATTGGTTTAATTTTAAATAATAGAAAAGAGATATTCGAGGATAAATTTCAAAAATTGAGCAAAATATCATTGCAGATGTCTAATTTGAATATTTCTCCCTCTAAAGCTTCGAATTTTGGAATTAAAATCTCTAAAGATGGTGTTTTTAGAACAGCTGAAGAAATATTAACTCAAAAAGACGTTAATATGAGTAAAATTAGAGATATTTGGCCTGAAATTCTTAATCATGGTGCTGAGATTGATGAACAGATAGAGATTAATTCTCATTATAGGGGTTATCTTAAAAAGCAAAAAGCAGATATCCTTGCTTTTAAAAGAGATGAAAATCTATCAATTCCCGATAATATTGATTATGACCAGTTTTCAGGTCTTTCTAATGAGGTAAAAGCTAAATTCAAGCAAATAAAGCCCAAAACACTTGGTCAAGCGCTTAGAATTGATGGAATTACTCCTGCTGCTGTATATATTTTGTTGTCACACGTTAAAAGAAAGTCTATTAAGCATATAGCTTAATGGATCATGAAATTTTAAATTCTTACTCAAGACTCAATGACTTAAATGTTTCACGTGAAACATTTTCAGATTTCGAAAACTATATATCCATGATTCTTGAAAAAAATAAAAAAATTAACATAATTAGTCAAAATACAGCATCAAAAAAGACAATAATTGACCGTCATATAATAGATTCTGCACAAATCATTGATTTTGTTGATTTAAATAGCAATACAACCACAGATTTAGGTTCAGGAGGTGGTTTACCCGGGATTATAGTGGCAATAATCTTAAAAAACATGAAAAATAATATGAATGTTCATCTTTATGAAAAAAGCTACCATAAAAGCCACTTTTTGAAAGAAGTGTCAAAAAAATTAAATTTAAAAACAAAAATTTTTCAAAAAAACATATTTGAAATTAAAAATTTAGAAACAGGAACGATAATGTCGAGAGCTTTCAAACCGATGCCAGTAGTTTTAGATTTAGTATATGAAAATTTTTCTAAATATAAAAATTTAATTTTCTTTATGGGGAAGAGTGGAAAAAAAGTTTTCGAAAATTCAAAAAAAAAATGGAAATTAGAGTATACAGAAAAAAAAAGTTTAACGAATAAAGATTCATTTTTAATAAATATAAAAACGATTAAGAAAAGAAATTAAATGCAAATTATCTCTGTCATAAATCAAAAGGGTGGAGTAGGAAAAACAACCACAGTGATAAATCTTGCAGCCGGATTATCTCAAATAAATAAAAAAATTTTAGTAATTGATCTAGACCCCCAAGGAAATGCCACAACAGGTGTAGGATTGTCTAATATGGATAACTCAGATGACACAATTTATGGGGTCCTGAATGGAAAGAAAGAAATTTCTCAAGTAATAAAAAAAACTAATTTTGAAAACCTTGATATCATTACTTCCAATGTGGATTTATCAGGATTAGAGGTTGAAACAGCTGACGATAGTAATAGAGCCTTCATATTAAAGACAAAATTAACCGCATATTTAAACAATTCTAGAGGGTTGTATGATTATGTTTTAATTGACTGCCCACCATCATTGAGTTTATTGACAGTGATGGCTCTTGTTAGCTCAAACTCACTATTGGTACCTCTTCAGACCGAGTTTTTTGCTCTTGAGGGTCTAACACAATTGATGAAAACGATTGAAAGGATAAAAGTAAGTTTAAATCCAGAACTTAAAATCAGAGGCATACTTTTGACGATGTATGACAAACGAAATAAGCTCTCATCACAAGTTGAAAAAGAAGCTAGAGACTATTTTAGTGAAAAAGTTTATTCCACAGTAATACCAAGAAATGTGAGATTATCAGAAGCTCCATCACATGGAATGCCAGTTTTAATTTATGATAAATCTTGTCCTGGCAGTAGATCATATTTTAGTTTTACTGATGAATTTATAAATCAAGAGTCTACTATCGGGAGCGCAGCTTAATGGATAAAATTAAAAAAGGTTTAGGAAGAGGTTTATCTTCATTAATTGGTGAAACAAAAGTAGAGTCTAAGAAAAATCAACTATCAGTTAGTGATATAGTACCAAACAAATACCAACCAAGAAAAAATTTTGACGAAGATAGTTTAGAGGATTTAACAAATTCTATTAAGCAACGAGGAATACTTCAGCCAATAATTGTTAGGCAATCAAATAATAATAATTCTAAATTTGAAATTATTGCTGGAGAGAGAAGGTGGCTTGCAGCTCAAAAAGCAGGTTTACATGAAGTGCCAGTTGTAATAACCGAAGCTGACGATCTCAAATCATTAGAGTTTGCAATTGTCGAAAATGTCCAAAGAAGTGATCTAAATCCCCTTGAAGAAGCGCAAGGATATAAAAGATTAATTGATGAGTTTAATTATGATCAAGAAAAGGTTTCAAAATTTATTGGTAAAAGTAGAAGTCATATAACAAATTGCCTAAGACTTTTAACTTTACCAGAGGAAGTTATTAAACTAATTGAAAACCAAAAAATAACCGCAGGTCATGCTAAGATTTTAGTAGGTCTAAACAATGCATCTTTTGTGGCAAATAAAATCATTGAAAAAAAACTTTCGGTTAGACAATCGGAAGATTTTGTAAAAATATTTAAAAATAAAAAGCAAAAATTTATCCTTCCAAAAGATGCCAATATTAAAGATTTAGAAAGAGATATATCTGAAAAAATTGGGCTGAATGTTGTTATTAAAAATAATAAAACAAATAAAGGATCAATTACCTTTTCATATAAAGACATTGAACAATTAAATAAAATAATTGAAATTATAAAATTTAATTATTAGATATTTACAATTTTTCCAAAATAAAATTACTTACAATTTGATTTGAGGCCTGAGAATTTTTTTTTATTAATAATTCTACATCATTTGTTTTATTAATTAATACCCTTATCTGAGGTAAAGACCATTCTTTTAATTGTTTCTTAATTATATCTTTATCTTTCCAAAAAATTGTTGGTTTATATGAAGATATAACACTCTCAGTATTTTTTTTAATTTCTAATTCTAGTTTTAATCTTTTTAATCTTTTTAATTTATATAAAAAATTTTTGAGTATCAAAATATTATCTTCTGGTGAAGTATTATTTTCATTTAGAATATGTAAAGTCTTCTTCTTATTTTTTGCTAGACACTGATCGGTTAACTCAGATATATTATAATTCTCTGCTAAATTTGTAAGTTTAATAATTTCATTTAATTCAATGGATGATTTATTTTGACTAAAATTTTTTATTTTTTCTAATTCGTTTTTCAAATTAATTCTATTCCCTTTTGAATTTTCAATAATATAATTAACATTTTGCGTTGAAATTTTAATATTATTTTCCTTAAAGAATTTTTGAGCTATAATAAGAAGTGATTGATAGTTATCTTCATAAAAAGGAATTATGATGAAATCTTTACTTTTTTCAAAAAAATTTCTCAATTTAGATTTTTTTTCTAAATTTCCAGTCTTTAATATGATTTTTATTTGCTCATCCTCTTTTTCGGAAATTTCTTTTATAATATGTAGGATTTTATCTGACGCTTGATTAATAATAATTAATTTATCATTTTCAAAAAATGATTTATTAAATACTCCCTCTTTAAAACTAACTTCGTCTGATAAAATATCTGACTCATCATATTTAAATATATTTTTAGAAAAAAAGGGTTTTAAATCTTTATTTATTAATTCTTCGATTAATCCGCTATTTTGCCCATATAATAGAAAATAATTAATTTTTTTTTTTAAATTATCCTTTAATTCATAATTTTTAATTATCATTTTGAATTTAAGAAAATAATACTATCTTTCACAATTTGGTCTATAAGATTGTCTCTAACAGAGCTTTGATATTCAGTTAAATCAAATTTATTTTTTTTATTATTATATGTAAACTCTTCTGAGAAATTTTTATTTTGAATAGTTTTATTATTTATATTTTTAATTTCTAAATTTACTATCATTGTACTTTTATACAATTCAATTTGACCTTTTGAATTTCTAGAAATTTCTTCAATCCTGTAAGAGCTAGAAATTAAAAACTTATTTTTATTATCACTTTTAACATTTTCTTTAATAGAAAGAATATTAATAATCTTTCTATTAATATATTCATCCCCATTATAAATAATTTTTTGAAACTCATAACTTTCCAAAGGCTTATTTGTATAAATAGGTTGATAGCCACAGCTCGAAATAAAAAACAATAAAATAAAAAAAGTTTTTTTCATCATTTAATAATAAAATTTATTAATCTATTTTTAATATATATTGTTTTAATCAATTCTACATTATCTAAATATTTCGATATCAGTTGTTCATTTTTAATTTGATTAATCAATTCTTTTTCACTTAAATTTTCAGTAATAATAATAGAACTTCTTTTTTTTCCGTTAACCTGAATTATAATTAAATTCTTATCATCAAATAAATATTTTTTGTCAACAATTGGCCATCGAAAATCTTCTTCATAATCAAATTTTGAAAGACATTCAGTAGCAAGATGTGGAATTACCGGGGACATTATAATAAGTGTCTTTTCAAAATTTTTTTTTAAATTTTCATAATTTATATTTTTTTCAGATATTTTTCTAAAGAATGAGTATATTTCATGAAATATTGCTATAATTACATTATATCTGAATTTTTCTAGTG
>CACLMD010000021.1 GCA_902607945.1 uncultured Pelagibacteraceae bacterium | reverse complement strand
AGTCACACGTAACAACTATAAAATTAGATATAGATAAAGCAGATAAATAAGCTTTTTTATCGACGTTATCTATAATTGTATGATTTTCTCCAAAATATTTTTTAGCATAATCAATTGAATTTTTTGGAGTTCTCATAGATGGAATTACAACAAGTTGAAGGTCATTTTTTTTTAGTAAATTATTCAAAATGGAAAAAATATTTTTCATATTCTCTGAGGAATAATCATAATACTTTGTTGGACCACCCAAAATTAATGAACAAATTTTTCTATGATCATTTTTAATAAATGAACTTAAATAATATTGATTTTTAATAATCTCTTCATCTGTAAGATAGTGAATTGCACCTTTTGTACTAATTACATTTTGACCTTTTATAGAGTCATGCTCAGGAGCAACAATAAAATCAAAATGATTAAAGTTTACTTTTGGATCTTGGATATGAATGTTGATTACCTTTTGTTTTGAATTATTTTTTAAGTGAATTGACGGAATTACACTTTTACGTCCACAAGAAATAATTACATCATAATCAGGTTGGTCAATTTTTTTATAAACAATTTGAGAAATTGGAGTAAGTTTAGGAGGAATCATTTTCCAAAAATTATTTAGTTCAACTGTCTGGTGTGTAAAATTAATGTCTAAAGCTTTTGCCAGTCCCTCTACTTGGCTGATCATACCATGCATGCCTTGAGTCAATAATATACCTTTTAATTTGTTCATTAATTACTATATAGCTTCCATATGAGTCAAAATCCAACTAAACACACAAAAGTGTTAATAATTGGATCCGGTCCAGCTGGATATACTGCTGCAGTTTATGCGGCACGCGCAATGCTAAATCCAATTTTAGTTTATGGGTCTGAGCCTGGGGGGCAATTAACAACAACTACTGATGTTGAAAATTATCCTGGGTTTGCTGACGTAATACAAGGACCTTGGTTAATGGACCAAATGAAAGATCAGGCAAAAGCAGTTGGAACTGAAATGATTGAAGATCATATTAGTTATGTAAATTTAAAATCTAAACCTTTCGAGGCAACTGGTGATAGTGGTCAAAGATATACTGCTGATAGCATAATTATTTCCACTGGTGCACAGGCAAGATGGTTAAATCTTAAATCAGAACAGGAGTTTAGAGGATTTGGTGTTTCAGCTTGTGCTACTTGTGATGGATTTTTCTTTAAAGATAAAGAAGTTGCGGTAGTTGGTGGAGGAAACGCTGCTGTTGAAGAAGCAATGTTTCTTACAAAATTTGCATCAAAGGTAAAACTAATTCATAGAAGAGATAAATTAAGAGCTGAAAAATTACTTCAAAAGAAATTAATGGAAAACAAAAAAATTGAAATTATTTGGGATAGTGCTGTCGATGAAGTTATTGGAGACGGAGAGCCAAAAAATGTTACAGGTATTAAGATTAAAAATCTAAAGACTAATAATATCGAAGAAATGAAAGTTGATGGTTTATTTATTGCAATTGGTCATGATCCAGCAACAGCTTTATTTAAAGAACAATTAGATATGGATAAAGAAGGTTATTTAATTACTAAACCAGATTCTACTGAAACTAATGTTCCCGGAGTTTACGCTGCAGGAGATGTTAAAGACAAAACTTTTAGACAAGCTGTAACTGCTGCAGGGATGGGCTGTATGGCTGCTCTCGAAGCTGAAAAATTTTTATCGCATTAAAAAATGAAATTAAATTGGCTTATTTTTGCAACAGGATGGATGTCATTTAGAGCCCTAGGGTCAGGCTTATTTTTATTTTGGACTTTTACTGGAAATGAACGTTCAGCACCATCTGAATGGATAGTCCCTTTTGTAGGTGACTTTATAATTGGAATAACTGCAATATTCTTAGTTTACCACATTATAAGAAAACCAAGTGCTGTCTTATGGGGTCTATTGCTTTCATGGAATGTAGTTGGTCTATTCGATTTATTTGGAGCTATTATGGTCAGTTATGAAGCTCCTTTTGGACCTCTACCAGAAATAGGATTAACTGCTACGGGTGTAAGATTTGTTTTAAGTTTAAATACTTTAATACAAATTTCATCCATATACTTAATGTTTCAAAAAGATATAAAAGAATATTTTAAAATTTAAAGATTTTAAAAAAAATATTAAAAAAATGACTGAGTCAGTTTTAATTGTAGGAGCAGGAAGTGGATTAAGTGCATCCTTGGCTCGCTTATGTTCCTCAAAAGGAATGAAGGTTGTTCTCGCTGCAAGAAATATTGAAAAACTTCAAGATTTAAAAAAAGAAATTGGAGCTAATACAATTAAATGTGATGCCACTAAAATTAAGAGTGTGACAAACTTATTCAAGAAAACTGACAAAATAATTGGGGTACCAAATTTGGTAATTTATAACCCATCAAAAAGTCTTGGAGGCAGCATTGTTGATTTAGATCCCCAAAAAGCATTTGAGGCAATTAATATTACAAGTTACGGAGGTTTTTTAGTGTCCCAACAGTCTGCAAAAAGAATGCTTAAAAAAAAACGTGGAAGTATTTTTTTTACTGGTGCTACCGCAAGTATAAAAGGTTTTCCAAATTCTTCTGTTTTTGCAATGGGAAAATTTGGTTTAAGAGGTTTGGCTCAATCATTGGCAAGAGAATTACATCCTCAAAATATTCATATTGGTCACTTTATTATCGATGGTGGTATTGGCCACGAAAGTTATGGATCTTATAAGACTATACATCCAGATGAAATTGCAAAAGTATATCTTCAGTTTCACAATCAAGATAAAAGTGCATGGTCTTGGGAAACTCAATTAAGAACATCTGTTGAAAAATTTTAAATCTAGTGAAAAATAATTTACATGTTTTCTTGGGAGCAACTGTAGCTGATGCTGCAGCCAGACCATTACACTGGGTTTATGATCAAAAAAAACTATTAACTTATATTAAAGGAAAGAAAGATTTTACTTTTTTAAACAAAAATAAAAGTCCTTTTTATAATATTAAAAATGGGAAAGTTTCAGGCTACAATGATATTGGTCAAGTCATGTTCAAAACATTGGTTGAAGGACATGAAAATATAGAAGAGAGATTTAAAAAAAATATTACTAAAAACTTTGGTCCAGGTAGTGTTTACTGGAAAAACCTTAATCTAAGAGCCAAATATAGAAAAGTTAAAGATTGGCGAGGTATAATTAAAGGACCTTGGATACATCAAAATATCATTGAAACAATTAGAAATATTAAAACTAAAAAGAAATTAACAGGCGGCACTAAAGTAAACGAGTCAGATGGCTATTGTGCTGCTCTACCCTATTTTTTATATGGTTATGATTTTAATAGCGTAAAAAAAATTATCTCCACAGTTACTGTTTCAAAAATTAGCCTTAAGTATGCTTTAGCTAAGTTTTATCTAATAGATCTAGCTCTAAAAGGTGCCAAAGATCCCATAAATGAATTCTTAAAAAAGTTTAAAAGAAATACATATTTTAAAAGTGTTGTTGAAGACATTAAAAAAGTAAAAAGACTAAAATCAAAGCCTCACGCAATAGTGGTTAAAAAATTAGGAATGGCTTGCAGCTATCCTGGGACTTTTAACAGCTCAATTCACTCAATTATTAATTCAACAAATTATAAAGGGGCAATTTTGAAAACAATTAAAGCTGGTGGGTGTAACTGTTCTAGAGTTAATTTCATTGGAGCTTATTTTGCTGCTTTAAAAGGAGCTGATACTATTCCCAAATCATGGATAAAGAAAACTCATCCAGCTAAAAAGATTTTAAATCAAAAATAATATTACTTTAATAATTCATCAATTTCATTTGACTCGAAGATATTTTTTTCTAAATTTTCATTTGCAGCTCTGGTCATAGCTTTTGCAACTGTTTTCGAATGAATTGGTCTCATTTTCTTTAGAGGTCCCAAAAGTAAAGGTGATAATAATTTAAATAAAAAAATTCCTATTCTTTCACCTACTCTTTTTTCTTTTCTATCCCCTAATATGAAAGAGGGTCTCATTATTCCAAGCTTTGAGAAATCAAGTCTCTTCAATTCTTCCTCGACTTCCCCTTTAAACTTTAAATAATCTCCTGAGCTTTTTGAATCTGCATAACCAGAAGAGACGAAAAAAAATGAATTTACTGAGTTTGATTTAGCTATTTGGGCAACTTGTTTTGGAACCTCAAGCTCAACCCTTCGATACTCATTTTTATTAGGTGAATTTTGTTTTGTTGTACCAATACAAAAGAAACAATCATCTCCTTTAATATCTTCTTTGTGATTTTTTAAATTATTAAAATCAGTTTTGATAATCTCTATTTTTGGATTGCTAATTTCAGGTACTGATCGAACAAAAAGCTTTATTTTATTGTAATTATCATTCTGAATTAATTCATTTAGAAGGTGTCCTCCTACTAATCCAGAGGAACCAAATAATAATGCTGTTTTCACTGTTTAAGATAAACTTTCACAAAAAGTTTTTATTCTATCAATAGCTTTTTTTAGGTTCTTCATTGAAGTTGCATAGGAAATTCTAAAATATCCATCTAAGCCAAATGCAGATCCTTGAACAACAGCTACATTTTCTTTTTCTAATAACTTTTGAACAAAATCCGTGTCACTTTTTAATTTTGTTTTTTTATTTAAAAGTCCTTTGCAGCTTGGAAATACATAAAAAGCGCCATTAGGAGTTAAACAACTAATTCCCTTTATATTATTTAAACTTTTAACAACAAAATCTCTTCTTTCTTTAAAAGCTTTTGATCTTATTTTAATAAAACTTTGATTTCCATTTAAAGCTTCCACCGCAGCTGCTTGACTTATAGAAGATGGGTTTGAAGTAGATTGAGATTGAATTTTACCAATCGCTTTAATTATATCTTTAGGGCCTGCTGCATAACCAATTCTCCATCCAGTCATTGCATAGGATTTACTAACGCCGTTCATGGTAAGAGTTCTATCTTTTAGCTTTGAAATTTGCGCAATAGTAAAGAAATTAAAATCATCATATTTAATATGTTCATAAATATCATCACTCAAAATATAAACCTTTTTGTTTCTTACTAAAACTTTTGCTAAATCTTGTATTTCTTTTTTTGAATAACCTGCACCTGTTGGATTTGAAGGTGAATTTAATATTACCCATTTGGTTTTTTTTGTAATAGCTTTTTTTAATTTTTTTGAAGTTAGTTTAAATCCTTCTTGCTCAGTACATTTAACAATTTTTGGTTTTCCTCCAGCTAACAAAACCATATCTGGATATGATACCCAAAAAGGAGCTGGAATAATTACTTCATCACCTTTGTTTAAGGTTGCCATAAAGGCATTATAAATAACTTGCTTACCACCAGTTCCAACAGTTATCTGATCAGTTGTATAATTTAATTTATTTTCTCTTTTAAACTTATCTGCAATTGCCTTTTTTAAAGCAGGTGTTCCATCAACAGCAGTATACTTGGTGTCTCCAATTTTAATTGCTTTAATTGCTGCTTTCTTAATATTATCTGGGGTGTCAAAATCAGGTTCGCCAGCACCAAGCCCAATTACGTCCTTACCAGCTGCTCTTAATTCCCTAGCTTTTTGTGTAACAGCAATTGTTGGGGATGGTTTAATTCTTTTTAAACTGTCTGATATTATGCTCATTGAATTATTAATTTAATCTATTAGTTTTATAAATAATGCAGAATACATATCAAGATTTAATTACGGCTGTACAGAATAAAAACCCAGCAATAAGTCCAAAGCTAGAGGGTGGAAAAAAGTTTCAGATTAAAACTGATTTTAAACCTGAGGGTGATCAACCAGAAGCAATAAAACAACTAGTTAATGGAGCTAATAAAGACCAGCTCAGTCAGGTTTTACTAGGTGTTACTGGATCAGGAAAAACTTTTACTATGGCTAAGGTTATTGAAAAAACGAATAGACCCGCACTAATTCTTGCACCAAATAAAACATTAGCAGCTCAACTTTATGGGGAGATGAAATCTTTTTTTCCTAATAATGCAGTTGAATATTTTGTATCTTATTATGATTATTATACCCCAGAAGCATATGTTCCCCGTTCAGATACTTATATTGAAAAAGAGGCTTCTATTAATGAACAGATAGATAGAATGCGTCACTCAGCAACAAGATCTTTGTTAGAAAGAGATGATGTAATTATAGTATCAAGTGTCTCTTGTATTTATGGCCTTGGTTCAGTTGAGGCATATAGTAAAATGACTTTAAGTTTAAAAACTAATTATGATTATAATCGAGAAGAATTAATAAAGTCATTAGTTGCTCTTCAATATAAAAGAAATGATCAAAATTTTTACAGAGGAACTTTTAGAGCCAGAGGAGAATATCTTGAAATTTTTCCATCTCACTTAGAAGATCGTGCTTGGAGATTAAGTTTATTTGGAGATAAATTAGAAAAAATTGAGGAATTTGATCCCCTTACTGGTGATCTAGTAAATGAACTTAATGTAATTAAAGTTTACGCTAATAGCCACTACATCACTCCAAAACCAACTATAGAACAAGCAATAATAAAAATAAAAAGAGAGTTAGAAATAACATTAAAAAAATTTAAAGAACAAAATAAATTACTTGAAGCTCAAAGATTAGAAGAAAGAACTAAATTTGATTTAGAAATGATAGAAGCAACTGGCTCATGTGCGGGAATTGAAAATTATTCTAGATTTTTGTCGGGAAGAAAACCTGGCGAACCTCCCCCTACTCTCTTTGAATATTTTCCAGATAATACTTTAATCTTTGTTGATGAATGTCATGTAACTGTTCCACAATTAAATGGAATGTACAAAGGAGACAGGTCACGAAAAAGTAATCTTGCAGAATATGGCTTTAGATTACCTTCGTGTATGGATAATAGACCACTAAAATTTGAGGAATGGGATGCAATGAGAACTCAAACTGTATTTGTCTCCGCTACTCCTGGGCCATGGGAATTAAAGCAAGTAAAAAATAAATTCGTAGAACAAGTTATTAGGCCAACAGGTTTAATAGATCCCCCAGTTGAAATTAGACCTGCCAAAAATCAAGTAGATGATTTAATGCATGAATGTAAAAAAGTTGTCGATAACAATTATAGAGTCCTTGTAACTACTTTAACAAAAAAAAATGGCTGAAGATCTTACTGAGTACCTTCATGAAAATGGTATTAAAGTTAGATATATGCATTCTGATATTGATACCCTTGAACGAATAGAGATAATGAGAGATCTTAGATTGGGAGTGTTTGATGTTTTAGTTGGAATCAATCTTTTAAGAGAAGGTTTAGATATACCGGAATGTGCTTTAGTAGGGATTTTAGATGCAGACAAAGAAGGCTTTTTAAGATCAGAAACTTCTTTAATACAAACAATTGGAAGAGCAGCTAGAAATTTAGATGGTAAAGTTATTCTTTACGCGGACAAAGAAACTAAAAGTATAAAAAATGCTATTAAAGAGACAGATAGAAGACGATCTATTCAGGTTGCATATAACAAAAAACATAAAATTGATGCAAAGAGTATTAAAAAAGAAATCGGAGATGTTTTAGAAAGTGTCTATGAAAAAGATTATGTAAAAGTTGGAACAGATGAGAATATTGGTGGTAATCTTAAAAAGCATTTAAAAGCTCTTAATAAAAGAATGAAAGAGTCTGCAACTAACCTGGAATTTGAAGAAGCTGCTAAAATTAGAGATGAAATAAGAAAACTTGAAGCCTCTGAATTAGAAATTACTTTAAATCCTAAAGTTAAAAAATATAGTTCAAATAATAAGATTTATCCAAAAGGCAGATCTACAATGGGTCTTCCTGGTACAAGAGCAAAAAAGGGTAAGAAAAAATGGAAGCAAATAAGATAATAATAACTGGAGCAGCGACGAGAATAGGTGCTGCAATTGCAAAAAAGCTCTCAGGTCCAAATATTGAAATTATTA
>CACLMD010000020.1 GCA_902607945.1 uncultured Pelagibacteraceae bacterium | reverse complement strand
TGATCATCTAGAACTTTTGTGGAATTTTTTATTAAAGTTGTGGTTATAATCAAGATGAATAACAAAGCAAAAACTACTATTTTTGTCATAGTTTTAAGCCTAAATTTTCTATTTCTATTAAATAAGAAAACTTATCTAATATATCACTCTCAATTTCATAATCATCTTTATATTTAATAAGATATCTAAGTTTAGCTGATCTTGATGGGGGATTTTCTTTTACTTCTTTATTTGATGGAACAATTGGTTTTTTAAAGTTCATTTTAAATAAAATTTCTTTTTGCTGTACCTTAGGCTCGTATCTAGAAATACTTTTATTTTCAGATAAACTTCTAAAAAAATATTTTACTATCTTATCTTCTAGTGAATGAAACGTTACCACCGCTAAAACACCATCTTTTTTTAAAAGTTTTGCTGAATTTATTAAACCTTTTATTAATTCACTTATTTCTTTGTTAACAAATATTCTTAATGCTTGAAAAGTTTTTGTAGAACTGTGAACTCTATAGTTCTTTTTTCTTTTTGAATTTTCTATAATACTTACAAGTTTTTGAGTATCAATTTTTCTTGACTGTCTTTCTTTTACTATATTTTTTGATATAATTTTAGCTTCAATTTCATCACCAAAATACTTAAATATTTTTTCTAAATCTTTAGCTTCTAGATTATTAATAACTTCTTTAGCTGAAAAATCATTTAGACCCATCATCATATTTAGATCTCCTTGGGAGTTAAACGATAAGCCTTTTTTAGGATCTTTAATTTGTGTAAATGAATAACCCAAATCAAAAACAATACCTTTTATATTTTCACTTTTTAATTTTAAGTTGTTTAGTTTGCTGAACCTTAAATTTTTAAACAAAAAGCGATTAGGGTACTTTTCTTGAATTTCTTTTCCAATAACCTCACTATTAATATCTCTATCTAAACCAATTACCTTAGTATTTTGATATTTAAGAATTTCTTTTGTGTACCCACCCTGCCCAAAAGTACAATCAATAAATGTGCCACCATGTTGAGGGGAAATAACGCTAATAATTTCTTTTAGCAGTACCGAGTAATGTTTAACACTATCCGATACTATGGTGGCTTCCATTTATTTTTTTGAAGACCATTAATTTTTTTGTCTTCTTAAAAATGCAGGTATTTCTAAATCATCCTCTTGATCATCATCTTCGGTTGATAATAAATCATTTGAATTAGAAGGTGCGCTATCATTATTAAACAAATCTGGTGCGTTAGAATCTACCCCAAATTCACTTAGATCATTGTTAACGCTATCTTCATTTACTGATACTTCTTTTTCTTGTGTTGCTTCTTGAGCAAAAGAAACCTCCTCATCATTAGAAGTATTTTCTACAATATCTTCTGCTTGATGACTTTTAATCATTTCCTCATGATATTGATTATTAATATTATTAATGTCTTCGTTAACTGATTGATGGTTTGCAGTTTCAGAAGTAACTTCATTTTCAAGTTTCAAAGCATTAGCTCCATGAGATATTGGGCTAGTACTGTTGGTTGAAAAATTAAATGATGGAGTTGGTCCCATATTTGAAAAATCAGAGTAACCTGGGTTTCTATTTTGTATTCTGTGCACCATATTAATTACTGATTTTGATTCAGGTTGTTGACCATCCAAAGAAGTTGCCACAATTGAAACTCTTATTTTTCCATCAAGGGATGGATCAGTAATTGCTCCAATAATAACTTCGGCATCTACGTCTACTTCAGATCTTATTTTGTTGACCACTTCATCAACCTCAAAAAGTTTAAGATCTTCGCCTCCGGTAATATTAACTAATAATCCTTTTGCACCTTTTAACGTATAGTCATCAATTAATGGATTGCTAATTGCCATTTCTGCAGCTTTCATAGCTCTACCTTCTCCTTCTGACTCACCAGTTCCCATCATTGCTTTACCCATAGAAGCCATTACAGTTTCAACATCAGCAAAATCTAGATTTATAATACCTGGTCTAACCATTAAATCTGTAACACTTTGTACGCCATGCATTAAAACATTATTTGAAAGGTTAAAAGATTCTTTAAAAGTAGTTTGTTCATTAGCAATTTTGAACAAATTTTGATTTGGTATTACAATAATTGTATCTACATGTTTTCTTAATTCTTCAAGTCCTTGTTGAGCTCTTCTCATTCTTGAAGGTCCCTCATATAAAAAAGGGAGGGTAACTACACCAACAGTTAAAATATTTAATTCTTTAGCTGCTCTTGCAATAACGTGTGCTGCTCCTGTTCCTGTTCCACCACCCATGCCAGCAGCTATAAAAACCATATTTGCACCTTGCAATGTGTTTACAATTTCATTTAAAGATTCATCAGCTGCAGCTTGGCCAATATCTATTTTTGCACCAGCTCCTAAACCCTTTGTTAAGTTTAATCCTATTTGTATTTTTGCTTTTGCTTTACTATGTTTTAAATCTTGAGCATCTGTATTTACTGCAACAAACTCTACTCCTTGCATGCCATTATCTATCATTTCGTTTATTGCATTTCCACCTGCTCCACCAACTCCTAATACTAAAAGTCGTGGTTGTAACTCTTTTATCTCTGGTGTTTTAAAGTTAATTGTCATCTTATTATCCCCCTCATTATTTATTTAATTGATGCTCCCACTTAAGGCTAGCACGATTTAAATTTGATTTTTTTTTTGCATTAACCTTAAATTTTTCAAAAGCTGTTGGTTCCCATATTTGAAAAGTTTTACCTTGACCAACAAATAACATGCTATTTTTTATTTTTGCATGTTTTAACAATTTTGATGTAAGTGAAATTCTTCCTTCGCTATCAAACTGTAAATTAACACTCTCTGATAATATTGATGTTGCAAAAAAGTCTCTTTTTTCTTCAAAAGGATTTAATGAGTCAATGGTGTTTGAAATCTTTTCTATTCTATCTTGTGGCCAAGCCTCTATGGATTGATTATTAAATGACGGATAGCAAATTACTCCATTGTAACCAATGTTGGATAGATAAGACCTAAAGCTTGCAGGCACCGACACCCTCCCTTTCTTGTCCATTTTGTTTTCGTAACTCGATAAAAACATAATTCATAAATCTCTATACACCCTAATTTGGGAATATATGGGATATTATGGGTTTTTAGTAATAGAGTCAATACCCTCAATATGGAATTATTTGGGTTTATTCTTTCCTCAAAAAGTGAATCAAAAGGTGAACATTTGTTTGAATAATTTTAAAGAAGATTTGCCAGATAAATTATAAGCCGGGTTCTGTCGTTTAAACCTATCATTTCTCTAGGCTTAAGATCTCTCTTAAGCTCAAGCAACTAACCCTGATGACGAGCCAAGGATGGCTTTTAGTTTTTCAACAATGTCACCTCTACTTAGTCTTGCTCCCAGTGGGGTTTTCCAGCGTTCATTGTTACCAATAGAACCGGTGTGCTCTTACCACACCTTTTCACCCTTGCCATGTTATGGCGGTTTATTTTCTGTGGCACTATCCCTAGGGTTACCCCCGCCAGGTGTTACCTGGCACTGTATCCTTGCGGAGCCCGGACTTTCCTCTTTAAAAAAATTTAAAGCGATAAATCATTTATCTGGCGATATAGATTTAATACTAAACTAAAAAAGTTCAAGTAAAATTAATAATACTTTTTAATTAAATTATTGCTTATAATTAAACATTCTTTATCAATCTTGCCATTTATCAATTCCTGTCTAAACCTTCTTTGAAAAGCTTCAATAATTGGTCTTAAATGAGAGGTTTTATCAAAATTTTTTAAAAAATTTCTAGAATATCCAATTTTATATAAGTTTTTAAAAAACAATTTTTTTTCTTCGTTGTTAACTTTAACTTGTCTATTTTTTATTAATAAATTGTTTGCTATTGAATGCCAAAAACCAATTTTATTTTTAGCCAAAGATTTCCAAGGAAATTTTTCTCCCGGGTCTCTTTTCCTATTTGGTGCAATATCAGAATGTCCTAAAATATTTTTTGGTTGAATTTTGTATTTTTTAATTAAAATTTTACTTAAGCTCTGTAATGAATTGATCTGTTTTTGTGAAAATTTTTTATAATTAAACTGATGCCCAGGGTTATTAATTTCTATACCTATCGAGTTTTTATTTAAAGATTTATAATTTATCCATGAAGATTTTCCAGCATGCCAAGCAATGTATAAATCTGGAACTAACAAAACTACATCTCCATTATTTTTTATAAAATAATGACTACTAACCTCAGATTGTATTTTTGTTAGCTTTTCTAGGGCCTCTGATTCTTTTTTCATTCCAGTATAGTGAAAAATTAAAAATTTAATTTGTTTTGGGTTTCTTTTAATTGAATTAAAATTAGGTGAGTAATTTAAGTCTATTTTTAAAGCCATATTTAAGTCACTTTTAGCACTAAATCTCGATTTACTTTACAGAGATATACATTATAAAATTATATTAATACATTATGAATAAAACTTTATTAATATCTTTACTAGTTCTTTTGCTTACATTTAGTGCAAATGCAGGTACTGATGGAGAAAATAATCTATCAAAAAATAAACCTACTCAAATTAAAGATTGTTTTGAGGGTTTAAATAGAAGTACTTTTGCACTTAATCAAGGACTAGATAAAGTAATTTTAAAACCAGTTGCAAAAGCTTACAGAACTTTACCCTCACCAGTTAGAACAGGGACAAGCAATGTTTTAGTTAATCTTTCTTCTCTTATAACAATACCAAATAATATTCTACAAGGTCAGCTTATAACTGCTGGGGTTAATACTGGAAGATTTATAATTAATACGACTGTAGGGATTCTCGGAATTTTTGATGTTGCAGAAAAAATAGGTTTCTCAGAATACGAAAAAGAAGACTATGGTCAAACACTTGCCGTGTGGGGAGTGGGCCCAGGATGTTATATAGTTTTGCCAGTTCTTGGACCATCAACTATAAGAGACACTGCTGGTTCGTTTATAAATGTAATGGGTGGAGATCCATATTACAACGTCTCAGCTCATGGTAACAATCAATATTTAGATAGATCTGACTATATGTTAACAAAAACAATAACTGCAATAGATTTTAGATCAAAAACTATAGACTCATTTGATAATTTAGAAAAAAATTCTCTAGATTTTTATGCCTCAGTAAAAAGTTTATATTTGCAAGATAGACAAAGAAAAATTGCTAACACAAAAAAAAATGCAACTATTGAAATTTTATATGAAGGTGAATGGGAAGAAATAGAAACTCAATAAAATAAATATCAATAAATGATATCAAAAAAAAAATTTATATTTATTTCGTTTATAATATTTACTCTTTCAAGTATAAGTAATTCTCATTCTATAGAACCTGATGTTTTTGTCCAATCTACAGTTAATAGAGCATCTAAAGTCCTTAGTGATAATTTAACTAAAGATCAAAAAATAGAAGAATTAAAATCTATTGCTGAAGAAACTGTCGATATTGATGGTATTGGAATGTATACTTTAGGAGCTTACCGTAAAACTTTAAATGATGATCAAAAAAGAGAATACAAAATCCTTTTTAATCAATATTTTTTAAAAACTTTCTCCAGTAGATTGGCAGAATACTCTAATCCAGAAATTCAGGTAAACTCTAAAGAAAAATTGAATAAGAATTATACAATGGTCTCAAGTGTTTTGATTGCAACTGAACAACGGCCAGAAATTAATATAAATTGGAGAATTTATACAAAAAATCCTGATGATCCTAAAATAAGAGATTTGGTTATTGAGGGCTTAAGTCTGGCCAGAACTCAAAAAGAGGAATTTTCATCTATAATTCAAAGTAATGATGAAAATATAGATGCGCTATTTGATAATTTAAAGAAATTTATAAAATAATTATTTAATGAATTTTTTTGGTGGGCCCGCCAGGACTCGAACCTGGGACCAATACATTATGAGTGTACTGCTCTAACCAACTGAGCTACAGGCCCAAAATATATTTAGTTATATCATTTTTTTAAAGTTATCAATCATAGATAATTTTTTGTGGTGGGCCGTGTTGGTTACGCTCCAACTACCCCTGCAATGTCAATGCAGTACTCTACTATTGAGCTAACGGCCCAGTAGATATTAACTCTCTAAGAAACTTTTTAATTGTTTTGATCTACTTGGATGTTTTAATTTTCTAAGAGCTTTAGCTTCAATTTGTCTAATTCTCTCTCTAGTTACAGAAAACTGCAAACCAACTTCTTCCAAAGTGTGATCTGTATTCATACCAACACCAAATCTCATTCTTAAAACTCTTTCTTCTCTTGGTGTTAATGTTGATAATATCTTTGTAGTCGCTTCACCTAAGTTTGATTTAATTGCCTGCTCTAAAGGAGCTAAGGCTTTTGTGTCCTCAATAAAATCTCCTAAGCTACTGTCTTCTTCATCTCCTACAGGCTTTTCTAATGAAACTGGTTCTTTAGAAATCTTTAGTACTTTCCTTACTTTGTCTAGGGGCATTCTTAATTTTTGGGCTAATTCTTCTGGAGTCGCTTCTCTGCCAAATTCACTTAGAATAAGTCTTTGGGTTCTTACTATCTTGTTAATTGTTTCAATCATGTGTACTGGGATTCTAATTGTTCTTGCTTGATCAGCAATAGATCTTGTAATTGCTTGTCTAATCCACCATGTAGCGTATGTTGAAAACTTGTAACCTCTTCTATACTCAAACTTATCAACCGCTTTCATTAAACCAATATTACCTTCTTGAATTAAATCTAAAAATTGTAATCCTCTATTAGTATATTTTTTTGCAATAGATATCACTAACCTTAAATTTGCTTCAACCATTTCTTTTTTGGCAATTCTAGATTCTTTTTCACCTTTTTGAACTCTACTGACTAATTTTTTAAAATCAGTAACAGACATTTCAAGCTTATGACTTATTTCGATCAATCTTTCTCTAATATTTTTAAACTCATTTTTATTTTTTATAAAAAATTGTTTCCAAACAGTATTCGTATCTAAAAACTTCTTAAAATTTGGATTAATTTCATTACCAATATAGAATTTAATAAATTCATTTCTTGGAATTTTATGATCCATAGCAAGCCTTAATAAATTTCCTTCAAGGGAAATAATCTTTTTATTTTCTATATAATGTTTTTGAACAAGCTCTTCTAGAACAGATGGAGATAATTGAAGAGACTTAATATTCTCCAAAATATCATTTACTATTTTATCATAACCTTTTTCTTTTGATGGAGAAAAAGTATTTGAGTTTAAAATACATTCCAGTTTTTCTTTTTGATACTTAATTAATTTATTATACTCTTTTGTAAGTGTATGAACAGTTTTAAGAACTTTCGGCTTAATCTCTGTTTCCATTGCTGCAAGTGTAGGATTAAAATCATCATCATCATCATCAGATGATCCATCTTCTTTGTCAGCTTCACCAGCATTTTTTTGTTTAGCACTTGGGCCGGTGGTTTCATCCTCCATATAGTTAGTGTCAATATCAATAATTTCTCTAACTAAAATTTCATCTTTTTGTAATTTTTCATTCCACTCAAAAAATTGCTGAGCAGTAATTGGGCTTTGAGACAAGGCGATTAACATTACATCTTTTCCAGCTTCAATTCTTTTTGCAATTGCAATTTCGCCTTCTCTTGAAAGAAGCTCAACACCACCCATTTCTCTAAGATACATTCGTATTGGGTCATCACTTTTTTCAATAGCTTTTCCTTCTTCCTTTGATGAAGATTCTTTTTTTCTTAAAGTTTTGTAATCAGATTTTTTTTCTACAAGCGACACCTTTTCTTCCAAAATATGAATAAAAGCCTGCGATAAATTTTCATTAGAAAGGTTTCTCTTTCCCAAAGATTTACTTAATTCTTCATAAGTTATAAATCCTCTATGGGTCCCTCGACCCATCAATCTTGCAAATGATTTAGTTATAATTCTTTCCACGGTAATATAAGTTTGGGAGTCTTATATAATATCAAATCAGTAAAAATCCATTGCTAATTTGATCAGATTAATTGATATTT
>CACLMD010000019.1 GCA_902607945.1 uncultured Pelagibacteraceae bacterium | reverse complement strand
ATGGCATTCATTAATACACTTGAAGGATAGGACACAGTAGATCCTGGCACATATATTGCAACAGACTCTATTGGTAAATATTTATACTCAAGTTTATTTCTAAATTTATCAGTATATGAAATATTTTTAACTTTTTGTAATGAGTGAAATTTATAGATACGACTATAAGCTGTATCGATTGCTTTTTTTACTTTTTTATTTAAACTTTTAATTGATTTAGAAATCTTTTCTGAAGTTGGTGCAATAATTGTATTTTTATTAAATTTTTTCTCATATTTTAATAAAGCTTTATCTCCATTTTTTTTTACGTCTTTGATGATATTGGTGACTAAAACAGAGCTAGATTGAATATTATTTTTTCTATTTAATAGCAATTTATCTAATTTACGATCAAAACTGACATTATTGATATCTAATATTTTCATAAATTATTTAATCTCATTTTGATCTTCTAGTTTTACTTCAATAGTTTCTGTGGTCAAAGAAATATAAGCATTATTATTGAATATTAGATTAATTTCATAATCATTTTTATTTTTAAGATAATCAATTGCAATTAACTCTAATACCAAATCTTCATTTATTTGATCAATATTTTTTGATTTAACTTGATCTATAAAATCAAACTTACAAATACTATTAATTTTTTTATCTTCTTCACCAGACTCAACTTTAGTTCTTTCAAATGAAAGTAAAAATATCTTGTTAGATTGTAAAAATTTAATGTCTGAAATTTTTACTTTTGCACCAGCACAAAATGCTGAGATCATCTGAAGTCCTTCATTGTCTGTTGCGATAATTTTTGCTAAATATTTTTTATCCATTAATTTATTCTTCTAATTTTGGCACCAATCTTTTTTAATTTCTTTTCAATATCCTCATAACCTCTATCAAGATGATAAATTCTATTAATAACTGATTTTCCTTTAGCTGTTAATGCTGCTAAAATTAATGAAACAGAAGCTCTTAAATCAGTTGCCATTAGCTCTGCAGGAGCAAAGTCAATTTTACCTTCAACTATTGCTTTATTACCTTTTATTAAAATTGCAGCCCCCATTCGATTTAATTCTGCAACATGCATAAATCTATTTTCAAAGATATTTTCCTGAATAATTGAACTCTTATTTGCTTTACATAATAATACCATTATTTGTGCCTGTAAATCTGTTGGAAAACCTGGATAAGGAGCTGTTTTAATTTTCATACTTTTAATTTTTTTATTTCCAATGATTTGAACTTCATTTTTTTTAATAGTTATTTTTGAACCTAATTTTTTTAAAATATTAATTTCAGTTTTAATGATTTCAGGAATTACATTTTGAACTTTTAAATTTCCCTCAGTAATAGCAGCAGCAACTAAGTACGTACCAGCTTCTATTCGATCAAACATGACTGAATAAGAAATATCTTTTATTTCGGTAGCTCCAATAATTTTAATTTTTCTTTTAGATATCCATATAATCTTAGATCCCATTTTATTTAAAAAATTTATTAAATCTTTTATTTCTGGTTCAATTGCACAATTTGATAGTATTGTGGTTCCTTTTGCTAAACTTGCTGCAATAATTAAATTTTCTGTTGCTCCTACCGAAATTTTTGAAAAATGAATCTTATTTCCTCGTAATCCTTTTGGTGCTTTGGCAATTACATAACCTTGATCAATTTTATAATTCACACCTAATTTTGATAACGCTTTCAGATGAATATCAACTGGACGTGTGCCAATCGCACATCCTCCTGGTAAAGAAACTTTAGCTGAACCATATTTGGCAAGCAAAGGACCTAAAACTAAAATTCCTGCTCTCATAGTTTTAACTAAATTATAAGAAGCAAATTTTTTTTTCTGTTTAATATTATCTATTATGGTTTGATTTTTATTAACCCTTACTTTTGAACCTAATGATTTTAACAAAGTTAGCATCGTTTCAATATCACGAACTTTGGGTAAATTTTTAAGAATAACTTTTTTATTAGATAATAAAGTTGCCGCAAGAATAGGTAATGATGCATTTTTAGAGCCTGAGATTTTAACGTATCCTTTGAGCCTATTCGCTCCAAAGACCTCTAATTTTTGCATGATTAAACTTTTGGTAAAGTTACTCCAGTTTGCCCCATATATTTTCCTTTTCGGTCAGCATAAGTAACTTCTGGTTTTTCATTTCCTTTTATAAAGATAAACTGAGCAACTCCTTCATTTGCATAAATTTTTGCAGGTAAGGGGGTTGTATTAGAAAATTCCAAGGTAACATAACCTTCCCAACCTGGCTCTAATGGAGTTACGTTAACTATAATTCCACATCTTGCATATGTGGATTTACCAAGACAGATAACAAGTACATCGTTAGGAATTTTAAATTTTTCAACTGTACTTGCTAACACAAATGAATTAGGTGGAATAATACATTCTGAAACATTTTTTGTTACAAAGTTTGAAGGTTTAAAATTTTTAGGATCTACTATTTCAGAATTTACATTTGTAAAAATTTTAAATTCATCTGAAACTCTAGCATCATATCCGAAAGATGAAAGTCCATATGAAATACTATCTCCTCTTACCTGTTTTTCCTCAAAAGGAACAATCATTCCCTCTTCTTTTGACATTTTTTTTATCCATCTGTCTGAAAGAACTGACATTATTTGCTTTTCTTTTTTGCTTTTTTTTGGGAGAGTTTTCTCTTTTTTAAATTTTTTCTAAGAGCTAAACTTAAACGCTCATTCTTTTCTTTAGTTTTCATTTTTTATTTGGATTCGTTAGAAAGTCTAATGTTATTGGTTTTGAAGCATCTAAAGTTGGTTCTTTAGTTTCTAATTTTTTGGGACCCTCTTTAGCTAGTCTTTTTGCTTTTTTTTCAGCTAGCTTTTTTTCTCTTTTAGCTTGCTTCTCCATAAGCTTAGCACTTTTAGTAGATTTATAATCGTAATGAATGCCCATAAAAAAATCCTCACGTGTATATAATGCATATTAATAAAAAAATTAAGGCAATAATTTGAAAAAAATGCTTTATTACCATTAAAATACAATTGTTACTATATGCTTCTGTAGTTAAATGGTATAACAAGTCATTGGTAATGACTAGTTCCCTGGTCAGTACAGGGTGGAAGCACCAAACTATTTTTTATAAAACAAATTTCTTAAAAAAATTGTAATTATTATTAATGCAAAAAATGCAATCATTGGAATATATACTGATGGGAATGTAATTATATCAATTATACTTGGTGTTTCTAAGTTTTGATCAATTATCCTTTCAAGTCCACTACCAATAGAAATTACTAAAAATAATGAGGGTATTATTCCTAAAAATGTCGACCAAAAAAAATTATATATCTTAACATTAAATATACATGGAAGAATATTTTGAATTTGAAAAGGAATTCCTCCAACAAATCTATAAATCAACAAATATATGAATTCAGATTTTTTAAATTTTTCTTCAAGACTTTTAAATCGATCTAAAAATTTATCTTTTATTATTTCTTTTAAAAAGAAATTAGCAAATATATAAAGTAAAGTTGCGCCTAAACTCATTCCTATAACAGCAAATAATAAACCAAACCATTTACCGAAAATGAATCCAGCAAATAATGCTAGTGGAGATCCAAATCCAGCAGCAAATACCCATAAAGTTGCGAATAAAATGAAAAGAATACTCAATAAAAAAAAATTTGATTGTCGTAGTTTATAAAAATAATCTCGATTATTTTTTATAAATTCATAACTAGTTATCTCTTGAAAGGTAAATTCTGAAAAAAGAAAATACAAAAACAAACTAACTATACAAACATAAAATAGACCAATAAATAATTTAATTTTTTTTGATTTTTCCATTGATTTAGATGTTAATTATAAAATCTTCTATTTGCTATTTATATATTTAATTACTATAAAGAGCGGAATTTATTAAAATATAACAGCATTTTATGAAAAGAACATATCAGCCCAAAAAAGGCAAAAGATTAAAAAAACATGGATTTCGATCTAAGATGAAAACTAAAGGTGGACGAAAACTTCTTAAGCGAAGAAGAGCTAGAGGTAGAAAAAATTTAACTGTTTCATCAACTGTTAAAAAAAAATAATTTGATTTAAATGAAAAGCAAAATACTTGCTCTTTCAAAAAACGAAGAATTCAAGAGTCTTCTTAAACAGAAAAAAATTTCTAACAAGTATGTAACTATTTTTTTTGGTAAATTACTCAATAAAAATAAAAGCAAGATAAACATAAGCTTTGTAACAAAGAAAAAAATTGGTAATGCTGTAAAAAGAAATAAAATTAAAAGACGATTGAGAAATATAGTAAATGATGCAGTCAAAAAAGTTTATTTAAAATTTGATTATTCATACCTTGTTATTGCTAAGCCAACTATGTTAAGTAACGAGTATACAATTATAAAAGAAACCTTATTTCGAGATTTTGAAAGTATAAACTAATGAATATTTTAACAAACATTCTTATAAAAGTTATTAAAGGATATAGATTAATAATAAGTCCTTTTTTAGGTCATTCTTGTCGATACTTGCCAACTTGTTCTGAATATAGCATTGAAGCATTAAAAACTTATGGTTTTTTAAAAGGTCTTTTTATGAGCACTAAAAGAATTTTATCTTGCCATCCAATTAAATTTCTTGGCGGTGGCGAAGGTTTAGATCCAGTAATTAAGAAAATAAAAGTCAAAAAGTAATGGAAACAAGAAACGTAATAGCAGCAATTTCTCTTTCTGCAGCAGTAATAATTCTTTATTCATTGTTTTTTGCTCCTGAACCTATTTCAAGATCTCAGAATATATCTGAAAAAGATAAAATTGAAAAAAATTCAGATACTCCAAGCTTAGAACAAAAAGAAACTAAGATTAAAATCTCTCGAGATGAAGCAATAATTGAAAATGAGAGAATTAATTTTGAAAATAATAATATTAAAGGATCTATATCTTTAAAAGGTGCACTAATAGATGACCTAACATTTACTCAATATAATACTGAGTTAGAAAGTAATGAGAACGTAACTCTATTACATCCTAGAAATATAGAGGATGGCTATTTTATTGAAAGTGGATTTGTTACATCTGATAAAAATATTGATATTCCAAATGCAGAGTCTTTATGGTCAGTTGAAGGTAATAGTAAATTAACTGATCAAACTCCAATAAAACTTTTTTGGAAAAATAATCAAGGATTAACTTTCAAAAAAGAAATCTCATTAGATGATAATTTTTTATTTACAATTAAACAAAAAGTAATCAATTCTTCAGATAAAAAATTTGATTTTTATTCATATGGTCAAATTATAAGAAATAAAATACCTGAGGGGCTTTCGAACTTTTATATTCTACATGAAGGTATGCTTGCTGCTCTTGACGGTGAGCTTTTTGAAGAGGATTATGACGATATAGAGGAGGAAAAATTTAGTAAAAATGCAAATAAAGGGTGGTTTGGTATAGGAGACAAATATTGGATAAGTTCTATAGTTCCTCCAAGAAATACAGAGTTTAAAACTACGTTCGATTATAAGAATAAATTTAGAGCTAATTACATTGCAACGAAACCTATTCAACTTAATGGCAACTCTTCAATTGAAGAGGAAATGCAGATTATTATTGCTGCAAAAAGGGTTGATGTAGTAGATGGTTATGCTGAAAAATTAAATATAGATAAGTTTGACTTAGTAATTGATTGGGGTTTTTTATATTTTATTACAAAACCTCTGTTTTACGGAATAGACTATTTTTTTAAATTACTTGGAAATTATGGACTAGCTATTATAGCGATTACTATTTGTATTCGTTTAGTATTTTTTCCATTAGCGAATTTTTCTTTTAGAAGTATGGCAAAAATGAAAGCTCTTCAACCTGAAATGGTTCGTCTGAAAGAGCTTCATAAAAATGATAAAATGAAACTTCAACAAGAAATGATGGCCCTTTATAAAAAAGAGAAAGTCAATCCAATGTCTGGTTGTTTACCAATCTTAGTCCAAATCCCTGTTTTTTTTGCTTTATACAAAGTATTATTTGTAACAATCGAAATGAGACAAATGCCTTTCTATGGTTGGATTCAAGATTTATCTGAGAGAGACCCTACTTCTATATTTAATTTATTTGGATTACTACCATACGATGTCCCTTCGTTTTTAGTTATTGGTGCATGGCCAATTGCGATGGGAGTCTCTATGTGGGTTCAACAAAAATTAAACCCTGCACCTACAGATGCGATGCAGGCAAAAATATTTATGTTCTTCCCTCTTTTTTTGACAGTGATATTGGCTCCTTTCCCCGCTGGATTGGTAATTTATTGGACTGTTAATAATATTTTAACTATGGCACAACAACTTTTCATTATGAAGAGAACCACTATTAAAACTACAACCTAATTTTTTTACTAAAACGCTAATAAATTAATGGACTTAACTAAGATACTGCCCAAAAATGGACCACCATTAAACGAAGTAAAAAAATATATAGAAAAATATAAAAACGATTTAATAGTTATTAAATATGGAGGAAATGTTTTTGTTGATAGAAGTATATTTAATAATTTTATAATAGATATAAGTATTTTAAATAAACTAGGTCTTTCAGTTGTTGTTATTCATGGAGGTGGGCCACGAATTAAAAGAGAGTTAGACAAATCAAATATTCAATCAAAATTCATTAGAGGACTTAGAGTAACTGATAAAAATATAATAGATATAGTAGAATCAGTTTTAATTGATTTTAATAATGATATTGTTAGCTCTTTAGAAAAAAAAGGTTCAGAAGCAATTTCAATTCATACAAAAAAAAATAATATTATTGAAATCATTCCAGAACAAAAAGAGCTAGGGTATGTTGGAATACCAAACAAAATTAATAATGAGATTTTATTAAGTATAATAAAACAAAATAAGATTCCTATTATTTCGCCTTTAGGTTTAGATAAAAATAATCAAGCTCATAATATCAATGGTGACACCGCCGCAATGGCAGTAGCAAAGTCTTTGAAGTCTAGAAGATTGTTATTGATGACAAATGTAAATGGAGTTTTAGATAAAGAAAAAAAACTTATAGGAGAAATTTCTTCATCAGAAATTTTAGAATTAGTTAAAAATGAAACCATTACTGAAGGAATGATACCTAAGATAAACGCTTCTTTAGACGCTGTAAATAATGGAGTTACTGCAGTTGGTATAATTAATGGTACAAAACAACACTCATGTTTATGGGAAATATTCTCAGATAAGGGTTCAGGCACTTTAATAAGAAAATGAATTTAAAAGAAAAAAAATATCTTTTACTAGACCTAGACGGAGTATGTTATGGAAAACACAATAATTATTCTTTAGAAAAAGTATTTGGCCAAGTATCGAAAAGAATGACTAAGTTTATTTCTGAAAGACTTAAAATAAATTTTAAACAGGCTAAAGAGCTTCAGACAAATTATTTTTATAAATATAATACAAGTTTAAATGGTCTTATGATACATCACAACATACCACCACAGGAATTTTTAAGATATGTTCATAATATTGATTTATCATTTATGAAAGAGGATAAGGTTATGAGAAATGAGCTTGAGAAATTAGATATGGAAAAATTTATCTTTACAAATGGAAGTGCTGAACATGCTGAAAATATCTTAACTCATCTTGGTATATATGATTTATTTGGAAGGGAAAAAATATTTGATATTCAGGATGCTGGTTACATACCCAAACCTGAGGCAAAAACTTTTGACTTAATGGTAAAAAAGTTTGGGTTAAATCCAAATGAGACTATTTATATAGAAGATATTGCTAAAAACCTAAGTATTGGTCATGAGCGTGGTTGTACAACTATATGGTTGATAAATGATGAACATTTTGGAAAGCTAGACTCAGATAAAGATTATATTTCTCATAAAATTGAAAATCTGTCTTTATTTCTAAAAGAAATAAGGTTATTAAAAAGTACATAAGTTATGTCTTTAGAAAAAATTATAAATAATGCTTGGGAAAATAAAGATCAGGTAAACCAAAATTCAGATCAATCGCTAAAAGATGCAATTAATCAAGTAATTAGTGATTTAGATAGTGGTAAATTCCGTGTTGCTGAAAAAATTAATGGTGAGTGGATTACCCATCAGTATATAAAAAAAGCAATTATGTTAAGTTTTAGAATTTACCCTATGGAAAATTTAAATGGTCCGTATAGCAGTTGGTACGATAAATCCCATTTACTCAAAGGTAAAACAGCTGGATGGTCTAAAGAGGATCACGAAAGAGCTGGTTTTCGGATGGTGCCAAACTCTCCAGTTAGAAAAGGGTCATTTGTTGGAAAGAACGCTGTTTTGATGCCATGCTACGTAAACATTGGTGCGTATATCGATGAAGGTACAATGATTGATACTTTTGCAAGGGCAGGAAGTTGTTGTCAGATTGGAAAAAACTGCCATATATCTGCTGGATCAGGTGTTGGTGGTGTATTAGAACCTGCTCAAGCGTTACCAACTATTATTGAAGACAATGTTTTCTTAGGTGCAATGTCAGAAGTTGTAGAAGGTGTAATAGTTGGTGAAGGATCAGTGTTGAGTATGGGTATGTATATTGGTCAATCAACAAAAATTGTTGATAGAAAAACTGGTAAAATAACTTATGGAAAAATCCCACCTTATTCAGTAGTAGTGCCTGGATCTTTGCCAGATAAAAATAATTCTGTAGCTCCATCTTTATATTGTGCAGTAATTATCAAACAAGTTGATGAAAAAACAAGATCAAAAACTTCTGTTAACGATCTATTAAGAGAATAGATTTACAATGGCTACTATTAATGAACTTCAACTAGCTAAAGAGCTAATTAAATTTCCAAGCGTCACACCTATTGATGCTGGAATAATGAAATTCTTAGAAAAAAAACTTAAAACTCTTGGATTTAAAACAAAAATTTTAGAATTTGTGGAAAAGGATAGTGCATCAGTAAAGAATCTTTATGCAAGACTTGGAAATAAGAGTCCTAATTTCTGCTATGCGGGCCACCTAGATGTTGTTCCAGCTGGAAATTTAAAAGATTGGACTGTAAACCCATTTAAACCTGCTGTTAAAAAAGGTCACTTAATTGGTAGAGGTGCAAATGACATGAAAAGTTCGATTGCTGCATTTATTTCTGCAGTTGATAATTTTATTGCAAATAAAAAAAAATTTAAAGGCTCTATAAGTCTTTTAATTACTGGAGATGAGGAAGGAGCTGCAATTAACGGAACTAAAAAAGTGGTTGAATACCTGAAAAAGAAAAAAGAAAAGATAAATTTTTGTTTAGTTGGTGAACCTACTAACCCAAATAAATTAGGCGAAATGATTAAAATTGGCCGAAGAGGAAGTATGACTGGTAAAATTTCAATTATAGGTATTCAAGGTCATGTGGCTTACCCTCAAAGAGCTAATAATCCGTCTACCGCGCTTGTACAAATTTTAAATAAATTAAAAGAAATCAAATTTGATAAAGGTACAAAAGATTTTCAACCCACGAATCTTGAAATTACTAAAATCAACATAAATAATTCTGCAGATAATGTAATACCAAGATTAGCAGATGCTACATTTAACATAAGATTTAATAACAAACATTCATCGAGTTCTATTAAAAAAAAAATTAATGAAATTATAAAAAAGATAAGTAATAAAAATAAATCAAAATACAAAATTGATTATAATGTTTCAGGAGAAGCTTTCCTCACAAAACCCAATTCTACTACCTATATGATTCAAGATGTAATTAAAAAAGTTACAAAAATAAAACCAAAACTATCAACAACTGGTGGCACGTCTGATGCAAGATTTATTAGAAAAATAGCTCCTTGTTTAGAGTTTGGTTTAGTTGGTAAAACTATGCATAAAATAGATGAAGCTGTTTCATTATCTGATTTAAAAAAATTAACATTAATTTATTCGAATATCTTAAGAAGTTATTTAAGATGAAAACTGGTTTAATAACTTCAAATACTTATCAAAATCATAATACTGGGGATGGACATCCAGAAAAAATTGATAGGGTAACCGCAATAATTGATAACTTTAAAAAACTTGATAACAAAAATTTAATTTGGAAAAAGCCTGTAGAGTTTGATCAATCTTTTTTAATTAATACTCATTCATCAGAATACATAAGTCAGGTAAGTAAATCATTTCCAAAAAATGGCTTATCTTTTCTCGATGGTGACACAGTTGTTTCACCAGGAAGCAAAGATGCAACTAAAGATGCTGTTGGATCAATTATTGCTGCTATAGATGGTGTTCAAAATAAAGAATTTAAAAATGCATTTTGTGCTGTCAGACCTCCTGGACATCATGCTGAAAAAGAAAAAGCTATGGGGTTTTGTATTTATAATAATGTTGCTGTTGGTGCTAATTATCTAATTGAAAAATATAGATATAATAAAGTTGCAATTATTGATTTTGACGTTCACCATGGGAATGGAACACAAGACATATTTTATGAAAATGAAAAAGTTTTATATATTTCAACTCATCAATATCCATATTACCCAGGTTCTGGATCTGAAAAAGAAAAAGGGAAGTTTAACAATATCTTTAATATACCACTTGAAGCAGGCACTACTTCTGAAAAATATCTTAACGCGTATGACAAAGTTTTAGATAAACTAAAAGAATTCAAACCAGAATTTTTGTTCTTTTCTGCTGGGTTTGATGCTCATATAGATGATCCTTTAGCTCAATTAAAATTAAAATCAGAGGATTTTTATAAAATTACTAAAAGGACATTAGAAACTTTAAAATCATTTGGTATCATAAATGTTGTTTCAATACTTGAAGGTGGATATGATCTTAGAGCTCTTCAAAATAGCACTCAAAGACATGTTGATGCCTTAATAGAATTTAATTG
>CACLMD010000018.1 GCA_902607945.1 uncultured Pelagibacteraceae bacterium | reverse complement strand
CAGAGGATCAAAAATTCAGGTAATAAACAAAAGACAAAAAATATCCGAACTAATGTAACATTCAAAAATAATGTTAAGAAATATATTATTTTCTGTAATTTTTTTCTCAGGTATAATTTTTATATCGATTCTATTTATACCGTCTTTAATTTTACCACAAAATCTTGTTTTGTTTGGTGGTAAATTAATGGGCTATTGGGCTAGTTTTTGTTTACAAACAATTTTATCAGTAAAAATTAAAATATTAGGAAAAGAAAACATAATTAGTGATAAAAAATTTTTTATTGCAGCTTCCCATCAATCAATGTTTGAAACTTTTTATCTTCAAACAATTTTCAATTCTCCTGTATTTATTCTAAAAAAAGAATTAATACTAATTCCGATATTTGGGTGGTACTTAAAAAAAATTGGCTCTGTTTCTGTCAAAAGAAACAAGGTCACAAAAGATAATTTGGGTTTTTTTGATGATATAAAAAAAATTATTGATAATACTGAAAGACCTTTAATTATCTTTCCACAAGGTACAAGAGTTAAACCAGAGGAAAGACCACCTTTTAAAAAAGGTGTAGCAAGAATATATGAGGAGCTTAAAATTTCTTGTCAGCCTATCGCTATTAATTCTGGTTATGTCTGGCCAAAAAAAGGAATTAAAACACCAAACAAACAAATTATAATTTCTATATTACCCTCAATAAATTATGGAATGGAAAAAAATGATTTTATAAAAAGTCTAGAAAATAAAATTTACGCTGAACTAAATAAAATTACTTAGCCTTTCATAGGCATTACTACATAAATGCTATCAAAATCACTAGGGTCTTTAATTAAAGCAGGAGAACCTGTATCGTTAAAAAAAATTTCTATTTTTTCACCCTCAAGTTGAGAGGCGACATCAATTAAATATCTGGAGTTAAAACTTATCTCTAAATCTTGATCAAACTTTACACTTAATGTTTCATTTCCATCTCCACTATTTGTGTTGTTTACAGAAAGATTTAAAGCATCCTTTGTTAAACTAAATTTAACACCATCTTTTTTATCCAATGATACTGATGCAACTCGATCAACTGAACCCAAGAAAAGCTTAAGATCTATTTCAAGTTTTTTTTGATTATTTTTAGGAATTACTTGAATATAATTTGGAAATTTTCCATCAATTAGTTTAGATATTAATACACTGTTATTTAACTCAAATTTAATTTTCGATTTAACGTTTGAGATTTTAATTTCTCCATCATAATTATCTAATAATGACACAAGTTGAAAAATTGTTTTTTTTGGCAATATAATAGGATCAAAATTAATTTTTTGATCTAGTCTTATTTTTGAAATCGACATTCTATGGCTATCAGTAGCAACTGCTGTTAAATAATTTTTATCTTCAACCTCAGTTTGATGGAAGTATATTCCACTTAAATAATGTCTTGTTTCATCATTGGAAACTGAAAATTTACATTTATTTAAAAGTTTTAATAGACTCTTTGAATTAATAGAAAACTTATTATCATTAAAATTTTCATCGGTTAGTGGAAATTCTGAAGGACTTAAACAATTAAGATTAAAATTAGATTTTTCAGACTCTATCTGTAATTTATTTGTATCAGATAAAGATAAATTTATTTTTTTTCCTGAAGGAAATTTCCGTACTATGTCATAGATAGTAGAAGATACAGCTGTCGTTTTTCCTTCTTCAAAAACCTGTATGTTGTTAATTTGATGTATAAATATTAAATCTAGATCCGTTGCAGTTATTGTTAAATTAGAATTACTTACATCCAATAAAACATTAGAAAGTATTGGAAGAGTGCTTCTTTTTTCAATAACACCCTGACAATAACTTAATGCTTGTTGTAAATCTTGTTGGTTGACGTTAAATTTCATTATCTTTGTGATTGTATAGTATTCGATTTTTTAATTTATTAATATTCTCAACCATTTCAGGATTATTTTCTTTCAGTTTTTCTATTGTTTTAACAGAATGAATAATTGTAGTGTGATCTCTATTTGAAAATTCACGTCCAATTTCGGGAAGTGATTTAGATGTTAAAATTTTAGTTAAATATATGGCTGTTTGTCTTGGTCTTACTAGATATCTAGATCTTCTTGAAGACAACATTTCATTTTTACTAATTTTAAAAAACTTGCATACAAGAGTTTGTATTAAATCAATTGTCACTTTATTTTCTGATAAATTTAACAAATCTTTTAAAACAACTTTTGTTTCTGATAAATTGGGATTTTTGTTATATATTCTTGAAAATGAAACAATTCTATTAATTGCGCCAACTAGCTCTCTAATACTAACGGTAATTTCTGTGCATATATAATCTTTAATTTCTTCAGAAATCTTAATTTGATCAAAATATATTTTATTCAACTCTACTATCTTTTGTTGAATAATTTTTTTTCTTAATTCATAATCTGGTTTTTGAATATCAACTACAAGACCTCCTGAAAATCTAGATTTAATCCTTTCTTGTATTCTAGATAATTTGTTTGGTGCTCTATCAGCTGAAACTATAATTTGTGATCCCTTGTCTAAAAGAGCATTAAATGTGTGAAAAAATTCCTCCTGCATTGCCTCTTTTCCATTCATAAACTGAATATCATCAATTAATAAAATATCTGTATTTCTAAAATACTCTTTAAATCTAACCATATCATTTGATTTAATTGATTTTACAAATTGATACATAAATCGTTCTGCTGATATAAACATTACTTTATTATTCTTCTTAAGCTCCAGACCAATTGCATTTAGTAAGTGTGTTTTGCCCATTCCAACCCCTCCATATATAAATAATGGGTTATAATGAGAAATATTTTCAGATACTTTTATAGATGCTTCATAAGCAAGTTTATTGCTTGAACCTGTTAAAAAATTATTAAATCTTTTGTTGGAGTCAATTCTATTATATTGAAGATAAGAATCTTTTATAAAAGATACATTTTCCTTATTATCGAAATTTTTAATATTCTCTTTTTTTTCGACTTGTTTATCTAATTTTTGATCAGCTATTTTAAATTCAATTCGAATGATATCTTTTTTATAACTTCTAACTATTTGTAAAATTTGGTCTAGATATCTAGATGTTATCCAGTCTCTAATAAACCTAGTAGGAACTGTTAATAATATATAATTATTAAACTCCTCAACAAATTTAATTTTTTTTAACCAGCTTTCATAAATTTCTAAACCTAATTTATTTTTCATTTGAGATTGGATAGCGCTCCAATTCAATGACTCAATCTTTAAATTCTCTAAGTCTTTGTTAGTATTACTATTGTTCATAACTTCAAGGAAGATGTTCAGTTAGAACCATATAGAAATTTTTGCAAGGGATAATTTTTTATAATTAAAAAAAAATGTAATCTAGGATTGTGTAAAAATTAATAAATTTCAAAAAATTCTTTGACAATATTTTTTTTTATGTATCTCTATTTAAAAAAAATTTTAAAATTTAATTTTAAAACGGAAATTTATTAAATCTAAATATTGTTGATAAAGTTTTATGATGCATACATGATGCGTATGCTCTTAGTTGAATCAACTAGAAGTATAAGAAATTATATTGATGCTATTTTTTTAGTAATTCTTGAAACATTTCTTGAAGCATTTTGTTTTTTAATAATGCCAGTTTTAGCAATTTTCATCAGTTCTGAATTCAATTTAGGCAAGAATTTTAAGGCTTCGTCTTTCTTTTTACCTTCAACTAGAAGGTTCATTTTCTTAAGAGCGTTTCGATATCTACTTTTTCTAGCTTTATTAACTTTAGTTTGCTTAGAAATTCTTCTGATTCTTTTGATAGCTGATTTAGTGTTTGCCATGTGTGCAGGGGGTATAACTTGAGAATTTATATCGGTCAATCAAAAAATTCTTTAATTTTGACAAGTATTACAAAAGAAAGTGGATCTATTTGAAATTATCTTTTTTATAATTATACCTTCGCAGCTTATTCTTTTGCAGCTAAGACCATCTCGTTGATAAACTTTGAAACTATCCTGGAAACCACCGCTACTGCCATCAGGATTTTTAAAATCTCTAATACTTGAGCCACCTTTTTTGATTGCTTTTATAAGTATTTTTTTAGAACTTAAAATAATTCGACTACATTCATCTTTATTTAATAATTTTATTTTCTTGTTAGGATTAATTTTACAATGGAACAGTATTTCGCTAGCATAAATATTTCCAATACCTGACACAAATTTTTGATCAATTAAAAGATCCTTAATCTTCTTATTTCTTGCCTTTATAAACTTTTTAAAAAAAATCAAATTAAATTTTTTATCAAATGGTTCTGGACCCAAATGAGAGAATCTTTTTTTTAAATCAATATTATTTTTAATAATCTGAAAAAACCCAAATCTTCTTGGATCATTGTAAATAATTCTAAAGTCATCAAAAATGATTTCTATATGATTATGTTTTTTTGGTAACGAAGGAGAATTATAAAAACTTAAATTTGTAAAATTACTTTTTAAATCTTTTTTAATTAAATGAATAGTCCCCGACATACCCAGGTGAATTATACAAAATTTACCCTCATAGAAATTAATAATTAAGTATTTTGAAAATCTAGAGACTTTAGTTACTTTTTTGTTTTCTAAATTTTTCTTAAAATTATTTGAGAGTTTAATTCTTAAATTTCTATTTCTTACAATTACTTTTTTAACCTTTTTTTGACGAATTTTTTTATCTAAAGATTGTCTTACTATTTCTACTTCTGGTAATTCTGGCATTTGATACTATATTGATTATAAAAAACTATTTATGCAACAATATCTTCAAAATCAAAAAGGGCTAGTTCAAAGTGTCTTTGATAAAGTTTACAATAAATATGATTTAATGAATGATTTCATGTCTATGGGAATTCATAGAATTTGGAAAAAAAATTTGATCAATATGATGAATCCATCTGAAAAAACTAATTTAATTGATGTTGCTTGTGGTACGGGTGACATTGGAAAATTGTTTCTAGAAAATACTAGAATAGATTTAGAAATAACATGTGTTGATCCTAATAAGGGTATGATTACAAAGGGAAAGAAAAAATTAAATAAATATAAAAATATTAAATGGGTACTTAGTCCAGCAGAAAAATTACCTATTTTAGATAAAACTTTTGATTTTTATACAATTAGTTTTGGTCTCAGAAATACAAAAGATATTAGAAAAGCTATATCGGAAGCTTATCGAGTTCTAAAACCTGGTGGTAGATTTTTATGTTTAGAATTTTCAAAGATACAAAATTCTAATTTAGAATTTATTTATAAAAATTATTCAAAACTAATCCCTTTAATAGGTAGTTTCATTGTAGGAGAAAAAGAACCTTATGAATATTTAATCAAAAGTATTGAAAACTTTGTTAGTCAAGAGGAATTAGTTTCTTTAATGAAAGAAAATAACTTTAAAAAATGTTCATACCGTAATTTATCTGGTGGAATTGTATCAATTCATAGTGGTTGGAAATTATAATGATAAAAAAACTAATTACTTTATTCAAACTAGGTAGAAAAGTTGCTAAATCAGATATACTTAAAATTACTTCAAAATTTCAGAAACCACCTCTTGCAATTAAAATTCTATTTAAGATTCTATCTTTTTCTTTTTCAAAAAATAATCTAGACGATATTAATCAAGATGAAGGTGAAAAATTGTCAAATTCTCTTCAATCAATGGGCACAACTTTTATTAAACTAGGACAATTTTTAGCAACAAGACCAGATATAATTGGTGATGAACTGTCAAAAAAATTAGAAAATTTACAAGATAGACTGCCTCCTTTTTCAATTAATCAAGCTAAAGAAATAATTAGAAAAGATCTTGGTGAGGGTACTTTTAATTCAATCATAAATTTGAGTGAACCAGTTGCTGCCGCATCTATTGCCCAAGTTCATAAAGCACAGATAAACGATAATGGAACAATAAAAGATGTTGCAATTAAAATTTTAAGACCAAATATTAAGAAAATTTTTAATGAAGAAATTGATGCAATTATGTTGTTTGCTTTTTTAATTGAGGCAATAATTAAAAAAACAAAAAGATTAAAACTTGTGGAAGTTGTTTTTTTACTAAAAGAAATAACTAACTTAGAAATGGATCTAAGATTTGAAGCTGCAGCTGCTAATGAATATGCAGAAAATACTAAAAATGATGTGGGATTTAGAGTGCCCCAAATTTATTGGAATTTTACAAGTGAACAAGTAATGACATTAGACTGGATTGATGGTGTTTCTATTAGAGAAACTGAAGAACTTAAAAAACAAAACATTAACACAAATAAAATAGCTGAGGACATTATTCAACATTTCTTAAGACATGCTGTTAGGGACGGGTTTTTTCATGCAGATATGCATCAAGGAAATATTTTTGTGGATAAAAACGGTCAAATTGTACCTATTGATTTTGGTATAATGGGTCGATTAGACAAAATGAGTAAAAGATTTTTAGCTGAAATTTTATTTGGATTTATTCAAAGAGATTATAAAAAAGTTGCTGAAGTTCATCTAATTGCGGGTTTAGTGCCAAAAGAAGTGCCTATTGATGACTTGGCTCAAGCCTTAAGATCAATTGGAGAACCGATTTTTGGGCAAGCAGTTAAGGACATATCAGGGGGAAAACTCCTTAAACAACTATTCGATGTAACGGAGAAATTCAATATGCAAACACAGCCTCAATTATTGATGTTACAGAAAACAATGGTTGTTGTAGAAGGTGTAGCAAGAAAGCTTAATCCTGAAACAAATATTTGGATAACATCAAAACCAGTCTTAGAAAACTGGTTAAAAGAAACAAAGGATCCTTTAAATAGCATTAATGAGACTCTTCAAAATACATCTGAAGTAATTAAGCGTTTACCAGAATTTCCAGAAATAATGGATAAAGCCAACCAAGCCTTGACTTACTTGGCAAGTGGTCAAATACCTCAAAACTCAAATTCATATACAGCTTTAAATAATAAGAAGTCTGAAATGGTTGCGTTTAGAAATCAATCAATAATTGGAATATTAGCTGTTGTAATTATAGGTCTATTAGTATTTTAATTCACTCAATGAAAAATTTGAAAGACAAAAAAATATTATTAATTATTTGTGGAGGAATTGCAGCCTACAAAAGCCTTGAAACTATTAGAATTCTAAAGAAAAACGGATGTGAGATTAAGACAATCTTAACAAAAAACGCAAAAGAATTTATTACACCACTATCAATTGCGTCTTTATCACAAGGTAAAGTTTACAGTGACCTATTCAGTGTTGAAAATGAAAGTGAAATGGATCATATCACATTATCCAGATGGGCAGATTTAATTTTAGTTCAACCTGCTACAGCTAACACAATTTTAAAACTTGCAAAAGGATCTTCAGAAGATTTAGCTTCATCAGTTATTTTAGCATCAAATAAACCTATTTTTTTAGTTCCTGCAATGAATGTAAGAATGTGGGAACATCCATCAACTAAAGAAAATTTGGATATTTTAAAGAGCTACTCATACAAAATAATTGGTCCCGAAATTGGTGAGATGGCTTGTGGAGAATATGGTGAAGGAAAAATGACTGATCCAGTTAATATCGTTAACAGAATTAATGATTATCTTTTTATTATTAATAAGAATAATAAACTAAAAGCTTTAGTAACAGCAGGTCCAACTAAAGAATATATAGACCCGATTAGATTTATTTCAAATAAATCGAGTGGTAAGCAAGGCTATGAAATAGCTAAGTCATTATCAAGAAATGGATATCAAACAACTCTAATATCAGGTCCAACAAATCTTAAAATTAATAATGAAATTAAACTTATTAAAGTAGAAACTGCAGAACAAATGTTTAAAGAAACACAAAAAAATTTACCTGTTGATGTGGCTATTTTTTCTGCTGCAGTTGCTGATTTCAAAATTACTGAAAAAAATGATTTAAAGATAAAAAAAAAAGATGAGATAAATATTAAATTAGAAAAAAATATCGACATTTTAAATTATGTTTCCAATCATAATTCAATGAGACCAAAATTAGTTGTAGGTTTTGCGGCTGAAACTAATAATTTAGAAGATAATGCTATTGAAAAATTAAAGAATAAAAACTGCGATATGATTATTGCTAACGATGTTTCAAATAAAGATATAGGTTTTGAGTCTGACTTTAATGAAGTAACTATTTTTTATAAAAATAATAAAAAAGAAAAATTATTTGAAAAAAAAAAATCATTAATATCAGAAGAGATTATTGAAAGAATTAATAATCAATTAAATTAATGGTTAAAGTATTAATTAAAAAATTATTCCCAGAGGTTCAGTTACCATCATATAAAACATCTGGAGCATCTGGAATGGATTTAATGGCTTTTATAAAAACCTCAGTGACTGTTAGACCTAAAACCTCTTTGTTAATTCCAACAGGTTTATCAATAGCCTTTTCTGAGGATTACGAGGTGCAAATAAGACCAAGGTCAGGTTTAGCGGCTAAAAGCAATATAAGTGTATTGAATACACCTGGTACAATTGACAGTGACTATAGAGGGGAAATTAAAGTAATAATTTATAATCATGGAAATGAAAATTTTCTTATCAACAACGGTGACAGAATAGCCCAAATGATATTAACACCTGTGGTTAAAATGGAACTAGAAGAGATCAGTGATTTACCTAAAACAATAAGAGGAGAGGGTGGATTTGGCTCAACAGGTAAATGAATTCAAAGTTAAATAAAAATCAAATTGAAAGATTTTCAAGACAAATAATTTTAAAAAATATTGGCGCATTAGGTCAAAAAAAAATTATTGATTCTAAAGTATTAATTATTGGTATGGGGGGTTTAGGGTGTCCTGCTGCTGAATTTTTAACAAGAGCAGGCATTGGTTTGATAGGAATTATTGACTCAGATGTTGTTGATTTATCAAATATTCATCGTCAAAGTTTGTATGATATTGGAGATTTAAAAAAATCTAAAGTTATAGCTGCTAAAAAAAAATTAAAAAAAATTAATTCTAAAGTAAAGGTTAACTGTCACAAAATAAGACTAAATAAAAATAATTATAGTAAAATAATAGAGAAATATGACTTTATAGTCGATGGTTCAGATAATTTTAAAACTAAATTTTTAATTAATGATTTTTGTAAAATTTCAAGGAAATTTCTAGTTTCTGGTGCTATTAGCAAATTCGATGGACATGTTTTTACTTTTGATTTTAAAAATAAAAATACTCCATGTATAAGAAGTTTTTTTCAAGAGGAAAAAATTTCAGATGATATATTGAATTGCGAATATGAAGGGATTTTAGGAACAGTGGCAGGTATTATTGGAACTATACAGGCCAACGAAGTTTTAAAAAAAATTTTGAATATTGGAAAAAATCTAAATGGCTATATATTAATTTTAGACTTACTAAATTTAAATTTTAGAAAAGTTAAACTAATTAAACTCAAGAATGTTTAAAAAAATTCTAATAATTTTTTTTGCTTTATCTTTTTTTTCAATAGCTGCAGCTGAAAATATTTTTATATCTTTAAAAAAAAATAAAGTTAATGTTAGATATGGTCCAAGTCTTGATTCACCAATAAAATATATTTATAAAAAAATAAATTTGCCAATTAAACAAATAGATAAAAAAGAAAACTTTAGAAGAATAATTGATCATAAAAAAAATAGTGGTTGGATACATATATCTCAATTAAAAAAAGTGAATTCAGTAATAACTCTTAAAGATAAAATTTTATTTAGAAAACCATCTCATTTTTCTAAACCTTTAGCAAAAATAAAAAAAGGAAGGGTCCTTATTGTTCAAAAGTGTGAGAATTTGTGGTGTCAAATAACAACTGAAAATTTTAAAGGATGGATAAGAAAAAGTGATATATGGGGTCAGATCAACTAACCCTCTAATAAAAAAAGGTTTAATTATTTCTGTTGAACACAAATATCTTTAACAACAGGTGTATTTGCACATTCCTCACATTTTGTTTTTTGTACAATACAACCATCATCAAGAACCTCAACATCAACAATTTTATCACACTTTGAACAAGTTGAAGAAATTGTTAATCCACATTTTTTACAATTATAATTTTCTATTTCCATACTTTTAAATTAGATATGCAGTGAGGACATTCAAGAAAAATCAGTGAGAACAATTATCATTAGCACATTTTTTTTGAGAATGATTATTATTATCACATTTTAACAAGTGAAATAATTATGTAAATTGTTTACTTGATGTAAGAGTTTATTTTTTAGATTTACTTGCCCACCATTTATCTAAAATAAAATACCATACAGAATTAGCGATTGGCTCAACAATTGCATCTGTTAATGCAATTGAAAAAGATACGTCAGCAACTAACATTAAAACTGTTATAGCAATCGCAAAATGCCCTATTGTATAAATAACTGTTCTTAAAATTGAACCTTTATTATTGCTGTAAATGTTTCCTGCAGCTTTAAAAATACCGCTTGTAAGTTCCATCTATTTTTTAAAAGGACTTTCTAGAACACATGCTACTAAGTGTATTCTTGCCTGTTCACCACCATTAAAAAAATTATGATATTTAGTATTATTTGTTATCCAAACTTTACCATCAGCTGGAAGATGTTTTGCAACATTCTCTATCACCATCGAACAACCTTTATTAGTTATAATTGGTAAATGAAGCCTACACTCAGGATCTTTATGCCAACTTAAAGTTGATCTTGGTTCTTTTAACAAAAGTCTAACTCTTCCTAATTTATATTTTTTACGTAATACTTCGAATACTTCTTTAAAATAAGTTTTCTCAAACTCTGGAACTAATTGTGTATATTTAGACTCATCTATATCTACATCCCTTGAAACTTCTTTTCCAGTATCATCAGCAATTGTCCAGTATT
>CACLMD010000017.1 GCA_902607945.1 uncultured Pelagibacteraceae bacterium | reverse complement strand
AATTTTCCATTATCATTGAAATCTAAAATTTTTACTCTTTTTGCTCCTTCAACTAAAACCTTAACAGTTCCATCAGGTAACTTTAACAATTGTAATATACTACACTCACAACCATGCATAAAAATATCTGTTTTCTTTGGATCATCTATTTCAGAGTTTTTCTGAGTTACTAGGATAATCTTTTTATCTTTTTTCATTACTTCGTTTAATGCTGAAATTGATTTATCTCTTCCAACAAACAAAGGAATTACCATGCTTGGAAATACAACGATGTCTCTTAGTGGCAAAAGTGGTAGTGAAATTTTAACGTCCATGATGTGAATATGGATATTATATTTGATAATGCAATAGCTTTTTATAAGTTATTATGGATATTAAGCCGCTGATGTTTTGTTATTTTTTGGCTTATCTTCTTTATTTTTAGAATGAACTATTATTGGTTGAGTTTGGCCATTAACTGATGACGCATCAACTATGACCTCTTCAATATTTTCTTGACTAGGTAAATCATACATTGTTTTTAATAATGTATTCTCTAGAATTGATCTAAGCCCTCTAGCTCCAGTCTTTTTACTAATAGCTTTTTGAGCAATTTCTTTTAAAGCATTATCTTTAAATGTAAGTTTTGCTCCATCCAATTTAAATAGTTCTTGATATTGTTTTGTTAGAGAATTTTTAGGTTCTTGCAAAATTTTTATTAATGATTTTTCATCTAAATCCTCTAATGTTGCTATCATTGGTAATCTGCCAATAAATTCAGGTATTAAACCGTATTTTAATAAATCTTCTGGTTCTAAACTTTTCATCCATTCACCAGTTTTTTTATCTTGAGTATTTTTTACATCTGCACCAAATCCAATTGATGTGCCTTTGTCTCTTTGAGAAATTATTTTATCTAAACCCGCAAAAGCTCCACCACATATAAATAAAATATTTGTTGTATCTACTTGTAGAAATTCTTGTTGGGGATGTTTTCTTCCACCTTGAGGAGGAACACTTGCAATAGTACCCTCCATAATTTTTAATAGAGCTTGCTGAACACCTTCACCAGATACATCTCTAGTGATCGAAGGGTTTTCAGATTTTCTACTAATCTTGTCAACTTCATCTATATAAACTATTCCTCTTTGAGCTTTTTCAACATTATAGTCAGCGGATTGCAGTAATTTTAATATTATATTTTCAACATCTTCCCCAACATAACCAGCTTCAGTTAAAGTAGTTGCATCGGCCATTGTAAAAGGAACATCTAAAATTCTTGCAAGTGTTTGAGCTAATAACGTTTTTCCACAACCAGTTGGTCCAACTAAAAGTATGTTAGATTTTGCTAATTCAACATTTTTACTAGTTTTATTTTCATAATTCAATCTTTTGTAATGATTATGAACTGCTACTGATAAAACTTTTTTAGCATGGTGTTGTCCGATTACATAATCATCTAAAACAGAACAAATTTCTTTAGGTGAAGGCAGTCCATCTTGATGTTTTACAAAAGTGTCTTTATTTTCTTCCTTAATAATATCCATACAAAGTTCGACACATTCATCACAAATGAATACTGTAGGACCTGCAATTAATTTTCTTACCTCATGTTGACTTTTGCCACAAAACGAGCAGTAAAGAATATTTTTATTATTAGTGTTCATAAATTTTATAACGAATCAATTTAATACTTTATTATATGAGACTCACTGATATCAAGTTTCAAATTGGCAGAATTCAATATGTTGTATATTAAGTTCTTTTTTCTACTACTTCATCGATTAAACCAAATAATTTAGCCGCATCTGCTATCATAAAATTATCTCTCTCAAGAGCACTTTTAATTTCATCTACACTTTTGCCAGTGTGTTTAGAATATATTTCATTTAATCTTTTCTTTAATGAAAGTACTTCTTTAGCATGGATTTCTATATCTGTAGCTTGGCCTTGAAAACCAGCTGAAGGTTGATGAACCATAATTCTTGAGTTGGGTAAAGAGAATCTTTTTCCTTTTGCGCCAGCTGCTAACAAGAAAGAGCCCATTGAAGCAGCTTGACCTATGCAAAGAGTAGAAATTTCTGGCTTAATATATTGCATTGTATCATAAATACCTAGTCCCGCGGTTACTAAACCACCTGGACTGTTAATGTATAAATAAATTTCTTTTTTTGGGTCTTCAGCCTCTAAAAATAATAATTGAGCAGTTATAACCGAAGCAACACTATCATTTATTTGGCCTGTCAAAAAAATTATTCTCTCTTTAAGTAATCTTGAATATATGTCATATGCTCTTTCTCCTTTATTAGATTGCTCTACAACCATAGGAATAAGGCTATTCATTTGCTCTGGAATTTTATTTATCATAAAGTTGATTCGTCTTACTTATACAACTTGAGATTACTTTTTGCTAACTTTTTTTGATTTTATGACTGCTGATTTAGTTTTAGTAGTTTTTGGCTTATTTTTGTTCTCTGCAGATTTTTTTGCCTCAACTTTTGTTTTGGGTTTACTCTGATCTTTAAGTTCTTGGTCAAGTTGTTGTTTTTGAGAGTCTTTTAAAATTTTTTCTGCTTCATTTTTTGAAATTTCTTTTTTGTTTGGTTTAGCTTTGTCTTTTATCAAATTTATTATTTTTTCTTCATAAACAGTCCCTCTAAGACTAGCTACAGCTGAAGGATTTTTTTGATAAAAATCCATTACCATTTTTTCTTGACCCGGCATCATTCTTAGTTGTTTTTGAATTTCACCTTGAAGTTCTTGTTCGGTAACTTTAATTTGATTTTGCTCTCCAAATTCGTTTAAAATTAAACCAGTTTTTATTCTTTTTTTAGCAACTTCTTCAAAATTTTTTCTACTTTTTTTTGAATCTTCTTCTGACATCCCTTGTGATAAAATTTTAATTTCTTCCTCAATTAAATTTTCTGGTATTTCTTGAATTTTAAATTTTTCAAGTTCTTTTAATATTTGATTTTTAGCTAATCTATCTAAAGAGTTTTTATACTCATCATTAATTTGATTAGATATTAGTTTTTTTAAATCTTCTAAATCTTTTGCACCAAGATTTTTTGCAAAATTATCATCAATTTTTACTTTCTCAGGTTTTTTTACTGAAATAATTTTACAAGAAAATTTTGACTTTTTGTTTACAAGTTGCTTTTCAGGAAAATTTTCAGGTAATGTTGCTTCAACAATTTTAGTATCATTTTTTTTGACACCAATTAATTGTTTATCAAAGCCTTTTAAAAATAAATCTTTGCCTAAAGTTAATTGAGTATTTTTTCCTTCACTACCTTTAAAAGGTTTATCATCAACAGTAGCTGAATAATCTAATATCACAAGATCTCCTTCACCCGCTTTTGTTTCAGCTGGTGCCTCCTTAAAATTTGGCTGATTTTTTGCTATTTCCTCTATTCTTTTATCTGTCTCTGCAGCATCAATTTTAACTGTGTATTGATCAAATTTTACTTCAGAAATTCCTTTTGTATCTACCTTTGGCAGCTCTGTAACAGACAAAACATATTCTAATTCTTTATCTTCACCGTATGTTTTTAAATCCAACTTAGGTTGTCCTGCTGGTTTAATCTTATTTTCCTCCAGTGCTTTTGCCGAAGTATCCTTTAAGACTTTATCTAACACTTCACTAAAAACTGCTTTTCCAAATTGTCTTTTTAAAACTTCTCTGGGAACTTTTCCAGGTCTAAAGCCTTTCAAATTTACTGTGCTTTTAATTTCTTCATATTTTTTATCCATATAAGAATCCATTGTATTCTTATCGATAAATACTTTTATATCTTTATTTAAGCCTTTTTTATTTTCTACAGTAACCTTCATAATTTCAATATAATGGTAGGGCGAAAAGGACTCGAACCTTCACATGTTGCCATATTGGTTCCTAAGACCAACGCGTCTACCAATTCCGCCATCGCCCCACAAATTAAAAGGTTTTATATATGATTGAAATTATTTGTCCAACGACATTTATTGTGAATTATATTAATTTTTCTTTATAATATTACTATGATTATTTCACCTTGTATTAGTATATGCAAAACAGATCCCCAAACTGGTTATTGTTATGGCTGTGGAAGAAATAATGAAGAAAAAAAAATTTGGAAACATGAAACTACTACAGATAAATGGAAACAAAAAAATTTAGAAGTTATAATGGGTAGATTAAAAGGATGGCAATTAAAAAGTTTTAAAGAGTCTTATGAATATAAGATTAAAAATGGTATATCTTTATTTAAAAAAAATTTAAAAAATGAGTAAAACTTCAATAGTTATTATAATTTACATTATTGGCCTTATTTTTGGAGCATTATTTCTTGAAATTTGGAGTGCAAATACAAATGTTTTTAAAGGTCTTCTGGGTTTAGGCTGGACAGCTTTGCTTTTAATAGGATTATTCTTTGCTGAAAAAAATGAAAGAAATTAGATTTTTAATTTTTCTTTTTATAATTATTTTACCCTTCCAGAGTCTTAAATCACAGATAATCATTTTGAGTGTATGTGATGATAAACAAGACGAGTTTTTAAAAAACGAGTATATTCTTAATTTAGATGAATTAATAATGACTAGAAATTATGTTTATAAAGAAAAGACATACCAAAAATATAAATTAACAGATTTAAGTGTAAAAAAATCTAATTCATATGTAAGAAATATTTATGAGGAAAATGGAAAGATTTTAACCCATAAACATGGCTACCCACAATTTTATACCCAAATTTTATTTGAAAAAGGGAGACAAGAAATATTCATTAAAACAGTTTTAAATGATGTGGAAGGCATATCTAAAATTTCAACCTGTAAAAAAATTGAAAAATTTAAAAAAGAAAGTTAATTTTTTTTCTTGTTATTTTTAAAAAAAATTTTCTTTTTTCCGAAACGACTACTGGTAATATTACTTCTATGTTTCGCATAAGCCTGCTTTTGGGCTTGCTTCATTGCTCTTTTTGAAGACATAATATCTAAAAGTTAATTTCTATACTTCCTATCTTATTAAAATTTTTATCAGATACAACTATTTCACCTGATGATGGAGCATAATCCAAAATCTCTGATATTAATACATAATGAGTTATCAAAACTAAATTTTTTTTACTTTTAAATTTTTCAATATAATCATTCAATTCTTTAACTTGATTGTCTTTATTTTTGACAAATTTAGAGCTGTAAAAAGAATTTAAAAAACTCTTTGTAGAAAAATTTTTAAAAGCAATTGCTGCTGTCTCTTTACATCTGCACCATTCACTCGAAAGAACTTTATCTATTTTTATTTTATGTTCCTTAAAAAATTGACCAATATATTGAGCCTGTTTTTTTCCTTCTTCACTTAAGTTTCTTTGTGTAGAACAATCGTTTAAATTGAAATTATTTGGATCACCACTTCCAGGTGCATAAGCATGTCTTATAAATATTAATTTTCCACCATACTCAAGTTGATTTCTTAAATTTTTATTCAAATCTGCTTTAATAGAGGTTGTTAAAGATATAAATATTATTAATAAGAATTTAAAAAATTTCATTTGATGGATATTAGATTAAATAATTTAAACAAAACAATAGTCAATTGTAAGAAATGTCCAAGATTAGTAAAATTTATAAATAAAATTAGTACTAATAAAAGAAAACAAAATATTGATGAGGTTTATTGGGGTAAACCTGTGCCTGGATTTGGAAACTTAGACTCTAAATTAGCAATTATAGGTTTAGCACCTGCAGCCCATGGAGGTACAAGAACAGGCAGAGCTTTTACAGGAGACAAATCAGGAGATTTTTTATTTAAATGTTTACATAAAGCTGGAATTTCAAATTTACCATTTTCAAAAAATTTAAATGATAATTTAAAATTGAATTCTACTTATATTACCAATATTCTTAAATGTGTTCCTCCTGAAGACAAGCCATTAAGTAATGAGATTTCAAATTGTTCTAAATTTTTCGATCAAGAAATATTATCTTTAAAAAGATTAAAAGTAATAGTTACGTTAGGTAAAATTGCTTTTGATAACTGTATAAAATTATATAAACAAAAATTTGATATTAAGCACAAATTTATCTTTAAACATGGTAAAACACAATTATTACCCAATGGTTTAATAATCTTATCAAGTTACCATCCGAGCCCAAGAAATGTTAATACAAAATTAATTTCAAATAAGATGATGGTTAATTTATTTAAAAAAGCAAAAAAACTTGCTAGGTTTTAATTGTATCACAAAAAAAAGGTTTAAATTTGGAGTAAATTTCATCAGGTATTTTTACGGGTTTTCCTTTTTGATCAACAAACACTAAATGAACTTGAGCCTCAACAATTGTGTCTTCATCTCTTGTAATTATTTGGTTCATAAAAAAGGATGTTTTGGTAATAGATTTTACAAAAGATCTTATGGTTAATTCATCTTCTAAATGTGCAGATTTTTTATACTCAATATTACAAGATTTAACTATAATTAAAGCATCAAAATTATCTTTTACTTTTTTATTACTATATCCAATAGAATATAAAGCTTCCGTTCTAGCTCTTTCTAAAAATTTTAGATAATTTGCATAGTAAACTACTCCTCCAGAGTCTGTATCTTCGTAATAAACTTTTAGTTTATGAAAGAAATTTTCATGCATAAAAAGAATATATCAAATAATTAATTATTTTACAGAAACTACGATATATGTATCAACATGAATATCTTTGTAATTTGGCTTGTAATGGTGATAGCTTGGAATTTTGGTTACCCCCAAGCAAGTCCATTTGAAGATGTGATTGTGGCTATAATTCTGTCCTTATTAAGTACTTTTTTAAAAAAAATTCTTAAAATTTAACTAATCTGCAGAAAAATAAATATTCTGATAATAGGCAATAGCTTTCATTTTTGAATTATCTGTATCGGACATAATTGCTAAACCATCTAGTTCATTTACGTCTAAATCGTGAAACTTTTTAAAATCATTTTTTACATTCGATTTAACAGTAATCCATTCATTAAGATCATTTTTGGTACTTGCTAAAACATTATCTATTGATTTTTTTGTATAAGGACTTGGTGAATTGAACCCTATTTCATTATTACTTGAAAATACATAATTTATTGCTCTATTTGAAAACGCTGTAGCCCCTGTCTTTTTTATAGCAAAAACTCTAGCAGCAAAATCATGTCCTTTTTTTGTGTTTTCTTTAATACCTGCTAAATCTTTCTCAATTTTCCAAGTAATATTTATAAATGGAGTTTTATTTAGGTCAATTTTCAATTGTTTTCCTAACCCCGAAGCGGCATTATCAGCTACAGCTTTAAAGAAGTTGCCATTCTCATTTGATCCAGCTGTATAAATTGTCTTATTATCTGCTCCTCTTACTTTTCTTACATCTAGTTTGGAAAGTTCTGCTTCTGTAAAGTCAAATACTTTTACTTCATTAGCAAGGATTGTATTGCTACTGATGAGACAAATAATAAAAATTTTAAATAAAAAATTCATAAATTTTTTTTTAGAAATTTGTTAATACATTATTTTGACAAGATTTAAACATCCAAAAATCAACTTTTGTCTCTATAACATACTTATGAAGACAATATCAATTTTTATACTCTTAATTTACTGGTCAATTATGATTTTTGCACCTGTTATGTCTAAAGATGTTAAAATGAGTAGAGCTAAAATAAATAATACTAAGATTGTAGAACTTAAGACAAGAAATTAATAGGTCGAACGACCACCACTTATATCAAAAACAGCTGCTGTTGAAAAAGTATTTTCCTCGGATGATAACCAGCAAACTAGTGAAGTAAATTCTTCTACCTCAAGAAATCTGCCTCTAGGAACTTTTGATAACATTCTCTGAACATGTTCTTTGGTCATTTGGTCTAAAATTCTAGTTTTAGCTCCAGCAGGAGTTATTGCATTTACGGCTATATTCTTATCTGCTAGCTCTTTACCTAAGGATTTAGTTAATCCTATTGCTCCAGCTTTACCAACGCTATATGCACTTGCATTTGCATTACCATCCTTTCCTGCAACAGATGCAACATTTATAATTCTTCCGTAGTTATTTTTGATCATATTTGGCACTACCGCTCTACAACAATTAAAAGTACCCATTAAATTTATATCTACAACTTTTTTCCACATTTCTACATCGTATTCCCATAATGCAGCTGTTGGCCCCGTTATACCTGCATTGTTTATAAGAATGTCAATATTTGAATGTTCTGTAATTTTAATAGTACATTTCTCAACTTCTTTATAATTAGATACATCAACAATATTTGAGCTTAAATTTGGATTATCTAAATCTTTAGTAGCTTTTTCCAGCATTTTAGAATCTACATCCCAGATTATTACTTTAGCACCTGATTTTAAAAATCTTTTAGCAATATCTAGACCAAATCCTTGGGCACCACCTGTAATGACGGCAGTTTTACCATTAAAGTCAAAAGTAATTTTATCCATAAGGTTATTTGTTAGCTAAAAGATAATAGACAAATCCTGCAATGGACGCACCAATAATCCAGGCATAAGATTGCAAAAACATAAAATTATAATTCCAAATGGTTGAAGAGGCAAATATAAATCCAATAATAATCGAATAAACTGCCTTTAAATGCCAGCCTTTAGAAAAATGAAACGCACTTTCACTAGACATTAAATGTATATCTTTAACATCAATTTTATATCGATTAATCATATAATAATTAACAATCATAACTCCACTAATAGGACCAAAAAAAGATCCAAAAGTATCAATAAAAGAAAGTATACCAATTTGACTTAATAAAGTTGGCCAAAATATTGCAATTATAAAGCCAAACAAACCAATAGTGTAACTAACTGATCTTAAATTAAACATATTAGGTTTAAAATTAATTAATGAATATTGGGTTGGAATAAAATTTGCTATTAAATTAGTTGATGCCGATGCAATTATAATAAAAAATAAAACTATAACTGTTACCTGTAAATTATTAAATTTACCTATTATATCTGTTGGATTAGTTAATATTTTTTCAATATCATCAAATTGTTGTTTTAAAAAAATATCTGATCCTGTCACAATAAAAACAGCAAATATAGAAAATATTATAAGATTTATTAACAAACTTAAATTTCCATTTTTTAATTCTCTCTCATTTTTTACGTAACGAGAAAAATCTCCTAAGCTAATTATAATAATTGAAAAATAAGCAAATATAGTTCCAGCTACACTAATTATTGGTAACAAATTTTTATAATCTAAAAAATTATCAAAATTTAATATTTCTATGAAAGTTCTGACTGTAAGCTTAACATCTGATAATAAGATTATAATAAAGAAAAAAAACATTCCTGTATAAACAGCAATTGCTGAAAAATTTATAATCTTTCGATTATATAACATGCCTCGACTAAAAATATAAATTTGTATTAAGACACACAAAAATAAAGAAGACCAATCAATTATATTTAACCCTAGTAAAAAAGTTAAAAAGATATCTTGATCTAAAATAGATTTATCAATTGTAAAAAATAAAATTCTAATTAAATAACTTATCGCCTTTGATAAAAAATATGTTTGAATACCAAACATAAAAATTCCAACAAGACCTCTTAAAAAACCAAAAAACCTCGCACCATTGTAACCTAAAGATGATCGTAATAATGTTGCAAAAGGTAATCCATACTTTTGTGAAGGTTTTCCTATCAAGTTAGAAAAAAAATAAACTAAAAATGAACCTAAAATAGTTCCTAAAAAAACAACCAAAAAATTAAGATTATATATTGTATATAATGCTGCAATTAGTGAAAAACCAATTATGCTTTGAATGTTTACACCCCAAAAACAAAATAAATCTTTCCAATCCCAGTTTTTAGTGCTTGGATTAACCGCTACTAGTTCCCAGTTTATAACTTTTTCACTGATTTTATTCTGACTCACAATCGAGATATTAAACTAATATTTTTTACTGTCCATATAAGAGAGTTGGGAGCCAAAGAGCAATTTGAGGAAAGACAATAATTAGAATTAAACCTATTACTTGCAAGACCATAAATTGCATCATTCCATAATAAATATCTTTTAGATCCCATTCAGGCACAACGCCTTTTAAAAAATAAGCTGAAAGTGCTACTGGAGGGGATAGCCAGGCGGTTTGTAAATTAACTGCAACTAAAATAGCAAACCACGTTAAATTAAATCCTAAAGCTTCTACTAATGGTAAAATTATAGGAATTATAATCATTACAATTGGTACCCATTCAAGCGGCCATCCTAGTAAAAAGATCATTACCATTATCATTGCAAGGATTAAGTATTTGTTCATTTCTAGACCCAATAAAAATTCTGTAAGTAATGTTGGTGTTCCCAATCTAGCAAACACCGCACCAAAAAAATTAGATGCGGCAACTAAAACCATAATTAGAGCTGTTATTTCTAAAGTTTTTACTAAAGCTTCTTGTAGTTTTGAAAGTGTTAATTTTTTATAAGCTAAAGACAATAGCAATGCACCCATAGCACCACAACCAGCTGCTTCTGTTGGTGTGGCAAATCCAAATAAAATACTTCCTAATGCAGCAAAAACTAATGCTGCTGGTGGTACTAATCCAAGAAAGAATTCAACCCAGACTTCTTTCATACTAGCTGCTCTCATGTCTTCAGGCAAAACAGGTCCAAGCTCAGGATTAATCATACATCTAATTGTGGTGTATGCTGCGTATAAAGTTGCAAGAAGAATTCCAGGAAAAATTGCAGCCGCAAACAAATCAATAACAGGAATTTCCATTATTGGTCCCATAACAACCAACATAATACTTGGTGGAATTAATATTCCTAAAGTTCCGCCAGCAGTAATTGTTCCAGCTGCAAGTCTAACGTCGTATCCAGATCTATTCATGGATTTTGCAGCCATAATTCCTAAAATTGTAACTGAGGCACCAACAATACCTGTTGCAGCTGCAAATATTACTGAAACAAATAAAACTGCATAATACAGAGAGCCTTTTACTTTAGCTAACATTAATTGAAATGCCGAAAATAATCTTTCCATTAATCCTGCTTGTTCCATCATAATTCCCATAAAGACAAAGAGTGGTACTGCGGCAAGTGTCTGCTCGGTCATTACCATAGAAAACTGGAGTGTCATCAAGTAAAAAACTAATTTTCCAAATCCTAAATAACCAAAAACAAAACCTAAGAATATTAATGTGAATGAAATTGGAAAACCAACAAATATTGCAAAAAGCATTACACCAACTAAAATAAATCCTAAAATTGCAGGATCCATAAATTCAGCGATCATTCAGACTCTCCTGGCCACTGGCCTTTTTTTGCAGCCCAGTAACTTTTTAATAATTCTGAAACTCCTTGAACAAGTAAAAATATAATCCCAATTAATAAACAGGTTTTTATAGGCCACATATAAGGCATCCACGTTGTATCCATGCCTCTTTCACCTCTTTGAATAGATTCTCCAACATAACCGATAGTCATATAAAGAAAAACTATCAAACCTGGAAAATAAAATATTAAATAAAGCCAAAAATCTATTAGTCCTTGATTTTTAGTTTTAAAATTTCTGTATAAAAAATCTGCTCTTATGTGTACTCCTCTTGAGAGAGCATAACCTGCTCCCAACATAAATAATGCTCCATATAAAAATCTACTTATGTCGTAAGCCCAAATAGTTGGTGAATGAAATAATTTTCTTGCTAAAACTTCATATGTCATTGCAAATATTAATGGCATTAATATCCAACAAACTACATTACCAACCCATTTGCTAAATTTGTCTATATTAACGATAGATTTTGCCATCCATAATGGCATGTCATCTGGCATTTTTCCTGAACCACCTCGCCTTTCAGCGATCAT
>CACLMD010000016.1 GCA_902607945.1 uncultured Pelagibacteraceae bacterium | reverse complement strand
ACGAAAAGAGGTTAGAAATCAAGAATAAAAATTCTCCAATAACATCGTTGTGATTACTGCATGAAAAAACTTTACCAAATTCTTTGTATTCATTATTTTCTATCCAGCTTTTTCCCTGGGATAATAATAAAGTGGTATTGATATAATCTAAATCGTTAATTATTAATTCTGCTTCTTCAATTTGATTTTTGTCTATTAAATAAGTTAAATAAAAATAAATATATCTTGAGTAATCTGCCTTATTGTTATTAATAAGTTTTAAAAAAAAAGAATCTGTATTTTTGTCCTCTAAATAACATCTTTGAAAAGTTTCAGTTATAAAAGATAGATCACCAAGGTTTTGATTTCCTTTTTGAATTTTCTTATTATTAAAAACATCAAAATACTCTTTAAGAGAATTTAGAATGATAAAATTAAAACGATCTTTTTGTAAGTATTCTGGTACTTCTAATAAAATTTCTCTAGCTTTATTAAGATTGTTTTTTTTAAGACTATCTAAAGCTAGCAAAATATAAGCTTCAAAAAAATCTGAATTATTTTTATTTTTGTTGCTTTTAATGAGATTTATAGCGTTAATGACCTTATCCTCGAAAACTAATGAAATAATAAACCTTTCTAAATATTGATCATGTTGATTTATTAATATCTTTGAGGACTCAAAAAATTCTAATGCTTCGAAGTTATTTTTGTTTTCAAAGGCTACTATGCCAGAAAAATATTTCGATAAATTTTTTGAATTAAACTCATTAAAACTATTGCTTTTGGATAACAGTGGGAACTGATACAATATTATTAAATATAATATAATTATAATTTTATTATTAAACATAAAAATAATATGAACAAAAAGTTTTTAAATCAAAGTATGTCATATAGAGAAGAATTAATAAATTCAATAGAACCAAATTTCATATTTAGTAAAAAACCATTAAATAGATTTAAATTTAATGAGATAAAGAAAGGAAATAAAATTGAACAAATAAACGAATTAAAAAAGCTAATAAATTCAATCCAAAATTGTAATTTAAAAAAAAATTCGAAAAACCTTATTTTAGGGGATGGGAATATTTATAGTCCAATTATGATTATTGGTGAAGCACCTGGAGCAGAAGAGGAAAATACAAGTAAGACTTTTCAAGGAGAATCTGGTGACTTGCTAGAAAAAATGCTAATGGCAATTAATTTAAAAAAAAAAAATATTTATTCAAGTTATGCAATTAACTTTAGACCACCGGAAGATAGAAAACCTACATCTCAAGAAATAAAAAGATACTCTGTTTTTTTAAAAGAACACATATCGATTATAGACCCTAAAATTGTCGTTTTATTTGGAAGTACCGCAATGGAATCCGTCATTTCTTCTAACGAAAAAATTTCTAATGAAAGAGGTAAATGGAAAGAAATTATATTAAAAAATAAAACTTATCCATTAATGATAACTTTTAACCCCTCTTACCTACTTAGATTTCCTGAAAACAAGAAGTATTCTTGGGAAGATTTAAAAAAAATCAATCAGAAAATCCAAGATCTAAAAATAAATATTTAATGAAAATAATCGCTGGAGTTGACGAAGTTGGTCGAGGAAGTTTAATTGGGCCCGTTTATGCAGCGGCTGTAATTCTTAATAAATCTATTAACAAAAAACTTTTAAAAGACTCAAAAAGTTTAACAAAATCAAAAAGAGAAATTTTATCAAAATACATTAAAAAAAATTCTATTTGGTCGATAGGCAAAGCTTCTGTAAAAGAAATTGAAAAAATTAATATTTTGCAAGCAAGTTTGTTGGCTATGAGAAGAGCTATAAAAAAGCTTAAAAAGAAACCTGTTCTCGTTTTAATTGATGGAAATAAATTACCTGAAATTAAAAATTACAATCTTAGATCAATAATAAAAGGTGATCAAAAAATTCCATCAATTTCTGCAGCATCAATAATTGCTAAAGTTTCACGTGATAAAATGATTATTAAACTTGGAAAAAAATTTAAGGGTTATTATTGGGATCAAAATTGTGGATACGGAACTAAACAGCATTTAAAAGCAATAAAAAAATTAGGAATTACCTCTCAACATAGAAAAACCTTTTCACCAATTAACAAATTAAGATAAGTTTCACGTAGAAACACTAGATCTTGTTATCAGTATAAATCTCCACACAATTTCAATCTAATTAATTCAATCCTGGGTTGACCATGGAATCTTTTTGGAGTCTAATTAATCTTATAAATGACTTTAAGTTTTAAAAATAAGTTAATTAATGGGGACAGTTTAGAGGAATTGAAAAAAATTCCTGATGAGTCATTTGATTTAGTTTTTGCAGATCCACCTTACAACTTACAGTTAAAAAATGAATTAACTAGACCCGATAGATCTAAAGTAAGTGCAGTAAAAGACAGATGGGATCAATTTGAAAGTTTTAAAAAATATGATGATTTTACATACGCCTGGTTAAGTGAATGCAAAAGAATTTTAAAGAAAAATGGAGCAATTTGGGTAATTGGTAGTTACCACAATATTTTTAGAGTTGGCACTGCAATTCAAAATTTAGGCTTTTGGATTTTAAATGATGTAATTTGGAATAAAAAAAATCCAATGCCAAATTTTAGAGGTACACGTTTTACCAATGCTCATGAAACTCTAATTTGGGCATCAAAATCTGAGAAATCAAAATACACTTTTAATTATCAATCTTTAAAATGCTTAAATGATGATCTTCAAATGAGATCAAATTGGGATTTGCCTATTTGCAATGGAACAGAGAGACTAAAAAAAAATGGTAAAAAAATTCATTCAACTCAAAAACCTGAGGCTTTACTTCATAGAATTTTATTAGCTACGTCAAATAAAAATGATTTAGTTTTAGATCCTTTTTTAGGATCTGGAACTACAGCTACAGTTGCTAAAAAATTAGGTAGAAACTATTACGGTATAGAAAAAGAAAAAGCTTATTTTAAAGCTGCAGAACAAAGATTAAAAAGTACAAAACCTATTGAAGATGACTACCTGGATACTTTAAAAAATAATAGATCAAAACCTAGAATACCTTTTGGTTCATTGGTTGAATTAGGAATAATAAAACCAGGTACAACCATTTTTGATAATAAAAAGAAAATCAGTGCAAAAATAATGGCTGATGGAAGTATTAAACATGCACGTACAGAAGGCTCAATTCATAAAGTAGCGGCAACAATTTTAGGTGCTGAAAGTTGCAATGGGTGGACCTTTTGGCACTACAACTTTAATGGTTCGGTAGTTCCAATTGATAATTTAAGACAAAGACTAGTTAATAATAACTAATTTCTATAAATTTTTCCTAAGTAAGATTCCAAAAACTTTTTATTTTTTACTAATCTTTTTAAAAGGATGTTTCTAACAAATGTGGTTAAAGGATTAGATAAATGGAAAATAAACTGATTAAATTTTGATCTGATATTAACCATTTTTGTTTTATTAACTCTATTCTTAAAAAAACTATTTTCTGTATTATTTACAATACTTTTGAATAGCTCATAAGCACCTTCTATTGACTGTGATGCGCCTTGAGCAAATGATGGAGGAAAAGCAAAAAAGGCATCACCAATCAAATGAATATTATTTTGTGATTTATAAAAATTGTCACTCACAAAAACTGGAAATATTTTTAATTCTTTAAGATCCTCTAAAAAATCTTTATTTCTTAAAGGTAAATTTTTTAAAACTTTTTTAATAAATGATTTATCATTAAATAATAAGTGATTTTTTTGTTCGTCTACTGAGAGAGGGTATTTCATTATAGCTATAAAATTTAAGTCTCCATTTGGGTTCACTGGATAAATTACATGATGAAAATCTGAACCTAAAAATAAAGCAACATTTTTATTGTCAATGTTTTTAGGATGTTTAGTTAAGTTACCTCTAATTGCTAATGTGTTATTATATTTTATTCTAGCTTCACTTTTAGAAATAAGACTTTTGCTTTTTGAAAAAACCCCATCTGAAATAATCAAATAATCACATTCTATCAATTCACCATTTTCAAAAAAAAGTTTTATCTGTTTATTTTCTTGGTCTATTTTTGAAATATTAAAGCCAGTCTTAATCAAGCCTTCTAAATCTCTTTTTAAAAAATTTATTAAAGATGACCTTTTTAAAGTGGTATACTTGCAATCTTCTGAATTGAATTCTGTGATATCTAACTCACATATTTTTTTCAAATTTTCGTTAAAATAAAAATCAATTTTTTCTGGGGTGAATTTTTCACTATTTTCTAGTTTTTGAAATCCGATTTCATTTAAAATCTTTATACTGTTTACGGATAGTTGAACACCATATCCCTGCTCTAAAGCAACTGAGGTTTTTTTTTCATAAATGGTAATTTGATAATTGGGATTTTTTTTGAATAAATTAGCTATTAATAGTCCAGAAATTCCAGCACCAATAATAGCTATTTTTTTCATCAGTTTTTTTCCAAATATTTCACAATTTTTTTTGTAAATGATGGAAGCATATAATTATTTAATTTTTTTTTATCAACCCAATAAGGTGAATGAATTTTTCTAATATCTTTTAAATATTGAATCTTTATATTCATATTCATATTAGACATTTTAAAGTTTAAATTTTCATTAAAATTTTTTGGTTTAGATAATTCTTCCATAGGAAATATTGTTAAATTTTTTAAAAAATTAAACTTAGTATTTCTAATTAATAAATATCTTTGATCTTTTTTGTAAACTTTAAGGATAAAGTACTTATCTTTATTTTTCTTAAGATTTTTTTTCAAATCAAAATCTTTTTTTTTGAATGACTTACACTTATTTGAAATAGGGCATTGATAACATAAGGGATTTTTTGGTTTACAAATTAATGCCCCCAATTCCATTAAAGCTTGGGCATAATCACTTGATCTTGACGATATCCCAAATATAGATTTTTTTTTAATTAGATTATCTTTTTGAATATCTTTATCTTTTTTTAAGTAAAGATATCTCTTTAAAACTCTTTCTATATTTCCATCTAATGGTATGTATTGCTTGTTAAATGCAATTGCTAAAATTGCACTTGCAGTATAATTTCCAATTCCTGGTAATGATTTTAAATCTTCAAAATTATCAGGCAATTTTCCGTTAAAATTTTTAACAACGACTTGTGCAGTTTTTTTCAAATTTCTTGCTCTAGAGTAGTAACCAAGACCTTCCCAAAGTTTTATAAGTTTTTTATTTTGAACTTTTGAAAGAATTTTGAGACTGGGAATATTTTTTATAAATCTATCAAAATAAGGTATTACAGTTACAACCTGTGTTTGTTGTAACATAAACTCACTTACTAAGGTGTAATACTGTCTTTTTTGTAATGAAATATTTTTTCGCCACGGTAATGATCTTTTATTTAAATCATACCAATTAAGAATTTTTTTTGTTATTAATTGTTCTTTCATATGCAATTTAAAAAATATACTAAGCAGAGAAACACAGTCTTTCAAGGCCTAAGATCGTTTAAAGATACTTTGCCAAAAAATGTAAAAAAAATTATTAATAAAAAAGGTCATATTTATTCTGAAACTTTAAATAACTGGAAATACATAGTTGGTGAAAAACTATTTAAAATTTGTTATCCAAAATCATTTAAAAATGCTAATCGATTTGGAGTAAGTACTTTATTGGTGGTGGTTAAAAGAGGACACGAAGTTGACTTAGAGTACTCAAAAAAAGAAATTATGGATAAAATGAACAGCTTTTTTGGATATTCAGTTATTGAAAAAATAAAATTTATTAGCTTTGATGACAATCAAAAAATTTTACCTCTTAGAAAAGATAAAGATAAAGAAAAAAATGTGACAATTAAGAAATATCAAAATAAAATAAATGATATTAAAAATGATAAAATCAAAAAATCTCTAATAGAATTAACAAAATTATTTAAACAAAAATGAAAAAAACAATTTTATTTTTTATAATACTTATATTTCAAACTTCAAACATTAGTGCTGATAGCTCAAATGAAATTAAAAGAATAATTGTAGGTAACAAGGATGCAAAAATAAGCATTATCGCTTATGAGTCCTTGACTTGTAGTCATTGTGCAAGTTTCCATACTGATGTTTATCCAGAATTAAAAAGAGATTACATAGATACAGGTCTTGCTAAGATAGAATTTAGACATTTTCCTTTAGATATAGCTGCCTTCAATGCATCAAAAATATCTCAGTGTAAAAATAATGGTAGTTCAGAAATTTTGGATAGTTTATACTTGAATCAGACTAAATGGGTTAAAGGGAAAACAATTGAAGAGATAAATAAAAATTTAAAAAAGTTTTTAAAATCGGAGGGTTTCAACTTAGATTTTAATCAGTGCACAACAAATAAGGATATTGAAGATTTTATTTTGAATGATCGAATCGAGGGAGTTAAAAAATTTAAAGTAAATGCTACCCCTACGATAATTATAAACAACAAAAAGTTTGAAAAATCTCTTAATTATAAAAATTTGAAAAAAACTCTTGAAAAACTGATATAAGTTAATGCATGGAGTTTAAAAAAATCCAACTTAATGGATTTAAATCTTTTGCTGATAAAACCAATTTCTTAATTGAAGATGGACTAACTGGAATTGTTGGGCCAAATGGTTGTGGTAAATCAAACATTGTTGAGTCATTACGATGGGTGATGGGTGAAACATCTGCAAAGAGTATGAGGGGCTCTGGAATGGAAGATGTAATATTTTCTGGAACTTCTAATAAAGCATCAAAAAATATTGCTGAAGTCTCAATATTTGTTGGCAATCAAAACGGTGAAGGTCCTATTCAATATCGAGCGTTTGATGAAATTCATATTAGAAGAAAGATAGAAAAAGACAAAGGTTCAAAATTTTATATTAATGACAAAGAAGTAAGAGCTAGAGATACTCAAATGTTTTTTGCAGATTTATCAACTGGTGCTCATTCTCCATCCATGATCAGCCAAGGACGTATCGGAGCACTAGTAACTGCTAAACCTACTGATCGAAGAGCTATATTGGAAGAAGCTGCAGGTATTTCAGGGTTACATGTCAGAAGACATGAGGCGGAGTTAAGATTGGGTGCTGCTGAAAATAATTTAAAAAGAGCAGATGAGTTAAGAAAACAACAAGAAAGACAATTGGCCAATCTTCAAAAACAAGCAGAAGAGGCTTCAAAATATAAACTAATTTCCGAGGAAATTAAAAAAATTGAGGCTGGACTTTATTATTTAAGATTAATTGAAATTGATAAGGAGATCAGAATTGAAAATGAAATCAATACAGAAGCAGAGGGAGAAGTGTCGGGTTATAATAATACAATTAATGAATTTGAAAAACAAATTAAGTCTGAAACAGATAAGGTTACTCCATTAAGAGAAAAAAATATTGAAAATTTGTCAAAAATTCAAAGACTTAATTTAGAACTTCAAAGCCTTGATGAAGAAAATACAAGAACTCAGGAAGAAATAGAAAGCAGTAAAAAATCTTTACAAACCCTTGATGAAGATATTTCAAGAGAAAAAGGAATTATAATTGATGCTAATTCAAATGAAAAAAGGCTTAAGGAGGAAAGAAGTGAGCTCATACAAATTGACTCAAAATATTATGAAACTGAAAAAAAATCTAATGAAGATTTAGATTTATCAAAAAATAAACTAAAAAAAGAAATTGAAAATATAAGAAACTTGATTTCCAATAAGCAAAATGATGAGGCATTGAACGCATTAAATGTGTTTGAAAATAGTATAGAAATATACGCTGATAGTTACAGCAAAAATCGAAATATTAAAAAAGAATCTGTAAAAAGAAATGAAAGAATTAAGGTTATTGAAAAAGAAATTGAAAGTTGGAAAAATTTACTTTCAAATTCTGAAAAGATGGTAAGTGAACTTTCAGAGAGAAAAAATAGATTTAATTTGCAATTAGAAAAATTAGATAATCAACCTAAGATTCAAGCAGAAAAAAAAGGTCAGATTTCCGAAAATTTGAGAATTTCTGATAAAGAAAAAACTGAAATTGAAAAAATAATTACAGATACTGATGAAAATATAGAAACTTTAAGGACTAAACTAAATAAAATTCAAGAACAATCAATTCAAATTAGAGAAAGAAAAGCAAGTTCAGGAGCTACCATTGAAGGTTTAAATAAAAGAAAATCAGATTTGTTAGATAGAATTGACTCTGAACTTAATTTATCAGAGGAAAATATTCTAGAAAATTCTAATTTAAACGGTCTAGAAGAATTACCTAATCATGTAGATCAAGAGGATTTATTAGATAAAAAAAAGCAAAGTAGAGAAAAATTAGGATCTGTAAACTTAAAAGCAGATGAGGAAACTAACAAGTATGAAGTTGAAATTAAGAAAATGGAACAAGATCGAACAGATTTAGTAACTGCTATAATTAAACTAAAAGAAAGTATTAACGAACTTAATCAAAAAGGTAGAGAAAGACTAATTGAAGCATTTGAAAAAGTTAATAGAAAATTTAACGAAGTTTATACAAAATTATTTAATGGTGGTAATGCAAAGTTAGAGCTAGTTGACTCTGATGATCCTTTAGAGGCAGGTTTAGAAATGTTGGTCAGTCCTCCAGGAAAAAGATTACAGTCAATCACCTTATTATCAGGTGGAGAGCAAGCACTAACTGCGCTGTCTTTAATTTTTGCAGTTTTCTTGACCAATCCCTCACCAATTTGTGTTTTAGATGAAGTTGATGCACCTTTGGATGATGCTAACGTGACAAGATTTTGTAATCTATTGGATGAGCTTACAAAAATTACTAATACAAAATTTATAATTGTAACTCACCATGCTCTAACAATGTCTAAAATGGATAGGCTTTATGGGGTAACAATGCCAGAGAAAGGAATAAGTCAGCTTGTAGCAGTGGATCTTCAAAAAGCGGAAGACATGGTTGCTTAAATTTAAATGTCTAAAGATCAGTTCAAAACTCGCTTACAGATTGCAAAAGATAAGCTTTTAAAGAAAAACTTAGATACTAAGAACCAAAATTCTTCATCTATTGGCGCTGCATTTAAGCTAAGCACTGAATTGGTATCAGCTGTGGCTGTAGGGACAATTATTGGGTTTATTTTAGACAAGACGTTTGGTACTAAGCCTTGGTTAATAATAATATTTTTTTTTATTGGTGTAATTGCGGGAATAGTTAACGTGATAAAATCAGCAAAAAATATGCAAAAGTAGAATAATTTATGGCAGCAAATCCAATGACACAATTCGAAGTTTATCGTATTGGACCTGAAATTAAAGTTGGTGCATTTGATATTTCTTTTACTAATTCAAGTTTATTTATGGTTGTTAGTTCATTAGCAATCTTGATAGTCTTTAGCCTGGGTTCAAAAAAAAGTTCTCTTCTTCCAAATAAGTTTCAGTTATTAGCTGAGCTTAGTTATAACTTTGTTTCCAAAATGATTGGGGATACTGCGGGCTCAAAAGCAAGACCCTATTTTGCCTTTATATTTTCACTATTTATGTTTGTTTTATTCTGTAATATGTTTGGGATGATACCATATACTTTTACTGTCACAAGTCACATAATAGTAACTTTTATGTTAGCAGCATTTATTTTCATTGGAGTAACAATTGTTGGATTTATTAAACATGGCTTTGGATATCTAAAGTTATTTGTACCTAGTGGTGTACCAGCTGTGCTACTTCCATTAATTGTTGTTATTGAAATAATTTCTTATTTAAGTAGACCAATAAGCTTATCAGTTAGATTATTTGCAAACATGATGGCTGGTCATACTATGATGAAAGTTTTCGGAGGCTTTGTAATAAGTCTTGGAATAGTTGGTGGATGGCTTCCACTGAGTTTTTCGGTTGCTTTAACAGGTTTGGAGATCTTAGTTGCTTTTCTTCAAGCATATGTTTTTGCAATCTTAACCTGCATCTATTTAAATGATGCATTAAACTTACACCATTAATTAATATAGGAGGATATAATGGAATTAGAAGCAGCAAAAATGATCGGAGCAGGTCTAGCAGCAATAGCTCTAGCTGGTGCTGGAGTAGGTATTGGAATAATTTTTGGAAATTATTTATCGGGTGCAATGAGAAATCCATCTGCAGCCCAAAAACAGTTTCCAAACTTACTTTTAGGATTTGCCTTAGCTGAAGCAACTGGTCTCTTTGGGCTAGTAGTAGCATTAATCATTCTTTTTGCATTTTAGATTTGGATGATTAAAAAAATATTATTTCAATTAATATTTTTAACCTTTCTTTTCACAGGAAAAGTTATTGCCGCTGAAAGCGGGGGTATGCCTCAATTAAATCCTGAATTTTGGGTATCTCAAATATTCTGGTTAACAATAATTTTTGGAATTTTGTACGTAGTTTTATCTAAAATTATACTTCCTAAAATTAGTGCAAACCTTGAATCTAGAAAATCGCAAATTTCAGATAATATTGAGGCAGCAGAAAAACAAAGAAAAGAAAGTGAGACTAAACTCAAGGAATATGATGAAATTATTTCAAAGAGTAAAAATGAAGCTAAAAGTATCTTTAATCAAGCAAAGGAAAAGGTATTAAAAGATATTAATGCCAAGAAAGATATTTTGGAAAAACAAATTGATGAAGAAATTAAAAAAGCTGAAGAAGAGATAAATAAACTAAGAATAGGAGCGCCTAAAAAAATAAGTAAAATTGCTATAGATACTTCATCTGAGCTAATTCAAAAACTAATTGGTGCTGAAATAAATAATAGTAGTATTTCGGCAATTGTAGATGATTTAACAAAAAAAAATGGAGCTAAATATTATGGCAATTGATGCAACATTTTGGGTAGCAGTTTCATTTATTATTTTTTTTGGAGGTTTAATATATTTAAAAGTACCTCATAAAATTAATAATATTCTAAATAAGCTTATATTAGATATTAAAAATGAAATTGATGAAAGCGAAAAGTTAAGAACAGAAGCAAAAAATTTATTAAATAATTCTCAAAATAAACTTGATACAGCTGAGAATGTTAAAAAAGAGATTTTAGATCAGGCTAAAAAGGAAAGTGACAGACTAATCATAGAGCTAAATGACAAATTTCATAAATCATCTGATATAAAAAAGAATTTAGCAGAAAATAAAATTAATCAGATGAAGGAAAAAGCAATCAAAGAAATTAAAGATGCCTCTATTAAAATTGCAGTAGATTCTGTGAAAAAAATTATTACTACATCTGTTGATAAATCTAAACTTGATGCACTGTTTCAAAAAAATTTGGGTGAAACTAAAGAAGAGTTAAAAAAAATTAATTCATAATACGCTTACATTTTTTCAAAAAAAATATAAATTATCACAATGAATTCTGTTATAATAGGCTCTGGTTTTGGGGGCATAGCTGCTTCCCTTCGTCTTAAAGCTAAAGGTCACAAGGTTATATTAATTGAAAAACATCCTGACCTTGGAGGTAGAGCAAGAGTATTCAAGAAGAATGGATTTACTTATGATGGTGGTCCAACTGTAATCACCGCGCCTTACTTAATAAATGAATTATTTGAATTATTTAAAAAAAATCCAAAAGATTATATTGAACTTTCTCCACTTAAAGTTTGGTATCAATTTGTTTTTGAAGATAATTCTAAATTTAACTATTCAGGTAACGAAACTGAAATGAAAAAACAAATTGGAGAAATAAATAAAGATGATGTTGAAGGTTATGAAAAATTAGTAAACTTTACAAAAAAAATTTTTGACAAAGGGTTTACAGAATTGGCTGATGTTCCATTTGATAAACCTTTGGTTATGATGCAGCAATTACCTGCTCTGCTGAAACTAAAAAGTTATAAATCAGTTTATTCATTAGTTTCATCTTATATAAAAAACGAAAAATTGAGAAGAATGCTAAGTATGCACCCTCTTCTAGTTGGAGGCAATCCCTTTACAACTACGTCTATTTATGGATTGATTTTATATTTAGAAAAAAAATGGGGAATACATTATTCAATGGGTGGAACAGGAAATATTATAAATGGTTTTGAAAAGTTGATGAACGAAGTTGGCATAGAAATAATTAAAGGTCATGAAGTTAAAAAAATTGTCACAAATGGTAATAAAATAACTGGTGTTCAATTAGA
>CACLMD010000015.1 GCA_902607945.1 uncultured Pelagibacteraceae bacterium | reverse complement strand
AGTAAAAAGGGATGTATAATTTTGCAGCCATATGATATGGAAGTTGGTGCAGGCACATTTCATCCAGCAACAACACTTAGGTCACTTGGCTCTAAGCCATGGAAAGCCGCATATGTTCAACCATCGAGAAGACCAACAGATGGAAGATATGGAGATAATCCTAATAGACTACAACATTATTATCAGTTTCAAGTTTTGATAAAACCTTCTCCAGAAAATATAAAAAAATTATATCTTAATAGTTTATCAGTTATTGGTATTGATTATAAAAATCATGATATCAGATTTGTTGAAGATGACTGGGAAAGCCCAACACTTGGTGCAGCTGGATTGGGCTGGGAAGTTTGGTGTGATGGCATGGAAATAACACAATTTACATATTTTCAACAAATGGCAGGTTATGAGTGTAACCCTGTTTCAGTTGAAATTACTTATGGCTTGGAGAGAATATGTATGTTTACGCAACAACAAAAAAATGTGTATGATCTATTATGGAATGATGAAGGAGTGAAGTATAAAGATGTATTTCATCAGGCAGAAAAAGAATTTTCAGCATATAATTTTGAACATGCAAATATAGACACTTTACTAAAAATGTTTGATATGCATGAAATGGAAGCTAAATCTTTAGTTGACAAAAAAACATCACTACCTGCATATGATCAATGTTTAAAAGCGAGTCATGTATTTAATATTTTAGATGCTAGAGGGGCAATAAGTGTTGCTCAAAGAGCTGGGTATATCGGTAGAATTCGTGATATTACAAAAGCAGTTGCCGGAATTTGGTTAGATAGTCAAAGCTAGATGTCAGAATTTTTTTTAGAATTATTTAGCGAAGAAATTCCTTATTCTTTGCAAAAAAGTTTACGTCAGGATTTGTTAAATGATTTTAGTAAATTATTTAATGAAAAATTAATTTCTTTCAAAAAAAGTATGTCTTATTCAACACCCAATAGAGCAATAGTTGTTTTTGAAGGTCTTAAAAAACAAGTAGTTTTAAATTCTGAAGAAATCAAAGGACCAAATATAAATGCACCTGAAAAAGCTTTAGAAGGATTTATGAGATCAAATGATATTTCTAAAAATGATCTTTTTAAAAAAAATACAGATAAAGGTCAATTTTATTTCTTTAAAACCAAATCCAAAAAGCTTAGTACACATAATTTATTAGAAGAATTTACGCCGTTAATATTGCAAAAAATTCAGTGGAAAAAGTCAATGAAATGGGGTGAATTTGATTTAAAGTGGGGTAGACCGCTAAAATCTATTCTCGCTGTATTTAATGAAAAAAAATTAACTTTTAATTTTCATCATCTAACTTCATCAAACTCAACTTTTATTGATAAAGAATTTGAAGAAAAAAAAAAAATTTTTCACAATTATAAGTCATATGAAAACTTCTTTCTAAAAGAAGGAGTTACAGTTAATCACAGTAAAAGAAAAAAAATAATTGAAAAAGAATTTAATAAAATTTTAACTAAAAAAAACTTAAAGATTAAAGATAATAATAAATTAATTGAAGAAGTAATAAATCTTACAGACAAACCCCATATATTAGAGTGTTCATTTGATAAAAAATTTTTATCTATTCCAGGTGAAATTTTGGTTTTAACAATGCAATCTCATCAAAAATATTTTCCATTATTTTCCAAAAAAGATGAGATTACAAATGAGTTTTTGGTAGTCGCAAATAATAAAGATAAACATGGATTAATAAAAATTGGCAATGAAAGAGTTGTGGAAGCAAGGCTGAGTGATGCAGAGTTTTTTTGGAATAAAGATAAATCTCAAAATTTAGTAAAAAAAATTTCTGAGCTAAAATTGATGAATTTTTTTAAAGGTTTAGGAAATTATTTTGATAAAGTTCAAAGAATGAGAAAATTAGGAGCTTTAATTTCAGATGAGTTATTAATTAGCAAGGAGAAAGTTGAGTTATCGGCTTCAATTTGTAAAACAGATTTATTATCAGAGAGTGTTGGAGAATTTCCAGAACTTCAAGGTATAATGGGTAGTCATTTATCTCATGCCCAAGGTTTTGATAAAGATATTGTTGATGCTATTAAAGAACAATATTTACCGATTGGTCTAACTTCAAATTTACCAAAAAAACCTTTCAATATTACTTTAGCGGTAACAGATAAAATTGACACTTTGGTTGGATTTTTTGGAGTAAACGAAAAACCTTCAAGTTCAAAAGATCCCTATGCGTTAAGAAGAACAGGACTCGGTATAATTAGAATAATAATTGAAAATAAAAAAAATTTAAAGATTAGAGATTTGATATCTTATTCTTCTAATTTTTATTTAGATCAAGGAATTAATTTTTCAAATAATTCACTGCAAAAAGATATATCAAATTTTTTAAAAGATAGGTTTAAATATTATTTAAAAGAAAAAGATATAAGATATGATATCATTGATGCAGCCTCAAATGTGTTTGATTTGAATAAGATTTCAACTGTATTTGAAAAAGCCAAAAGTTTAAATAAAGTTATAAATAAATCAATCGGTGAAGATATCGTTTCATCTTACAAAAGAGCTTCTAATATTTTAATTTCAGAGATAAAAAATAATAATATTGAACTTTCAAATACGACTGATTCTGGTATTTTCAAAAATGACTTTGAAAAAGATCTATATAAAAAAACAAATGAAATAAAAAAATATTTTACAGGAATTTTAAAAACACAGAATTTCGATGAAGCACTAGTTGTATTATCTACAGCAAAAAAGGAAGTTTTTAGTTTTTTTGATAATGTAAAGGTTAATGATGATAGTGAAACAGTAAAAAGAAATAGATTGGAACTGATCAATTTCTTCTGTAAAACCTACGAAAATTTTATAGATTTTCAATCGATCAAAGACATTAATGAATAAACTATTTTTCAATTTTAATTCGAAAGAAGTAAAAAAAATAAAAAACCCCAAAAATATTTTAGGTGGCAAAGGTGCCAATCTGTCTGAAATGGGAAGAATAGGCCTTCCAGTACCTCCAGGATTTACAATTTCAACTAGTGTTTGTGAATTATTTTATAAAAGTAAAAAAAAACTTAGCTCTAAAATTGTTAAAAAGATAAAATTAGAACTAAAAGTCATAGAAAAAACTGTTAAGAAAAGTTTTGGTGATTTAAAAAACCCACTACTATTATCTGTAAGATCTGGATCAAGAGTTTCTATGCCCGGTATGATGGATACAATACTTAATCTTGGATTAAATGATAAAACTGTAATTGCTTTGTCAAACAAAACTTTAAATGGAAGGTTTGCAAAAGATAGTTACAGAAGATTTATTCAAATGTACGGCAATGTAGTGATGGGTGTAGAAGGTCATCACTTTGAAGAATTAATCGAAAATTATAAATTAACAAAAGGTGTTCTATTAGACACCGAGCTTGATGAAAATGATTGGGATGGATTAATAAGTGATTTTAAAAAGATTGTTAAAGAAAAAACTAAAAAAGATTTTCCTCAGGATGTTTATGAACAATTGCTGGGTGCAATTAGTGCTGTTTTTTTATCTTGGGAGAGCAAAAGAGCAAAAATTTATAGAAGATTAAATCAAATTCCTTCTGAGTGGGGAACAGCAGTAAATGTCCAATCTATGGTTTTTGGAAATATGGGCAATGATTGTGCTACCGGTGTGGTATTTACAAGAAATCCATCTGATGGATCAAATAATATTTATGGAGAGTATTTGATTAATGCTCAAGGTGAAGATGTGGTTGCCGGAACTAGAACACCACAATATATAACTAAAAAAGCTCGCAAAGAAGCAAATGTAAACGATCCATCAATGGAAGAGTCAATGCCAAAGGTTTACAAACAATTAGAAAAAATTCTACGAAAATTAGAAAATCATTATAAAGATATGCAGGACGTTGAGTTTACTGTTGAAAATAACAAATTATGGATTTTGCAAACTAGATCTGGAAAAAGAACATCTAAATCAGCGGTAAAAATTGCTATCGATATGGTCAAAGAAAAATTGATTTCAAAAAAACAAGCTATTTTAAGAGTAGATCCAAATTCATTAGATGCTTTACTTCACCCAACATTAGACGAAAAAAGTGAAATAAAAGTTATTGCTAATGGTTTACCTGCATCTCCTGGTGCAGCGAGTGGAAAAGTGGTTTTTACGTCAGAAGAGGCAGAGAGACTTAATAACATGATGCAAGATACTATCTTGGTTAGAATAGAAACATCGCCTGAGGATATTCAGGGTATGCATGCCGCAAAAGGTATATTAACAGCAAGAGGAGGCATGACAAGTCATGCAGCAGTTGTAGCTCGAGGAATGGGAAGACCCTGTGTATCTGGATCAAGTGAAATAAATATAAATTATGAAAAAAAAATTTTTAAAACTACTGATTTAGAGATCAAAGAGGGAGATATAATTACAATAGATGGTTCCTCTGGTAGAATTATTTTAGGAAATGTACCAACTGTCAAACCTGAAATTTCAGGTAATTTTTCAAAGTTAATGGGATGGGCAGATAGTATAAGAAAGCTTAAAGTCAGAACTAATTCAGAAACTCCAATGGACACAAAAATAGCAAGAGATTTTGGAGCAGAAGGGATTGGATTATGTAGGACAGAACATATGTTCTTTGATGAAGAGAGAATTTTGTCTGTAAGAGAGATGATTTTATCAAAAACTAATGAGGATAGAGCCAAAGCTCTTAGAAAGTTATTGCCTCATCAAAAAAAAGACTTTGTAGATATTTTTAGAATTATGAATGGATTACCAGTGACAGTTAGGTTGCTAGACCCACCATTACATGAATTTTTACCAAACTCTGATAAAGAAATTTTAGAAGTTTCTAAAGTTGTTGGTGTAGATGTTAAAGAAGTGGAGGCAAGAATATCTGAGCTCCATGAGCAAAATCCTATGCTTGGGCACAGAGGGTGTCGATTGGGTATTTCTTATCCAGAAATTTATGAAATGCAATGTAGAGCGATTTTTGAGGCTTTAGTTGAATTAAAAAATAAAAAGATAAAGACAGCATTCCCAGAAATAATGATTCCTTTAGTTTCTACTGAAGCTGAAATAAAGATTATGAAAGATTTAGTATCAAATATAGCTAAAAAAGTGCAGGAGGAAAATAAAGTAAAATTAAATTATATGGTTGGAACCATGATTGAACTTCCTCGAGCAGCAATAAAAGCAAAAGATATAGCTAAGCACGCTGAATTTTTTAGTTTTGGTACCAATGATTTAACTCAAACAACATTTGGAATAAGCAGAGACGACAGCGGCAAGTTTTTGAATGATTATATTGATAATAAAATTTTTACTATTGATCCATTTGTTTCAATTGATACAGGAGTTGAGGATTTAATTGAAATAGCTGTTTTAAAAGGAAAGAAACAAAATAAAAATTTAAAACTAGGAATTTGTGGTGAACATGGAGGGGATCCAAAGAGTATATCTTTTTGTTCAAAAGTAGGTTTAAACTATGTTTCTTGTTCTCCATACAGAGTACCAATAGCAAGACTTGCAGCTGCTCAAGCTGAAATAAATAAAAAAACAGATTAATAAGGAGGTTCATATGGGAATATTAGTTAAGGGTGAAATTACAATTACTAAAGGATTTAAAACGTGGAAAGAGATGGTTTATGCCCAGGATGGAAAATTAAAAGAACATGGAATAAAGTTTATTTTTGCGGGTACACAAAAAGATGATCCAACAAAACTTTATACAGTTATGCAATTTCCAAACATGGAAGCACTCCAAGCTTTTAGAGATGATAAGGAACTTACTGAGAAAAGAAGGGAAGCTGGAGCTGTTATAGAAAGTGCTGTAATGACACCAATTTCAGATGAATATCTTACTAACTATCCGGATGCATATATTAAACACTAAGGGTTAAGATTAATAAAAATTTAAGATAATAAAACAAACTATAAAGAAAACAGCTAAACCAGAAAGATACTTCGTTTCTAAAGTTTTTCCATTTTTTTTGTAATTAATAAAGCTTACTATTACAAAACCAAAAGCAGCTATTAGAAAATATATTGGTTCAGTTACTCCGTCGAAACCTATGCCCATTTTACTCATTATAAAAGATTATTTGATACTTATTGAGCACACAATGCCATTAATTGTCCTAACAAGAGTTTTAATCATGATTGAATATCAAACTTTTCTAACAAGAAGTGGATTACTAAATTGTAGAGAAATATAAAACAAGAAATATAGAATAGAAAAATTACTCCTATAGAATTAAAGATGTATCCAGTTGAGGTTAAAAGCACAATAAATAGGCTAATTGATAAAGCAAGTTTTGATAGTGCTTTTTTTTTTAAGTGAGATTTAACAATATCTTTTTTCATTAGGTATAATGATAACTTAGTTTTCTATTAATAAAAATAATTGTTAACAGTTTGTCGCAGTAAATTTATTAATATTTCACGTAATTAAGAGTATTCAATAACTAAAAAAAAAAGATTTAACAACTATATGTATTATATGGAAAACATAGCAAGACATCATAAGCCACAAAATTTAAGTGATCGTGTAGCGTTAATATTTACTAAATTTTTAAGATTACTTGCTGATACCTTTTTTAAAAAAAAGTATGGACACAGAGCGGTTGTTTTAGAAACTGTTGCAGCAGTTCCCGGAATGGTTGCGGGAATGTTACTACATTTAAAATCATTACGAAAAATGCAGGATGATCGAGGTTGGATTAAGATTCTTTTAGACGAAGCTGAAAATGAAAGAATGCACTTAATGACTTTTATTCAAATTGCAAAACCTACCTTTATTGAAAGAATAATTATAATGATAGCACAATTTATATTTATTCTGATGTATTTAATTATTTATCTATTATCACAAAGAACAGCTCATAGAATTGTTGGATATTTTGAAGAGGAAGCAGTTATAAGTTACACAGAATATTTAAAAGAAATAGAAGAAGGTAAAATTGAAAATATTAAAGCTCCAAAGATCGCAATAAATTATTGGAATTTACCACTTAATTCTAGGTTAAAAGATGTTGTTGAAGTTATCAGAGATGATGAAGCAGGTCATAGAGATGTAAACCATAGCTTTGCAAACATTTTGAATGTAAAGAAAAATACTAGGGTAATTAAAGAGCAGGAAATTAAAGAAAAAGAAAAAATTTAAGTCTCTAAATAAAGTATATATATAGTTCCGTTGGACATCTCGTATCGCAAGGTTGTATTTTTAAATAACGTTGATACTGCAAACTAAATTAACAAATGAGTAGGGGCGTTCTGTTGCCCGGCAATAGATTAGAATATAGCATATTTACTTACTTTATTAAACTACTTCATTGCAAACTTCATTGCTAGAATGACTTATTTTCTTTTCAGTTGCTTTTTTGACTTCGTTGTAAAATGTTGTCAGATTAATCAAAATTAGATATGATTAATTATGTTCTTCGGATGGTTAAAAGGAATATTTGCAAGTTTTCTTATTTGGATAGGATTAACATTCATTGTCTATGGTTTATATCTTATTGGCGATGACAGAAGTGGAACTGTTTCTTTACTAATTGGTATAGTGGCAAGTGTAATCGGTTCTTATTTTAGATACGTCTCTAAACAAACTGTTAAAACAACAAAAAAATAATATTAAGGGGCGTTCTGTTGCCAGGTGCCCCAAACCCCGACTACTTAATTAACAAAGTTAATTAGGCAGCAAGTGCGTAACTTTCGTTAGCAATTATAAATTAGCCCTTTACGGAGGAACAATTCCGAACGAAAGAATAGCTTTTAGACATTCGTCGATTCTGGTTCACCCCCATAAGTTGTAATGGTGGAGGTGGTGGGTACTGCCCCCACGTCCGCAATGGTTATTACGAAATTCGTTTATCGTCATAGTTGGCAAGCCAACACTATTAATATAAAACCATTTTCAAGAGATTCAATAAAAATCATGAAATTAACTAAAGAACAAACACAAGAAATCAAAGATCAACAATCTCAACAAAATCCAACTAAGAGAGTTACTGCTCCTGAGCTGGAAAAGATTCTTTATGAGGCACTGCCAGCCCTTGATCATGGATTTGTAAGAGTAATAGACTATATGGGAGATGACACATCTATTGTTCAGTCAGCTAGAGTTTCATATGGAAAGGGAACTAAAAAAGTATCTACAGATGCTGGTCTAATAAAGTATTTAATGAGGCATTGGCATAGTACTCCATTTGAAATGTGTGAAATTAAATATCACATTAAACTTCCCATATTCATTGCTCGACAATGGATCAGACATAGGACGGCAAATGTAAACGAATATTCTGCTCGATATTCTATTTTGGATAAAGAATTTTATTTGCCTTCAGCAGAAAATTTAGCCGCGCAATCATCAAGCAACAGACAGGGACGTGGAGACGTTATTGAAGGAGATCAAGCAAAAGAAGTTTTAGAACTTTTGAAAAATGATGCTGAAAGAACTTATGATAATTATGAAATGATGCTTAACGAGAGATTTGACGGTACAACTATTGATGAAAAAAAAAAGGGTTTAGCAAGGGAGCTTGCAAGAATGAATTTAACTTTAAATACCTATACCCAGTGGTATTGGAAAACAGACTTACTTAATTTAATGAATTTTTTAAGGTTAAGAGCTGATAGTCATGCTCAATATGAAATAAGAGTTTATGCAGATATAATGCTAGATACAGTTAAAAAATGGGTTCCAATTACTTATGATGCTTTCATGGATTATAGAGTTGGAGGTACAGAAATTTCTGCAAAAGGTAAGATAATAATTCAAAAACTTATCAAAGGTCAAAATGTTGATGCTGATAGTTCAGGACTATCTAAAAGAGAATGGAACGAATTAATGACTGCCTTTGATCTTAAAGATAAATTGATTTAATTTTATTAGCAAAATTCAAATAAATTTTTGAAATTTCATGATTTGGATTAGACTCTACTATCGGTTTCCCATTATCTCCGCTTTCCCCAACTTCAGAGTTTATTGGTATTTCACCTAAAAATTCTTTTTTAAATTCCTCGGCAGTTTTTTTAACACCGCCTTCACCAAAGATTTTATATTTTTTTCCATCATCTCCAATAAAAAAACTCATGTTATCAACTAAGCCTAAAGTTTTAACTCCAAGTTTATCAAACATTTTAATTCCTCTTTTAACATCTAATAAAGCTACTTCTTGAGGGGTAGAGACAATAATTGCACCATCCATTTTAATTTCTTGCGAAAAAGTTAATTGCGTATCTCCAGTTCCTGGAGGCATATCGACAATTATAAAATCTAAATCTTTCCAGTTTACTTTTTGAGTAAAAGTTTTAATTGCACTTGTAACCATAGGCCCACGCCAAATCATTGGTGTTTGTTGATCAGTTAAAAAACCAATTGACATACATTGAATATCATATTTTACTATTGGTTCTAATTTTTGGCCATCGCTTTTTGGTTTTTCATTAATACCAAACATTTTAGGGATTGATGGGCCATAAATATCAGCATCAAGTAAACCAATTTTACAACCAATTTTTTTAAGCGCTAATGCAAGATTTGTAGCAAAAGTAGATTTACCAACCCCACCTTTTGCACTAGAAACAGCAATCGTATACTTAGTACCAATTATTGTTTTTTTTTCAAATTTTTTTTTATTTTCTGTCAATTAAGATTTTATTAATATTAAAAGCTTGTCATTATCATACAATGGAGAATATCTATTTAAATGTTCGCTTTGAACAAAATAAATTTCTGAAAAAAATTCCTTAAAGTCATTTAATTCTTTATAATAGTGTTCTTCCTCATAAATTTTTATATTATTAAAAATATCTTCAATAATTAAATAACCATCTTTTTTTAGATATGGAATACTATTTTTTATAATGTTAATTTGATGTTCAAACATATGAGAGCTATCATCAATTATAATATCGAATTTATCATCACATTTTTCTAAACCTTCTTTAATACTTGACGAACTGTCTACTTCCATTGGAAAATATTGGGTATTATATAAATTATCTTTTTTAGCACTTTCAATTAGTTCAGGAAGTAATTCGTATCCATATAGATTGGCATTTTTGAAATATTCTCTAAACATTTTCATGCCGCTATTCTTGTATATTCCAATTTCTGCAATGTTCAATTTTTCATTTCTTATTTTATGAAAAAGAAAATGGTATATTCCAGTATATGCATGTCGATGTGTATTTGGATTATGGGGTGATCTATCTGTATTATGTTTTTTTCCAACCTCGCATAAATCTGAATTAAAATATGTAGTATCTATAGTGATTTTTTTAAACCTATTTACATGATTTATTGGTTTAACAATATTTTTTTTGGAATAATAATGATCATATAGACTCCCACCGAAAATTTCATAGTGAAAATATTTTAAAATATGTTTAAATCCATATTTCTTTACTCTCTCAATATTTTTTCTGACTTTAGGAATTTCTTTTACAATATAAATTAAGACTTTTAGAGTTTTAGGTGATTTTAAAGCATGCAGGGAGGCAAAAAATTTTGATCCTTGATTTTTTGAGGTAATATTTTCCTCAGGTTTTTTCTTCATTGCGTCACTAAGTTCTGGCTTTTTTTCAGGCATAATTTGATCTTAACTTGTTTTTAGCATTAAAGACACTATATAGATTATGTATGTCTGATAATTTTCAACAAGGAGGCGGAAGCCCGTGGGGAACACCACCAGGAGGCGGAAGTGGTAACGGATCTGGTAGGGGTCCAACACCTCCAGATATAGATAAAATTATAAGAGAGTTTCAAGAAAAAATAAAAAAATTTTTACCAGGTGGAAGTTCTTCTGGAGGCAAGCAAGCTACTTTAATTTTAATTATTTTGGGCTTTATTTGGTTAGCTAGCGGTCTTTACAGAGTTTTACCTGATGAACAAGGTGTAGTTTTAAGATTTGGAAAATTTATAAAAACAACTCAACCAGGATTAAATTATCACATCCCTTTTCCAGTTGAGTCTGTACTCACTCCAAAAGTCACAAAGGTCAATAGAATTGATATAGGTTTTAGATCTGAAAGAGACAGTGGGTTTTCTTCTTCAGGAGGTGTTGCTGATGTTCCTCAAGAGAGCTTGATGTTAACAGGAGATGAAAATATTGTTAATATAGATTTTTCAGTTTTTTGGGTAATTAAAGATGCGGGAAATTTTTTATTCAAAATTCAAGACCCTGAAGGAACAGTGAAAGCTGCAGCAGAAACAGCAATGAGAGAGGTAATAGCTCGATCAAATATTCAACCTATTTTAACTGAGGGAAGAGCTGCAATTGAAACTGATACCCAAGAAATTATTCAAGAAATTTTAGATGAATACAATAGTGGTATTCAAATTACTCAAGTACAAACACAAAAAGCTGATCCACCAGATCAAGTAATCGATGCTTTTAGGGATGTACAAGCTGCAAGAGCTGATATGGAAAGATCTAAAAATGAAGCAGAAGCCTATGCTAATGATGTTATTCCAAGAGCAAGAGGGGAAGCGCAGAAAATTTTACAAGCTGCCGAAGCATACAAAAAAGAAGTTGTTGCCAAAGCTGAAGGTGAAGCAAGTAGATTTATATCAATTTATGATGAGTATGCTAAAGCAAAAGAGGTCACACAGGAGAGAATGTATTTAGAAACTATGGAAAAAGTTTTAGCAGATATTGAAAAAGTAATTATTGAAAAAAATGCAGGATCAGGAGTAGTTCCTTATCTTCCATTACCAGAATTAAATAAAAAGAAAGTAACTAATTAAATGAAATTAAATAAAATATTATTACCAATAATAGCCATTTTAGGTGCCGCAGTGTTCTTTTCAGTTTTTATAATAAAAGAGGTAAACCAAGCTATTGTTCTTCAATTTGGTGATCCTAAAAGAATAATTAGTGAGCCTGGTTTGAATTTTAAAATTCCATTTATTCAAAATGTGGTTTACTTAGATAAGAGAATATTAAATTTAGATACACCACCAGAAGAAGTAATTGCATCGGATCAAAAAAGATTAATTGTTGATGCCTTTGCAAGATTTAAAATTGTTGATCCTTTAAAATTTTATATATCTGTAGGAAACGAAAGAGTTGCAAGATCAAGGTTGTCAACAATTATTAACTCAAGAATAAGGAATGTTCTTGGTCAACAAGAACTACAAACTCTACTTTCAAAAGATAGAACTAAACAAATGTCATTAATTCAAGAGGGTGTTAATGCTGAAGCAGAAAATTTTGGAATTGAAATTGTGGATGTTAGAATAAAAAGAGCAGACTTACCCCAAGCAAATAGTGATGCAATTTTTAGAAGAATGCAAACTGAAAGAGAGAGAGAAGCTAAAGAATTCAGAGCCAAAGGTGCAGAAATGGCAGTAACAATTACTTCCACTGCAGATAAAGAAGTTACAGTCATTTTGGCCGACGCGCAAAAAAAATCTGAAATCATGAAGGGAGAAGGGGATGGCCAAAGAAATAAAATCTTTGCAGGAGCATTTGGAAGAGACCCCGAATTTTTTGCATTTTATAGAGCAATGCAAGCTTATGAAACAGCTTTAATTGGTGGTGATACGTCTTTGATTTTATCTCCAGATAGTGAATTTTTTAAATTTTTTGGAAACATAAAACCTAAATCACAATAATATATTAATATATGAAAGAATTGATCATAGCTTTTGGTCTTTTTCTTTTTATAGAGGGTATTTTGTATGCCTTATTTCCATCAAAAATGAAAAGTATGTTAAAAAAATTAGATTTAATTAGAGATGGACAGTTAAGAGCGGGAGGCCTAATCTTCGCAGTTTTAGGGTTTATAATAATTTATTATATGAAGAGTTAGTATGAATAAAATTAAGTTTATATTTGTTACATTATTTCTAACTTTAAGCTTTTCAATTCAATCAAATTCAAAAACAGTCCCAGCTTCTTTTGCTGATCTTGCTGAAAAATTGATGCCTTCAGTTGTAAATATTTCAACTACACAAACAGTAGTAACAAACTCTAACCCTTTTCCTTTCCAATTTCCTCCTGGATCACCATTTGAAGATATGTTTAAGGAGTTTGGAACTCCTCAAGAAAGAAAATCATCTGCTCTTGGTTCAGGCTTTATTATAGATGAAAAAGGAATAGTTGTTACAAACAACCATGTTATTCAAGATGCTGAAGATATAATTGTTAGAGTTAACGGTGATGAGGAATTTAATGCAAAAATAATTGGATCTGACCCATTATCAGATATTGCAGTTTTACAATTAGAAACGGATAAAAAATTTATACCTGTTGCTTTTGGTGACTCAGATAAAGCTCGGATAGGTGATTGGGTGATAGCTATAGGAAATCCATTTGGCTTAGGGGGAACTGTTACATCTGGAATTATTTCTGCAAGAAATAGATCAATTGGTTTATCAAGATATGAAGATTATATTCAAACAGATGCATCAATCAATTCAGGTAATTCTGGTGGACCTTTATTTGACATGAATGGTGACGTTATTGGAATCAATACCGCTATTCTTGGAAGAAGTGGATCAATTGGTATTGGTTTTTCTATACCATCAAATAGTGCAAAAATTGTAATAGATCAATTAATAAAGTTTGGTGAAACTAAAAGAGGTTGGCTTGGAGTTAGAATCCAAGACGTAACACAAGAGATTGCAGACGTTGAAAAATTAGATAAGCCAAGAGGAGCATTGGTGGCAAGTGTTGCTGAAAATAGTCCATCAGCTAAAGCAGGAATTAAAGCTGGTGATATAATTTTAGAATTTAATGGAGTTACAATTAATCAAATGAAAGAATTACCAGCTATTGTTGCAAAAACAAAAGTTGGCAAAAATGTTAAAGTTAAAATTTGGAGAAATAAAAAAGAATTGGTTAAAAATGTTCTTTTGGGAAGATTAGAAACTTCTGAAGATTTTAAAGTTACAGAAAAATCGTCACCAATAGAAACCACTGTAGAAAATTTAAAAATAACAGTAAGAAAACTAAATAATGAAGATATTAAACAAAGAAAACTTCCCAATCAAACAAAAGGATTGGTTATTACTAAAATTGAAAATAATAGTCCTTTATTAAATTCTGTTGAGGTAAATAGTATTATAATTGAAGCTCAAAAGAAAAAAATAAAATCATCAAATGATTTAGATCAAATTGTCAAGGAAGTCTTAAATAGCAATCAAAAAACAATATTGTTAGTAATCTATAATAATCAAAAC
>CACLMD010000014.1 GCA_902607945.1 uncultured Pelagibacteraceae bacterium | reverse complement strand
TTGATTTACTTAAAGAAAGTCAAATTAATATTCAAAAAAGGATTAATGTAGTTAAAAAATATGAATTTGGAAAAGCAAATTTAGTTGTTGCAATTCCTGATCCATGGATTGATGTTCAAACAGTAGCTGATTTAGAAGAAATTGCATTTGAATTTAGAGATAAAAAGAAAAAAAGACTTAGGGTGGCAACTAAATATCCAAATTTAACTAAGGAATTTTTGTTCTCTAAGGGTGTAACCCAATTTCAATTAGTTGAAAGTTTGGGTGCTACTGAAGCTTACCCTTTTACAGGGTCTGCTAACTTAATTACAGACATAAGTTCTACTGGAGAAACTATTAAAAGTAATAATTTACGTATCCTCAAAGATGGTGAAATTTTAAAATCCCAAGCATGTATTTTCACTTCAAAGAAAAATTTGAAAAAAAAAGGTTTAAAATATCTAATTAAATTACTATCAAATTAATTTATTATAATATAATTTACGAATCATGGACACAATTTTAATAATAACTTTATTTTTATTGCTAGGAGCAACATTAGTAATTTTGTATTTGAACTTAAAATCTAAACCTATAAAAGATAGCAAAGAGTCTGAAGAAATAACCAATTTAAAAACTGAAATAGTTGCATTAAAAGATACCCTAAATAATACTATTAATACTTCACTTGGCACAATGTCGACTTCCTTTAATGCTCTTTCAACAGGAGTTACAAAAGATATGACTGAAGCCCTTACCAAAGTTGATGAGAAAGTTGGTAATTTTAACCAACAAGTACAATTGCTAAATCAAAGCCAAGAGGGGATTACTAAGATTTTAGCAGGGGTTAAAAAATATGGAACACTTGCTGAGTATTCACTGGATGCTTTAATAAAAGACTTATTACCAGCATCTCAATTTATGATAAATGTTAAGATGAAAGAAGATACTAGTGAAAATGTAGAATTTGCAATTAAACTTCAAGGAGATGTTTTAGTTCCGGTAGACTCCCATTTTCCAGTAGAAAAATTTAAAGCAATTACAGACGCTTATGATGCAGATGACAAAAAAGCAGTTGCTGATGCTAGAACAAAACTAGCAAGCGCTTTTAAAGCTAAAGCTAAAAGTGTAATGGAAAAATATATAGTGCCGCCTAAAACTACAGATTTTGCAATAGTGTATGCACCAACAGAAAGCCTTTATAAAGAATTAACTGAATATCAAGATCCAAGTACTAAAGAATTATTAACTCAAGAATTAATGAAAAAATATAAAATAGTAATTTGTGGACCTAATACTCTTTCAGCTTATTTACAATCCTTACATATGGGCTTTCAATCATTGAAAGTTCAAAAAGGTGCTACAGAAATATATAATCATCTTAAAACTATCACTACTAGATTTGGAAAACATTTTGATAATATTATTACACTTAGAAAAAAATTAGAAGAAGCTATGACAGTAGTTGATAAATTTGGAACTGATGCGAGATCAATTAGTAGAACTTTAGAAAATATAAAAGATCCCGAGCAGGTTGAGAAAGCTGTGCAAACAGAAAATGTAGAAAAATTTGTTGAAAGAAATAAACAACTCAAAAATTAATTTCTTTTTTCCAATAATACCTATTATAAGAAATTACATGCAGTGGAATAATAAATTTATTTATCCCAAATCTACAAGATCAATTGTACAAGGCTCGAGACACTATGCTGTAAATCAAGAAAATCTTCCTTCAGTTACAACAATATTAAAGGCTACAGAAACTGAAGAAAAAAAAGCAAAACTAGCTGAATGGAAAAATAGAGTTGGCCATAAACAGGCAGAAATTATTTCAAGAGAAGCAACCTCTCGTGGAAGCTCTATGCATGATTATTTAGAAAAATTTTTGCTTGGAAAATTAAATATGGATTTACTAGGAGATAATACTCGTGAAAAAATGATGGCTGATCAAATTATAGAAAACGGACTTAGAGATAAATTAAATGAAATTTGGGGGTGTGAAGCAACTTTATATTATCCTGGAAAATATGCTGGTGCTGCTGATTGTATTGGAATTTATGAAAATAAAGAAACAATTATAGATTTTAAACAAAGTAACAAACCGAAAAAAGATGAGTGGATCGATGATTATTATCTACAGTGTGCAGCATATTCATTAGCGCATAATAAAGTTCATGGTTCAAATATAACTCAGGCTGCAATTCTTTTATGTACTAAGGACAATATCTTTCAAAGATTCATAGTTGAGGGTGAAAGATTAATAAATTATCAAAATCAATTTTTAGAAAAAGTTGAACAATTTTATTCACAAAGGATGGTAAATTGAATTATGTAGTTTGGGATATCGAGACGGACTCAGCGCAACTTGATTGGGCTACGATGATTGAAATCGGTGCAATTCTATTAGATGAAAATTTCAATGAAAAAGAAAGGTTTACAGCAAGATGCAGGATGCCCCAAGACCGAGTTCCATCTGCGACCGCTTTATGTATAAATAAATCAAATGTTGATTTGATTACAAAAGGCAACTTGAGTCATTACCAAATGATTTCCCAAGTAGAAAAAAAATTTCGTGAATGGTCACCCGCAACGTTTATGGGATTCAGCTCGGTCGGGTTCGATGATGAAATTCTTAGACGTGAGTTTTTTAAATCATTAAGAAAACCATATTTAATTAATACAGAGGGTAATTCAAGGCATGATGCGTTAAACATGATTAAAGCAGCATTTGCTATCGATGAAAGTGTTCTAAAAACAGAGATTAATCCTAAAGGAAATAAATCTATGAAATTAGAGTCGCTAGCAAGACTTAATGGCTTTGATTCATCGGGGGCCCATGGAGCTCTTTTTGACACTGAATTAACTGTAAAGGTTTTGGGTTTATTAAAGAATAAGCAACCAGATTTATGGCATGAATATTTAAAGACTAAAAGTAAAGTTGTTGTTGAAAATTTAATAAAACAAGAAAAAATGTTTACAATTAATGAGAATTTTTTTGGTAAAAATTATTTGTTTTTAGTTTCTCCTTTACACCCAAATTCATGTATGCATCCAGTTTATAAATGGGGGCAAGTGGTAAATTTATCTGCAAATATTGAAGAACTACAAAAACTTAATTATCAAGATTTAAAAAAAGAAATGAAAAAATCACCTCGTTTTTATAAAACAATTAAATCAAATAAAGCTCCAATAATTTTAGATAAAAGTTTAGGTTTGAAAGTAGATCCGTACAAAAAAATTGGAATTAATTTACTAAACAAAAGGGCAGAATTAATGAAATCAAATGAAAAATTTTCTCAAGATATATGCAATATTTTAAAAGAAGCAGCAGAAGAAAAAATGGAAACAGCATCACAAGAAGATGCTGAACCAGAAGAGACAATCTATTCTGGTGGTTTTGATACATTCAACAAAGATGTTCCATTATTTGAAAAATTTCACTCTTCAGAATGGAAAGAGCGATTGGCTTTATTAGATAAATTTAAAGATGACAGATTAGTAACCTTTGGTCATAGTCTTATATATAATGAGGCTCCAGAAATTTTACCAAAAGAAATTCATACAAAGATTAAAAGAAGAATTGCATCCAGAATACTTAGTACTAACAAAGAGAAATGGTGGACAGTTTCAGCTTTTTATTCAGAGTGTGATGAAATTAGAGAAAATGAGGACAAAATGTTTTCATTTAAAACAGTAGATGAAAAGCTTAAATTCCTTGATGGAATTAATGATTATGTCATGAATTTAGAGCAAAAATATTCTGATGCTTAGTTAATAAATCCAAAAAAAATTGTTTTTGATCATTGAATATTAGTCTGAATCAATTATATCCATTATATGCTTATAGATTTTAAAGATGAGGATTTTGAAAATAAAATCAAAAATGAAGACGTATCAGTAATTCAATTTTCTGCTGCGTGGTGTGGTCCTTGTAAGACTCTAAAACCTGTAATGGATAAACTATCAGATGAATACAAAGACAAAGCTGGTTTTTATTATGCAGATATAGAGGATGCAGGAATCAATACGGGGAGTGCTGCAGGCATTAGAGGAGTACCTACTGTAATTGTCTACAAAAAAGGTGTTGAAGTAGATAGAAAAGTAGGCGGAGTCCCTGAGGGACACATGAAGGAATTTTTAGAAAAAAATATCTAATTTAAATTAAGCACTTCACCAGCTAGATACAAAGAACCTGTAATTAGGATCAAGTCATTTTTTTTGACTGGAATTGACTTGATTGCTTCAAATATATTTTCTTTGTATTGAACATTTTCTAAGTCAATTAGCTTATTTTTTAAATCTTCTCCCCCAATTGAGTTTGGTTGATTTGGAATATCTATTGTGGTCAAGGTCGAAATTTTTTTAAAGTAACTCATATATTCTTGATGATTTTTATTAGCCATCATTCCAAGAATAATATGTTTATTGCAATCTAGGCTCTCTAAGTAATTATTTAAAACTTTAGCACCTAGAGGATTATGAGATCCATCTACTAATAATCTATTTCCTTCAACTAAATCTTTTAATTTTCCATTAGTGATTTCTTGTAGTCTTGCAATACTTTCAATTTTTGTGATTCCATTTTTTATATGTTCATCATTTATATTAATTTCATTGATTATTCTTAGAGTTGCGATTGCTGTTGAAATATTTTCTAATTGAAATTGACCATTTACATTAGGCCTTGGAAGTTTAATTCCTCCAGACACATCTTCATAATAGAAGAAACTATTTTCACTATCTGAATAATTATAATCTTCACTAAAGAATAATTTATTAGATTTATTATCTTTTATTGTTTTTACAATTTGTTCTGAAGTTTCATTTGAACTTTGTTTTGCAACAATAATATTAGAATTTAGTAATTTTGATGTTTTTTCAAAAATTATTTTCTCAATAGTTTGCTCTTTTTTTGGAAGCCAATCTAAATGATCTAAACCTATTGATGTTATAACACTTGCTAGGTTTTGATTTAAAATATTAGTTGCATCAAATCTATGGAACAGGCCTGTCTCAATTAAATTTATATTATCAGGGTATTCTGCTGATTTATAAAAATATGCAGCTGTTAAAATTTCAAAAAATGTAATTGGTTGATTATCATTAGTTTTTTCAACTTGTTCTAAAAGATTAGATAATTCATCATCGCTAAGTTCTTTATTATTAAATACAAAGCGTTCATTAATTTTTTTAATATGTGGACTGGTATAGATATTACAATTAATTTTTGCTTCCTTTAGTATTGCGTACATTGCCTGGATTGTTGAGTATTTACCATTAGTGCCAACTACAGAAATTGCTTTAATCTTATCTTGGGGATTATCTAATTTTTTACAAAGATTTAATATTCGATCTAAGCTTAGATCAATTTCTTTAGGATGCAGCTTTTGTAAGCGACTGACTATTGTCTGGAGTCTCATTTTCTTCAGTGCTTATAGCAGAATTTTTCTTTAACAATATTGATAATAAAGTTCCAATTTTTTCTACTAAATCTTTTCTTTCAACAATTAAGTCAACAAAACCGGTTTTTTGAACATATTCACTTGTCTGAAAATTTTCTGGTAGCTCTTCTTTAATCGTTCCTTGAATAATTCTTTTACCTGCAAAAGCTATCAACGAACCTGGTTCGGCAATATGAATATCGCCAAGCATTGCATAAGATGCTGTAATCCCCCCTGCAGTTGGATCAGTTATTAAAACAAGATAGGGAAGGTTGTTACTTTTTAATTCATTAATAGCTATAGTTGTCCTGGTCATCTGAGATAGTGATATTAAACTTTCCATCATTCTCATACCACCTCCTGCACTGACACAAATAAAAGGCGTACGATTTTCTATAGCAAATTGTATTCCGTATAAAAAAGCTTCTCCCTCAGCTGAAGCCATTGAAGCACCTAAAAAATCAAAGTCAGATGCAACTGCGGTTACTTTAATATTATTAATATTCCCGGATGCCACCATCATTCCACAATCAAGGCCAGTTTTTTTACGAGCACTTTTTAGTCTATCTTTATAAGATTTTGAATCTGTCCAATCTAATGGATCATCATTTGGGACTGGTGTTTTAAAAATTTCATAATTATTTTTACCAAACAAAATATCAAATCTTTGTTTGGGTTTAATTCTATGATGTTTATTACAATCTGGACAAACCCATAAATTGTTTTCTAAATCTTTTTTTAAAATTGGACCCTTACAACACGAAGTCCAGTCGCTTTTAGCAATTTCCTCCTTTGAGGCTCTTTTATGAATAGCAGTTTTAATTTTTTCACCTGCTTTAATTATTTTTGTAATCCAATTCATCTAATTTTGTTTTTAAGTTTTTTTACTATATTAGTAACATTTGTGACAATATTTTGTCTCTTATTAATAGAGCTAGTTATTTCTTTGCAAATTGCACTACCTACAACTAAACCATCTGCTTTATTAAGAGATTTTATAGTTTTTTCAGTAATTCCAAAACCAATAACTATCTTTTTATTTTTATCTAATAATTTAATTTTATTGTAATTTTCGAGAATTTTTCTTGGCGCAACTTTAAGTTTTCCACCTGTTGTTGAAAGCATTGAGATATAATAAACCATATCATGACTATCTTTAATAATTCCCTTCAATCTTTCTCTGGAAGTAGTGGGTGATATTAATTGAATAAAATTAATTCCTTTTTTTTTACATTTTGAAGCAAAGAACTTGTTTTCAGGATAGGGAAAGTCAACAACAATTAATCCATCTACTTTTGATTTTTTACATTTATTAATAAACTTATTTTCGTTATATTGATAAATCATATTATAATAACCCATTAAAATTATTGGCTTATCCTTTTTTGATTTTTTAAATTGACTTGCGATTGAAAAAACATCATTAATTTTAATACCATTTTTAATGGCTCTATAGGCACTTGTTTGTATTTGACCACCATCTGCAATTGGAGTGTTATGTGGAAAACCTAATTCACAAATATCTGCATACTTTGAAATTGAATTTAAAATTTCTAATGATTTTTTTTTAGTACTATCTCCAGCAACTGTGTATGTAAGAAGAGCTGGTCTACTTTCTTTTTTAGTTTTGTTAAATGTTTGACTAATTAAAGAGAAGCTCATCTTTTTTTTCCCAATCTTTCTTTTAAGATATCCCTGTCTTTCTTTGCATCACCACAAGAGTTTACAATTATAATTGTATCTTTACTTAATTTAGGGGCAATTTTTATTGCTTCTGCAAATGCATGGCTTGGTTCCAAACTTGGATTTAGTTTTTCAAACTTTGTAATCATTTTGTAAGCATTTAATGCTTCTTCATCGGTAGCATATGTATATCTTGCTCTTTTAGTATCCTTTAAAAAACAATGTATGGGACTGACGCCGGGATAATCTAAACCAGCACTTATAGACTCTGTTTCTTGAATTTGTCCCTCCTTATTTTGACAAACATAAGATGCTGCTCCATGTAAAATCCCAATTTTTGAATTTTTACTTAATGGAGCCGCATGAAGTTTTGATTTATTAGGACCTCCTGCCTCAACACCTACAAGCTCAATTTGTTTTTTATTATAATCAATAAATTCACTCCAAAAACCATAAGCTGAACTGCCACCGCCTACACAATTAATTAGTTTTATTTTTTTTGGAATTTTATTGAATTCTTTTCTAAGTTGAAATTTAAGCTCTCTAGATATTTGAGCTGTACTCCAACCACAAATTTTTACAAAGATATTAGGTCCAACTGTTGAACCCACACACATATGAGTATTATCACAGTTAGAAACCCAATATCGCATACATTCACTTACTGCATCAACTAATGTTTGACTTCCAGAAAAAACAGGAACAATTTCTGCTCCATTTTTTCTCATCGCATCACAGTTTGGTTTTTGCCTTTTAATATCTTTAGCTCCCATGAAAATCTTACACTTGAGACCAAATTTTTTTGCAGCCATACTCAACATCTTTCCTGCGTATCCAGCCCCCGTATCGCCTACAATATATTTTTTCCCCATAGCTTTACAAATCAATGCATGTACTGTCGCATTATAAATCTTATGTGCCCCACCATTAGCTTCAGAAACAACTTTTGCCCAAATTTGAGCACCTTCTAAATAATTAGATAAATTTTCTAATTTAATTAAAGAAGTAGGAGATCCAATATAATTTTTAAAATAATAGTCTCTCTTTTTTATAAATTTTTTATTTTTTCTAAGCTTTTGAAATTCTTTAGTTAAATCTTCAACAGGTTTTTTTAATGTTTCAGGAATGAAGCTTCCACCAAATTTTCCACCCCAAAATCCATATTTGTCATGCTGGTCTATTAATGGAATATTTTTTTTAAGCTTCATTATTTATTTGTTTAATCTTTTTTAAGAAAATTTCTATTTTGGAAATATCCTTTAAACCAGAAGTTTCTACACCTCCAGATATATCTATAATATCAGCTATTTTTTTATAGTTTTCAAGCTTATCATTTATTTGAATATTTCCTGCAAGCATTAGTTCTTTATCTAATTTTATATCTTTTATTAGTGAATGACTGAAAGACAAACTTTCCTCATAACCTTTACTATCAAATAAATAAATGTCTGTAACATCTTCATAAAGAGTATGTTTTTTGACATCATCTATATTTTGGATAGTAAATGCAGTAATTATTTTCTTTTTATATTTTTCTTTAATTATTTTTATTTCATCAGGTCCACAATCATAAATTTGATAGTAATCAAAAGGTAAATCATTGATCTCTCTCAATATTTTTTGATCAGGTTTAACAAGAACAGCTACATATAAAGAGTTTTTTTTATCTATTTTTAATAAATCTTTTAATTTATCAATTTTGACATATCTCTTTGATTTAGGATAATTGACAATAAATCCTATGAATTGAGGTGAAGCAGGGTGGTCTGTTAAAAATTTTAGAGTTTTTGCGTCTGATATTCCACAAATTTTAGACTTCATCTAATTTAAAGAGGATAAAATTTCTTGAATATTTTTTTTAGGATCTCCTTCTGTAATAGGTCTCCCAATTATCAGGCAATCACTTCCAGCTTCTAGTGCCTGTTTTGCATTCATAGTTCTTTTTTGATCGTTTTTATTTTTATCTTGTCTTATACCTGGGGTAAAACATTTAAGATTAGGAGCTATTTCTTTAATTATTTCAATTTCTAATGGACTACAGATAACTCCATGTAAATTGGCTTCATTTGCAATTTTTATTAACCTTAATACTTGTTTTTCTACTTGTTCTTTAAATCCAAGTCGTTCTAAATCTTCATCATTAAAACTAGTTAAAACTGATACGCCTAATAATTTTATATTAATATCATTAGCTGCTTCATTAGCAGCTTTTAATGCATCCAATCCATTTAATAAATGTACAGTTGCATAACTAATATTTAAATTTCTAAGAGATTTAATCGATTCTACTAATGTATTTTTGATATCAAAAAATTTACCATCATAAAAAATAGGCTTATTAAATTTACTAAGTTCTTTTATTTCTTGTGGAGAGCGTTGAGTAATAAATTGTAGACCTATTTTAATACCTGAAATTTCTTTATGTATTTTTGATAGTAATTCAAGAATTTCTTTTTGACTTGATACATCGCAAGCTACAAAGATGCTTTTATTCATGATTATTTAATTTCTTAAACAATTCTTTAGCCATTTTAAAGTGAATTGTTTTTTTTTCTGGAGTATGAACCTTTTGACTGGTTCTTGGGTTCCTAGAAATTCTTGCTTTTTGTATTTTTGTTGAAAAAACACCAAATGATCTAAATTCGCATCTTTCATTTCGTCTTAAGGATCTTTTAATCTCCTTAAGGATGATTTCAGTAAATTTTTCTAAATCTTTTTTATAAAAGCCGGGCCAATTTTTAGAGAGTTGTTTTAAAAGCTTTGATTTTACAATAGCCAATTTAATCTTCTTTTAATTACTATTTTTCCTCATCTTTTTTCTTTAAGTCTTCTGATAAAGATGAAAAAGGGAGATTTTTACCAGAACCTTCAGATCCATATTTTTCTAAGGCTTCTTTTTTTTCAATTTCTTCAAGAAGCTTAATACTTAAAATTACTTTTCTTTTGCTCAAATCTATTTCAGCAATAGCACAGTCTATTCTTTCACCACCTGTAAATCTTGAAGGTCTAGCATCAGCTGCATTTATTGCAATTTGCGACTTTTTAATTTGAAAATCCATCTCACAACCCTCAGGTCTTACTATCAAACCTTTATTATCAGCTGATATAATCTTGACTGTGATTGTTTGATTAACTTTTTTCTCATTGAACCAGTTAAATGGATCTGGTTTTGTCTGTCTTAATCCAACCCTAATTTTTTGTTCAGACGTTTTAATTTCTAATACCTTAACTGTAATTTTATCACCTTTATTGTATTTAGCTAATTCTTCTTCACCATTATTTAGGTAAGTTAAATCATTACAATGCAAGAAAGTATCAATATTTAAATCTTCTACTTTAACAAATAAAGAGTATTCATTTTTATTAACCACTTCTCCTTCAACAACTGTATCAACAGGATATTTTTTTTCAAAAGTTTCGAATGGATTGTTTTGAGTCAAACGATGAGATATTGCTACTCTTCTTTTTTCTTTATCTATTTCTGTAATTACACATTCTATCTCATCTCCAACTTTAAACATTTTTTTTATGGATACATTTTTCTTTGACCAACTTAATTCACTTGAGTGAAGTAAAGTTGTTAAACCTGGCTCTAATTCGCAAAAAGCACCAAAATCCATTATCTTAACTACTTTGACTTTGTATATCTTATTTAACTCATAATTTTCAATATGTTCAAAAGGATCTGGAGAAAGTTGCTTAACAGAACAACCAACTTGTAATTTTTCTTTATCAACTGATATAACTTTTAGGTCGTGTTTTTCTCCAACATTAAAAAATTCATCTGGATGATTAACTCTTGAATATGAAATTTCCTGTAAATGAACCAACACATCTAATTCATTATTAACATTAAAGAAGCATCCAAAAGAACTATAGCCCTTGACCTCTGCACCTTTAATGATATCACCAACTTTATATTTTTCTATAATTTTTGCTTTATCTTCTTTTTTATATGATGAAATAATTTCTCTTCTTGAAACACAGGCGTTTCCTCTTATTTTATCTAATTTTATTAGAGCAAATTTCTGTGGTTCACCCATAAGATGAGAGATGTCCTTCAGAGGTTTGTCACTGATTTGTGATCCAGGTAAAAACATTAGAGAACCAGTATCTATGTGCTCGACAATACAGCCACCTTTGCATTTAGAAGTAATTTTTCCCATGATTGGTTCATTTTTTTCATAAGCTTTAACTAATTTATCCCAACCTTTGATTTTCTGTGCCTTGTTTGCTGATACTAAGACCTCACCATTTTTGTCTTCAATTTTTTCTAACAAAACAGAAATTGTTTCTCCAACTTTTATTTTATCTGCTAAACCCATACTTTTAAGTTCATTTATATCTATTACAGGTTCACTTTTTAATCCTTCAACAAATAGAAAAACAAATTTTTCCGTTATCTTATTGATTTTGCCATCAATAATTTTTCCTTCTTCAATATTTTCTTTTGAAAGTTGACTATTTAATAGTTTTTCGAACTCTTGAGATGCTGGACTAGATAAATCTTTGTATATTTCCATTAATTAGTTAATTTCTTGTCTATTTTTTAAAAACACGCTCTTTTAGATAAATTTATCATTTAAATCAATAGCTAATCCTACATTTTAAAAAGTAAAAAATTCTATCAATTTTTATTGATTTTAAGGGTTTTTAATATTTTTTATAATCTTTAAAAATGATGGGAATGAGGTTTTTATTGAGTCTCTATCGTGAATAATCCAATTACCGCCAAATACTAAAGCAGCTATAGCACTTGTCATGAATACCCTATGATCTTTTAAAAAATTTTTAATAATAATTTTCTTATTTATGATCAAATTTGGGTTTCCAAAAATTTTAATAGAATTATTGGTAGTTATTGTTTTTACACCCATTAAATTTAAAATTTTTGAGCCCCATTTTAATCGAGGACTTTCTTTTTGATTTAATTCAGATAAATTTTTGAAATAAGATACCCCCTTAGCTTTTGCTGCAACTAAAAAAAGTAATAAAAATTCATCTATTGCAGTACTGTTTAGATTAGATGGGCACCTGATTGATTTGATTGAATCTGCACTTTCAACATATATATCACCAGTTTTTTCACCTTTATATTCTTTAATTTTTTTTAAAATTATTTTCACGCCCATAATTTTTAAAATCTTTAAAATACCAATCCTTGATGGATTGATATTTATGTTTTTTATATTTAATTTTGAGTTTTTTGACAAAGCCGTCAGAACTATAAAGAAAGCTGCAGAGCTAATATCAGATGGTATTTTATAATTAAATGATTTAATTTTTTTTTTTCCTTTAATCTTAATTAAATCATATTTATTAGTATTAATTATTTCTATTGGTATTTTTAGGTATTTGAAAAGTAATTCACTATGATTTCTTGATTTTTTTGCTTTAATGATTGTTTTTCCACTAGTATTAAGAGCAGCAAGCATTACTGCACTTTTACATTGAGCTGAACCTTTATTTTCATTGTACTTAATTGGCGTAGGATTTTCTGTTCCTTTAATAATGATAGGAAGCTTACCAAAGTTTGTTTTAAAATTCGCACCAAATTTCTCAAGAGGTTTTGTTACTCTCAAAAAATCTCTTTTAGATAGGCTTTTATCACCAATTAACTTAATTTCATTTTTTGAATGGATTAATAATCCAATAATTAACCTTGCAAGTGTTCCTGAATTTCCAGCATTTAATATAATATTTTTTTTATACTTATATCCATTGATTCCCACTCCATAGATTTCACATTTATTTTTAAATAAATTTACTTTTACACCAAGTCTTTTTAAACAGTTTAAAGTGTTTAAAACATCTTCAGATCTTAAAAGATTAGTAGATGTTGATTTTCCAATAGATTGTGATGCTAGTAAAGCCCATCTAATGGATAAACTTTTATCACCTTCGATTTCTATTTTTTTACTAAATGGTTTTATGATATTTCTAATTATAATTTTATTATTCATGTATAATTAGTTAACTTATATTGAAGGAGTCACCAAAATAAGCATTTTTAGCATCAATATTTTGAATCAAATTTGATGGTGTTCCTTGAGCAATCACTCTACCATTATTGATTATTACTGCTGTATCTACACAATTTAACAAGTCTCTAGCTTGATGATCACATAGTATAATTGAAATTCCTGAACTATTTTGTAAATTAACTATTATTTGTTGAAGCATTTTAATTGTTAATACATCTAGTGCAGCAAACGGTTCATCAAGTAAAAGTATTTTTGGGTCAGAAATTAGCGCTATAGAAATCACTAATTTTTTTCTTTGACCCCCAGACAGAAAAATAGCTTTAATGTTTCTAACATTATCTAGTTCAAATTTTGATATTAATGAATTAATTTTTTCTTCCTGATAATCTTTATTTTTTAAAGCTATTTCAGCAATTGCCTTAAGATTTTCATAAACAGTTAGATTATGAAAGTAACCGCCACTTTGTGGTACAAAACCAATTTTAAATTTTTTTGCTCTAATATAAATGGGAAACTTATTTACTTTTTCTGAATTTATAATGATTGAACCAAAATCAGGCTTTATAAGACCTATAATTAAGTTAAATATTGTAGATTTTCCAACTCCATTAGGACCAAGAAGACCCAAAATTTGTCCATTACTTAGTTCAAAATTTAAATTGTCTAAAATAATCTTATTTCCAAACTTTAAAGATAACTTTTCAAGACTTAAAATATTATTTTTTTTTTTAAATGATTTTATTCTAAATTTTTTTATATTTGACATTATCTATTTGAAGTAATTACAATATTTTCACTTCCTTTATTCATAAATACATCAATTTTTTTAGTGATCAAGTTTATCTTGATGTTATCTGCTTTTAAATTACCAAGGGGTCCACTATATCTGACGTTATTATGTATTGATATGATGTTTTCTTTAAAATCTAAAATCATATTTTCTGCAAAAATGATATTATCAAGATATTTTATTTCAACATTATTTTCAAAATTTGTATTATAATTAGTATTATTGTAATTAGCATTATCCGAAGTAATAAATATAGACTTATTGTTTTCATCTACTAAGTTTGCAGATACCTTTTTCATTAAGATTATCTCAGAACCACTTATGTAAGTGATTTCACTCAGCTCAGACATTATCTGATAATAATTATTTTCACTTATACTAATTTCATATCTTAAATTTTTTATGAGATTGTTTTCTTTTTGGTCTTTGGGTTGAATTGAAAGTTCGGTAGTAGATAATTTTTCTTTAATCTTAGGTTTATTATCTTTATTAAAATATACATTGTAAAAAGCAAACATGATTATAATTAAAACAAAAAAAAGAATTAATTGTATAATCCTATTCATTTTTTTTTATTTTAAAAATCTAAGAATATGATGAATATGAATTACACCAATCGTTTTTTTTTTATTATTTTTATTATAAACACAAACACTTGTAATTTTTCTCTTATTCATTTTAGATATGATATCTGAAACTAGCGTATTTTCCTCTATGGTATAAGGTTTTTTAGTCATAACGGTCTTAATTTTTAGTTTACCGATAGATTTTTTTTTTTGTAATGATCTTTTTAAATCACCATCAGTAAATATTCCTGAATTTAAACCATGATTATTTACAATAACTATAAAACCTAGTTT
>CACLMD010000013.1 GCA_902607945.1 uncultured Pelagibacteraceae bacterium | reverse complement strand
TTAAGAAATCCATTAGTAGCAAAAATTATTTTTTTAGTTTTAATTGATCCGTTTTTGAAATCACAATTAATTATACCATTAAGTTTTCTCCAATTAAGTAAGAACGAATTTTCATAAAGATTTACATTTTTTGGTAATATATCTATCATAGCTCTGACAAGTTTACCTGGATGTAACAAAATTCCTCCTTTTGTATAAAGAGCAATATTATAAAAATTAGTACCCAATTTTTTTTTTAGATCTTGATTGAATAGTAGGTCATGTTCAAAGCCTAGTTTAGAAAGAGTTTCAGAAAAATTTTCTAAAACTTTTTTATCTTTCTCCTTTGATGATGCAAAGTACTTTCCACATTCATTCCAATCACAATTTACTTGGTGCTCTTTTATAAATTTTTTGACAGCTTCTATTCCTAATTCGTAGATATCTGCTTTTTTTTTATAGTTTTCTAATTCTTTATTTGATGTAAAACCATCATTTAAGGTTGTATCAACTAAATAACCTGAGTTTCTTGAGCTTGCACCCTCGCCTGCCAATTGAGCATCTACTAATATTATTTTTTGATTTGGATAAAGTTGACCCAATTTTCTTGCAGCAGACAAACCTGTGTAACCAGCTCCTACAATTAACCATTCACAATCTAAATCTGAGGAAATTATTTGTGTATTGTTTCTTTTATTGAGGTCATTTATCCAACTACAACTACTATCATTAACAACTTCCATAATAGAAGATTACGATAATTGTATATTAATTTAAAGATCTTAAGAAGTTAGAGAAGGCTGCTTCTTCATATCTGTTTTGTTAATACCAGCCACTTTAACTGGTTTCTTCATTGCATCTCTTCTAAATGGTTCGCCAAGCTCTTGATTTAGAATTACTTCAATAAAAGTTGTAATCCCTTTCTTTTGATCTTCACAAGATTTTTTAATAGCTGTTGTAGTTTCTTCCATTGTTCGAACTGTTACACCTTTTAAACCACAAGCATCTGCCACCTTTGCATAACTTAATTCTGGGTCAAGCTCAGTACCAATAAAATTATTATCATACCATAGAGTAGTATTTCTTTTTTCAGCTCCCCATTGATAATTTCTAAAAATAACCATTGAAATTGCAGGCCACTCTTCTCTAGCACACGAACTCATTTCATTCATACTAATACCAAAAGCACCGTCACCTGCAAAACCAATCACTGGGGTATCAGGGCAACCAATTTTCGCTCCTAGAATTGAGGGAAAACCATAACCACAAGGACCGAATAATCCTGGTGCTAAATATTTTCTTCCTTTTTCAAATGTTGGGTAAGCATTTCCAATTGCACAATTGTTTCCAATATCACTTGAAATGATTACATCATCAGGCATTCCTGCTTGAATAGCTCTCCAAGCTTGCCTAGGTGACATTCTATCAGCATCTCTTTTTCTTGCCTCTTCATTCCAAACTGTACCTTTGTCATCTTCTTCATGATCTAAGCTTGATAATTTTTGTAACCAAGCAGATTTAGTTTGATGAATAATATCTTTTCTTTTTTGTCTATCTGCATCTCCTGCTGTTGGTGCAAGTTGGGCTAATAATTGTTGAGCAACTAATTTAGCATCTCCACAAATTCCAACTGTAACTTTTTTAGTTAAACCAATTCTATCAGAATTCATATCGACTTGGATAATGCTCGCATCTTTTGGCCAATAATCCATTCCATAACCAGGTAGAGTTGAAAAAGGATTAAGTCTTGTTCCTAATGCTAATACAACATCAGCTTTTTGAATTAATTCCATCCCTGCCTTAGAACCATTGTACCCTAATGGCCCTGCTGCTAAAGGATGGCTTCCTGGAAAGCTATCATTATGCTGGTAGCCAGAGCAAACTGGTGCATCTAATTTTTCAGCAAGTTTTTTACAATCTTCTATCGCTCCACCAATTACAACTCCTGCACCAGATAAAATTACTGGGAACTTTGCGTTAGATAATAAATCAGCAGCCTTCTTTATTGCATCAACACCACCTGCTTGTCTTTCCAATCTAACAATCGGAGGTAAATCTATATCAATAACTTGTGTCCAATAATCTCTTGGTACGTTTATTTGAGCAGGAGCAGATCCTCTAATGGCTTTTTCAATAACTCTATTTAGAACTTCAGCCATTCTTGAGGGATCCCTAACTTCCTCTTGATAACAAACCATATCTTTAAATAAATTCATTTGTTCAACTTCTTGAAAGCCTCCTTGACCCATTGTTTTATTTGCAGCTTGAGGTGTGACCAATAAAAGTGGGGTATGGTTCCAATATGCAGTTTTAATTGGAGTAACTAATCCTGTAATGCCAGGTCCATTCTGAGCAATGACCATTGACATTTTTCCAGTGGATCTTGTGTAACCATCTGCAATTAAACCACCGTTAGTTTCATGAGCAACATCCCAGAAAGTAATTCCAGCATCTGGGAAAATATCAGAGATAGGCATAAATGCTGATCCAATAATACCAAAAGCATGTTCTACTCCATGCATTTGTAAAACTTTTACAAAAGCTTCCTCTGTTGTCATTTTAGTCATTATTAGGACCTTTCTATATTAGTATATGAATAAACTTTTAAAAATTAATTGTTAATTTTTCCGATTAATATATAAGATTTTTAAAATTTCAAACAAACAAATCGACACGATATGGCTACAGACATTATAATTCATGATCAAAAAGACAATGTAGGAGTTGTTGTTATTGAAAAAGTTACTCCAAAACAAGACTGTAAATGCTGGATTATGGAAAATGACAGTTCAGCAGATATTCAATCTCTAGATGAAATTCCCTTAGGACATAAAATAGCTATGGCGGATCTAAAAGAAGGAGACACAATTCTTAAATATGGTCATGATATAGGTAAAGTCGTTAAATCAATCAAAAAAGGTGAGCATGTTCATGTTCACAACGTTAAAACAAAGAAGTGGTAGAAGAATGGAAATTCCAAAAAGTTTTTTAGGTTATAAAAGAGAAAACGGTAGAGCAGGTACTAGAAATCATGTCATTATTCTTCCAGTTGACGATATCTCAAACGCTTGTGCTGAAGCAGTAGCAAATAATATTAAAGGAACAATCGCACTTCCACATTCATATGGAAGGCTTCAGTTTGGAGCTGATTTAGATTTACATTTTAGAACCATGATTGGAACAGGAAGTAATCCTAATGTTGCAGCAGTTATAGTTATTGGAATTGAGCCAAAATGGACAAAGAAAATTGTTGACGGAATAGCAAAAACTGGAAAACCAGTTGAGGGTTTTCATATTGAGAGAACTGGTGATATTGGAACAGTTATGAAGGCATCAAAAAAAGCTCAAGAGTTTGTTATGTGGGCTTCTGAAAAACAAAGAGAAGAGTGTCCAATGAGTGATCTCTGGATTTCTGTGAAATGTGGAGAATCTGACACAACATCAGGTTTAGCTGCAAATCCAACTGTAGGAAATCTTATGGATAAACTTGAACCCTTAGGAGTTCATTTATGTTTTGGTGAAACATCAGAATTGACAGGTGCTGAAAAAGTTTGTGCTACAAGAGGAGCAACAAAAGAGGCTTCTGATAAATTTATGAAGACTTGGAGTGCTTACAATGATTTCATATTAAAAGAAGCGACAGATGATCTGTCTGAAAGTCAGCCAACAGCTGGTAATATTGCAGGTGGATTAACTACTATTGAAGAAAAGGCATTTGGAAATTTTCAAAAAATTGGTAACTGTAAATTTATTGATGTTTTAGAACCAGCAGAAGAACCTAAGAAAGGCAAAGGTTTATACTTTATGGATACCTCATCAGCTGCAGCAGAATGTGTAACACTTCAAGCGGCAGCAGGTTTTAACATCCATTTATTTCCAACCGGACAAGGTAATATTGTAGGAAACCCAATCGAACCTGTTATCAAATTAACTGCTAATCCTTTAACTGTTAAAGGAATGGGTGAACACATTGATTGCGATGTTTCAAAAATTCTTTCTAGAGAGATGAACATGTCTCAAGCAGGAGATGAATTAATCAAGACAACGATGCGTGTAGCAAACGGACGATTAACTTGTGCAGAAGCTTTAGGTCATAAAGAGTTTGTAATGACAAAACTTTATAGAAGTGCTTAATCTATAAATCATTTAATGTATTTAAAAAAAAACTTGGTATTCATACCGGGAATAATTCTTGCATTTATTCTTTACTCTCTTTCTCAAGGTTTTAACAATATAATTGGTATCGAACTTTTAGGATATAACAAAAGTCCTATATCAACTGCTATGATTGCAATTCTTTTGGGTATTTTTTTTGGAAATACTTTTAAGATTCGTGATGGCTTCCAAAAAGGTTTAGATTTTACTAGAGAATATATCTTAAAACTCGGTATTATTTGTCTTGGAATTCAACTTAAGCCATTTGAATTTTTAGACTTTGGTAAGATCGCAATTCCATTAATTGTTATATGCATAATAAGTGTTTTGATTGTTATTAAGATTCTAATAAAAAAACTAAAAATTCCAACTAGAATGGCATACTTGATATCAATTGGGAGTACAGTTTGTGGTACTACAGCCATCATGGCAACTGCACCTGTGATTAAAGCAAACAAAAATGAAATTTCTTATGCAATAGCAAACATTACTTTATTTGGGATATTATCTATGCTTATTTATCCTTATTTTGCCAATTTTTACTTTGATGGAGAGTCTTTATTTGTAGGTCTATTTTTAGGAACTTCTATTCATGAAACTTCACAAGTCGCAGCTGCAGGACTTATTTATGATCAGCAATTTGATAGTCAAGAAACTCTAAATATTGCAACTGTAACAAAATTAATAAGAAATACTTTTTTAATAATAATGATTCCACTTTTTGCTTTTCTATATAACAGAGGACAATCAAAGGAGAGAAATTATTCTATTTTAAATATTTTTCCATATTTTGTTTTGGGTTTTGCTGGAATGATTATTATAAGAAATTTAGGTGATCAAGTTTTTATTATCCAAAACAATGATGACTGGCTTGACATAATTAATTTCATTAAATTACTCTCTAAAATATTTTTAACTATGGCTATGGCTGCTATTGGTCTAACAACAAATCTGAAAGATATTCGAAGTATGGGAGTCAAACCTTTTATTGTTGGGTTTATAGCTATGGCAACTGTAGGAATAGTTAGTATTTTAACTATTGAATTTTATATTTATTCAATAAGTTAGGATTTAACTAACATTTTATTTTTTAAATTAGAAATAAAACGTCTAATAAAGGCTGCGCCAACTCCTAAAGAAATAGCAAACATAATTGAGAATAATCCATAGAAAAATGGCATATCTTTTGAAAATTCTAAAATGAATTTAGAGAAAAAATTCAAGTTCTTATTAAGTATTTTAGTTGATTGTTTTTGAACTTCTTCTGCAAAAAATGTATCATATGCTATAGCGATACCAACAACCAACAATAGAACAGCTAACAAAGCTCTTAGTCCAGAACTGTCAATTTTTTCTCCTATTTTTTGACCAACCTGTACTCCTATTATAGATCCGACTACAAGCATGAAAACTAATAATAAATCTATAGATCCATAATTGAATGAATGTAAAAAAGTAACTATGACACTTACAAAAATTGTCACAAACAAAGAAGTACCAGGGACTAATTTTGTTGGCATCTTAATAATGTAAATCATTGCTGGAACTAAAATAAAAGCCCCACCTATCCCCATAATAGCTGCTATATATCCAACTATTAAACCAATTATGATTGGAGTAAATATACTCTCATATAACTTTGATTTTGGAAATCTCATTCTTAACGGAAGGCCATGTATCCAATAATGCACATGTAATTTTTTTTTAACTACAAGGTTTCTTTTCGCTCTGTCTATTTCACCAAGACTTTCAACCAACATCAAAGTTCCTATAATTGCCAATATGTACATATAGGCTAAAGAAATAACTGTATCTATTTTTCCAAGATCTTTAAAATATGTAAAAGTTAATATACCTAAGGTCGTTCCTATTGTTCCTCCAATTACAATCATAAAACCCATTTTATAATCTAAAGTATTCTTTAAATAATGAGTTGTAGATCCAGATACTGATGTGGCTAAAATATTATTAGCTTCATTTGCTACAGCATAAGCTGGTGGGACTCCTAAAAAAATTAGAAATGGAGTCATTAAAAAACCACCACCAACACCAAACAATCCTGAGAGAACTCCAACAATTGCACTTAATAAAAGTATTTCAACAGGATTTACAAATACTTGTGCTATAGGTAGAAATACTTCCATAAATATTTATTACGTGTTAATTACTCATACATATATGTGTCAATAAAGATATCAATATTTAAAATGAAAATTAAAAAGATAGGTTTGATAGGTCTTGGTTATGTTGGCTTACCTCTTGCAATAGAGTTTGGTAAAAAACGTATAGTTGTAGGTTTTGATATCAATAAAGATCGAATTGATTTACTTAAAAAAGGTAATGATCCTACACTTGAGGTATCAAAAAAAGATTTTGATGAAGCAATAAATTTAGATTTAACATCAGATATAAATGACTTGAAAGACTGTGATATTTTTATAGTTACTGTACCAACTCCAGTTGATGAAAATAAAAGACCTGACTTGTCTCCACTTAAAAGATCAAGTGAAATGGTTGGCTCTATTCTTAAAAAAAAAGATATAGTAATTTATGAGTCTACAGTTTATCCAGGTGCTACAGAGGAGATATGTGTACCAATTCTAGAAAAAAAATCTGGATTAATATTTAATAAAGATTTCTATTGTGGGTATTCACCCGAACGTATTAACCCAGGAGATAAAAAACATAAAGTAACTAATATTAAAAAAATAACTGCTGGTTCCACGATTGAAGTCGCGACTGAAATTGATGAACTATATAATGAAATCATTATTGCAGGCACTCATAAAACAAAAAGTATAAAAATAGCAGAGGCTGCTAAGGTTATTGAAAATACTCAAAGAGATCTAAACATTGCACTAATTAATGAACTTGCACTTATATTTAATAGATTAGATATTAATACAGAAGATGTACTAGAAGCTGCGGGTACTAAATGGAATTTTTTACCATTTCGTCCAGGGCTTGTAGGTGGACACTGTATTGGTGTTGATCCATATTATTTAACTCACAAAGCTAATGAGATTGGTTATCATCCTGAAATGATCTTAGCTGGTCGTAAGTTAAATGATAATATGGGATCATACGTGGCTAATGAAGTAATAAAACTTATGACAAAAAAAAATATAAAAATAAAAGACTCTAATATTCTTGTAATGGGCTTAACTTTTAAAGAAAATTGCCCTGATCATCGAAATACACGGGTAGTTGATTTAATAAATGTTTTTGAAAAAAATGGATGTAAGGTGAATGTTTACGATCCATGGATTGATAAAAAACAAGTTTTTGAAGAATATAAAATCAATCCCATAGATAAACCTTTAATAGATCAATATGATGCAATTATAATGGCTGTTGCTCATGATGAATTTAAAACATTAACCGAAAAGCAAATTAGAACCTATGGAAAAAATCACCACGTATTATATGATATAAAATATTTGCTTAAAGAAAATGAGTCTGATGGAAGACTTTAATTAAAAATTTTTAATTAAATTGTATTAGTGTACCTACGAGAATTACACTCCAATATGCTGATAGCCCGATTACTACCCCAGCCTTAATCTTATTTTTTTTTATTTCTGAGGGAAGTTTTTTTATAATTTCAGGCATTTATAAATCAATAAACGCTGATAAAATATTTGTCAATTATTTAGTTGAGATTTATAGAAATATTTTAAAACTAATTTTTAGATCAATAGATAGTTGCCCCAAAAATTTTCACTGCTCCATCCTCTATACCCAAAACCAATCTACCCAAAAATTCTCCTGAAATTTCTTTGTTAGTCTGTTTTATAAGAACAGTAATATGCTCACCTCTTCTTAAGGTACCAAATGGTTCATAAGTCTCTTTTAAATTAGTAATTAACTTGTTATTTGCCCATTGTTTTCCAAGCTCTACTTCATTGGCTCCAAACAGCATTTCAGTTGAAAAATCCTTTGTAAAACCACCATAATCTTTTAGATTAGAAGATCTAACTAAATTATCCCAGAATGGTTTGCCAATATCAAATATCTCTTGGTCTGATTTAGATAACAAATCCATAAATGCTTATTACTATTATTTAATTGAGTTAAGAAGCTTTTTTCTTCTCGTTCTCATCCACGATGTGATAAACTGGTACTTTTTCCATGCTAAATTTACCGGTTTTTGGATCTCTTCTTGAGACTGTTAGACAATGCCAATTTTCATCGTCTAATTTCATATGATCTCCTCTATAATAATAGCCAGGCCAACGAGTTTCTTCTCTAAATAGAGTGTGCTCAGTAACACATTGAGAAGTTAAAGCTCTATGCTTTAGCTCCCAAGCTCTCATTAATTGGTGATAATCCTCTGCTCCAACATTTTCAAGATCTTCCTCTAACCAAGCTAGAAGTTCTAAACCTCTTTTAAGCATATTATCATTGGTCATATAATTTGTAGCTATTCCTCCCACATATTCGTCCATTATTCTCTGGAGTCTTTGTAAGCCTTGAATTGGAGAAATATAGCTAGGAGAAACAGTTCCTCCGGTAATTTCATTTTGAGCTACAGTGTATGTTTCTAGTGGTTTATAAACTTTAGATTTAAAATCCTCACACTGTTTATCTGTTACATTAATTCCATCCGCTTTTTTATCTTCAATATATTTTACAGCAGCTTTTGCAGCTAGTCTCCCTTCTGTAAATGATCCTGATGAAAATTTATGAGCACTTCCACCGACTGTATCACCTGCACCAAATAGTCCATCAATAGTCAGCATTCTGTTATAGCCCCAGAAATATTCTGGTGGAGATAAATCTTCAGGTCCACTAACCCATGCTCCTGAACAAGTTGCATGAGATCCCATTACATATGGTTCAGATGTTGTTAGTTCAGGATTTGTGTATTTTGGATCAATATTTTGAGATGCCCAAACAACTGCTTGACCAACCGTCATTCCTAAGAAATTTTCCCAACCAACAGTTTCTAAATGTGGATCTTGGAATGCTTCTGTTGTAACCATATGAATTGGTCCTCCACCTGCCATAGTTTCTTGAATAAATGCATGATTTCTTAAGCAAGTTGGAGTTGGATGGTGATCGATATATTCCCCAACTAGTTCTTTTGTTTGTTCATACCATTTCTTCTCATAGTTTTCACCATTGGCATTTTGTGTGTAAGTTTTTAAGTGTAAGAAATATGCTCCAACTGGTCCATATCCATCTTTAAATCTACATAATACAATTCTGTTTTCCATTTGAGTCATTTTAGCACCAGCCGCAATTGGTAATGCATATGCTGAGCCATTACTCCAAGGTGCGTACCAAGTTCTTCCCATTCCCTCACCTACAGCTCTAGGTTTAAAAATATGAGACGCTCCACCAGCAGCAACAATTACAGCTTTTGCTCTAAATACATGGAAATCACCTGTTCTCATATTAAAACCAACAGCGCCACCTACTCTATTTTCCTTAGCTTCATCCATTAAAAGGTGAGTTATCATTATTCTATTATAAATTTTATCAGCAGATTTTTTTGCGGCTTCCGCAACAATTGGCTTATAACTTTCGCCATGAATCATAATCTGCCATTTACCTTCTCTAAGATATCTTCCAGTCTTCTCATTTTTCATCATTGGAAGGCCCCATTCATCAAACATATGAACTGTTGAATCTACATGTCGAGCCATGTCGTAACCTAAATCTTCTCTAACCATTCCCATAAGATCGTTTCTTGCATATCTTACATGATCTTCAGGTTGGTTTTCTCCCCATTGCATACCCATGTAACAATTAATAGCATAAAGGCCTTGAGCAACTGCTCCGCTTCGATCGATATTAGCTTTTTCAACACAAATAATTTTCATGTCTCTACCCCAGTGCCTAGCCTCAAAAGTTGCACCAGTGCCTGCCATGCCACCACCCACAACTAGAACATCGCAATCTTCGTAATGAGTTTTATGCTTGGCCATTAATAATAAACTCCTTTTTTAAATGAATCTTTCGGTACTGCTGGTAATTCACCATCGATATTTAGGCCTTCAGGCTCTGTATATAATCTTTGAGAATTAATTTCTCCTTGATTTGGTTTATCTCCATCAGCAAGTTTTGGAATAAATTTTCCCCAAGGTTTAGTTGTAATTGGGGAAACAAAATCTTTAGTTGTTCCATTTCTAAATTTAATCTTCCAAGAAATTGTTCCTTTTTCTTCTTCTCTTCTTACTCTCACACTATGGCCCATTGGAGCGAAGTCTGCATATCCCCTGACATCAATTGCGTGATTTGGACAAGCTTTAACACATGAATAACATTCCCAGCAAAAATTAGGTTCAATATTTTTTGCTCTTCTTATATTTTCATCAATGTGCATTATATCTGATGGACAAATATCTACACAATGACCACAGCCATCACATCTTGTCATGTATACAAAAGTTGACATAATTTATTTTTCTCCTTTTTTTAATATCATATTAATAGTGTTTTGGCTCTTCTCTTTTTATACCTAGGCCAAATTGCTCAGGCGCGTCGGCTGGTGGTGGAAGATTGTCTCTAGATCCATCAGCCTCTGCTAAATTTTTTTGTATTGCTGCTCCAGGTTTATAAAACATATGAGCAAATTTAGACCAATAAACTCCACCAAATAAAATTAAGTTTGAGGCAACAAATAAAGTTAAAAATAAAAATGAAAGTCCTGCTTGCCCATTAAACTGAGTATAAGACCATGCTAATCCAAAAGTTGAACAAGCTAGTAAAGCTAAAACAAATAAATCTGCCTTAATAATCCGATACCAAGGATGAGCCTCTGCCGATACATCCACTCTAAGGAAAAACCAAAACCAGTATCCACCAACACATGTTAAGATTGCACCAACATGCCATAGCATTGACCACATTGATGACGAGGACTTACCAGCTCCAGTATAGCAAAATACTAAAACTACTGATGATACCCAAAATATAATTGTTCCATACATTCCAAGCACATGGGATAATCTTCTCTTTCCAAATCCTAGTTCTGAAGTAGTACCAATATCAACAATTGTTGTTTTAGCTAGTATAGAAGCTTTCTCTGCAACACCTATTTCTCTTGTTGCTTGAAGTTTAGCTTTTTTAGCATTGTTAAAAAAATATATAATATTTTTATGATGTATCATTTGAATAATTGTACCAAGAACGATTAATACAATCATTGCAATTAAAAAACTTTGCATTGCAAAGGGAGAGACTATTTCAGCCAATAAAGAAAATGGATTTGTATTTAACATTTTACCCATAAGTTAAATTATTTGATTTAATTCTAAGTTTTTTAATCTAGTTATTTCCATAGTTCAACCTTATCAATTGGACAATATGACCTTAATAACAACCACTGATTTATATTTAACGTTTATAATGCTGTTTTTGAGGAATCACAGATCTAACACCACCTTGAGGATTCTCAACATCACCCTCTCTTCTTGGAATCAAATGAAAATGACAGTGTTGAATGGACTGACCCGAAACTTTACCAATATTTGTTCCTAAATTGAAACCTTTAATCGTTTTATCTTTATTCAAGATTTCATTTTTAATCATTTTAATGAGATCATTACATGCAATTAATTCATCATTAGATAAATCAAAATAATCTTTAATATGTCTTTTGGGTATAATCAAACAATGATATTTTGAAACAGGGTATGTATCATAACTTGCATAGGCTAGATAATTTTCATGTGTATGTCCGCTTTTATTAATGTCACAAAATAAACAAGGATTATTTAGATCTTTCATATAACTAAAATCTGTATTGATTACATTTTATAATTGCAGAACGATAATATTTTAAAAATATTTTATATTGATTCAAATTTTTTCTTCTCCAACCAATATCTTTAATTGTTTTAACTGAAGCCACACCTTTACCAGAGCCGATTAATAATATTTCGTCATAATTATGCAATTCATTAACAAAAATGTCTTTTTTAAATATTTTTTTTACTTTTGAATGAAAAAACTTATAAGTATTCCCTTCATAATAATCTTTTTGGGGTGAATATACTTTTTTATTTTTTATAAACAAAAGATTAGAAGTTCCAGTTTCTAAAATTTTTTTCTTAAAGATAAGACCAATATCTGATTTAGAGTTATCCATTTTTGTTAAATAAGATAAAATTTTTTTATATTTCAAATTTTTGTATTGAGGTTTTTCACGTTTTAAATTTACAAGTTTTAGATCAAAATCTAATTTTGGATTTACTTTTTTTCTTAATGATATTGAAATAATTTTTTTATTTAAAGCAATTCTAAGTAGGTGATTATAATTTTTTTTTATTTAAGTTTTTATTGATAATTTGAAGTATATCTTTTTTAAGAGATTTTTTTTTAATTTTATAAACTTGAAGTGATCTAATAAGATTTTTAATATGATTTTCAAAAAATAAAATTTTTAGTGGTTTGCCAAAAATCCACATTGTAGTAAAAATACCATGATTGCCCCATAAATCTTTAAAATCTGTTTCTTTTAAATCTTTAAGCCGATAAGATTTTTTTAATGAGTAAATTACCATTGATAGTTAAAAATGACTCTGGGTGAAATTGAAATCCATAAATTTTATCTTTGTTATTTTCAAAAGTCATTGCTACTTTTGATTCTAAACATCTCATAGTTATCTCAAAATCTTTAATTTTAAAAGGTTCTTTTAACTTTAAAGAATGATATCGACCAACTTTAAATTTTTTTCCTTTTTTAAATAAAGATTTATTATTGATAACTTGTATATTTGATTGAAACCCATGATAAATTTTTTTTTGCTCAACTATCTTGGCACCCTCACAAAATAATATTTGTTGGAAACCTAAACAAATACCAATAATCTTTTTTTTTCCTTTAAATTTTTTATAAATTTTTGAGGTTAATGGATAATTTTTTGGATTTCCTGGTCCAGGAGAAAAAATAATAACAGAGGCTTTTTCAAGTTTATTTTTTTTTAATTCATTATAATTATCGCACTCAACTTTATCAAATAGTGAAAATTGATGTACAACATTATGAGTAAATGAATCTTTATGGTCAATTATGTAAATCATTTGAAAAGATCAATTAATGCTTTTGCTTTAATGTAGTTTTCACTAAATTCATGCTTAGCGTTACTATCAACTACAACCCCTGAAGCTACTGAAATTTCAGAAATATTTTTAAAGTTTAAAATTGATCTAATAATAATATTAAATCTCATATCACCATTAAATTTTATATATCCAAAACTGCCAGTATAAATATTTCTATTTTCTTTTTCTTGGTTATTCAAAAGTTTTAGGGTGTTAATTTTCGGACAACCGATTACAGATCCTCCTGGCATCATTGCTTTAATGATGTCTATATTTTTGATACTTTTCTTTAGTTTACCTTTAATCAAACTAACATAATGAAAAAGATCTTTGTACTCTTCAATAACTTTAGTTTTTGATAATTTAACCGAGCCTACTTTGCATATTCGAGATAAATCATTTCTTTCCATATCAACAATCATGTTATGCTCTTTTGTTTCCTTAAGGTTTTTTCTAAAATAGTTTAAAGCGTTCATTTTATTCATATTTCTTATCTTTTTAACAGTTCCTGCTATAGGTTTTGTAGTTATTAATGAACCTTTTTTAGTTATTAAATTTTCTGGAGAACAGCTTATTATAGAGAAATTTTTATCTTTTATCATAAAAGCTTCAGGTGCTAAGTTTGTTTTAGATAGTCTCCAAAAAAAATCTAAAGGATTAATTTTTGATTTTGTTTTATACTTAGTGCAAATCTTAATTTGATATGTTTCACCAAGTTTAATTCTTTTTTTAAAGCTAGTAAAAATTTTTGCATAAGAATTCTTATTAATATTAATCTTAAAATTACTTTTTTTATAATTATATTTTTTTTGATACTTAAATTTGTTGTTTAACTTTATTATTTTTTCAGGTTTATAAAAAATACCTTTAGGAAAATTAATATTTTTTTGTTTAGGTATTTTGATTTTAATCAAATTATTTAGCAATTCATATCCTAAAAAGCCTATAAATAAGTCGGTATTTTTTGATTTTGTATTATATTTTTTACTTAGAAAACTTTGAACATTTTTATTATTTAAAATAATTTTTTTTGAAAAATTTGTGTATAAATCAAATCCCTCTTTAGATTTATAAATAATATAAGGCTCGCCAGAATGATCTAGGTCAGCTAATTGATTTTGTTTATTCAATTTATTCTGTTTTAAGTCTCAAGACTGGTTCTTCCTTAATTGGTAGATGTATTATTGCTGCGAATACGGATAAAGCAATTGCTAAATACCACGCGTAATCATATGACCCATAAAGATCGTGAAAAAGTCCTCCCAGATAAGCACCAAAAAAAGATCCAATTTGATGACTTAAAAAGACAATCCCGTACAGCATTCCAAGATATTTTGTACCAAATAAATGGGCAACTATTCCACTTGTAGCTGGCACAGTTGATAACCATAAAAATCCAAAACTAGCTCCAAACAAAAATGCACTTATATTACTTGCGGGAGTAAATATAAAAAGAATTATAGAAATACCCCTTAAAAAGTAAATTCCACTCAAAATAATTTTTTTACTCATTTTTGCTGAAAGGTAACCACTCAACAGTGACCCAAAAATGTTGAATAAACCGATTAATGAAAGAATAGCTGCTGCAGTCCAGCTTTCTAACCCTCTATCAATAACATATTTGGGAACATGAGTTCCAACTAATGTAATATGAAAACCACAAACAAAAAAACCTAAGACCAGCAAAATATAACTTTTATTATTAAAAGCCTCTGTAAGCGCCTCTTTAAATGATTGATTTGTCAATTTCTCAGTACTTTCGGACTCCAATGGAGATCTACAAAAATACGCAGCAATTAAACCAGTCAGTAAAAAAAGAGAAAAAATGAATAAGGTATAATTCCAACCAAATTCAACTAGAGAATAATTTGTAAAAATTGGAGAAAGAAAATAACCAAAAGATCCAACAGCAGTAACAAAGCTCATTGCAATTG
>CACLMD010000012.1 GCA_902607945.1 uncultured Pelagibacteraceae bacterium | reverse complement strand
GCAAAGTCATTTTATAATTCAGATAATGCAGATTTAATAGCTGTTGCAAGCACATCTAATGAAAAATTGATAAAATTTAACCAAAATTTTAATATTAAGAAAGAAAATCTTTATAATTCCTATCAAAAATTATTAGAAAATGAGGATTTAGATATTATTTATATAGCTTTGCCAAACACTTTTCATGCTGAATGGGTATTAAAAGCAATTGAAAAAAATAAAAATATTCTTGTAGAAAAACCAGCATTTGTCTCACTTCAAGAAGCAGAAATGATATTTAATCATAAAAATTTCAAAAATATATTTTTTGGTGAAGGATACATGTATCGATATCATCCACAAATCAGTGAGACGATAAAAATTATAAAGTCTAGTGGAATAGGAAGGCCTATTTCAATGGAGTCAAATTTTGGTATCAATTTTATTAAAAAAAAAAATTTTTTTGGTTTTAGAAAAAAAATAGATAAAAATAAAAGAATTTTTAATAAGAAACTAGGAGGAGGAGTTATCCTGGATCTCGGTTGTTATACTACATCAATGAGTTTATTAGTTGCTTCTTTAATAGATAACCTTGATATGACAAATTATAAATTAACAGATATTCAAACTGATTACTTATATTCAGATATTGATGTACACAGTTTTGCAAAAATAAATTTTGATAATAAATTTATATCCAATATTACAGTTTCGTTTAGGGACGACATTGGAAAAAAAACAGTTATTATTGGTGAAAATGGAAAAATTATTTTGGAAAATATTTGGAATTCCGAACAACCTAAAATAGAAATAGTTGGAAAAATTAATAAAATACTGAATTTTGAAAACCAAAAGAATATTTATTCATTGGAAATTGAAAATATAAGCAAGGATATTATAGATAATAAAATTGAGTCATCTTTTCCTGGTATAAATAAAAAAGAAATCTTATTTAATACGAAATTAATCAATAATTGGATTAATGAATAATAATAAATTAATAGATTGCATAACTTTTTTTGATAACAAATTAATGTTTGATTTAAGGTTTAATATTTTAAAAGATTATGTTGATTTTTTTGTAGTCTGTGAATCAAAATATGATCATAGAAACAATCCTAAAAAGCTAAATTTTGATTTAAAATTTTTAGAAAACAATAAAGTTAAGTATTTTATTCTTGATAAACCATTTCCAAATAAAAATGATATATGGAACAATCAAGCTATTCAAAGAGAGTTTTTATTGAATAACTTAGGGTCGTTTGTTGAAGAAAATGATTATATTTTTTTTTCAGACCCTGATGAGATACCTGATCCAAAATTATTTACTAATTTTCATTTAGAAAAAAAATATGGTATTTTTTTTCAAAATTGTTTTAATTTTAAATTTAATCTTTACAATCCATACGAAACACCTTGGGAAGGAACTAGAGTTAGTAAGAAAAAAAACCTAAAGTCCATTGATTTCATGAGACAAAAAGTTAAATCCAAAAATTTGAAATACAATTTTTTAAGATTTGATAAAGAAAAGAATATTGAGATATTTAAAGATGGTGGATGGCATTTTAATAATATTATGGAACCTGAGTTAATATCCTTAAAATTAAAAACATTTGCTCATTCTGAGTTTAGTGAAAAAAAATTTTCAGATGTAGATATTATCAGATCTAAAATAGATAGGAAAATTGACCTTTTTGAAAGAGGGCATCAATATAAAAAAATCGAATTCGATGATTCTTTCCCAAAATATCTTCTTTCTAATTATGAAAAGTATAAGTCATTTATATTACTATAAATTATGGAGAGGTGGCCGAGTGGTTGAAGGCGCACGCTTGGAAAGCGTGTAAAGGGGAAACTCTTTCATGGGTTCGAATCCCATTCTCTCCACCATATATTTATATTTATTTTCTAAATATTTCTTGAAAAAAATAGATAGTTATATTTTACAATCAATATATAAAATTATTTTATGAAAAAGTATGTATTTAAAAAATATACTAAAAAAAGTGGAACATTAACACCCTTCTCGTTAAAACAAGATGTACCCTTTAAAACAAAAAGAATTTTTTTAATTTATGGTAATAAAAATTTTATTAGAGGAGATCATGCACATTTTAAATGTAAACAATTTTTGATACCTATATTTGGCACTATGGAAATTATATATGAGAACAAGAATATTAAACGTAAAATTGTTGTTGATTATAAGAAAAAAAAAGGGATTTTGTTAAACTCAAAAACCTGGTGTAAAATTAAATTTAAAACAAATAATAGTATACTCATGGTTTTTTGTGATAGAGAATATGAATATCATGACTATATAGAAAATTATAATCAGTTTTTAAAAATTATTAAAAAAAAATGAACTTACTAATTACAGGCTGTTGTGGGCATATAGGTTCATATATAACAGATAATATTCATAAAATTAAGAATATAAAAAAGACCTTTATAGTTGATAACCTTGAGTCAAATAGATTTTATTCAATATTTAGTTCCAAAAAAAAAAATAACTTAAAATTTTTAATTAAAGATTTAACAAATAAAAAAAGTTTGGATGATCTTGACAATATTGATTTTGTAATTCACTTGGCATCTATGACTAATGCTGAAAAAAGTTTTGGAAAAAAAAATAAAATGTACGAAAATAATATCTCATGTCTAAAAACAGTAATTAGATTTTGTAAAAGAACAAAAGCTAAATTAATACATGTCTCATCTACCAGTGTTTATGGGAAACAAACCGAAGTCGTAGACGAAACTTGTGAACAAAAATATTTAAAACCACAATCTCCATATGCTGATATTAAACTTATTGAAGAAAAAATGTTAAAAAAAGAAAACAAATTTCTTAATTATAACAGCTTTAGATTTGGAACAATTTCTGGAGTTTCTAAAGGAATTAGATTTCATACAGCAGTTAATAAATTTTGTTTTAATGCTGCTATCAATGCAAATATTAATGTATATAAAACAGCACTTGATCAATATAGGCCATACTTATCATTAAAGGATGCTTTCAAGGTTTTTAAATTCTGCATTGAAAAAAATTTTTTTCACAACGATATATTTAATGTTTTGTCTGGTAATTTTACAGTTAATCAAATACTTACAAAAATAAGAAAATACAAAAAAAATATAAATATAAAACTTGTTAATTCTCCAATTATGAATCAATTATCCTACCATGTTAGTCAAAAAAAATTAAATAGATATGGATTAATTTTAAACTCTGATATTGAAAAAGATATTAGGGACACAATTAAATTATTAAAGAATATTTAGATGATTTGTAAAGTTACAAAAAAAAAGATTAAGCCATTTATGTCTTTTGGAAAAATGCCAATAGCTAATGGATTTTTAAAAAAAAAGGATTTTAAAAATGAATATTTTTTTAATATGGAGGTTGGCTTTTCTAAAGATATTTCATTATTTCAATTAAATAGCCACCCAAAACCAAAAATGATGTTCAATAAAAACTATCCTTTTTTTACAGGCAGCTCTAAAAGAATGGTAAATCATTTTAAAGAATATTCTGAATGGATAAAAAAAAAATATCTTAAAAATAAAAAAAATCTTATAGAGATAGGTTCCAATGATGGAACATTTCTAAGTAATTTTAAAAAAAATAAAATTTATACTCTTGGTATAGAGCCATCTTTAAATGTTGCAAAGTTATCTAAAAAAAAAGGAATCAAAACTAAAAATTTTTTTTTTAATTATCAAAATGTAAAAACTATGAAAAAATTTCATAAAAAAACTAATTTAATCTGCGCGGCTAATGCTATTTGCCATATTCCAGACATACCAGATTTAATTAGAGGAATAGACTGTTTGTTAGATAAAAAAGGCCTTTTCATTTTTGAAGAACCTTATTTAGGCTCAATGTATGAAAAAAATTCTTATGATCAAATTTATGATGAACATATATTCATGTTTTCTGTAAGCTCTATTATGAAGATTTTTAGATTATATAATTTTGATTTAATAAATGCCGTTCCTCAAAAAACCCATGGTGGATCAATGCGATATGTAGTCGGTAGATCTGGAGAACACATTATTAGTAAAAATGTTTTAAGATTTTTAACGCAAGAAAAAAGAAAAAAAATTGATACTATAAAAGGATGCTTTGAATTTAAAAAAAAATGTGAAATTTCAAAAAAGAAATTGAGAAGTAAAATATTTGGAATATTAAAAAAAGGTAAAAAAATCGCAGGTTATGCTGCCACTTCAAAAAGTACCACAATTTTAAATTATTGTAATATTAACAACAAACACATTAATTTTATATGTGACACCACACCAAATAAGATTAATAAATTTTCTCCAGGAACCCATATACCAATTGTAAATGTTGAACATTTTAAAAAAAATATTCCAGATTACACTTTTTTATTTGCCTGGAATCACAAGAAGGAAATTTTCTTAAAAGAAAAAAAAATTTTAAAGAAAACCAAGTGGTTTGCACATATTAAAATTTAGATAGTTAATTTTAGTTTTAAAAATGCAAATATTTAAAATATAAAATAAGATTTTTTTAATAAAAAATGCTATAAATTATTCTCTCTGAAAAATTATAATGCCAAATAATAATACATATCAAGCAGACTCAATTAAGGTACTAAAAGGTCTTGAAGCAGTCAGAAAAAGGCCAGGGATGTATATTGGCGATACAGATGATGGAACTGGTTTACATCATATGGTTTATGAAGTTGTTGATAACTCTATTGATGAAGCTTTAGCAGGATATTGTAATAATATTTATGTAAAGGTAAATTCAAATGGTACTGTTACTGTAAAAGATGATGGTAGAGGTATTCCAGTTGATATTCATAAAGGGGAAAAAAAATCTGCAGCAGAAGTAATCATGACGCAGTTACACGCAGGTGGAAAGTTTGATCATGACTCTTATAAAGTTTCAGGAGGTCTACATGGGGTAGGAGTTTCAGTTGTTAACGCATTATCTGAAAAATTAGAATTAGAGATCAATAGAGATAACAAAAAATATTTTATAGAATTTAAGGATGGAGAAGCGAGAAAACCTCTTAAAGAAATTGGAAAATCAAAAGAAACTGGAACTCAAATAACATTTCTTCCTTCAAAAGAAGTTTTTTCTTCGATTAAATTTAGTGGAAATATTTTGATAAAAAGAATGCGTGAATTGGCATTTTTAAATAAAGGAATAAAGATTACTTTTGTAGATGGTTCTCAAAAAAAAGAAAAAACTCAAGATTTTAAATTTAATGGAGGGGTTTCAGAGTTTGTTGAATTTTTAGATGAAAAAAGAGAAAAATTACAAAATAAAAGTGGTAATGATTTATTCAAAAAACCAATTTACATTGAGGGAAGAAAAGACAACATAGAAATTGAATGTTCATTAAAATGGAATTCAGGATATTCTGAGGATGTTCTTCCTTATACAAATAATATTTATCAAAAAGATGGTGGTACACATGTTTTGGGATTTAGAAGTGCATTAACAAGAATAATTAACAAATATGCAAATGAACATAACCTGTTAAAAAAAAATAAATTAGCAATTTCTGGTGATGATATAAAAGAAGGATTAACTTGTGTCTTATCTACTAAAATTCCTGATCCAAAGTTTTCCTCACAGACAAAAGATAAACTTGTTTCATCAGAAGTTAGAATGATTGTTGAGACAGTTGTTAATGAAAAATTATCCATTTGGTTTGATCAAAACCCGACAGTATCAAAAGTTATATTGGCTAAAATTATTCAAGCAGCATTAGCAAGAGATGTCGCAAGAAAAGCAAGAGAAAATGTAAGAAGAAAAGGTGCTTTAGAGTTAAGTGGTCTACCTGGTAAATTAGCTGATTGTCAAATTGGAAAACAGGAGGGAACGGAATTATTTATTGTTGAGGGAGATTCAGCAGGCGGCTCAGCAAAACAAGGAAGAAATAGATCTAACCAAGCAGTTCTACCTTTAAGAGGTAAAATTTTAAATACTTACGTAGAAGATATAAAGTTAAAAAAAAATGGTAGCTCCAATGGTGTTGATCAGCAAACAAAAGCCTTATCAAAAATGATTTCTTCAAATGAAATAGTTACTTTGATTAATGCCCTAGGCTTAGATCCAAAGACTCAAGAAATAGATTTAAAAGACTTAAGATATAGTAAGATTATTATTATGACTGATGCTGATGTAGATGGTTCACATATAAGAGCATTATTATTAACTTTCTTTAACAATAAACCATTTAATAAGTTAATTGAAAACGGGCATGTATATTTAGCTCAACCGCCTTTATTTAAGATAAATAAAGGCTCTAAAGGAATATATATAAAAGATGAAAGAGAGTTGGAGGATTATATTGTTAACAATAATAAGGAACTAAAGAGGATAAAGAGAGGTTCCAAAGAATTTATAAAAGCACTAAATATAGAAAAATCCAAAATGAATATCCAGCGATTTAAAGGCTTAGGTGAAATGAATCCAGAAGAGCTATGGAGTACAACACTTGATCCTGAAACTCGTAATTTACTTCAAGTTAAATATTCTAAAGATCAAAAAAAAGATCAAAATTTAATTCATACTCTAATGGGTAACGATGTTGCATTACGAAAAGATTTTATTATCTCTAATGCTATTAATGTTCAGAATCTTGATATTTAATAATGAAGTTTTTTGAAACTTCAAAAAATCATTACTTTATAAAGTCAACTTATATAAGTTTAAGGTGGATAGGTATAATTGGTCAATTAATATCAGTTTATTTCGTTTTTTTTATTTTAGATTTTCACTTTAATTTTATAATTTCAAATTTAATAATTTTTTTAGGAATTTTAAGTAATTTGTATTTAACTTTTATATATAAAAAGATTCAATTATCAGACAGATCAGCTTTTATTTTTTTAGTCATAGACATATTACAGCTTAGCATTTTACTTTATTTAACAGGCGGAGTTAATAATCCTTTTATAATTTTTTTATTAATTCCAAGTGTTTTTTCATCATCACACTTAAGCTTTAAAACCAATTTTTTACTTGTACTTTTAACTTCAATTTTGGTTGTTATACTTACATTTTTTTCAGAAAATTTACCTGGGCCTATAAGTGATCATTTCCATATAGATCCATACTACCATTATTCTATTCCAGTTTCTTTATTAATTGCCTTATTTTTCTTGAATTATTTTGCAATGAAATTTGGAACACAATCTAGATTAAGAAAAGAAGCTTTGGAAAAAATGGAGGAAGTAATGGCAAAAGAGCATGAACTTTTATCTCTAGGTGGTCAAGCAGCAGCAGCAGCCCACTCTCTTGGAACGCCCCTCTCAACAATAAAAATAATAGTTCAAGATTTATCAAAACAATTTAAAGGACATAAAGATATTGATAAGGATATCCAACTATTATCAAGCCAAGTAGAAAGATGTAATTCAATTTTAAAACGTTTAAGTTTAAATCCAGTAGAAGAGGATATTTTTATTGATAAAGATCTTACAATGAGGGATTATTTAAATGAGATTATTTCCACATTTAAAGAGATTAGTAAAAAAAATTTTATTTTTAATTTTGATCAATATTCAAATATTAAAAAAATTACAAAATCAATAGAAATCATTTATGGTTTAAGAAATTTGATTGGTAATGCTAATAAATTTTCTTCAGCAAATGTGTTTATAAATTTAAAAAGTAATAATGAAATTACAGAAATCATAATTGAGGATGATGGAAATGGTTATCCCAAAGATATTTTATCAAAGATTGGGGAGCCTTATTTGAGATCTAATGAATCGATAGAAAGATCTAAAACAGGTTTAGGTCTTGGACTATTTATTGGTAAAACTCTTTTAGAAAAAAATTTTGCGTCATTAGAATTTAGGAATTCTAAAACTAGAGGTGGTGCTGAGGTTATTGTTAAATGGAAAAATAGAGACTTATTTAATATTTAATGCAACTTTTTTTTTGTATCAAATAAATTACTTAATTGAGATATCATCACATCACCCAATTCATTTACATCAGTAATTTTAATTGCTTTATCATAATATCTAGAAACATCATGCCCGATTCCTATAGCTAAAACTTCTATTTCAGTTTTATTTTCTATAAATTTAACCATTTTTTTTAAGTGTTTTTCTAAAAAATCACCTGAATTAACGGAAAGCGTAGAGTCATCTACTGGCGCACCATCTGAAATGACCATTAATATTTTTCTCTCTTCTTTTCTTTTTTTAATTCTATTATATGCCCATGAAATTGCCTCTCCATCGATATTTTCTTTAAGTAAACCTTCTTTAAGCATAAGGCCTAAGTTAATTTTAGCTTGTCGCCATTGAGTGTCGGCACTTTTATATACTATATGCCTTAAATCATTTAATCTTCCAGGCTTTATGGGTTTTGAATTTTTATTCCATAATTCTCTACTTTGACCACCCTTCCAGTTTTTAGTTGTAAAACCTAATATTTCAACTTTAACTGAGCATCTTTCAAGAGTTCTAGATAATATGTCAGCACAAATTGCTGCAATTGTAATAGGCCTTCCTCTCATAGAGCCAGAATTATCAATTAGCAAAGTTACAATTGTATCTTTAAATTCTAAATCTTTTTCTTTTTTAAATGAAAGTGAGTTGTATGGATCCATTATAATTCTGGGTAATTTTGAGCTATCAAGTAAACCTTCCTCTAAATCAAATTCCCAGGATCTACTCTGTTTCGCAAGTAACTGTCTTTGAAGTTTGTTTGCAAGTTTAGTTATGATATCCTGAAAACCAATTAATTGTTGGTCTAAAGCTTTTCTAAGTTTAGTTGCTTCATCAGCATTTTCTAAGTTTTCTGCTTTTATAATCTCATCATATTGATTGGTAAAAATTTTATAATCCAGATTAAGGCTATCAATATTTTTTTGGATAATTTTTTCAGCACTCTGTTCATTAGTTTCACTATCTGACATCTGTTCATCTAGATTAAATTCATCAACATTATATTCAGCGTCTAAACTAGCTTGAGTTTCTTGATCATTATTTTCATCTTTAGTATCTTCGGACTCCTGATCCTGATCATCATTCGCAGGGTTGTCTTGCCCTTGATTTTGGTTTTCTTCTTTTTTTTCATCATCTTCTTCACTTTGAAAAATATCCATTTCTTCCAAAATTTCTAAAAATTTCGAACTATAATTACTTTGATTTTCTAAATTATCTTTTAAGAATTTCTTATGCTTATTTATTGAATTTTCAAAGTCTTCTTCCCAGAAACTTAGCATTTTTGTTGTCAAAGAATTTAATTCAATGTGATGAAAGTTTTTAAGCATATATAGCTCAAATGCTTCACTTACAGGAACATCCTCTTTGGTTTTTAACTGGTCTTTTCTCTTACGATTGATTATTTGAGAATAGTTTTCATTAAAGTTTTTTTCTACTCCTTTTAGCATTTTTCCGCCCAGAGACTCATACCTAATTTTTTCAGCAATATTATAGAGAGATCTAGAAGAAGCAGAAGTTGGTAAATTTTTTCTATAAATCAAATCATTAGAAAATTTTTTTTTTAAAGCAGCTGAGTCAGTTTCAGCTCGCATTCTAATAAAGTCAGTTGGATCTTTTAAATCTTCAATTTCAATTGTGTTTAAATCTTTTAATTTTTGATTTTTAACATTTTTATCATTTATGACAAAATCATCAGAAATTACTTTTGCTGTAGATGATAAAGCAATTCTAATTTTTTCTTTTAAGTTAGTTTCTTTACTGCTCATCTAAATTTGAATATTGATCAGTGACTCTGGTAACTCTTCACCAAAACATCTCTGATAATATTCTGCGATAGTATTTTTTTCAATATCATCACACTTATTAAGGAAAGTTACTCTAAAAGCATAACCTGTATCTTTAAAAATTTCAGAATTTTCTGCCCAGTGCATAACTGTTCTTGGACTCATTACAGTTGAAATATCACCTGCAATAAATCCTTTTCTTGTTAAAGAAGCTACTTTTATCATGTTAGCAATTTTTTCCTTACCCTTAGCATTATTAAGGTTTTTATTTTTAGCTAAAATTATATCCATTTCTTTTTCAAGGTTTAAATAGTTTAAAGTTGCAACTATGTTCCATCTATCCATTTGGCCTTGATTTATTTGTTGTGTTCCATGATAAAGACCTGTTGTGTCACCAAGACCAATAGTGTTGGATGTCGCAAATAATCTAAAAAACTTATTTTGTTTAATAACTTTATTTTTGTCTAAAAGAGTAAAGCTACCTTCAGCTTCTAAAACTCTTTGAATCACAAACATTACATCTGGTCTTCCAGCATCATATTCATCGAAAACAAGAGCTACAGGATTTTGTATAGACCAAGGTAAAATTCCTTCATTGAATTGAGTTACTTGTTTTCCATCTTGTAAGACAATTGCATCTTTTCCAATTAAATCAATTCTACTTATATGACTATCAAGGTTAACTCTAATACAAGGCCAGTTAAGTCTTGCTGCTATTTGTTCAATATGAGTAGATTTTCCAGTACCATGATAGCCCTGAACTAATACTCTCTTATTAAAAGCAAAACCAGATATAATTGCTAAAGTTGTATCTCTATCAAATTTATAACTTTTATCAATTTCAGGAACATATTCGTTTTTTTTTGAAAATGCAGCCACTTCCATTTCAGAATCGATACCAAAAGTTTGTTTTAAAGAAACTTTAATATCAGGTTGTATGTCAAGGTTTGGTGTCAATTTTTTCTCTATAAGTATTTTTAAGTTGAGTATAAGCTAAAGTGATTAATTTTAGTTTTTCCTCGTATTTTTTGTTTCCAGCATTTATATCCGGGTGAAATTTTTTGACAAGTAATTTGAACTTATCTTGTATTTTTTTCCATCCTAACCCCACAGAAACCCCCAATATACTAAAAGCTTTTATATCATTATGATCAAATTTAAATTGACGCATATGATTAAAATCACCATTAATTTTATCTTTATCTAATTCATCTTTAAGTGTGTTATTCCATAAAACTTTAAAAAAATTGTCAGAAGAACTAAAGCTTTGAGTAGGTTTGTGCCAAATCATATCTGATTTTAAAAAATCCATTATTTGATTATCATTCATGCCTGAGAAATAATTCCAATTTTTATTAAATTCTTTTACATGTTCCAAACATAGCAAACGATATTTTTTGCTATTATCTTTTTCAAGAGGCGCTTTATATTCACCTATTTTGTTACAATTATTCCAGTCACAAATATTTTTCATGGTATAGTAAGTAATATTTATGGATATAAATAACTTAATTGCAATCGTAAAAAAAAAATTAAATAATGAAATTATAATTGAAAAAATTGAAATAGAAGATAAGTCATTTCTACACAAAAATCATTCAGGTTACAAAGAGGGAAAATTTCATCTAAAACTCATAATTAGTTCAGAAGAGTTAAAAAATCTGAATAGAATTGAAAGCAACAAAAAAATTTATAAAACTTTAAATGAGGAAATGAAAGAATATATACATTCTTTACAAATTTTAATTAACTAATTGTTTTCTTAAAAATTTTTTTATTCTTAAATTATTATATTGATTATTTATAACGGTTGAACCAATTTTTTTTAGTAATATCAGATTTATCTTTTTTGAAATATTTTTTTTATCCTTCGTCATAAAATTTAAAATTGTATTCAAATTTTTAGGATTAAAATAATTTCTAATATTTGACGGAAGTTTTAACTTAAGTATATGTTGTATTATTTGGTTGTATTCTTTGGGTTTAATTATTTTCATTTCAAGACTAAAATTTAAAGAGGTAATTATTCCTAATATTACTGCCTCACCATGATTAAGTTTTTTAGAATATCCGAGAGTCGCCTCATAAGCGTGTGCAAAAGTGTGTCCAAAGTTTAATATTTTCCTCAAACCTTTTTCTTTTTCATCTTTTTCGACAACTTTTTTTTTAATCTTACAACTTTCAAAAATAGATTTTTCAATAAAAGGACTTTTTAAATCTAAAATTTGCAAAGCATTATTGTTTAAATATTTATAAAAAACTTTATTTAAAATTATAGAATGTTTTAAAATTTCACCATATCCACAAATAATTTCTCTTTTAGGTAATGATAATAAAAATTTAGTATCACTAATTACTATTTTAGGTTGATAAAAACTTCCTATTAGATTTTTACCCTCTTTGGTGTTTACACCTGTTTTACCACCTACAGATGAGTCCACTTGTGACAGTAGAGTTGTTGGAATGTTAACAAACTTCAAGCCTCTCTTAAACAAACTAGCTGCAAAACCACCAACATCCCCTGTAATGCCTCCACCAACAGTAATTATAGAATCAAGTCTTGAAAAGTTTTTTTTTAGTAAAATTTGTAAAATCTTATTTACATTATTTAAATTTTTATTCTTTTCATTAGCATTAAATAGAAATTTGGTTATTTTTTTTCCTTTTAAAGATCTTGTTAATTTTGAAATCATCTTTTTTGGAACTTTTTTATCAATTATCATAAGACATTGATTAAAGTTAATTGAATTCTTTTTTAAATGTCTAGATAAGTTTTGAATTATATTTGAACCAATTATTATTGGATAATTTTCTGATTTAGTTTTTATGTTTAGTTTAATGGGTTTCATAAATTTTTGTTATATTTTTTACAATTTCATCTTTTGTATTATTTTCACAATCAATTTTATACATGGCTTTTGAATAAACAATAGATCGTTTTTTGATTAAAACTGTAAGTTCATTTTTTGATGCCTTGAACGCAACAGGTCTTTTTTGACTATTCCTAATCCTATTAATTAAGGTTTTAATATCCCATTTTAACCATAATGAAATATGATTATCTAAAACTTCTTTTTTAATTTTATTATTTAAAAAAGCTCCTCCCCCAAGAGAAATCACTGTTTTATTTTTTTTTAGATATTTTAATGTAATTAGCTCTTCAATTTCCCTAAAATATTTTTCTCCTTTATTTTCAAATATTTTTGTAATTGACATACCTATTTTTTTTTCAATCTCTCTATCTACATCAATAAAATCAATATTTAGTTTTTTTGACACCATTAAGCCAATTGATGACTTGCCTGAACCCATCATACCTAAAAAAACTAAATTTTCTTTTGATTTCATAAGTTTCTGTATTGAAAAAACACAAATATGTCTTAATTTGATTTTATCCAACGTTATATGCAATTTACAAGAAATACAAGTTCCAGCAAAAGGGCTACACTTTTGATTATAAAATTAAGCTTTGTTGTAGTTTTATTTTTTGGGGTAGTTTTTCTTTTAGGTAAAATAGATTTCCCAACACCAAAAAAAGAAATAGAAAAAATTATCTCAAATGAAAATTTTAAAATTGTTAAATAACAATTATTTATCAATTCTATTAATCATTCTTTTTCTTAGTTTTGATGCTAGAGCAGAAGATAAACCAATTGATATATGGGATATAGATCAAAATAAAATTAAAGAATCAAAATCTAATAATAATAAAAATGATGAAGAAGTTAAAGATAAACAAATAACTCAATCAAACATTTACAGTCTACAGTCCCAAAAAGAAATTGATACGGTTCAATTGGACTCATCATTAGATTCAAAAGAGATTAGAATAATAGGACTTTACGATCCAGAGGATTATAATCTTAAAATTGATTTATGGGTTAATTCAAATGGTGATCAGCTTAAAGATCTTTTTTCAAATTTGGCAAAACTAGATTTGTCAAAAGATGCTTCAGAATTAATGAACATAATAATGTTAACCAATTCTTATTATCCTGAAATAAATATTACAGAGAATGAATTTATGAAAATTAAATCTGACTGGCTCATCAAGAATAATAATAGAAATTTAATAGAAGAGTATCTAATTAAAAATCAAATATTAAACCTACACCCTAAGCTCAGTAGATATTTGGTTGATCAATATTTGTCTGAATCTAATGTTGAAAAGGCATGTGAATTATTTTTAAAAAATACAGAAGTGATTCTTGATGAATATTTGTCAAGATTTAATCTTTATTGTTTAGTAAATGAGGGAAGAGTAGAAGAAGCACAATTGATTTTGGATTTAAAAAAAGAACTTGGGTTTAAAGATGAATATTTTGAAAATAAACTTAATTATTTATTTGGTATAACCGATAAGCCCGACTTGACTATTTCGGAGGTTTCAATTTTAGATTTTCATATAGCGCATAGAACAAATCCAGATTTTGCTTTTGAGCCTAAAAAAAATACAAATCCTTTAATATGGAAATATTTATCTACTTCAAATTTACTTTTCAATATTGAGGAAATAGACATCGTTGAATTTGAAAAAATTTCATTAATTGAAAAAGCTACTCATGATAAAAATTATTCTGAGGAAGATTTATTTTCTTTGTATAAAAGGTTCCAATTTAATATAAATCAACTTTTAAATGCAACAGAGTCCTACAAGTCTCTTTCAAATGTAGAGGCTCGTGCATTAATTTATCAAAGAATTCTTTTAGAGTCAGATATCAATAAAAAATTAGAGTTAATTAAATTATTGAAAGATTTATTTGTTAAAGATAATTATGCTAATGCATTTGATGATGAATTGAAAAAATTTCTTAGTGCAATTAATTCAGATGAAGTACCTTCTAATTTTACAACATTTTACTTTAGTTATTTAACTGAGGACAATATTGAATTAAATGATATTAAATTTAATAAAGATATCCTTCATCAATCAAAATTAGTAAATTATTTTAATGGGGATTTTGCAAAATCTAAAATTGAAAAAGATTTAAATAATTATTTAAGAAAAATAAAAAAGAATAAGAAATATTTAATATCAAAAAAAGATATCATGTTAATCGAGTCTATTAAATCAGATGGTATTGAAATTTCAAAAAAATATGAAAATCTATATGAAATAAACGATCTAGAAATGCCAACTGATATTCAGGTGATGATCAATAATAATGAATTAGGCTCTACATTGTTAAGAATTATTGAAGTTATTGGTCAAGACGAACTTGAGGCTCTAGATGAAGACACACTATATTTTATAATTAGTGCTCTTAATCAACTAAATATTGATTATATAAGAAATAAGATTTTATTAAAAGTTCTACCTTTAAAAGTATAGAAATTAGTTTATCAATTTAAATCATGAGCATAAGACAGATAATCACTGTACCTGATGAAACATTAAAAAAAATTTCAAAATCTCTAGAAAAAGTTGGAATTAATGAAAAAAAATTAATTAATGATTTATTCGAGACTATGTATAACTTTAATGGGATTGGTCTTGCTGCTGTTCAAGTAGGTATATTAAAAAGAATCTTAGTAGTTGATGTTTCATCAAAAGAGGAGGAAAAAAAACCAATTTGTTTTGTCAATCCTGTCATTAAAAAGATAAGTGATGAAACTTCAGTATATGAAGAGGGCTGCTTATCTATTCCAGATACTTTTATTGAAATTCAAAGACCAAAAATTTGCGAGGTGGAGTATGTAGACATTAATGGTAAAATTAAAACTCAAAAATTTGATGGTCTTTTATCAACTTGTATTCAACATGAAATAAATCATTTAGATGGAAAACTTATAATAGATCACCTGTCAAAGTTAAAAAAAGACATGATTATTAAGAAAATTTCAAAGATTAAAAAAAATCCTGACAGAATAATAGTTTAAAATGGCTAAAAAAATTATTTTTATGGGAACTCCAATGTTTTCAGTACCTATTTTAAAATCTTTATATCAATATGGGTATCCAATTTCACATGTATACACTCAGCCTCCTAAAAAATCTCGAAGAGGGCAAAAAATAAATAAGTCCCCAATCCAAGGCATTGCTGAAACTTTAAATTTAGAATTTAGGACACCAAAATATTTAAAAGATAATAAAGAAGAATATAAGTATTTTAAAGGTATAGAAGCTGATCTAGCTATAGTAGTAGCTTATGGTCAGTTAATTCCAAAGGAATTTTTAGATTTAACAAAAAAAGGATTTATAAATATTCATGCATCTATACTTCCAAAATGGAGGGGAGCAGCACCCATACAAAGATCAATAATGAATCTTGATAAACAGATAGGATTTAGTGTTATGAAAATAGCTGAAAAATTAGATACAGGCCCAGTATGTAATACTTACAAAATAGATTTAGAAGATGACTTAAATGCTAGTGATGTTGCTGAAAAATTATCATTAATAGCTGCTGAAAAAATATTAGATAATATTGATGATATATTGGAAGATAAAGCTAATTTTATTGAACAAGATCACTCAAAGGCAACTTATGCGTCTAAAATTCAAAAAGCAGAAGGTGAAATTAATTGGAGCAATAATGCCAAACATATTAATGGAAAAATTAATGGACTGTATCCTGTTCCTGGTGCATTTTTTATTTATAAAGGAGAAAGATATAAAATTTTGAAAGCTGAAGTTGGAAATGGCATTGGCAAGCCAGGTGAGATTATTTCAGATTACTTAGAAGTAGCCTGTGGAGATAAACAGTCAATCAAAATTAAAGAAATTCAAAGGGAGGGAAAAAAAACTCAAAATATTGGAGAATTCATGCCCGGTTCTCAAATAAAAAAAGGAATAGTTATTTAAATGGCCAGATATCAGATATTGGTAGAGTATGTAGGTACAAATTTTAGGGGGTGGCAAATTCAAAAAAAAGGCCTAACTATCCAAGGACTTATTCAAAATAAACTTACTAAAATCTTAAAAGAAAAAATAAATGTACAAGGCTCGGGAAGAACAGACTCAGGTGTTCATGCAATTCAGCAATCAGCTCATTTTGATTGTAAAGATGAAATTACAGATTTAATAAAGTTTTTAAAATCAATTAATCATTTTTTAAATGACAAAGGGATTGCAATAAAAAAAATTAAAAAAAGAAGTAACAAATTTCATTCAAGATTTTCTGCAAAACAACGTATTTATAAATATATAATTTTTAATCAGATTAGCGTTCCTGTAATTGAGAATCAAAGAGGCTGGCATGTTAGAAAACCTTTAGATCTAAATTTGATTAAAAAAGGTGCAAAGAAATTAGTTGGAACTAATGATTATTCAACTTTTAGATCTTCAAGATGTCATGCTAAAAGCCCAATTAAAACTATCAAATCAATTAAGATAAGGTCATTAAAAAATAAAATTGAAATAGAATTTAAATCACAATCGTTTTTACAGCAACAGGTTAGATCTATGGTTGGTTGTTTAAAATATTTGGGTGAAAAAAAATGGGACCTTACAACTTTCAATAAAGTTTTTAAATCTAAAAAAAGGGTATTATGTGCTCCACCAGCTCCCCCTGAGGGTCTTTTTTTATATAAAATAATTTATTAAAAATTGATGAAATCAAAAAAATATCTAATTTCATTTGGTAGTCCAGATTTAAAATTGACTATGAAAAGATTTTCAAAGCAAGGGAATAAAATTGATTATTTTGATAAAGTCATTGTATTTTCAATTAATGATCTAGATAAAAATGATAAAAATAAATTACTTACATTGCTTAAAAATAGAAAAAATAAAAAAGGATATGGTTTTTGGTTATGGAAACCACTCATAATTCAAAGATTTTTAAAAAAGATTAATAAAAATGATATTGTTAATTACGTCGATTTAGGTTGTCATATAAATTCTCAAGGTAAAAAAAGATTAGATTATTATATTAAAAGACTTAATAAATCTAAAAATGGTATGCTTTGTTTTCAATATAAAAAACTACCTAAATTAAACAGTATAAAATTTAAATTCCAGGATATCTATGAGTACAAGTATACTAAAGCAGATTTATTTCATTATTTTGATGTTTTTGATAAAAGAGGTATTACCCAATCACCACAATATTGGGCAGGTAATATTATCTTAAAAAAAAATATCTTTACAAGAAAATTTATAGACAGTTGGCTTAAAGTATTTATTGAAAGATTTGATCTAGCAGATGATAGCAAATCTAGAAATAAAAATTTTAAAGGTTTTGTGGAAAATAAATCTGATCAAAGTATATTTTCATTACTTTGTAAAATCAATAAGATTGACTCGCTATCAGCTTATGAAAGTGAATGGGTTTATTATCAAAAAAAAAAATATTGGGGACATACGTTGAAGAGTCCTATAATAGCTAAAAGAGATAAGAAATTTAGCTAAATTCTTAATTATTTAGATTTTTTTAATAATTTTTTTTTATTACTCATTGCAAATTTTTTATTAATTCGCCATCTAGATTCTGCTCTTACAATATATCCACAGCAATTTTTAGAAGCACATTTACATCTGAATTGATTATAATTTTCATCGTATCCGAACCCATAATCACAAGTCAATTCCTCACCTTTTTTAATATCTTTTATTGCTTTAACCCAAATTTTCAGTCCTTTTCCATCATAATCACAATTATTATTGCATGAATGATTTATCAAACCGGCTGTGTTCCAAGCGAAATCACCATCAAGATCATATCTTTTGTTGATGGTAAATA
>CACLMD010000011.1 GCA_902607945.1 uncultured Pelagibacteraceae bacterium | reverse complement strand
TAATTTTTTTTTGAAAAGGAAACGATAATATATCTGTCGGTTTATTTTTATTCCTGAATTTTTTGTTTAACTTTTTAATACCCCTATTGTTTGATAATAATAATGTTAAAAAAATTTTTTTTTTTTTAAATTTATATTTTTTTGGAAATAATTTGCAAATTGAAGAAAAAAAAACTTCTTTCTTCTTTATTCTTTTTGACCATTTTTTTTCTTCTGATACAACCTCTACACTAATCATTATGATTGCTATAAGCTTTAACAATCTTTGATACTAGAGGGTGTCTAACTACATCTGAATGATCAAAATCAATAACTGATATCTCATCTAAATGAGATAAGAGTTTTTTAGATCTATCTAAACCTGAAATATTTTTATTTGGAAGATCTATTTGAGATGGGTCACCGTTAACTACAATCTTAGAGTTTTCACCTATTCTTGTTAAAAACATCTTTATTTGGGTGTCAGTAGCATTTTGAGCTTCATCTAAAATTGCAAAGGAGTTTTTTAATGTTCTTCCACGCATAAATGCTAATGGGGCAATTTCAATATCACCGATTTCGATCATTCTTTGAATCTTTTCAAAATGAAATAAATCATACAATGAGTCATACAGAGGTCTTAAATAAGGGTCTACTTTTTCCTTCATATCACCTGGTAAAAATCCCAATCTTTCTCCTGCCTCTACTGCTGGTCTGGATAAAATTATTCTCTCAATCTTTTTTTCAAGTAACATTGTTAAGCCTACCGCAACAGCCAAAAATGTTTTTCCTGTTCCTGCTGGACCAGCTGAAATAACAATATCACTTTGTCTTAATGCCCTAACATATTCTTTTTGTTTTTCAGATCTTGGTATAATTGATTTTTTTGGAGTTTTAATTATATCCGTAACATTGTGATTTTTAACTTTTTCGTTTATCATAAATCTGTCAATAGAAGATAATACATCTTTGTTTTCAATGTTTCCATTAATAATAAACTGATTAGCAAGAAATTGTATTGCATTTTTTACTAATTCATTTTTATCAGGTGTTGATTTAATTAAAATAGAATTTCCTCTCGAATACAAGTTAGATTTTGTAATTTTTTCTAATTCCTTTAAATTTTTGTTAAATTCACCCACCACACCCATTAACAAATCATTGTCATGAAAAATTACACTCAATGTATTGTTATCAGAATAAACAAATTTTAAGTTTGCATTAAGTTTTTTTTTTGTACTTATATTCAATTTTTAGGCTACCTTTTTATCTGTTTGATCTGCAAGCTCACCAAATAAAGTGTTTTTATTGCTATTTAGAATTTTAACTTTCACAATTTTTCCAATTAACTCATCATTACCACTAAATAAAACTGATGTCATATATTCAGATCTACCAAAAAGTTTTGATTTGTCTTCCATTCGGTTTTCAACCAAAACATTAATTATTGTGTTTTCCAAAGATTTATTCATCTTTATTTGATTTTCAAACAACTTTTTTTGAGTTATCTCTAATCTTTCAAGAGACACTTTTTTATCTATAATGGGTAAGCTTGAAGCTGCTGTTCCAGGCCTTGGACTAAATATAAATGAAAATGAATTTATAAAATTTATTTTATCAATAAGTGCTAAAGTGTTGTTTAAGTCACTTTCGCTTTCCTCTGGATAAGCAATAATAAAATCACTTGAAAACTCAATTTTAGGATTAATTCTTTTTAATTTATTAAATATTTCTAAATATTCTTTAATCGTATGTTTTCTATTCATTAATTTTAAAATTCTATCAGAGCCACTCTGAACCGGTAAATGAACCATGGGCATTAATTTTTTCGAATTTTTATAAACATTAATTAAATCATCTGTCATATCATTTGGGTGTGATGTCATATAGCGTATTCGCTTTAAACTAGGAAATTTTTCTAATTCTAAAATTAGGTTAGATAAACGTAATCCTTCAAAATCATAAGCATTAACATTTTGACCCAAAAGTATAATTTCTTTTGAACCGCTATCGACCAATTGTTTGGCTTCATCTAAAATTTGATTAAATGGTCTAGAATATTCAGGTCCTCTTGTATATGGAACTACACAAAAATTACAAAATTTATCACATCCCTCCTGAATTGTTAAAAAAGATGAAACTTTATTTGTATTGTTTTTTATTTTACTTAGATATTCGAATTTAGCGATTGCATCAAACTCGGTTTCTTCTTCTTTATATTTTTTCTTTTGATAATTTAATATTGTGTCATTGATTTTATGATATGCTTGAGGACCTAATACTAAGTCAATGTATGGTTCTCTTTTTAACATTTCCTCATGTTCAGCTTGAGCTACACAACCTGCAACAATTACTAAAGGTTTACTTTTAGATCTAAATATTTTTTTTACTCTGCCAATTTCATGATAGACTTTTTCTTTAGCTTTATCTCTTATGTGACATGTATTTAGCAAATAACAATTAGCATCTTCATAAGTTTCTGTTTTTTCATAACCAATTTTTTTAACTGTGTCATAAATCCTATTAGAGTCGTATTCATTCATTTGACACCCAAATGTTTTAATGAATATTTTTTTTTTATTTTTCAAGCTATCTAAGTTTTACAGTTTCAGAATTTCAAAACTCATTCTATTTTTTTTTTATCCCATACAATTCTAGTTTATGATCTACAAGCGTGTATCCATATTTTTCTGCAACTTTTTTTTGTAGTTTTTCTATTTCTTCATCTACAAATTCAATTATTTCTCCTGACTTAACATCTATTAAATGATCATGGTGGCTCTCTATCATTGCCTCATATCTTGCCTTTCCACCCTTAAAATCATGTTTTGTTAATATGCCAGCTTCCTCAAATAATTTTACAGTTCTATAAATTGTTGCAATACTTATTTTCGGGTCAATCTTTGAAACACGATTATAAAGTTCATCTACATCTGGATGATCAGATTCTCCATATTCTGATTTAGACTCTGAAATAACTTTTGCAATTATTTTTCTTTGATCTGTGAGTTTAACACCTTTTGCTAAACACTTTTGTTCAATTGTTTCTGACATAATTAATTTTAACTTATATAAATAGGTTTAATCAAATTCTTTTTAATCCTTAATTTATCACACAGATTAGGAATATTTTCATATTTATTTGCGTCTAATTTGTCAAAATCACTAAAGCTAAAACAATAGTAATCAATCTTTCTAGCTACATAGATTGCTTTAACAACTGCAAGAGAATTTCTGATACCTGCAAAACTTCCTGGCCCACGATTTACGTATAATTTAGAAATATTGCTAATTTTTAAATCATAATCATTAAGAAAATCATTAATTAAAATAGTTAATTTTTCATAATTAGTTTTACTATTTTCATGACTAACACTATAAATATTTTTATCTTTAATGAGCATTAAAAATATTTTTTCATTGGCTGCATCAATTATCAAATTATTCATAGTAATTTTTTTATTATCTACAAATTCTAAAGCAGAAGACAATAATATCAAACAATATTCAGGTGATGAAGGGGTTTTATCAATTATGTATCATAGATTTGATGAAAATAAATATCCTTCAACTAACATTCGAATGGAATTTTTTTTAAAACATGTTCAATTAATTAACTCTTTAAATTATGAATTCATACATCCCAATGAATTTAAAAAAAAATTTGATATTCCAAAAAAACAAAAAAAAATACTTCTAACAATCGATGATGGTTTTCAATCTTTTTATGAGGTTGCATGGCCTTTTTTAAAAAAAAATGAAATTCCATTTATACTATTTATTTCTACTGAACCAGTTGGAAACAAAGGTTATATGACTTGGGATCAAATAAAAGAAATTGAAAAAGAAAGTTTTACTGTAATTGGTCATCATTCTCATACACATGAATACCTTATCAAAAAAAGTAATGAAGAATTTATAAACGATATTGAAACTGCAAATTCTATTTTTAAAAATAAACTTGGATACGTTCCTGATTTATTTTCTTATCCTTTTGGTGAATATTCTGAATTTATGAGAAATTATATTTCTAATAATTTTACATTTGCTTTCGGACAACACTCAGGGGTAATAGATGTTAATAAAGAAGAGTTTCAATTACCTAGATTTCCTATAAATGAAAAATATGGTGAAATAGAAAGATTTACATCAATTATAAAAACTTACCCACTTGAATATAAACACCTATTACCAAAAGAAAAAAAGTTAAAAAAAATAGATAACCCTCCAGTTTTTTCTGTAGAATTTTTTGAAAATCAAAAAAATATTAAACATATTAGTTGTTATTCTAATGAAGGAAATAAATGGGAAAAGTCTAATACAAAATTTGCAAATAACACTTTAAATATAGAATTTAGGGAAGCCTTTCTTCCTCGAAGAGGAAGAGTTAACTGCTCGTTAAACGATGATGGTAAATGGAGATGGTTTGGTGCTCAATTTATAATTGATCAAAACTAAATTAAACTTTCTAATTCTAGACTTGAAGGTAAAAGTTTTGCATTATCAAAATCTTTTAAATCATTTTGTTCAATAATTTTTTGGATAATTTTAACATACTGTTGACCTGTCTCTGCGTATTCATCTAAATACTCTGAAAGGATAATGCTGTCCAAAGGTTCTCTGGCATCTCTTAGTTGAGCTCTCGCTAATCTAAAATCTTTATAAGTTTTGTGAGTATTTAAGTTTCTTTGATAAGCTCTTACTGAAGCTTGTAGAATATTAAATTTCATAACTTTATGTCCTTGGGATTCATCAGCTTCTTTTGGTTTTAAACCTTCGCCCGACCAAGTCCATTGACCAAAAAGTGCATTTCCTTCTTGAGCAAATCTTGATGTTCCCCAACCAGTTTCTTTTGCTGCTTGTGCAAGAGCTAAGGATACTGGAACTACATCCATCCTTATTTTAAGAGTTGACAAATCTTTTGAAGGAATTCCATATTGTTTGTACTTTTTATTCAACCATTTCTTTTCTAACTCAGTGTTATTGCTTTTATTGATAATACTAAAAAGTCTTTTTCTATCTAATCGTATATTGTTATTTTCTTGTAATATTAGAGGCAAAACAATCTGGATGAAAAACTCTTTTCTTTTTTTCGTATTTTCTATCATCTTAATTTCACGAGGAAATGAGTCCAATGCTATTGGTTTTACTAATTTATTTTTTCTAATATCATTCAATTTATAATCGGTATCCTCAAAAAGTTGTTTTATTGTTGAGGCATCCAATCTTACAGCATCAGTTTCTTTTTCATTTAGACTATAAATATCTATAAGCAAATCTCTCTCGTCATACTTTTCATCACTATCTAGTTTTCCATTAGCTTCTTTATCCAATGTATAAGCTAAAACCGTTTTTGAATTATTTCTAAACTCATTTGAGTTTAAAATTTTTTCGTTCGTGAAGTTAGAAATTAAAGGTAATGAATAAAATGCAAAAATTATAACAATACTACTCAAAAGTGTTCTTGCTAAAGAGCCTAGATTGTTATCATCCAATGTCTTTAAAACTTTATATTTTTTATTTTTAAAAATTTTTTTCATTTTTAAACTGCTATAACTTCTTTAACTTCGGGTAAATAATGGCAGAGAAGGTTTTGAACTCCTTGCTTAAGTGTCATAGTTGAACTAGGACATCCAGAGCAACTTCCCTGAAGCTGAACCTTTACCACACCATCTTTAAATTCTTTAAATTTTATATCTCCACCATCTTTTGCAACTGCTGGTCTAATTTTTTGATCTAAAATTTGAACAATCTTTTTTTCAATTTCTCCAAGATTTTCATCAATTTGAAAAGGGCTTTTGTCAATTACAAACTCTTTACCACTTGAATAAAAGTCATTAATCAACGATATTACGATATGTTTTATTTCATCCCATGACATATTATCATATTTATTAATTGAAATAAAATCTCTACCCAAAAAAATACCTTCAACTCCATTAATTGACATCAAATTTCTTATTAATTCATTTTTTACATCATCATTTTTATTGATTTCAAATGAACCTCCATTAGATACATTTTTGCCTGGTAAAAATTTTAATGAATTAGGATTCGGTGTCGTTTCAGTTTGAACAAACATACCTACTATATAGTCAATAATTATGAAATTGAAACTTGTTTAAAAAATTAAATTAAAAACCTACTATTTCTTGCATTTTTTTTACCTTATTAGAGGCAATTTTGTTAGCTTTTTTATGGCCGTCTAAAAGAATTTTATCTAAAAATTCTTTATCATTAATTAGTTTTTTAATTTCTTGTGAAATTGGGTTTATTTCTTCAACTAAAACCTGAGAAAGTTTTTCCTTAAATTCAGAAAAATTTTTTCCCACAAATTCATTAACCGTATTTTCTAAGTTTGAGTTTGTTAAACTAGAATACATTCCTAAAAGATTTTTTGCTTCTGGTCTTTCGTTTAACTCATTCAAACTTGCCGGCAATGGTAATGGATCTGTTTTCGCTTTTTTTATTTTATTAATTATTGAGTCTTTATTATCAGTTAAATTAATTCTACTTAAATCTGATATTTCCGATTTGCTCATTTTTTTTGTTCCATCTTTAAGACTCATTATTCTCGAAAACTCTTTTTGAATAAGAGGTTCTGGAACCTTTAAAAAATCTTCAACACCATAATCATTATTGAATTTTTGAGCAATATCTCTACTTAATTCTATGTGCTGTTTTTGATCTTCTCCAACAGGTACATGCGTTGCATCATATAATAAGATGTCAGCAGCCATAAGTATTGGATATGAATAAAGTCCAATACTTGCTTTTTCTTTATCTTTACCTGCCTTTTCTTTAAATTGTGTCATCCGATTAAGCCAACCCATCCTAGCAACACAACTAAGTAACCATGTGGCCTCGGAATGTGCAGGTACAGTTGATTGGTTAAAAATAATACTTTTTTCAGGATTTATTCCACAAGCAAGAAATGTTGCTACAGTTTCTCTAATATTATTTCTAAGTTCTTTTGGATCCTGTTTAATTGTTATGGCATGTAAATCAACAACACAAAAAACACAATCATTTTCATCATCATTATTGAGTTTAACAAAATTTTTAATTGCTCCTAGATAATTTCCTAAATGTAGATTGCCTGTTGGCTGAACACCTGAAAATATTTTTTTGCCCATTATCAATACTTTAATTTAATATCCTTTAATTGGAAAGCTTTGATCAAATAAGACACTAATAAGTATAAACCAAGCCCTAAAATAACTGATAAAATTAGATAAATAGATTTTAAAGAGTTTTCAAAATATAATTGATCACTAAATATAACCATCAAATAATTAAAGAATAAGCCCATTAGAACTGAAGAAAATATTATTCTTAAGAAACGACTTATAAAGATTTTATTGAAATTAAATAAATCTCTCTTTCTTAGAAATAAAAATAAAAATATTAAATTAAACCAAGAAGAAATAGTAGTTGCTATTGGAATAATTATAAATCCGATTGATTTAAAAAAATAAACACTTATCAAGATATTTAGAATTACTGATATCAAAGATATATAAAAGGGTGTTTTTGTATCATGATTTGCAAAAAAGAAATTTGAAAAAACCTTTATCATTGCAAAAGCAGGTAAACCCAAACTAAAAAAATAAAGTGCTTTTGCAGAATTTAAAACTGAACTTTCGTTGAATTTACCATATCCAAAAAGTGCGGAAATAATCTCGTCTGAACCAACAAATAAAGCTATGGAAGCAGGTAAACTCAAAAATAAACTTAATTCTAAGGCTTTATTTTGAATTAAATCAATTTTTTTTTTATTTCTTTTATCTATATGCTTAGATAGCTGAGGAAGAACAACAACGCCAATAGCAATTCCAGCAATAGCTAAATTAATTTGATAAATTCTGTCAGCATAATAAAGGTATGAAACAGCACTGGCTTGAAAAGAAGCAATAATTGTTCCTACTAATATATTAATTTGAGTTACACCAGATGAAAAAATACTTGGAAGTAATTTGTTAAAAAAAAATCTTACTTTTTTTGAAAATTTGAATTTAATATTCAATGTTAATTGAAAATATTTTGTTACAAAAAAATATAAAAATATGAGTTGTATAATTCCTGAAAAAGTAACACCGTAAGATAAATAATAAATCAACTCATCGTTTAACGCTTTATTAAATATCAAAATAATTATTAATATAATATTTAATATTATTGGTGCAGCAGCTGCTTCGGCAAATCTATTATGAGAATTTAGAATTGCAGAAAAAAAAGATGCTAAAGATACAAACATTAAAAATGGAATAGTAATTCTCGTAAGATCTATGGCTAGGCTCATCTTTTCTTTGTCATCAATAAATCCAGGAGCAATTAATGATACAAATGCAGGCATAAATATTTGCACTAACAAAATTAATATTAATAAAATTAAAAATAAAAAATTAAAAACTTCATTGGCAAACTTATTAGATTTATTTTTTCCTTTTATAATTTCTGATGAATAACTAGGAACAAAAGCTGCATTAAAAGTTCCTTCAGAGAATAATCTTCTAAAAGTATTGGGTATTCTAAATGCTACAAAGAAAACATCTGCTAAATAACTTGTCCCTAGAAATATAGCTATTAAGATATCTCTCAGATAACCAAGTAACCTGCTGATTATAGTAAAAAAACTGAAAGTGCCTGTTGACTTAATTAAGTTCATAAATCATATTAGTCTTAATTTTACCCCATTTGTACATCTAATTAACTTAAATGAAAAAAACAAAGACTGATCATTATACTGATAAGGAAGCTTTAGAATTTCATAGCCATAAAAAACCTGGAAAAATTGAAATTGTATCGTCAAAAACTATGACCACCAAAAGGGATCTTGCCCTAGCATATTCTCCGGGTGTGGCTGCTCCAGTAAAAGCAATCAGTGAAAATCCTGAAGCAGCATATGATTATACAAGTAAGGGTAACCTTGTTGCGGTAATTAGCAATGGTTCAGCTATTCTTGGTATGGGCAACCTAGGAGCATTAGCTTCTAAACCTGTAATGGAAGGAAAAGCTGTCTTGTTTAAAAGATTTGCTGATATTGACTCTATTGATCTTGAGATTAATAGTAATGACGTAGATGAAATTGTAAACTCTATAAAAAATTTCTCACCTTCTTTCGGTGGAATTAATTTAGAAGATATCGCAGCACCAGATTGTTTTGTAATTGAAGAAAAATTAAAAGAAATTTTAGATATACCGGTTTTTCATGACGACCAACATGGAACAGCAATCATAACCACTGCAGCATTAATTAATGCTTTAGACATAAGTAAAAAAACAATTAAAGATATCAAAATTGTTGTTAACGGTGCTGGGGCGTCAGCTATGGCTTGCACCAACCTATTTAAAAATAGTGGTGTGCCTCAAAAGAATATTACAATGATAGATAAAAAAGGAGTGATTTATCAAGGTAGAGAAAATTTAAATCAATGGAAATCAAGCCACGCAATTGAAACTAAAGATAGAGTCCTATCAGATGCAATCAAAGATGCAGATGTGTTTTTAGGCCTATCTGCTAAAGGTGCTTTAACTAAAGATATGGTTAAAAAAATGGCAAAAAATCCAATTATTTTTGCTTGCGCTAATCCCGATCCAGAAATTACACCAGAAGAAATTGAAGAAGTTCGAGATGATGCAATTATTGCAACTGGAAGATCAGATTATCCTAATCAAGTAAATAATTTAATTGGATTCCCATACATTTTTAGAGGAGCGTTAGATGTAAGGTCTAAAACTATAAATGAAAAAATGAAAGTAGCAGCAGCTAAAGCTATTGCAGAACTTGCTAGAGATGATGTTCCAGATGAAGTTGTAGCAGCTATGGGAGGAGAGAGGCCACATTATGGAAAAGAATATATTATTCCTTCCACTTTTGATCCTAGGTTAATAAGTGTAATACCTGCGGCTGTTGCAAAAGCAGCTATGGAAAGTGGAGTTGCAAGAAAACCAATTATTGATTTTGAACTTTATAAAGATCAACTTAAACAAAGATTAGATCCAACTGTTACAATTATGCAAGGAATTAATAGTTATATTAAAAAAAACCAAAAGAAGATCGTATTTGCAGATGGTGAAGATGTTAATACTCTAAAGGCTGCAATTGCTTTCAAGAATTCTAAACTTGGCATTCCAATTTTGATTGGAAAAGAGGAAAAGATTAAAGAACAAATAAAAAAAATTGGTTACGATGAAAACTTTAATATAAAAATTATTAATTCTAAAGATACTGAGAAAAGAGAAAAATACGTTAAATTCTTATTTGAAAAATTACAAAGAGAACAGGGTTTATTAGAATGGGACTGTGATAGACTGGTAAGAAATGACAGAGTAGTTTGGGCATCTTGTATGGTAGCTTGTGGTGATGCTGATGGGGCTGTAACAGGTAATACTAGGAGATTTGGGGCTTCATTAGAAAAACTAAAGCAAGTTGTTAATCCAAGAGAAGGGGAAATTATGTTTGGTTTAAATTTGGTTGTTCACAAAGGAAAAACTATTTTTGTAGCTGATACCAGCGTCCATGAATACCCTACCTCAGAACAAATGTCTGAAATGGCAATTTCTACTGCGAGAGTTGTACGTCTGTTTGGTTTTGATCCTAAAGTCGCATTTGTATCTCACTCGACATTTGGTCAACCAGTAACTAGTAGGACTAAACATATTAAAAAAGCTGTAGATATTTTAAGAGAAAAAAATGTAGATTTTGAATTTGATGGAGATATGCAGCCAGATGTTGCTCTCAATAAAGAATATAAAAGTTTATATCCATTTTCTAATATTGTGGGTAATGCAAATATATTAATAATGCCTGGTCAACATAGTGCAGCTATATCTTATAAAATGATGAAAGAATTAGGTGATACAAAAGTGATCGGGCCACTTTTAATCGGATTAGGTCTTCCAATTGAAATTGCTCCACTAAGAACTTCTACTTCAGAATTGATAAATTTAGCTTCAATAGCCGCTTATTCTGCAGATGTAATTGATTATAAAAAAAATTAATTTTTTTGAATTCTTAAATTATCTAGCAGAATTATACTAGCAACAACATTCTCAACATCTAATATTTCTTTTGCTTCTTTGATAACTTCGTTTTTTTCTTCAGAAGTTAAAGCGATTCCATAAATATAAATTTTCTTTTTATAAGTATCAATTTGATAATTGGTTGCTTTAATATTTTTATTGAAGATCATTGCAGATCTTAATTGAGATGTTATCAAAATATCTTTTGCAGATTGCTTGAAATTAAATTCCTCCTTTATTTTAATATCATTTCTAACAGATCTTGCTCCATCAGTTTCCCATGCAAGTTTTGTAAGCTTAAGTTTTTCTTCTGGGTTATCTACTTTGCCAGTTAAAAAAATCCTACCATCTAGTACTTTAGTTTTAACTGATAATAAATATTTTTTATCCATGATAAGGATTCTAGCTGATAAATTTTTTTGCATTATAGAGTCATCAACTTGAGTTCCAACTGATCTAGGGTCAAAAGCAACACTTACACCTGTTCCAAAAATACCCTTTGAAGAAACACCAACGCACCCTGACAAAATTAATACAGCTAAAAAGACCGCTAATAAATTATTTTTCATTTTTTAGTTTTAAACAATAATCATAAATTTCTTTTTTTGTGACTTCACTTTTCTGACTGATTATATCAGTTATTTCTCTTGTGCTTAATTTGTTCATCATTGTTTTAATATTTCTTTTATCTGATTCACTTAAAGTTTGTGAGTTTTTTTTTTCAAGTTTTTTTTCTGAAATAACAATGGTTATTTCACCTTTTGGTTCTTTTTTAAATATTTGTAATTCTTCTAAATTAGTTCTTATGAATTCTTCATAATATTTAGAAATTTCTCTACAAATTAATATTTTTCTTTTTTTAAAATATTTTTTTAGATATGGAATAATTTTATTAATTTTTTTTGGAGAAACAAAAAAAACTAAACAAATATTTAGCTTAGATAATCTGTCTAATTCTTCTTTAATCAGTTTATCCTTGTTAGGAAAAAAACCATAAAATAAATACTTTTCATCAAAACCACTTACCGACATTGCCGTGGTAACAGCAGAAGGTCCAGGAAGTGGAATAATATCAATATTTAATCTGAAACATTCATTAATCAAAACTGCTCCAGGATCTGAAATACTTGGAGTACCAGCATCAGAAATCATTGAAATAATTTTATTATCTCTTAGTAGATTAATTATCTTTGATAAATTTTTAACTTCATTAAATTTATGATTAGAAATTAATTCTGTCTTTATATTAAACTTATCCAACAATTTTTTTGATACTCTGGTATCTTCACAAAGTATAAAATCTGAATTTTTTAATAATTCTATTGCTCTTAAAGTGATATCCCCTAGATTTCCAATTGGAGTTGGTATCAAATATAACCCTTTTTTTAACTTATTATTGTGCGATATAGGGTTTACCATAATTTAAACAGTATTAGAGTAATAGTAACATTAAATGAATAAAATTTTTATAATTCTTTTTTTATCTTTTTATAATTTGTTTTTTATCAATGGTTTTGCTTTAACTGAAGAAAATAAGATTAGGATTGGTTTACTCGTACCATTATCGGGAGAAAATTCTGAGATAGGTAAACAAATTGTAAAAGCCACACGTTTGGCTTTAAAAGATATTAATTCAGGTAAATTAGAAATAATTCCAAAAGATACCCAATCTGACCCTAATAAAACTTTACAGTCTGCAATTGAATTAAATAAACTTGGAATTAATTTAGTAATAGGTCCTGTCTTTTATAAAAACTTATCTTATCTAGATGAGGTTAAAAATTTAACCTTTTTATCATTTACTAATAAAACCTTAAATCTTCCAAAAAATGTAATTAGTACTGGGATAAATTCTACCTCTCAACTAAATACTATTAAAAAATTTATTAAGATAAACGAAATTGAAAAAACAATATTTCTAATACCAAACTTAAATTATGAACTAGAAATCAAACAAGGAATTAAAAAGTCAAAAATCAAAACCCAAAAACAATATTTTTATGACATCAAACCCACAAAACTTACAAAACAAATTGAGAAAATAACTAATTATGAAATTAGAAAACAAAATTTGATAGATGAAATAACAAGACTAGAAAATTCCAACGAAGTAAATAAAGAAAAAAAAATAAAAAATCTTGAAAAAAGATATACTATTGGAAATGTAGATTTTGACTCTGTTATAATTGCAGATTTTGATGAAAGTCTTAAAAGTGTTATAACCTCGTTACTTTACACTGATGTGTCTCCAAAAGATAAATATTTCATAACTTTCAATCAGTGGTTTGATGAAAGTTTACTGAGTGAGACTTCTTTGCAACCCATCTATTATCCTTCAGTAAATAAAAAAAATTTAGAAGAATTTAAAAGAAAATTTTTAGATGAGTTTGATGAAAATCCAAATCATATATCTTTATTAAGTTATGACTTGGTTGGTTTGATTTATTATCTCTCTTTAAAAAGTGATATAACTGATGCTAATAAAACATTTAATTCAAAAAACTCATTTAAAGGAAAAATAGGAATTTTTGATATAGAAGATAATAAAATAAACCATCAATTAAATTTCTATAAAATTGAAAGTGGTCTACTTAAAGAAATTTTTTAATTTTAGTAAATGCTTTGAATCTATGGTCTAACTTATATTTTTTACTAAAAGGAATTTCTCCGAACGTAATTTTTTTTCCTTTTGGAATAAAAATAGGATCATAGCCAAAACCCTTTTTCCCCTTTGGCTCTGGAGAAATAAAGCCTTCCACTTTACCTTTAACACAAACTAGCTTCTTATCTAAAAAACAAATTGAAAGAGCACAAATAAATCTTGCTTTTATTTTTTTATTTTTCCAATTTTTATCTTTTTTATTTAACTCTCTATAAACTTTTAAAATAGCTTTTTTAAAATCTGAATTTTTACCTCCCCATCTAGCAGAATAAATCCCAGGTTTATTTCCTAAAATATCTATTTCTAAACCAGAGTCATCTGCTAGACATGGTAAATTAGTTTTCTTTGAAAAATATTTTGATTTAATTATAGAATTATCCTCAAATGTTTTTCCATTTTCTATTGGACTTTTTAGATTAAAATTAGTTGTTGAATAAGTTTTAATATATTTTGGCAGTAATGCTCTGATTTCTCTTAATTTTCCTTTATTATTTGTGCCTATCAAAAGATTGGTAAATTTTTTCATATACATCTAGCAATTTCAGAATTTCTTACCATATAAGTCGTTATGGAGAAAGAACAAGAACAAAATCCTTCGAACGAACATGCATCTTCCGATGCTGAAATGGATAATAATAACCCTAAAGTAGAATCAGAAACTAAAAAAGAAAAAGAAGAAATAAAAATTACTCCTGAAGAGAAAATAGAAGAGTTAGAAGACAGATTGGCTAGAACATTAGCTGAAATGGAAAATCAAAGAAGACGCTTTGAAAAAGAAAAAGAAGACGCTTTTGAATATGGTGGATCTTTGTTTGCTAAAGAAGCTTTAAACTTAATTGACAATTTAGAAAGATCAAAACAAGTTTTAGAAAATGATGAAAAATTAAAAAATACTGAAGCGTTAAAAAAAACCTTGGAACATTTAGAAATAGTAAATAAAGATTTAATTTCTATTTTTAGTAAAAATAATATCAAACCAATTGAATGTTTAAATAAAAAACTTAATCCAAACCTTCATCAAGCAATGATAGAAATAGAGGATGATTTAAAAGAACCTGGAACTATAGTTCAAGAAATCCAAAAAGGTTTTACAATAAAAGATAGATTATTAAGACCATCTTTAGTAGGTGTTTCAAAAAAAACTCAAAATAAAAATGAAGAAAATCAACAAAATATAGAAAATTCAGAGAATAAATAATGATTAGATCAGCTTGTAGAATTAAATTTAGCCCCTATATGAAGAGACATAGAAAACAATATTATGAGTAAAATAATTGGAATAGACCTTGGAACTACAAATTCATGTGTTGCTATTATGGAAGGTAGTCAACCAAAAGTATTAGAAAATGCTGAAGGTACAAGAACAACCCCTTCAGTTGTAGCTTTTACAGATGACAATGACAAATTAATTGGACAACCAGCTAAAAGACAAGCAGTAACGAATCCAGAAAATACAATTTTTGCAGTTAAAAGATTAGTAGGAAGAAATTTTGATGATCCAACTGTTAAAAAAGATATTGAAGCAGCTCCATTTAAAATTGTTAATTCTGATAAAGGTGATGCTTGGATTGAAGCAAAAAAAGAAAAATACTCACCTTCTCAAATCTCGGCTTTTATTCTTCAGAAGATGAAAGAAACTGCTGAAAAATATTTAGGCCAAACAGTAACTAAAGCTGTAATAACTGTTCCTGCATATTTTAACGATGCACAAAGACAAGCAACAAAAGATGCTGGTAAAATTGCTGGATTAGAAGTTCTAAGAATTATTAATGAGCCAACAGCTGCATCTTTAGCCTATGGTTTAGACAAAAAGCAAAATAAAAAAATTGCTGTTTATGATTTGGGTGGGGGAACATTTGATGTTTCAATACTTGAATTAGGTGATGGAGTTTTTGAAGTTAAATCAACTAATGGAGATACTTTTTTAGGAGGTGAAGATTTTGACAATTCAATTGTTGAATACCTAATCTCTGAATTTAAAAAAGATAATGGAATAGATTTAAAATCTGATAAGCTAGCACTTCAAAGATTAAAAGAAGCTGCTGAAAAAGCTAAGATTGAATTATCTTCTGCTGAACAAACAGATATTAACCTGCCATTTATTACTGCAGATAAAACTGGTCCAAAACATATAAATATCAAGATGACTCGGGCAAAACTAGAAGCTTTAGTTGAAGACTTAATAGCTAGAACTATACCTCCTTGCAAAACAGCTTTGAAAGATGCTGGCATTAGTGCAAATGAGGTTGATGAAGTTATTATGGTAGGTGGTATGACTAGAATGCCTAAAGTAGTTCAAGAAGTTAAAAACTTTTTTGGCAAAGAGCCTAATAAAAGTGTTAACCCAGACGAAGTTGTTGCAATGGGTGCTGCAATTCAAGCTGGAGTTTTACAAGGAGATGTTAAAGATGTTCTTCTACTTGATGTTACCCCTTTATCATTAGGTATTGAAACTTTAGGTGGTGTATCTACAAAACTAATAGAAAAAAATACAACTATTCCGACTAAAAAAAGCCAAGTTTTTTCAACAGCCGAAGATAATCAACCTGCAGTATCAATTAGAGTTCTTCAGGGTGAAAGAGAGATGGCAACAGATAATAAAATTTTAGGAAATTTTGAATTAATTGGTATTGCGCCTGCTCCAAGAGGTGTTCCTCAAATTGAAGTTACATTTGATATTGATGCAAATGGTATTGTAAATGTTTCAGCAAAAGACAAGGGAACTGGTAAAGAACAAAAAATTCAAATCCAAGCTTCAGGTGGTTTAAGTGACGAAGAGGTTGAAAAAATGGTTAAAGATGCTGAAGCTAATAAAGATTCTGATAAGAAAAAAAGAGAGTCAGTTGATGTTAGAAATCAAGCTGATACTTTAATTCACTCTACAGAAAAAAATCTTAAGGAACATGGTTCAAAAGTTTCAGATACAGAAAAAAAAGCTATTGAGGATGCTTCTACATCATTAAAAGATGCTTTAAAGAGTGAAGATACTGAAGATATAAAGAAGAAGACTGAGATATTAGTTCAAGCTTCAATGAAACTTGGTGAAGCAATTTATAAGTCTCAACAAAGTACTAAACCTGATTCTGATAAAGATGATGGAAAGAATAACAAGGATAAAAAAGACGATAATATTGTAGATGCTGATTTTGAAGAGGTAAAAGAAGATAAAAAAGACGGAAATCAAGAAAAGAGCGCCTAAACTAAGATCTTATTGTCTGGGTTAAATTAATGTCTAAAAGAGATTATTATGATGTTCTTGGTGTAAACAAAAATTCTAGTCCAGACGAAATAAAATCTGCTTATAGAAGACTTGCCGTAAAACATCACCCAGATAAAAATCCTGGAAATAAATCTGCTGAAGATAAGTTTAAAGAAGCTAGTGAAGCTTACGGAATACTTTCAGATAAAAATAAAAAAGAAAACTATGACAATTTTGGGCATGCTGCTTTTGAAAATGGTGGAGGTCGACAAGGTGGTTTTGGTGGGTTTAGTGGTGCTGATTTTTCTGATATTTTTGAAGATTTTTTTGGAGATTTTGGAGGTGGTGGCAGATCTAGGGGTAGAAAAAGTTCAAATAATAGAGGTTCAGATTTAAGATATGATTTATCAATTAATCTTGAAGAAGCATATCAGGGTAAAAAAGAAGATATAAAATTTTCTACTACTGAAAAATGTGATACCTGTAAAGGTAATGGGTCCAAGCCAGGTCATTCTCCTGATAGATGTTCATATTGTGGAGGAAATGGTAAAATCAGATCAAATCAAGGTTTTTTTACTGTGCAGCAGACTTGTCCTCAATGTAATGGTAATGGAGAAGAAATAACAAATCCATGTAATGATTGTAGTGGTCAAGGAAAAAAACAAGCCACAAAAAAAATCTCTGTTACTATTCCCAAAGGTGTTGATGATGGAACCAGAATCAGGCTAGCAGGGAAAGGAGAGGCAGGAAGTAGAGGTGGAGTAGCAGGAGATTTATATCTATTTATAAATGTTAATTCACATGATCTATTTAAAAGATCAGATGAAAATTTATTTTTTGAATTTCCAATATCAATTGCAGATGCTGCACTAGGAACAACGATTGAAATACCAACAATTGATGGGGGGAAAGCTAAAATTAAAATACCCGATGGAACACAAAATGGGAAACAGTTTAGATTAAAGGGTAAAGGGATGCCTTTTATGAGAAGAGGGGATTTTGGTGATTTATATGTGCAAGTCAAAACTGAAGTTCCTATATATTTAAATAAGCAACAAAAAGAATTACTTGAAAAATTTAAAGAAATTGAAAACGAAAAATCAAATCCAAGTATTAAAAAGTTCTTTCAAAAAGCTAAGAGCTTCTGGAAAAATTAATAGATGGCATTAGAACAAATTGTTCCAGCTATTTTTTTAATAGCAGTTTTAGTTCTTATCCTTCCAGCATTTTTCAAAACAAATCTAAAATCAAAACAATTCACAAAAAATTTATTCATTTGGTCTATAATTATTGTTTTGATTGTGATAATTTCATATCTTATCTATTAATGAAAAAAACAAATTTAATCATAACTGGATGCTTGGGCCGAATGGGTCAACAGATAATTAAATCTGTCAAAAAAGATAAAGGTTTTAATTTAGTTGCTCTTACAGAAAGTAAAAAAATAAATAAAGTGGTCAATGGTATTAAAATTAATTTAAATACAGAAGAAACTTTTCGAAAGGCACATTTAATTATAGATTTTACAACTCCAAAATGTACTCTCCAGGTTTTAAAAATTGCTTCAAAATTAAAAAAAAGAGTAGTCATTGGTACCACTGGATTTTCAAAAAAAGAGGAGAATTTAATCAAAAAATTTTCAAAAAAAATACCCATTTTAAAAGCAGGTAATATGAGTTTGGGTATTAATCTTTTAATGTACTTAACTGAAATAGCTTCAAAATCATTGGGAATAAAATTTTTAAGTAAAGTGTCTGAA
>CACLMD010000010.1:22500-31147 GCA_902607945.1 uncultured Pelagibacteraceae bacterium | reverse complement strand
TGGTGCTAAGGTTATGCAGCCAGTTTCGATACAGGATGCAAGATTAAATAGAATTGATATTGAAGTAAAATCATCCTTTGTAAAGAAATCAGGAACATTAATTACTAAAAGGTCTAATATAATTAATAATAAGATTGTTACTGGAATTTCGTCTACTCATAATGACTCAAAAGTTTCGCTTATAGGTGTAAAAGATAAGCCAGGTGTTGCGGCATCTATTTTTGAACCATTATCTAAAAACCTGATAAACGTTGATATGGTTGTTCAGAACATTTCTGCTAACGGAAAGGAAACAGATTTAACATTTACGATTAAGACAGAAGATTTAAATAAAGCAAAAAGAACAATTCAAGAAAATACAAATATAAGTTATAGAAAATTATTATTTGAAAAAGGTGTCTCGAAAATTTCGATAATTGGGGTTGGAATGATCACAACACCTGGGGTTACTTTTAGAATGTTTCAAACTCTTGCAAACAAAAAGATCAATATACAAGTAATCTCAACTTCTGAGATTAAAATTTCAGTTTTAATTGATAAAAAAAATACTAAAAAAGCATTAATTGCATTACATAAAGAATTTAAATTAGATAATAAAAAATGAGCATACGACCCTTTAGAGATATTAAAAGAAGAAGAACAAAAGAAATTAACGTAGGTAAAGTTAAAGTAGGTGGAAAAAATCCCATAACTGTGCAATCAATGACTAATACTCTCACCACAGATATAAAAGCTACAATTAAACAAATAAATGAAATTCATGCTGAAGGAGCTGACATAGTTAGAGTTTCTTGTCCAGATGAGTCATCTTCCAAGGCTTTAAAAGAAATTGTTAAACATGTTGATATACCTATAGTTGCTGATATTCATTTTCATTTTAAAAGGGCTATTGAAGCGGCAGCAAATGGTGCTAGTTGTTTAAGAATAAATCCTGGAAATATTGGTAATATAGATAAAATTAAAGAGATTATAAAAGCAGCAAGAGATAATAATTGTTCTATTAGAGTAGGAGTTAATGCTGGATCTTTAGAAAAAGATATTTTAGAGAAATACAGAGAACCTTGTCCAGAAGCACTAGTTGCAAGCGCTTTAAGAAATATTAAAATTTTAGAAGATCAAGATTTTAGTAATTTGAAAATAAGTGTTAAGTCTTCAGATGTTTTTTTATCAATAGAAGCCTATCGTCAGTTGTCTAAGGCTACAGATTATCCTCTACATTTAGGGATTACCGAGGCAGGAAGTTTTATCCCTGGAAGTATAAAGTCCTCAATCGGACTAGGAACATTGCTTTTGGATGGTATAGGTGACACAATAAGAATTTCTTTGTCAGATAACCCAGTTGAAGAAGTTAAAATTGGAAATGAAATATTAAAATCTCTTAATTTAAGGGAGAGAGGGGTTAAGATAATTTCCTGTCCTTCCTGTGCAAGACAAGGATTTCAAGTAATTGAGACTGTTAAAGCTTTAGAAAAAAATCTTTCGCATATTAAGGCACCAATTACCCTTTCAGTAATAGGATGTGTGGTTAATGGTCCTGGAGAGGCAGCTATGACAGATGTAGGAATAACCGGAGGTAAAAAAGGGAACAATATGCTTTATTTGTCGGGAATACAGTCTGAAAAAATTTTAACCAGTAAAATGATTGAAAAAATTGTAAGTGAAGTTGAAAAAAAAGCCTCTGAATTTGAAAAAAATAAATGATTCCACTTAAAACAATTAAAGACTTAATTGATAAACACGCATTACTAGAAAAGGAACTATCTTCAGTTTCGATAGATAAAAAAACTTTTGCGGAAAAATCTAAAGAATATTCTGATTTAAATGAAGTTATTAATAGTGCTAAAAAATATATATCTTATGAAGGTGATAAATTAGAACTTCAAAAAATTTTAAGTGAAAAAAATTCGGATGACGAATTAAAAAAAATGGCAGAAACAGAACTAAATGATTTAAATTTAGAAAATGAAAAAAATGAAAAAAAATTAAAATTATTTTTGTTACCAAAAGATGAAGCAGATAAAAAAGATGCCATTATCGAAATTAGAGCTGGAACAGGTGGATTGGAGGCAAGCCTATTTGCTTCAGATCTTTTCAAGATGTATGAAAAAGTTAGCCATAAAAAAAAATGGTCAGTAGAACTAATTTCTATTTCGAGAAGTGAAGCAGGTGGCTTGAAAGAAGTTATTGCGTCAATCAAAGGTAACAATATTTATTCAACTTTAAAATATGAAAGTGGTGTTCACAGAGTTCAAAGAGTTCCAGATACCGAAACACAAGGTAGAGTTCATACCTCTGCAGCTACTGTAGCCGTTTTACCTGAAGCTGAGGAAGTTGATTTAAAGATTAATGAGTCGGACCTTAGGATTGATGTTTTTAGAGCTGGTGGTCCCGGAGGTCAATCTGTTAATACTACTGACAGTGCTGTAAGAATTACCCATATTCCTACGGGTCTTTCAGTGTCTCAGCAAGACGAAAAGTCTCAACATAAAAATAAAGCCAAAGGAATGAAAATTTTGCGGGCTCGACTTTATGAATTAGAAAGGTCTAGAATAGATCAAGAAAGATCTAAGGATAGAAAAAGCAAAATAGGAACTGGGGATAGATCTGAAAGAATTAGAACTTATAATTTTCCACAGGGCAGAGTCACAGATCATAGAATAAATCTTACTATCCACAAATTAGAAGAGTTTTTAGAAGGAGAAGCATTTGATGAAATGATAGAGTCCCTAACATTACAAGCTCAAGAGGAGAGCCTAGTTAATTTAAATTAATCATGAAATTAGAAGTTGTCATTAAAAATGCATTTCAAAAATTAAAAAGAAATAATATTAAATCAGCTTTAATTGATAGTGAAATATTATTATCAGTCGCAATTAATAAAAAAAGAGAATTTATTATCTTAAATTTGGATTATAATGTTAGTGATGAACAGTATAATTATTTTCAAAAAATGGTTCATCAGCGTGCAAAAGGTAAACCAGTAGCATACTTAACTAAAAAAAAATTTTTTTGGAAATATGAATTTTATGTTAGGGAAAATGTGTTAATTCCAAGACCTGATACTGAAATTATTATTGAACAAGTTTTAAAGATTTATAGGAAAAAAAATAATATAAATTTTTTAGACATAGGTTTTGGTTCAGGCTGTATTTTACTTTCAATTCTTAAAGAAAGAAAAGATTTTAAAGCTACTGGCATTGATATCAGCAATCATGCTTTAAAAGTATGTAAAATCAATGCTTATAAATTAGGAGTTAAAAATAGAGTTAGATTGTTTAAATCAGATGTTGACAAATTCTCTAAGGGGAAATATGATTTAATTGTATCAAATCCTCCTTATATTAAAAATTTAGATTTAAAATATTTGGAAAAAGACGTAATAAATTTTGAGCCAAAGTTAGCTCTTAATGGTGGATTAGATGGAATATCAGAAATCAGAAAAATTATTAAAAAATCATCTGAGCTGATAAAAAATGGTGGAAAATTAATTTTAGAAATTGCTTACAACCAAAAAGAAGAGGTTAAACAATTATTAATAAAGAATAGCTTTTATATCAATTCGGTAGCAAAGGACCTTGCAAATAACGAGCGATGTATAATAAGCACTAAAATAGAGAAATAATTTTATGGTGACGTTTAGAAATAATAATAACAGAAGAAATAATTTTAGAAGAAATGATAGAAATTTCAAATCTAATGGTGATAGACCAAAGTATGTATCAAATTATTCTAATAACGAAAATTTTCAGAGAAAAATTCCAGGTAGAAATAATCACAATGCCTCAAAATTAATTGATAAATATAATAATTTAGCAAGAGAAGCTTTATCAAGTGGAGATAAAATTTTGTCTGAAAATTACTTTCAGCATGCGGATCATTTTACTAGAATATTAAACGAACAAGAAAGTTTTAAAAAAACAAGGATATCAGTTGAGTCTTCAGGAAATAAAAGTATTAATGAAGAAAAGAATGTGGATGCAAGTATAAAAAAAGAGGATTCTACAGAAAAAGCAGTTACTAAAAGTGAGGAAGTTGAAGCTAAAGTTGCTTTAGCTGAGTAGTTAGTTTATTCCAATTATTTTTTCAGATTTTAATACATCTAGTTTAATCTTTTTAGTTTCAAATATTTTTCTTTCATCTCCTTTAAGTATTTTTCCAGATGGTAATTTAAGTTTCTGAGAATTAATTTTTTTTCCATTTACGATTACTTCGTAATGTAAATGTGGACCCGTAGATTTTCCTGTTGAACCAACATAGCCTATTGTTTGACCTTGTTTGACTCTCACACCTTTTTTAATTCCTTTAGCAAATTTTGACATATGAGCATAAACAGTTTGATAGGTTGAATTATGTCTTATCACCACACAATTTCCTCCACCACCACACCATCCAGCCTTTTTAATAGTTCCAGAACCAGAAGCCATAATTGGAGTTCCCATAGGTGCAGCAAAATCTGTACCACGATGCATTTTATTAAACCCATCGATTGGATGTTTTCTCATTCCAAAAGGAGAAGATAATCTTGCACCATTAATTGGTGTTTTCATTAAAGCTTTTTTAATACTTTTCCCATTTTTATCGTAATGTCCAACACTTCCTTCTTTATCAAAATAATAGAGGGAATTATCCTCACCACTTAAAATTAAATTTGCAAATAGAATATTTCCTATTTCAATTGTTTTTTTATTCTTATCTATAAAAATTTCATACATAATTTGAAATCGATCTTTTTTTTTTATATCTCTTTGAAAGTCTACTTGGAAACCATAAATTCTAGCTAACTCTATAATCGTATTTGGTGGAATTTTTTTACTTATTGCAGATTTATATAAACTCTGCAGTATAATATTTTCTTTATATAATATTTTTTTTTCTAGTTTCGTTAATAAAATTTCTTGGTTAAAATCGTCTTCTTCTTTATTTCTAGTTAAAAGTATCCTTTCTTTATTTGAAATTTGAAATATAAAATCTTTAATTTTATTATTTGATTGATCGATTGTGAAATAAATTTTTTGATTAGTATTTAATTTATTTATATTTATTTTTTTAGTAAGCTTATTTTTTATATTTTGGATTTCTTTTTTATCAATTTGATATATATTGAAAATACTATCAAAAGTTTCTCCTTCTACAATCGGATGTCTTATTTTTTTAAATTTTGGTTCTAATCTATTAAGAAAATAGTCTGCAGTTTTCTTAAAATAAATATTATTTATTATTTCATTGTAATTATCCTTAATTTTTTTTTGAGTGTAATTAAAATAGTTAGTGACTGTAACTGTTAAAATTATTAAAAAAGTTAAAGCTATAATTTCATTTTTATTTTTAATTTTAATTTTAATTTTTTTAAACATTTAAGTATTTTGAATATCCTAATTATTAGATTACTATTTGGAAAAATCAAAAAATACCCGATTAAATAAGGGTTTTTAATCATTTTTTTTATTTCTAAATGCTTGATTTCCTATAATTTTAGCCTATAAGCATCGAACTTCCTCGTTAAATTATTGTCAAAACAATAGATTAATGAGCATTATTGAGCTTTTTTTGCTCAATTAGCTATAAAAAAAGTAAAAATTTAAGAAGAGAAGTGTGGACGGTTAAGGTTACCAAAATTTGTCGTACACACTTCAACATCATATAAATTTTATTCTTAGAATTTATATGGAAGCTAGTGTGCGCCGTTTTTAAACTTGAGAGTTTGATCATGGCTCAGAACGTACGCTGGCGGCACGCCTAACACATGCAAGTCGAACGAAGTAGCAATACTTAGTGGCAGACGGGTGAGTAACATGTAGGTATCTGCCCTATGGCCTGGAATAACACGAGGAAACTTGTGCTAATACCGGATAAGTCTTTACGGAGAAAGCTTTATGCACCATTGGATGAGCCTGCACTTGATTAGTTTGTTGGTAGGGTAATGGCCTACCAAGACTTTGATCAATAGCTGATTTGAGAGGATGATCAGCCACATTGGGACTGAGACACGGCCCAAACTCCTACGGGAGGCAGCAGTGGGGAATCTTGCACAATGGAGGAAACTCTGATGCAGCGATGCCGCGTGAGTGAAGAAGGCCTTTGGGTTGTAAAGCTCTTTCGTCGGGGAAGAAAATGACTGTACCCGAATAAGAAGGTCCGGCTAACTTCGTGCCAGCAGCCGCGGTAATACGAAGGGACCTAGCGTAGTTCGGAATTACTGGGCTTAAAGAGTTCGTAGGTGGTTGAAAAAGTTGGTGGTGAAATCCCAGAGCTTAACTCTGGAACTGCCATCAAAACTTTTCAGCTAGAGTATGATAGAGGAAAGCAGAATTTCTAGTGTAGAGGTGAAATTCGTAGATATTAGAAAGAATACCAATTGCGAAGGCAGCTTTCTGGATCATTACTGACACTGAGGAACGAAAGCATGGGTAGCGAAGAGGATTAGATACCCTCGTAGTCCATGCCGTAAACGATGTGTGTTAGACGTTGGAAATTTATTTTCAGTGTCGCAGCGAAAGCGATAAACACACCGCCTGGGGAGTACGACCGCAAGGTTAAAACTCAAATGAATTGACGGGGACCCGCACAAGTAGTGGAGCATGTGGTTTAATTCGAAGATACGCGCAGAACCTTACCAACACTTGACATGTTCGTCGCGACTCTAAGAGATTAGAGTTTTCGGTTCGGCCGGACGAAACACAGGTGCTGCATGGCTGTCGTCAGCTCGTGTCGTGAGATGTTGGGTTAAGTCCCGCAACGAGCGCAACCCTCACTTTTAGTTGCCATCATTAAGTTGGGCACTCTGAAAGAACTGCCAGTGATAAGCTGGAGGAAGGTGGGGATGACGTCAAGTCCTCATGGCCCTTACGTGTTGGGCTACACACGTGCTACAATGGTATCTACAACAGGAAGCAAGACGGCGACGTTAAGCAAATCCTTAAAAGATACCTCAGTTCGGATTGCACTCTGCAACTCGAGTGCATGAAGCTGGAATTACTAGTAATCGTGGATCAGCGTGCCACGGTGAATGCGTTCCCGGGTCTTGTACACACCGCCCGTCACACCATGGGAGTTGGTTCTACCTTAAGGCAAAGGATAAAACCTTTGACCACGGTATAGTCAGCGACTGGGGTGAAGTCGTAACAAGGTAGCCGTAGGGGAACCTGCGGCTGGATTACCTCCTTTCTAAGGATGAATAAAAGTAAAATTTTATTCTAAATAATATACATCGGTAATGTTGACCGTCCTCATTTCTCTTCTTAAAGCAGTGTTTCTCTTGCATAGGGGCCGGTAGCTCAGTTGGTTAGAGCACACCCTTGATAAGGGTGGGGTCGAAAGTTCGAGTCTTTCTCGGCCCACCAATTAAAGATCAATGGGGGATTAGCTCAGCTGGGAGAGCGCCTGATTTGCATTCAGGAGGTCAGCGGTTCGATCCCGCTATCCTCCACCAAAACACTTAGTTATAAAAAATCGTAAAAAAAATAATTAATATCAATATCTATATCCGAACATTAGTAATGTTATTAGCTAATGTTCAAAATAAAAATTTGATTCAACACAGAATTTTTTTCTGTGCATAAATCAAGCGTTTAAGGGCGTGTAGTGGATGCCTTGGCACTGAAAGCCGATGAAGGACGTGATATACTGCGATAAGTTTCGGGGAGCTGTATGTAAGTTTTGATCCGAAAATTTCCGAATGGGGAAACCCACCACTTTATGTGGTACTTTAAACTGAATACATAAGTTTAAAGAGACAACCTGGAGAACTGAAACATCTAAGTAACCAGAGGAAAAGAAATCAATTGAGATTCCGTTAGTAGTGGCGAGCGAAAGCGGACTAGGCCAGTATTTTTGTTAAAAAAATTTGAATAGTTTGGAAATGCTAACCATAGAGGGTGATAGTCCCGTATGAGTAATGTTTAACAAAATTCTTGAGTAAAGCGGGACACGTGAAATCCTGCTCGAATATAGGGGGACCACCCTCTAAGCCTAAATACTCTTCAGTGACCGATAGTGAACTAGTACCGTGAGGGAAAGGTGAAAAGAACCCCTATTAGGGGAGTGAAATAGAACCTGAAACTGCATGCCTACAATCAGTCCGAGCCTTTTTTAGGGTGAGGGCGTACCTTTTGTATAATGGGTCAGTGACTTAATTTATAAAGCAAGCTTAAGCCATCTAGGTGTAGGCGTAGCGAAAGCAAGTCTTAATAGGGCGATTAGTTTTATGAATTAGACCCGAAAACGAATGAGCTTACCATGAGCAGGTTGAAAGTAAGGTAACACTTACCGGAGGACCGAACCAGTTGACGTTGAAAAGTCTTTGGATGACTTGTGGTAAGGGGTGAAAGGCCAACCAAATTCGTAGATAGCTGGTTTTCCGCGAAAACTATTTAGGTAGTGCGATGAATAAATAGACATTTAGAGGTAGAGCACTAAATGGGCTAGGGGGAAGAGATTCTTACCAAACCTAATAAAACTCCGAATGCTAAATGTTGTTCTTCATCAGACAGACTGTGGGTGCTAAGGTCCATGGTCGAGAGGGAAAGAGCCCAGACCACCAGATAAGGTCCCCAAATTATGATTAAGTGTGAAAGGATGTGGAAATTCCTTAACAGCCGGGAGGTTGGCTTAGAAGCAGCCATCCTTTAAAGATAGCGTAACAGCTCAC
>CACLMD010000010.1:0-20000 GCA_902607945.1 uncultured Pelagibacteraceae bacterium | reverse complement strand
ATTTTGCATATTTTTACAAATGGAGCATGTTGGATAATTATAATTATGTTAAAGAAATAATCCCAAACTTTAAAACTGATGCTTCAGGCAGGACTAGTGGTACGTTTACAGATTTTGACAGTTTAGATGATAAGATTGATCCTATTTATTATTACATGCAATATATTAAATTTGGATTTGGAAGAGCAAGTAGAGATGCTTGTAGAATGATTCAAAATAATCAAATGACTAGGGAGCAAGCGGTAAAATTAGCTAAAAATTATGATCATGAATTTCCAAAGGAAAATTTAAATGAGATTTTAGAATATTTAGATTTATCGAGTGACAAATTTGAGGATATTATCAACAAGCATAGAAACAAAGAGATTTGGAGAACAAGTATTAATAATAAATGGGAGTTAATTAATTCATTATGAATATAAAAACAAAAAAACCTTTAATAAATAAATATGGACTCTGTTTAAACGAATATAAAAATAATACCAACAACGCAAACATTTACTTTAAAAGAGCTATAGGAAAATCCCCAGAAATGGAAGTCTCAAAGGCAATGGCTGGATTTATTCAAAAAAAAATCTCTAAAAACGAAAAAATTTTGGATGTAGGGTGTGCAAGTGGACATTTTTATAGATCATTAAAAAAAAAAATAACATCAAATTTTTTTTATACAGGAGTTGACCCTTATCAAATTTTTATTAATAAAGCTAAAAGAGCTTGGAAAAATGAAAAAAATGTAAATTTTAAAAAGGGAAATATTTATAAACTTCCATTTAAAAAAAATGAGTTTGATATAAGTTTCTGTAGTAACGTTTTTATTCATTTAAATGATGTAGTTAAACCTCTAAAAGAAATTATTAGAGTTAGTAAAAAAACAATTATTATAAGAACGGTATTGTTTGATGTTTCATATAAAATTCAATGCGTCTATAACAATAAGTGGTGGAAAGACGTAGATATCAGTCCCGAAAATGAGTTTGATAGCAAAGGCAATCCAAGAGCATATTCATTCTTTAATATATTATCTTTTGATTATTTGATATCAAATATCAAAAAAATTTCACCAAATTCAACAATTAAAATTATTAAAGATAATTATTTTGATAAAAAAAAAATTAATAAAAGTATTAAATTAGAAAAAAGACCTCTTGCAACAAAAATTGTTGGCAATGAACAAGTAAGCGGCTGTATTTTACAACCTCACTATTTTGTTATAATAGATAAGTAGAATTGTGAAAAAGATTTATAAAATTTACATGGTAAATCCTTATCCTACTTATGAAAGTTTTTTAGACAACACCAAAAAAAAGTCCAGGGTGTTAAAATAATATGTTAAAAAAAATGGTGAAATGATCCTCAAAAAATTAGCAAAAGAGGTAAAATTAGATTATTTGGGAAAATCGATCAACAGATCAGTTGAAGTTAAATTTAAAAATAAAATTTCAAAATCGAAAATTTATATTTCAAAGAAAACTGGTACTCTGTTTCATTCTCCAACTAAAAATTCAGATACCAGCGTGTCTGTATGGACGAAGAATATTTATTCAAAAAAAATTGATACTAATAAATTAAAATATACTTCTAATAATCCAATAATGAGATCTAGACATTACTATTCGGCAATATTTATTAACAATCATATAAAAAAAAAAAAAATTAAATTTTGTGATTATGGTACTGGAGAGGGTAATTTTGCTAAAGAACTTTTAAGAGTAAACAATAATATTTCATTTAATTTTTCTGAACATAGTAAAAAATTATTTAGTCTTACAAAAAGAACTGTGAAATTACATTCAAAAAGAAAATTCTATTGTCATAACGGCACGATTGAAAGTACGATTTTAAATAAAAAATTTAATAATTTTGATTGTGCCTCTTTGTTATGGACCTTATGTAATTGTGTAGACCCTTTAAGTGTACTTAATGTTATTCATAAATCTCTCAAAAAAAACGGCCTTCTTCTTATAGCTGAAAGTTCTAGAGTTTTAGTCCCTTTCAAAAAACCAATATATAATTTTTTTGTTTCTAAATACGATACTAATAATACGCACCCTTGGTTTTTTTCTTATAATTCTTTGTCTAATCTTTTAGAGATTTCTGGTTTTAGGATTATATCTAATAACAGATACTATGATGAAAATGATTTAGTTATAGTTGCAAAAAAAATAGAGAAATCTTCTCATAAGCCAAAAATTAAAATTGATGAATATAAAAGAGTTTTAAAATTTTTAATGGAGTGGGAAAGATTTAGTTATAAATATAAATAAATTTTTATTTTTCATCTATTACACAGGCAGTTTCTATTATTAAATATTAAACAACAGTGTTTAATTAAAAATTTTTTTTTAAAAAAATTTCACAATTAATAATAGAAAACAAAAATTTTGATAAGTGATTTGGAATCTTAGAAAAATTAATTGATCTTTTTAATTTTTCCAAGTCTACAAATTCATTAATTATATTTTTTTTACTAAAAATAATATCTATATTTTTTGAATCTTTAAAATCTATTAATGAATTGATTGATGCATTAAAACCTCTTTTTTTTCTATCAAGCCTGACAGAATCAATTAGTATATCTTTCATAGACTCTCTTAAAATAAATTTTTGAAATCCATTTTGAATTAAATATTCTGCTGGAATTTGACATGTAAAATTTAATAATTCTTTATCTAAAAATGGGCTTCTATTTTCAACAGAATTCATCATTGCATTATGATCATCATGTTTAAGAATTACTGGGACTATTTCATGGAACATCTCATTTAACATTCTATTTCTCAAAACACTTTCAGTAAAATTTTTTTCTTTGATACTTGAATAACTTTTTTTAATTTTAGAAAAATTTTTTAGTTCAAAATTTTGCTCAAAAACATTAGACATTGATTTTGGATTTTCCTTATAAAAATTTTTATTTATCAAAGCAGGATTTCTTAAAGATGGCTTTATGTACTCTTCCCAGAATTTTAAATTATTTTTATAAATTTCACTATTTTGATCAACGCTAGCAAAATACTGTAAAAAATGATCATAATAACCTGTATACATCTCATCAGCACCAGTTCCAGATATTGATACTTTAAATTTTTTTGAAGATATATCTTCTAAGAGATAAGAGTGAATGAAATATGAAATAGTTGAAATAGGGCTATCATGATAATCAATTAATTTCTCAATCTTTGAAAAAAAATCATTTTTTTTATCTTTTAAAAAAATTGGATAGTGCTTCACACCGCAATCTTTTACTATTTTTGTTATATTGTTATATTCATTATATTTTTCGTCATCATCGATAATTGAAAAACAATCTACTTTTTTACCCAATACTTTTGACGCTATAGAAACAATAGAACCAGAGTCTATTCCTCCACTTAAACAAAAAGCTAACGGTACGTCTGATCTCATTCTTAAGTCAACACTTTTGATTAAATAATCTTTATTTTTTTTAATAGACTCCATTAAATTAAATTCTTTGGATTTAGAACTATCTATAATTGGTTTGTAATACTTTTTTATTTTATAATTATTATCTAAATTAATTTTAAGATATGAACCATGTGGAAGAGAAAATATATTTTTATAAAAAGTTTTATCATCTGAATAAATTGATTTATAACCATCAAATAGATAATGACTCATCTTATCATCATTTAAAAATTTTTTTGAGTTCGATAAACTAAATAAATACTTAATTTCAGATCCAAAAAAAAAATCTTCCCCTTCAAAACTATAGTATAAAGGTTTTTCACCAAAAGAATCTCTAGATAAAAAAAGTGTATTATCATTATCGTTCCAAATTGCAAAAGACCACATTCCATTTAAATAATTAAAACAATCTTCTTTATATTCAATATAACAGTTTAAAAGCACTTCGGTGTCTGAGTCTGTTTTAAATTTATAATTTTTTTTTTTTAGATTCTCTCTAACTTCTAAATAATTGTAAATTTCTCCGTTAAAAATTATAGTGTAATTTCCAATCTTAAAAGGTTGATTGGATCTTTTTTGGAGATCAATAATGCTCAAGCGTGAATGTAAAAGATTAATTTGTTTTTTTTTTACGTTAAATTTTATACAATTTTGATAATCAGGACCTCTTGAGGACATTAATTTTAATGTGTTAGTGACATTTTTCTCAAGATTGTGTTCTGAGGATATGAAACCACTTATTCCACACATTATTTTATATCCGATTTTTTTATTAATTGATTTTTAGATATTTTCTTTTTTAATTTTTTTCCAAGAAAAAACTGAGGGTCTGTAAAATTAACTGGTAAATGTGGTCTTAAAAAACGAATATTTTTTTCATTTAAAACTTCATTTGTCTTTAAATCTTTAAACGCATAGGGTTGTCTTCTAAATATTTTTGCATTCTTTTTTTCATCCATAGATAAATTTTCTGAAAATTTAAATATCATTTGTTCTATTCTTTTTAGACTTAAAACTAGATGTTTCATATCTGTGAAATCAGCTGAAAGAGAATGATCTCTAAAATTAGAAAAATTTTTATTAATTGTAAAATGTTTTTCAATTACATCAGCGCCTAATATTCTTGAGGCTAAGCAGGCCTCTATCCCTAATGTGTGATCAGAATAACCAAATTTTATATTTTTCCATCTTTCTTTAAATTTACTTATTCTTTTTAAATTAGCATTTTTATATTTCACTGGATAGGAAGAAACACAATGTAGAAAAATTAACTTTTTTTTATTTCTAAATTTATTTGTGACTTTCTTTATAAGTTTATTAGCTTCTTTAAAATTTAATAAACCTGTAGAAATAATGACATTTTTGTTAAAACTTAGCGCAATTTCTATCATTTTAAAATAATTGTTATCACCAGACGAGATTTTGATTGCATCAGATATCTTTCCTAAAAAATAAGCACTATCTAAATCAAGAGGAGTAGAAATAAAATTTAATTTATGTTTATGAGCATAAGATTTTAATTCTTTAAAATTTGCTTGTGAAAGTTGAAATTTATTTAAGATAATACTTTTTTCTTTTGCTTTATTACTAATAAAACCACTAGTTTTAAAGGTTTGGAATTTCACAGCATCAACTCCTGTTTTTGATGCCAATTTAATCATTTTTTTTGCTCGAGAAATTGACCCTTCATGGTTATTTCCAATCTCTGCAATTACATAAGCAGATTTTTTTTTAAATTTTAGTCTCATATCTACTTTTTTGATGAGTGTAATTAATAGTCATTTCTAACTTCGATATTTTTTGATTTTAAATATCCCTTTGCGGACTTTAGACTAGTTTCTGTAAAATGATAGATATTTTGAGTACATGCAGCACTCACACAATCAAATTTTAAAACATCATAAAAATGACTCCAACTTCCCCCACCTCCCTGTATGATAATTGGAGAATTAACAAACTTAGAAAAATTATCAATCAGATTAATATCAAAACCCAATAATCCCCCATCATTATCAATACTGTTGAACAAAATTTCTCCAGCCCTAAGGTTCATTAGATGTTTAATATAATCTTTGGTATTTTGATTAACCGTTGTTTTTCCATTATCTACTAAAATTGAGTATTCATTATCTTGACCTTTTTTAAAATCAATCGACTGAATAACAGATGATGAACCAAAATTTGTAATTAAATCTTCAGTAAGTCTAGGATTATAATAAGTTGAAGAATTCATAATTATTTTTTCTACACCTAAATTAAAAATATTTTGAGCTTTTTCCATAGATAATATTCCACCACCTACTGAAATAGGTAAGTGACAATTTTTTATAAAAAATTGTATTATTTCTATAAACTTATTATTTAATTTTTTACCTGCATCTGATACATCAATTAAAATTATTTCATCTGCATTCCAAAGATCTATAAAGTTTTTAGTATACCTGTAATCTGGACTGAAATTTTTTGTCCTAAAAAGAATTCCATCTTTGAAGGTTAGAGATATGATCAATCTTTTTTTAAGCATTTGGATAGTTCACAAAATTTTTTAACAATTCTAAACCAGCTTTCTGACTTTTTTCTGGATGAAATTGAGTTCCAAAAATGTTCCCCTTTTGCACTGCAGTAATTAAATCGACACCATAAAAAGTTTTACTAATAACAAATTCCTCGTTAACATTAATGGGCGTATATGAGTGTGTAAAATAAAAATTACTATTACTATTAATGTTATTAAATAAGCCAGAATTTTTAAAAATTTTACAATTATTCCACCCTACATGTGGCACTCTTTGTGAAATTTTCAATTTTTTTAAGTCCTCAACTTTTCCTTTAATAAAATTAAAACCATCAAAGTTTCCAAACTCTAATGATTTTTCAAATAATGCATGAAAACCTAAACAAATACCCAAGATAGAAGTTCCATTTTGTACTCGTTCATTGATTAGTTTAAACATATTATTATTTTGAATTTTTTCATGAAATAATTTAAACGAACCAACACCAGGTAATATAATTTTACTAACTCTATCTAAATCGTTTTTATTTGAACACAATATAAAGTTACAATCTATTTTCTTTAATGCTGATGATATCGAGGGAACATTCCCCATTCCAGTATTAATTATTCCGATCATTTATTTAAAAATTACAGTATTTTATTTTCATTTTTATCTTTCGAAGTGAATTATACCCAGCTATTTTGCACATAATTTTATTTACTTAATCTTTCTTTAATTATTTGTATACATCCCTTTTTACAGCCAACCAATTTTTGGTTTGATTTTATTAAAATTTTTCCAGGTTCTATCTTTTCTCTCAATTTTGAAATTTTACATTTAAATAATCTAATTTTATTTCCTTGAAATATATAAAAAGCACCCGGATAAGGGCTTGTAGTCGCTCTTACAAGATTAAAAACTTGATAATCTGTCATTTGATTCCATTTTATTTTTCCATCTCTATCAGATCTTTGTTTTAAATATCTTTTTAATTTTATATTTTGTTTTTTTGGTTTAATTTTTTTTAATATTCTTTGAATTGTATTTTCAACCATATAAGGATAAATTTTATTAACTTTATTGTGTAAATCATTAATATTTTCTTTTGTGGTAAGTATAATTTTTTTTGTAAGATAAACTGGACCCGCATCTATTTTTTTCGTCATTTTAATAATACTGATGTAGATTTTTTTTTTACCTTCAATTATTTGCCAGTTTAGTGGAGACCCACCTCGAAAATTAGGCAGCCTTCCTGCATGTAAATTTATTGTTCCGTATTTGGCAGCTCTAATAAGTTCTTGGGGAAATATTAAAGGCCATCCAGCCACTATCAATAGATCGTATTTATTTTTCTTTATTTTTGATACAATTTTAAAATTTATCTTTTTGATAATTAAAAACTTTTTTTTTATTCTTTTTGTTATGTGCGAATTGAGATTTTTTTTTGACAAATAAACGTCAATTTTATTTTTTTTTTTTTTAATTAAACGGTTTAAAACACATAGTCCACGGTGGTTATTAAAAAAAATTGCAATCTTCATTTTTATTAATTAATTTTTTTAGCCTCTTTGTTTGTAATTATATTAATATATAACTAATTATATGAAAAGAATTCCAAAATTAACAAAAAAAGTATAGAATTAAAATTTAATAACTTAAAGAAATTTTATAAAGCAATAGTTATGACAAATCATCATAAGATAGTTGAAAAATTTTTACATAAATATTTAAAAAAAACCATTGATTGTATGATTAGATATCTTGTAGAACAAAAAGTTTATAGAGTTTGAGGTGCTTGCTGTAATTCAGGCCAGATGTAGTTCGAAGAGATTTCCGAATAAAATTTTAAAAATTGTTTATGGCAAACCTCTAATTCATCATGTAATTTTAAAATTGTTAAAATCAAAAAAAATTTCAAAGATTATTGTAGCAACATCTAACCATAAATCAGATGACAAATTAGTAAAATATCTAAAAAAAATAAAGGTTGAATTTTTTAGAGGAAGCTTACCCAATGTAACAAAGAGAGTCTTAGATTTAGCATTATTAAAAAAAAAAACTTTCTTTTTACGGATAAGTGGAGACAGCCCTTTAATAGACTATAAATTAGTTAATTTGGCTATTTCCATATTTAATAAAAATAAAAAATATGATCTAGTAACCAATATTTTTCCGAGATCATTTCCAAAAGGACAATCTGTAGAGATCATAAGAACTAGTATGCTTAAAAAATATATACATAAAATGAGTAAAATAGAAAAAGAGCATGTGACGAAGTATTTTTACACATATTCAAAAAATTTTTATATCAAAAATTTCAGAAATAAATTAAAAAATCAATTTATCAAACTTGCAGTAGACAATAAAAAAGACTTAGCTAAAATTTTAAAAAAAATAGACAAAAAAAAATTTGAAAACTATACAATCTATGATTAATGCAGCAATAATAGGGTCAGGTATCGGTTTAAAGCATTTCGAAGCAATTCATGGGTACAGAAACTCTAAAGTTAGAATTATTTGTGAAAACAATTATAAAAAGATTCAAGAGTTAAAATTAAGATTTAGAAATATAAAGATAATATCTGATGAGAATGAAATATTTAAAAATAAAGAAATAAATCTTGTTTCAATAGCGAGTTATGATGATAATCATTTTTCCCAGATAAAAAAATGTATAAAATATAAGAAACACATAATTGTTGAAAAGCCCATGTGTTTAAGTCTTGAGCAATTAAATCAAATTAAACATTTATTAAAAAAGAATCCCAAAATTAAAATAATCTCTAATCTTGTCTTAAGAGCAAATTCTTTGTTTGTTAATCTTAAAAAAAAAGTTAACATTGACGAAGTTTTTTATATAGAAGCTGATTATATTTGGGGTAGAAGACAAAAATTATTTCAATGGAGATCCAAAATTAAAAATTATTCCGTTACACTAGGTGCTGGAATTCATATGATCGATCTAATAATGTGGATACTTAATAAAAAACCACTGTATGTAACTTCTTATAGTAATAGCATAGTAACAAAAAAAACAAATTTTAAAAAACAGAGTTTTATAGTTTATATTTTTGAGTTTTCAAAAAATATGATTGTTAAAATTACAGCTAATGCTGCTGGAGTTTATAAACATTTTCATGAATTAAAAATTTTTGAAAAAAAAAAAACTTTAGTAAATAGTTATTTAGGTTCTTATATGTTTAATAAAAAAGGTATTGAGACACAATTTAAGAAATTAGACTATGAATACCCTGATAAAACAAATAGAAAAAAGCTAATTCAAAATTTTATTGATACTTTAATTGATAAAAGAAGTAATTCAATTATTTCATTCAAAGATCAATATAACTTGATGAAAGTTTGTTTCGCAGCAGATAGATCAATTGTTCTTAAAAAGAAAATTAAAATTAGATACTAATGAAAGAAATTAAATTTAGTAAAATAAATATTTCAAAGGAAGATATAAATCTTGTTGGAAAAATAATTAAAAGTGGATGGTTGACTCATGGTAAATTTACAAAAAGATTTGAAGACAAGTTTAAAAAATATACAAAATCAAAGTATGCTGTTTCAGTATCTAGTTGCACGGCAGGTTTGCATTTATCATGTTTAGCTTCAGGATTTAAAAAAGGAGAAGAAATTATAGTTCCGGCTCAGACGCATACAGCTACAGCCCATGCAGTTGAGTATACTGGTGCGAAAGCTGTTTTTGCAGATGTAAATAAAATGACTGGCAATATTTCACTTAAGAGTATTAAAAAAAATTATACGAAAAAAACAAAAGGTGTAATCATAGTTCACATGGCTGGTTATCCATGTGATTTACAAGAAATTATAAAATTTTGTAAAACAAAAAAATTAGTTTTACTAGAGGATTGTGCACATGCTGTAGGCACAAAATATAAAAAAAAACATGTAGGAAATTATGGATTAACAGGAAGTTTTTCATTTTATCCTACAAAGCAAATTACTACCGGTGAAGGAGGCATGGTTGTAACTAATGATAAAAAAATTTTTAATAAAATAAAAAAATTAAAAGCCTTTGGAATTGACAAAGATATTAAAGATCGAAAAAAACAAGGTGATTATGATGTAAAGTTTTTGGGTTATAATTACAGAATGACAGATTTTCAGGCTGCATTAGGAATAAATCAAATTTTGAATTATAAAAAAAATCTAGAAATGAGACATGCACTAGCCAAAAGATACTTATCAAATCTATCTAAAATAAAGAATATAAAATGCATGCCTTACTCAAAGGATTGTTCATATTTTATTTTTCAAGTTTTCTGCAAAAATAGAGATAAAATTTTAAAACAATTAAAAAATCTTAATATCGGTGTGAGTGTTCATTATTCAAACGCCTTACCGCGAATGTCTTACTACAAAAATAAATATAACTTGAATCTGATAAATTATAAAAATTCAATTGAATATGGCACTGAAAATATATCTCTACCTGTATATCCCAAATTAAAGATAAGAGAGGTTGATAAAATTTGCAAAACTATTACTAAACTTGTTTAATAAATGAAAAAAAAAATATTATTAGTTGGTGGCTGTGGTTTTATAGGACACAACTTAGCACTAAAACTTAAAAAAAAAGGTTATCATGTTGATATAATAGATAATTTGGCTGTAAATAATATACTTTCTTTCACGGATAGTGACATTAAAAATAAAAATTTATATAGGTCAATTTTAAATAGCAGATTGGAACTTTTAAATAAAAATGAAATTAATTTAACTGTCCAGGACGCAAGAGATTATAATGCAATAACTAGAATTTATGACAGCATGGATCCTGATATTATAATTCATTTAGCTGCAGTTTCTCATGCAAATAAATCCAATAAAGATCCTCATAGTACTTTTGATCATAGTTACAGAACCTTAGAAAATACTCTTGATTTTGCAAGACAAAAAAAAAGACATGTAATTTATTTATCATCAAGCATGGTCTATGGTAATTTTCAGTCAAAAGAGGTTACAGAAGACACACCCTGTTCCCCAATTGGTATTTATGGAACTCTAAAATATTCTGGGGAACTTTTAGTTAAAGCATATAAACAAGTGTTTGATTTACCATACACAATTATTAGACCATCAGCTCTCTATGGCGAAAGATGTGTTAGTAGAAGAGTTGGTCAAATATTTATTGAAAATGCGATTCAGGGACTTGATATAAATATTAATGGTAGTGGTGAAGATAGATTGGATTTTACTTATATTGAGGATTTAGTGGAAGGTATAAGTCTTTGTTGTAAAAAAGAGAGTGCTAAAAATGAAACTTTTAATCTAACATTTGGAAGCTCTAGAAAAATAAATGAATTACTCGAAATTTTAAAAAATGAGTTTAAAGACATTAAAGTTTTATATAAGGAAAAAGAAAAATTCATGCCAGAAAGAGGAACATTAGATATTAACAAGGCAAAAAAATTACTTGGATACAATCCATTAAACCCAATAAACAAAGGTTATGTTAAATACATATCTTGGTACAAAAATTTTTGGAACTCTGTTAAATAAAATAAAATAGAATAGAATTATACTCTAGCAAATAATGATTATTTGGCTTTAATATAAAAGTTACCATTTTTATGACACAATTAAAAATTTATATTAAAAATAGATGAATCTTTACCTACCAATTGAAATTTTAAACAGGGAATTTGACTCTAAATTATTGATCGCAATGGAAAGTGCCTCAAGAGGTATGAATGTTTATGTGGGAAGAGTAAAAGAATATTTATTAAGAGATTTTTTTGTTCCAGGAATAATCCTTTACAAATCTATAACACCTTCACCAAATAGATTAAAAGAATTAAATTTTTTTAAAAAAAATAACTTTATAATTACAAGTCTTGATGAAGAGGATGGCTTAATTAATGTAAACAAAAAATATTTGATAGAGCGATATTCAAATGAGAGTATAAACTTAACAAATAAAATTTTTACATGGGGTAAATTTGATTATGATAATTTGTCTAAAAAATTCAAAAAACATAAAAAAAAATTTATCAAATCAGGAAATCCAAGATTAGATTTTTGGAGAAAAGATTTTGAAACTTATTTTAAAAAAAAAAAATTCATATTTAATGATTATATATTATTTAGTTTAAATTTTCAGTTATCTTCAGAAAAAGAATTTAATCAAATTTTGAATTTTCATACAGAGTCAGGGTATATTAAGCGTGGTCTTACTTTTGGCAGACTTAAAAAAATCCGTACAGATGGCTTTAATATGGCTAAAAAGTTTTTTAAATTAATTGCATCTCTTTCAAATAAAACAAATTTGAAAATAATAGTAAGACCCCATCCAATAGATAAATTGAGTAACTATAATTCCTTGAAACGATTTAAAAATGTAAAAGTTATTAAAGAAGGTAGCTTATCTGAGTGGATTTATCATTCTAAGATTGTTGTACATTCTAGTTGTACAGGGGGTCTTGAAGCTTCACTAAGAGGACGACCAACTATATCTTATATTCCTTTTAATTCAGTTCATGGGCATAAATTCGCAGATAAATATTCAAAAAAAATAAAAAAGTTCGATGAATGTTTAGATGTGATACAAAAAATAACAAACAATAAAAAAGTAAAAAAAGTTAATTCAAATGAATTTAAATTGAGAGCATATAATTATTTATCAAAAAAACCTGCACACAAAATTATTGTAGACGAATTTTTGAAATTGGCAAAGACCAATAAAATAGAGGATCAGAATAATAATTTATTTTTAAATTTTAGTTTTAAGATAAGAGACATAAGGTCAAAAATTCTTAAATTAAATTATGGAAATATTAAATTTTCATTTTTTAATAAAAAAGAAACTTTAAGAAAATTTGAAATTTTAAAAGAATTAAATCCAAAGTATAAAAATTTAAATATTCATTTTATAAAAAAAGATATCATTCAAATTAAAAGTAATGATTAATAATTTTTTTAATATTTTACCGATCAAAACAAGAAATGGCATATGGTTAATGGTGCTTTATCAAATAATTAAGTTTATTCTCGAAATGATATCAATTGGTGCGCTAATTCCACTAATTTTTGTAATTGTTAATGGCCAAGCAGAATTTCTATCTAAAATTCAACCGTATTTGAACCTACTTAAAATACCCGACCTAACTACAATCAGAAGTGAAGAAATTTTTTTCTTATTGTTATCCTTAATTACTACAATATTTTTTATAAAATTTATCATTCTTTCATTGATATTTTATTTTGAACGTAAATGGGTTGAATTCGGAACATTAAACTTATCAAAGGAATTATTTAAAAATTATGTTTTTGATTATAGAAATTTTTCACAAAGAAAAACAAATGAAATGTTTAGAAATGTTACCTCTTTACCAACTTTATTTTTTAAAAATTGTGTTCAAAGTTCTTACATTATTTTTAGTGAATTATTAAAATTTTTAGGCTTTTCTATCGTTCTTATTTCTGTAAATCTACAAGCATTCTTAATTTGTGTGACTGTATTAACATTATTAATAATAATAATTTTAATTTTTGTTAAACCCAAAATGAATTCATTAGGCCAAGAAAGGTTAATTAATGAGGGTTTTTATATAAAATATATAAACGAAGGGTTATCCTCATCTAAAGAAATATTTCTTTCAAAAAATCCAAATTTTTTTATAGATAAATTTTTTCATTATGGAAAAAAAAATATAATTGTAAGAATTTTAGAGAATTTATATTCTTTTGTTCCTAAACAATTAATAGAACTTTTTGGAGTAATTATATTATGTCTAATCATCTACTACCTTAAATTAAATTCAGGTTTAGAAAGTAATATGATTTTTATATTAGGAATTTATATTGCAGTATTTATCAGATTACTACCTATTGGAAATAATATATATCATTTAAGTAAACTTATAATTTTTGGAAAACCTTCTTTTAAACTTTTAGATAATGAACTACAAATTAAGAAAAAATTTGAAGAATATTTTAAGACAAAAAAACTATTTAAAGATGATTTAAAGAAAATAAAAATTGAAAATATAAACTTTAAATACCCAAAATCTGATAATTTTATTTTAAAAAATATTAATTTAGAGTTTAATATTGGTAACATATATTGTGTTTACGGACCATCAGGGACTGGAAAAACTACTTTTTTAAATCTAATAATGAATTTTTTAAACCCATCTTCAGGAAAAATTTTAATAAATAACAAAGAAATAAACAATAATGAACTTATGGTTTTTGATAAAATCAGTTATCTTTCCCAAAAGATTTTCTTATTAAATGATACAGTTTCTAAAAATATAGCATTTTCAGAAGATGAGAATATGATTGATTATAAAAAAGTACAAGAATGTCTTGATATAGCAAATCTCACAGAAGAAATTAAAGACTTGAATTTAGTTGTTGGAGATGATGGGTCTTTTTTATCAGGAGGACAGAAACAAAGAATTGGAATAGCAAGGGCTCTTTATTTTGAAAAAAAAATATTAATTTTAGATGAAATGACTTCTTCTTTGGACTCAAAAAATGAAGATATAATTATGAGGAACTTAAATAAAATAAAAAAAGATAGAATTATAATAATTTCTAGCCATTCTAAGAATGTTATGGATAAATGTGATCATAAAATTGAATTAACTAAGTAATTGAATTTGGGTCTAAAAAAAATTGACATGATTTTAGTTAGTGTAATTGTTCCTTATTTTAAAAAAAAAAAATTTATAAAAAAAACTATTGACTCAATCAAATCTCAAACACATAAAAATTTAGAAATAATTATTGTTTATGACGATGAAGATCGTTCTGATCTTAAATTTATTAATAAGATTAAAAATAGTGATAAAAGAATTAAATTAATTCTTAATCAAAGATCTTTAGGTGCTGGTAGATCTAGAAACATTGGTATAAAAAAATCAAGAGCAAAATATATAGCTTTTTTAGACGCTGATGATTTATGGAAAAAAAATAAAATTAAATTACAACTGAAATTTATGATTAAAAATAACTTTGAAATATCTCATACAACGTATGAAATTTTAGATAAAAACAAAAAGAAAAATAAGATAATGAAAGCTAAAATTTTTAAAGACTACAAAAAACTTCTCGCTTCTTGTGATATTGGATTATCTACAGTTATGTTAAAAAAAAGCTTAATTAAAAAAAATTGCCAATTTCCAAAATTAAAAACTAAAGAAGATTTTGTATTATGGCTTTTGATATTAAAAAAAAATGTTTTAATTGGTGCTTTAGATAAAAATCTTACAATTTGGCGTAAATTGAATAATTCTCTTTCATCATCAATTTTTCAGAAGCTTAAAGATGGTTTTAGTTTATATAATGATTATATGAAATTTGGTTTTTTTAAGTCTTTTTTTTATTTAATAATCTTAAGTATAAATTCTTTAAAAAAATAGTATGATATTTTTTTTAATCACATTTATTTCAGTCGTTATATTCTATTTTATAAATGATTACATAAAAAATTTTAATTTTTTACTAAATTACAAAGGTCAAAAACATCAAAAGTTTTCAGGCTTAAAAAATATACCTTTAACAGGAGGAATTTTTTTGACGTTTTGTAGTATTCTTCTAATTTATCCTGATAATTATTTGTTTTCTTTATTTATATTTTTAATATTTGGTGTAGGTCTCATTTCAGATACTAATATAATTTCCTCACCAAAGTTGAGATTTACAATACAATCAGTTTTAATTATTTTATTTGTTTTTTTATTAGATATTAAAATTTATGAAACTAATTTTATTTTATTAGATATTTTGTTGGAAAATTTTTATTTTAATTTTTTTTTTCCAGTATTTTGTTTATTAATACTTATTAATGGATCAAATTTTATTGATGGTTTAAATGGGTTACTTTTAGGTTACTTTTCTTTAATAATATTTCTAATTTTATACTTAGATTTATATATTTATCTTGAAATAGAAAAAGTTTTTTTGATTAATTTTATTATAGTTTTAATTTATCTATTTATTTTAAATATTAATAATAAGTTATTCATGGGTGATAGTGGATCATATGTTTTAGGATTAATTTGTGGTTATTTTTTAATAAATATTAATCAATTAAATTCTGAAATTTCACCTTTTTTTATAGTATTGCTTCTATGGTACCCTTGCTTTGAAAATTTATTTTCTATTTTAAGAAAATTTATCCTAAAAAAATCACCTACTAAAGCTGACAATAACCACTTTCATCAATTAGTTTTTTTTTATGTTAAAAAAAAATTGAGATATAAAAAGTTAAGCCCTAACAATGTTTCATCTTATTTAATTATTTTATATAATCTTTTTATTTTTTTAATTGGATCAAGTGATCCAAGCAATACGCAATTACAAATTATTTTAATTACACTTAATATTTTATTTTATCTATTGATTTACTTTAGATTATTTATTTTCAAATATAATATTATATTTCAAAACTTGAGATAATTTGAAGTGAGACTATTTATTTTTCTATTATAATTTGCAGAAAATAAAGGTATTTTGATGATAAATCTTTATTTACATATTACTCATTATAAGTATAAAGCTCTTGCCGGTGATTATTGCGGAAGTGTTATACCCGATCCCATACCGAACTCGGAAGTCAAGCCTTTCAGCGCTGATGGTACTTTGTCTTAAGGCATGGAAGAGTAAGTCGTCGCCGGCATAACAATTTATGAAAATAAAAAGCTCACTCAAGTCTATCAAAAAAAGAGATCTAAACTCAAAGTTAGTTAGGAGAAGGGGTAGAGTATATATTATCAACAAAACCAATCCTAAATTTAAAGCAAGACAGAAGTAATTTTTATGGATGATGAAAACCATAAAAATACTTGGAATAACTTTACAAAATTTGTTCTGTGGGGAACTGTCGCTATTATATCAGTTTTAGTTTTAATGGCAGTATTCTTATTGTAAAGTTTTTTTTATGATAATAGCCTCTGTATCGGAAAACCAAAATCTCGAAAAAAGAATATCCATTACTCCAGAAATTGCAAAAAAATATATTTCATTAGGTCTTGAAGTATTATTACCCTTAGGTTACGGAAATCATTTAGGTATTAAAGATAAAGAATATGAAAAAGTAGGAACTAAAATTTTAAAGGATGAAAAAGAGATTATAAGTAGCGCAAATATTATTGTACAGCTAAGCTTTCCTAACGATGATAAAATTTCTTTAATAAAAGAAAGTCAAACCCTAGTTGGTGTTTTAGATTCTTATAATAATGAAGAGAGAATAAAAGCTTTAGTAAAAAAAAAAATTAATGTTTTTTCACTAGAGTTACTTCCAAGAATAACAAGAGCACAATCAATGGACATACTTTCTTCCCAAGCAAATCTTGCTGGATATAAAGCAGTTATAGAGTCGTTTGCTAATTTTGAAAAAGCCATTCCAATGATGATGACTGCTGCAGGGACAATTCCAGCTGCTAAAGTTTTGGTTGTTGGTGCAGGTGTAGCTGGACTTCAAGCTATTGCAACTGCAAAAAGAATGGGTGCTATTGTTTTTGCTACAGATGTAAGAATGGCATCAAAAGAACAAGTTGAGAGTTTAGGAGGAAAATTTTTAACTGTTGAAGGGGCAGAAAACCTTGAGACAGAGGGGGGTTACGCAAAAGAAGCATCAGAAGATTTTAAAAAAAAACAAGAAGAATTATTAGGCGAAACATTAAAAAAAATTGATATTGTAATTTGTACTGCCTTAATACCTGGAAGGAAAGCTCCAATAATTATTAAAGATACAATGATTCAAAATATGCAACCTGGATCAATAATTTATGATTTAGCTGCTATACAAGGTGGAAATACTGCTTTTACAAGTGCTGATAAAATAGTTGATAAAAATGGTGTAAAGATTATGGGTGAGAGTAACATTTTAAATAAACTACCAATCTCCTCATCAAATTTATATGCAAAGAATGTATTTAATTTTGTTTCAAATCTGTATGATAAAGAAAAAAATAAAATTAATATTAATTTAGAAGACGAAATAATCGAAAAAACTTTGATAAAATAAAAATTATGGAAATAGATCCTTTTATATTTAGACTAAGTATATTTATCCTTTCAATATTCATTGGATATTATGTTGTTTGGAGTGTAACACCATCTTTACATACTCCTTTGATGTCAGTAACAAATGCTATTTCATCTGTAATTATTGTAGGTGCAATTATTGCTGGATTAGCTGGTAATTCTAATAGTATTTTTAACAACTCAAGTATTTTTGGATTTTTAGCAATATCACTTGCAGCAATAAATATTTTTGGAGGTTTTTTGGTCACTCAAAGAATGCTGGCAATGTATAAAAAAAAGAAAAAGGATAAATAATGATTTCTGCAAATCTATCAGCAATTTTTTATCTTATTTCTGGGGTGTTGTTTATCTTGGCATTAAGGGGATTGTCTTCTCCAGAAACTTCAAGGCAGGGTAATTTTTTTGGAATTTTAGGTATGGTGATTGCTATAACAGTTACTTTCTTAACAATAGGGAATTTTTCAAGCGGATTTATATACGTATTAATATTCTTATTAGTTGGCGGTTTAATAGGTGCTTTCATTGCGTATAAAATTCCTATGACAGCTATGCCAGAACTTGTAGCTGGCTTTCACAGTCTTGTAGGTCTTGCGGCGGTTTTTGTAGCTATTTCAGCATTTTTAAATCCTGATGCTTTTAACCTTGGTTCACCTGGAAATATCAAACTTGGAAGCTTGATTGAAATGTCAATTGGTGCTGCAATTGGTGCGATAACTTTTTCTGGATCAATAATTGCCTTTTTAAAACTCCAAGGAATAATGTCAGGGTCACCAATTACATTTAAAGGTCAACATCCACTTAATGCTTTAATATTAATTTCTATAATAATTTTAATTTATTTGCTTTGTACGACACAGTCATCCAATCTATTTTGGATTTTATTAGCCGTATCTTTTTTGATAGGTTTTTTATTAATAATTCCAATTGGTGGAGCAGATATGCCTGTTGTAATTTCTATGTTAAATTCTTATTCAGGCTGGGCAGCAGCTGGAATTGGTTTTACATTAGAAAATACTGCTTTAATAATCACGGGTGCATTAGTCGGTTCGTCTGGTGCAATTCTTTCATATATAATGTGCAAAGGAATGAATAGATCTTTCTTTAATGTAATATTGGGTGGTTTTGGTGCAACAAATCAGTCTGGTGGTAATCAGAATAAAGAACAAAAACCTGTTAAAAGTGGAAACGCTGATGATGCAGCTTTCCTAATGAAAAATGCCTCATCAGTTATAATTGTTCCAGGATATGGTATGGCGGTTGCCCAAGCCCAACATGCTTTGAGAGAAATGGTTGATACATTAAAAAAAAATGACATTAAAGTTTCTTATGCTATTCATCCAGTTGCAGGAAGAATGCCAGGTCACATGAATGTCTTATTAGCAGAGGCCAATGTACCTTATGATGAAGTTTTTGAACTTGAAGAAATAAATAATGATTTTTCCAATGCAGATGTTGCCTTTGTAATTGGAGCAAATGATGTAACTAATCCAGTAGCTAAAACAGATCCTCAGAGCCCTATTTATGGAATGCCAATTCTTGATGTTGAAAAATGTAAATCTGTTTTATTTGTAAAAAGAAGTTTATCACCTGGTTATGCTGGAATTGATAATGACTTATTTTATAAAGAAAATACATTAATGTTGTTTGCAGATGCAAAAAAAATGACAGAGGAAATTACAAAAAACTTAGATTAAAATTTATTATTCAAAATCAAATAAGTTTTTCAATAAAAAACATTAAAAAATGTTACATATATTTATTAATGTATAAAAAAAAAAATTTAATATTATTTTATCCATCATTTGAAAGAGGGGGAGTCGAAAAAATACTTAAAAATATTATAAAAAATAATAAAAAATTTGTTATTCATATTATAAGCTCAAAAAATTTATTGAACATAATAAAAATAAAAAAAAACAATTTAATTTTTTATCCTGTCATAAATAAAATAAAAATTCCTTTTTTTCCACAAAGATTTCTAACAGCATTAAATGGAATGTTTGTTTTAAACTCAGTATTAAAAAAAATTAAAGAAAAAATAATAGTTCATTCGAT
>CACLMD010000009.1 GCA_902607945.1 uncultured Pelagibacteraceae bacterium | reverse complement strand
ACTATGCGATTATGATGGGATATAATTACAATAATAAAAACTAAATCTTAAATTTAGACTTTTTAGCATCAGCTAAAAAAGCTTTTACAGTTTCTTTTGAAAGTTGGTCATAAGATTTTCCAAAATTTTCGATCTTTTCAATTATTGAGGGAGGTATTGTAATTATATGACATCCTATCTGTTTAGCTTGTAAAAAATTATATGGCTCTCTTACACTTGCCCACAATATTTCTACATTTTTAAATCTTTTTGCTAATTTAATACTTTTGATAAATTCTGGAATTGGATCTTTACCTGTATCTGCTGCTCTTCCAGCAAAAATTGAAATTATCACTTTATCTATATTATTAATAACTTTTAAAATTTTTTCTGTTTGTTTAGCTGAATAAACTGCGGTTATGTTTAATTTAATTTTATTATTATTTAATTCTTTGATTACTGCTCCTGAAAATTCATTTTTGGAGTTTATTACTGGAACTTTAACATAAACATTTTTTGCCCAGGTGCTGATTTTTTTTCCTTGCTCTATCATAGATTTTTGTTCGTCAGCAAAAACCTCTAGAGAAACAGGTTTTTTTTTTTGTTTTTTTATTTTAGAGACCATATCTTTGCCAGATCGACCTTTCATCTAAAATGTTAGCTAATTGATCTACTTGATTATTTGAAGATGAAATTTTTTGACTTAACCAACTTTTAGATTTTTCAAAATTTTTAATTATCACATCATCTCCATATTTTTCTTTTAAAATTTCATGTGGATTACCTATTCCATCTATCAATCCTAAATCTTTAGCTTTACTACCTGACCAAAATTCTCCTGAAAAAAGTTCTACTTCAGATTTATTAAGTTTAGTTCCTCTGCTTTCTTCCACTACATCTATAAAATCTTTGTGTAAATCTAATTGAATTTTTTTTAATCTTTCTATGTCCTCGTTTTTTTTCTTCAAGAAAAGGATCTAGTGTACTTTTGTTTTTACCAGCAGTATGAACTCTTCTCTCAACACCAATTTTTTTAATTAATTCTGTAAATCCAAATGAGGAGTAAATCACTCCAATAGATCCTATTATTGAACTCGAGTTTGCATAAATTTCATCTCCAGCACAAGAAATAAGATAACCGCCCGAAGCAGCAACATCTTCTGCAAACACAATTACTTTTTTTTTATTTTTTTTAGCTTCCTGTCTAATTAAATTATAAATTAAGTGTGACTGTACTGGTGATCCACCTGGTGAATTGATGCTGATAGCTATACAAGCAGCTTTTTTTAAAGAAAAAGCTTTTGTTATAATTTTTTCTTGACCTGAAAAATCAATACCCTGTTTGAATTTTCCAGCATTTCCTATAACCCCACTTAATTTTAGATGGGCTACAATCTTTTTCTTTTTAAAAAAAGAGAACATAATTATTCCTTATAGAATTATTAATTGAATATATAGACCACTTATAATTGAAGAATTGGGTGCGTCAATTGATAAGTAATATATAAAGCTTAATTATACTAACCTAAACTAGTAATGGGAACTGTAGTTCAGCTTAAAAATCAAATAAATGATTCTTATTTTCAGCTTAAATATTCTCTTGAAGATAAACTTGTTTTAACTGAAGAAAAAATAAAATCAAAATTAACTAGTGACGTAGAGTTGGTTCAGAAAATGTCAGACTACCATGTTGAAACAGGAGGCAAAAGATTAAGGGCTTTATTAACATTAGGTTCTGCAAAGTTATGTGGATATTCAAAAGGATCTAGAGACGTAAATTTAGCTGCTTGTGTTGAACTAATACACAGCGCAACACTAATGCATGATGATGTAATTGATGAAGGCGTTGTAAGAAGAGGAAAAGCAACTTTAAATAAAATTTGGAATAACCAATCTTCTGTTTTAATTGGTGACTATTTATTAAGTAGATGTTTCGAAATGATGGTTGAAGATGGAAATTTAGAAGTATTAAAATTATTATCATCAACTTCATCAAAAATAGCTCAGGGAGAGGTTCTTCAACTTCAACATAAAAGTGAGGTTGATATGCTCGAGGAAACATATTTAAAAATTATATCTGCAAAAACAGCTGAACTATTTGCAGCTGCAACAAAAGTTGGGGCCATTTTATCAGACGCCGATAATAAAAAAAAGGATGCTCTTGAATTTTATGGAAAAAATCTTGGCCTTACTTTTCAAATTGCAGATGATACTCTTGATTATAATTCTGAGCTTAAATTATTTGGAAAAAAAATAGGTCAAGACTTTTATGAAGGAAAAATTACTCTGCCGGTAATTTTACTTTTTCAAAAGTTAGACCAAATAGAAAAAAAAATATTAAAGGAAATATTTAATAAAGAACTAAGAACTAAAGATGATTTTTCTAGAATAATTTTATTGATAAAAAAATATAAAGTTATCGAAGAATGTTATCAAAAAGCTCAACATTATATTAACCTTGCATCTAATTCTTTAAGTGTATTTAAAGACTCAAAAGAAAAAGAGATTCTTAAAAGCCTTACTTCTTTTAGCTTAAATAGAAATTTTTAAGGACTTAGTAAAGACTTTATCCAATTGCCTCTGCTATCTTTTGTAAATTTTAGTCTTTCGTGTATCCTGCTATCTCCATCCAACCAAAACTCGATACTTAAAGGAGATAAATTCCAACCTGACCAATGGGGTGGTCTGGGAACTTTATTTTGATCATTATATTTTTTTTTATATTCTTTAATTGAATTTAATAAGTCATTTCTACTATTCAATTCTTCACTTTGTTTAGAGGCCCAAGCTCCTATTCTGCTTTCATAGCCTCTAGAATTATAATAAGTGTTAGCCACCTCATCTGCTACCAATGAAACTGATCCGCTAATTCTAATTTGTCTTAAGAGACTTTTCCAATGAAAGCATAATGCTGCTTTGGGATTTATTTTTAATTCATCTCCTTTTTGACTATTTAAATTTGTATAAAATACAAATCCATTTTTACTAAAATCTTTCAATAAAACCATTCTTACAGATGGGAAATTATTCTTATTAGATGTAGCTAACGCCACTGCATTAGGGTCGTTAGGTTCTGATTTTTTTGCCTCATCCATCCACTCTTTAAACAGCTCAATTGGATCATCTAGATCCAAAAAACAATTATTAAGGCCAAGTGAGTTTTTTTGATTCATAATTTAAACAAAATAATCTATATACTATAAATAATGTCATTTAATACTTTTGGAAAGCTATTTCGTTTCACTACTTGGGGGGAGTCTCATGGGCCTGCTATTGGTTGCATAGTTGATGGTTGCCCACCAAACATAAATTTGAAAGAACAGGATATACAAATAGAAATGAATAAAAGAAAGCCTGGACAATCAAAATTTACAACTCAAAGAAAAGAAGACGATAAAGTTCAAATATTATCAGGTGTATTTGAGGGTAAAACTACCGGAACACCTATTTCTCTTATTATTTACAATAAAGATATGCGTTCAAAAGATTATGACAATATCAAAGATAAATTTAGACCAGGACATGCAGATTATACATATTTTAAAAAATATGGAATTAGAGACCATAGAGGTGGAGGAAGATCTTCGGCAAGAGAAACAGCAGCTAGAGTTGCGGCTGGTGCTATAGCTAAATTAGTTTTACAAAAAAAATTAGGAAAAAAATTTATGGTTATTGGTGCTGTTACTCAACTAGGTATATTGGGATGCGATACAAATTTATGGAATGATAAAACCATATCTAAAAATCCATTTTTTTGTCCTGATAAGTCTATGATAAAACTTTGGGAAAAGTATTTGTTAAGTGTAAGAAAATCAGGATCTTCATGTGGAGCTGTAATTGAAATAAGAGCTAGAGGAATTCCAGTAGGTCTTGGCTCCCCAATTTATTCAAAGTTAGATTCTGATATTGCCTCAGCCTTAATGAGCATAAATGCAGTGAAAGGTGTTAACATTGGATCGGGCATGAATTCAGCGCAATTAAGTGGCGAGCAAAATTCAGATGAAATTTCAAAGAAAGGAAAGAAATTAAAGTTCGACACTAACAATGCAGGTGGAATTTTAGGTGGCATATCAAGTGGTCAGGAAATAATTGCATCTTTTGCTGTAAAACCTACATCCTCAATTTTGACAACTAGAAAAACAATTAATAAATTTGAAAAAAATACTACTATATCGGTTAAAGGCAGGCACGACCCTTGTGTTGGCATTAGAGCAGTTCCTATAGGTGAAGCAATGATGAATTGTGTTTTATTAGATCATTATCTAATGAACAAAGCTCAATGTAGTTAAGTCTTATTTTAATTTTTTACTACTTTTATTGAGTCTTTTGTAAACAAAATATCTAAGATTTTTTTTGAAATTTGAGACGAATTTAAACCTGCTAGGTCATACATTTTTTTAGGAATATCTTGCTCTATAAAAATATCTGGCAATGTCATCGATCTAAATTTTAAACCTTTATCAAATACACCTTTTTCAGAAAGTAAATTTTTTACATGAGATCCAAAACCACCTATTGAACCTTCTTCTATGGTAATCATTACCTCATGTTCTCTTGCACATTTTAAAATTAGCTCTTGATCTAAAGGTTTAGCGAATCTTGCATCAACAATTGTAGTTGAAATACCTTTGTTCTTTAATTCTTCTGCCGCTAACTTACACTCTTCAAGTCTTGTTCCTAAACTTAAAATGCAAGCTTGTTTTCCTTCTTGAACCACTCTTGCTTTGCCTATTTTAATTTTTTCATCTATTGAAGGAAGTTCAATTCCTATACCTGTGCCCCTTGGGTATCTAATTGCGCAAGGTCTATCGTTAATATCAACTGAAGTATTTATCATTTTTACTAATTCAGCCTCATCACTAGCAGCCATAACAATAAAGTTTGGTAAAGTTGATAAATAAGTAATATCAAATGAGCCAGCGTGTGTAGATCCATCTGCACCCACTAAGCCAGCTCTATCAATTGCAAATCTAACAGGTAAGCTTTGAATAGCTACATCATGAACAACTTGATCATAAGCTCTTTGTAAAAAGGTAGAGTAAATTGCAGCATAAGGCTTATATCCTTCTGTGGCTAAGCCTGCTGAAAAAGTTACAGCATGTTGCTCGGCTATACCAACGTCAAACATTCTTTTAGGAAATTCTTTCCCAAAAATACTCATTCCTGTGCCATCTGGCATCGCAGCTGTTACACCAACTATTTTACTGTCTCTGTGAGCATGCTTAACTAAAGTGTTGGCAAATACTTTTGTATAGGCTGGAATATTACTACTACTTTTAATCTGTTCACCTGTCTCAACATTAAATTTTGAAACTCCGTGGTAATGGTCTGTAGCTTTTTCAGCATACGAATAGCCTTTTCCCTTTTGAGTTTTAATATGAATCATTATTGGACCTTCGTGTTTAGAGTCTCTTGCGTTTTTTAAAATTGGGACAAGAGTTGTTAAATCATGGCCATCAATTGGACCTGCATAATAAAAACCTAACGAATTAAATAAGGTACCACCAATAACTGCTGATCGTAAAAAATCTTCAGCTTTACCAGCTTTAACACTAAATCTTTTTGAAAAAGCAGAAGTTATTAATTTAAAAGTTTCTCTTAAACTAAAATATATTTTTCCAGTAAATAATTTAGCTAGATAGGTTCTCATAGCACCTACTGGTTTTGCAATAGACATATCGTTATCGTTCAAGATAACAATCATTTTAGTTTTTGAAGCTCCAGCATTATTCATTGCCTCATAAGCCATCCCAGCACTTATTGCTCCATCGCCAATAACAGCCACTACGTTGGATGATTTGTTAGCTAGTTTATTTGCCTCAGCAATACCTAATGCTGAAGATATAGAAGTCGAGCTGTGCGCAGCTCCGAAAGGATCATATTCACTTTCAGATCTCTTTGTAAATCCTGATAATCCATTTCCCTGTCTTAAAGTTCTAATCTTATTTTTTCTACCAGTCAAAATTTTATGAGGGTAAGATTGATGGCCAACATCCCAAATTAATTTGTCATTTGGTGTGTCAAAAACATAATGAAGGGCAACAGTTAACTCAACAACACCTAAGCCTGCTCCCAAATGTCCTCCAGTTTCTGAAACAGCACTAATCATTTCTTTTCTGACTTCATCGGAAACATTTTGTAAATCGTTTTCCATAAGTTTTCTTAAGTCAGATGGAAAATTTATTTTATCTAAATATTTATAGTTATTTTTCATTTATCTCTATTCAGAATGTAATCTAATGTCTCTTTGATATTTTTTGAATTTGAACCATATTTTTTTAAATTTTGATTTATATTAATAATAATCTTATCACAATATTTAATCGCATTCCTATACCCAAGTAAACTTATAAGTGTAGCTTTACCTTTTTCTTGATCTTTGCCTGTTTTTTTTCCTGCTTTTTCTGAGTCCCCTCTATAATCAATTAAATCATCAGCTATTTGAAACAAAAGACCAATATTTAAACCAATTTCTTCAAAAAATTTTATTTCCTTATTATTTCTATTTTTAATTATTGCAGGAGCTGCACAACAAAAACTAAATAATTTTCCTGTCTTTTTTTTTTCCATTTCAATAATTTTATTTTTAGATATTTTCTTTTTTTCATAACTTAGATCTAAATACTGACCACCTGCAATTCCTAGATGACCAGAACATTTAGATAAATTATTAATTAGATTAATCTTAGTTTTTTCTCTTATTTTTAAACTTGGACTTGCTAAAATTTCACATGCCATTGTTTGTAATGAGTTCCCAGCTAGAACTGCTGTAGACTCTCCAAATTTAACATGAGTAGATAGTTTGCCTCTTCTTATTTCATCGTCATCCATACACGGTAAATCATCATGTATAAGAGAATAAGCATGAATACATTCAACTGCAGCACCAATTATTATCAATGTTTTATAATCAATAGATAATAAAGATCCAATATCTAACAAAATTTTAGATCTAATTTTTTTTCCACCTGGAAACAAACCATATTTCATGGCTGGAACTAATTCGGAGTTATCTTGTTTATTAAGAAAATTTTTTAAATAGAAGTTTGTATCACTTGCAATTCTATTAAGCTTTTTTTTCATTTTGTCTTAATAATTTTTTTAACCTTATTTTTTGTTTCTTCGTTGATATTTTTAAAATTTTTATGAAATTTCTTTTCAATAGCTTTATTTAACTTCAATAGTTCTTGATATCTTTCTATAGAATTATCAAGGTCTTTTTCATTTTCAAGGTACTCTATTATTTTATTTGCTTGATCAGTTAACTCCTCAAGTGAATGGGGATTATTATCAATTGGTAAATCTTTATCTTTCATATAATAATAATTATTAATACATGAAATCAATTCAATCAAATATCAAAAAAGCTAAAAAGTATTTGGATAAAAACCATTGTATAGCTGTACCTAGTGAAACTGTATATGGTTTAGCTGGAAATGCTTACTCTGATATTTCTGTTAAAAAGATATTTAATCTTAAAAAAAGACCAATGAATAACCCCTTGATTGTTCATTATTTTGATATTAATAAACTTAAAAAAGATTGTCATATTAATGATAATTTTATTAAATTATATAATGAGTTTTCACCTGGCCCTATCACATTTGTATTAAAGTTAAAAAAAAACTCAAAAATTTCAAAATTTGTAACTAACAAACAAAATAGTCTTGCTGTGCGTTTTCCAAAGCATAAGTTGTTCAGAAGCTTATTAAAAAATTTAGATTATCCACTTGCTGCTCCTAGTGCAAATATATCAACAAGATTAAGTTCTGTAAAAGCCTCTGATGTTAATGAAGAATTTGGATTAAAAATAAGATACATTCTTGACGGTGGTAGAAGCTTAATTGGGGTTGAGTCAACAATCATAAATCTTTTAAATGAACCAGTAATACTTAGATTGGGAGGACTGGATATTTATAAAATTGAAAAAACACTTAAAAAAAAAATTTTAATCAAAAATAATTTTAAAAAGAAGATTGCACCTGGTCAATTCCCGTTACATTATTCTCCTGGAATTCCATTAAGAATGAATGCTAAAAAACCAAAAAAAAATGAGGCTTTTGTACTAACAAAAAAAAGAAAAGTTAGTTATAAGAATTATTACTATTTAAGTAAAAAAAATGATCTAAAACAGTCAGCTAAGAATTTGTACTCGTTATTGAGAAAAATTAGGAATGATGGTTATGAAATGATTGCAGTTGAAAAAATTCAGAACAAAGGAATTGGAAAAACAATTAATGATAGATTACATAAAGCTTCAAAATATTAGATTAAAATATGATAGAAGTAATTAATTTATCAAAATCTTTTCAAAATAACAAAGCAGTAAATAATATTAACTTTGATATTGGTGAAAATGAAATTATTGGATTACTTGGTCCTAATGGGTGTGGAAAAACGACAACTATTGCAATGATACTTGGTCTACTTAAACCAACTCAGGGTAAAATTTTAATTAATAAAAAAGATATTGAAAATCACAGAATTGAGCTTTTACATAAAATGAATTTTATTTCTCCTTATATTGAATTGCCAAAAAAGCTAACTGTAAAACAAAACTTAATTGTTTATGCTAAACTTTATAATGTCAAAAATATTGATGAACGTATTAATTATTTATCTTCAACTTTAAGACTTGGTAAGTTTATCAATAATCTAACTGGAGAACTTTCATCTGGTCAAAAAAATAGAGTCAGTCTAGCAAAATCGTTGATTAATAATCCTTCTGTTTTGTTACTAGATGAACCAACTGCTTCTTTAGATCCTGAAACAGGAAATTTTATTAGATCTTTTTTAGAAGACTATATAAAACAAAAAAAAATATCCATTCTTCTTGCTTCTCACAATATGGAAGAAGTTAAAAGATTATGCACATCAGTAATGATGATGATAAATGGCAAAATAATAGATCGAGGAGCCCCTAGTGAGTTGATAAAAAAACATGGCAGAAAAAACTTAGAGGAAGTTTTTTTAAAACTAGCTAGGACAGAAAATGAACTTTAATCGAATGTATGGTCTTTTTTTAAGACACTTTTTTTTAATAAAAAGCTCATTTCCAAGAATTTTAGATCTAATATATTGGCCATCAATTCAAATAATATTATGGGGTTTTATTTCAAAATTCTTTTCAGCTTATAGTGATTATTATAATAATACAGTTGGAATAATGCTCACATGTGCCATTCTTTATGATTTTTTATTTAGATCCAGTATTAGTTTTAACATGTTATTTTTAGAGGAAATTTGGAGTAGAAACTTTACCAATTTATTCATTGCCCCAATGAAAATTAGCGAAATTATTATTTCATTAGTTTTTACTGCTTTAATAAGAACTTTAATAGGATTAGTTCCAGCGATTTTATTAACTTCTCCTTTATTTGGAATTTCTATTCTCAATTTAGGAGTCCCATTGTTTTTTTTATTTTTAAGTTTGTATATTTTTGGAATTACTCTTGGACTGTTTGTAAGTTCAGGTTTGATAAGATTTGGACCATCATTTGAAAATATTGCATGGTCTTCATTATTTTTGTTAGCTCCATTAGGTTGTATTTATTATCCAATTGAAATATTACCAGAATTTTTTCAGATTTTAGCAAAAGGGCTTCCTCTAGTTTACATTTTTGATGAAACAAGGAACATATTAATTAATAATTTCGTTAATTTTGAAAATATTTTATATGCTTTTTATTTAAATGCTATTTACCTTTTAGTTGGTATTTGTTTATTTTATTTTTCTTTCTCGAAAGCTAGAAAAAAAGGGTCTTTAATTAATATGGGTGAATAAGGTGGTGCGCCTGCTAGGAGTCGAACCCAGAACCTCCTGATCCGAAGTCAGGCGCTCTATCCAGTTGAGCTACAAGCGCATTTAGTATTAATATTACATTTTATGGAAAAAAACATTAATTTAATAGTTCTAGAAAATGAAAACAATCTAAGAGTAGATATATTAATCAATAAAAGGGAGGGATTGATTAGTAGAACTAGAATTAAAAATTTAATATTAAAGGAAAAACTAAAGTTAAATAATAAAATTATAAAAGATCCCTCAAAAAAAGTTAGCACAGGTGATAAATTAAGTCTTCAAATCCCAGAACCTCATAAAGCTTCATTAAAACCTTATGCTTATAAATTAGAAATTACTTACGAAGATGAGGATTTATTGATAATAAATAAGCCAGCAGGAATAGTTATGCACCCTGGTGCTGGTAATTACGACAGAACAATAGTTAATGCATTAATACATCATGATAAAGACTCTCTTTCTACAATCGGTGATGAACTAAGGCCAGGAATAGTTCACAGAATTGATAAAAATACATCTGGATTAATTGTTGTTGCAAAAAATAATCAAACCCATGAAAATTTATCAAAACAATTTAGCGACCATTCAATTACAAGAGTGTATCAACTATTAATATGGGGTAAACTTAGACCCTCATCTGGTAAGATTGAAACTTTAATAACTCGTAGCTCAAAAAATAGACAATTGATGGAAGTTAGCAGATCAAAAGGTAAACAAGCTATAACAAATTATAAAACTTTAGAAGTTTTTGAAAATGACAAAACACCAACTTTCAGTCTAGTAGAATGTAAATTAGAAACTGGAAGAACTCATCAAATACGTGTACACATGGCACATTTAGGAAATAGCATTGTAGGGGATGATAAATATAAAAAAAAATACAAAAAAATTAAAAACATTGATCTTGCATTAGAGAATTGTATTTCAAAATTAAATAGACAATTTTTACACGCAAAAACCTTGGGTTTTATTCACCCTAAAACTAATGAAGAAATGATTTTTTCCTCAATTTTACCAAATGAACTAAATGATCTATTAAAAATGCTTAGAAACACTAACAAATAAGTCATTGAAAATTTGGTAGAGTGAATTAAATAAATACAACCATGAGTGCTACTATGAATAATTTACCTGCTCTTTCTAACGAGGGAGGCTTATCTGCTTACCTAGAGCAAATTAAAAAGTTTCCGATGTTAGCAGCTGAAGAAGAATACATGTTGGCAAAAAATTGGAAAACTACTGGAAATATAAAAGCAGCTGAAAAGTTGGTTACAAGCCACTTAAGATTAGTTGCTAAAATAGCTATGGGATACAAAGGTTATGGTTTGCCAGTTAATGAAATGATTTCGGAAGGAAATGTAGGTCTTATGCAAGCAGTTAAAAAATTTGAACCAGAAAAAGGGTTTAGACTTGCTACATATGCTATGTGGTGGATTAAAGCTTCAATACAAGAGTATATTTTAAGATCTTGGAGTTTAGTAAAGATTGGAACAACAACAGCTCAAAAAAAATTATTTTTTAATTTAAAGAAAATTAAAAATCAAATTGCACCTCAGTCTGAAGGCGACTTACGAGATGAACATGTAAATGAGATTGCTACTAAACTTGATGTAAGTAAAGACGAAGTTGTTTCAATGAATAGAAGACTTTCAGGTAAAGAATTTTCTTTAAATGCTCAAGTAGGAGAGGATGGAGATGAATGGCAAGATTGGTTAGTAGATAAAGAACTAGATCATGATCTTAAATTTGCACATCAAGAGGAAATGGAACAAAGAAAAGATTTGCTTAAAAATTCAATCAAAGTCTTAAATGACAGAGAGAGAGAAATACTTTACTCCAGAAGATTAAATGATAACCCAACTACACTAGAAGATTTAAGCAAAAAATATAAAATTAGTAGAGAAAGAGTGAGACAAATAGAAAATAAAGCTTTTGAAAAGCTTCAAAAACATATGCTTTTGTCAGCAAAATCTAAAAATCTTTTACCTGTTAATTAAATTTCAAAAGGATTCTCAACTAGTATTGTATCATCCCGCTCAGGACTAGTTGAAATACTAGATATCTTTGACTCAATAAAATCTTCAATTGCAAATATGTACTTCTTTGCATTTTCAGGTAAATCGTTAATATTTTTAATTTTATTGGTTGGAGTTTTCCATCCAGCAAACGTTTTGTAAATAGGCTTAATGTTTAATTGATCATCTACTGCTGCTGGAAAATAATCAATTTTTTCTCCGTGTAATTCATATTCAATACACATCTTTATTTCATCCAGCTCATCTAAAACGTCTAACTTTGTTAAAGCAATTCCATTAATCCCAGAAATTTTAATTGTTTGTCTAACAAGAACTCCGTCAAACCAGCCACATCTTCTTTTTCGACTAGTAACAGTTCCAAATTCTTTTCCACGAGTACCTAATAGTTCTCCAACACTGTTTGTTAATTCTGTTGGAAATGGGCCCTCTCCAACCCTTGTTGTGTATGCTTTTGTAATACCAAGAACATAATTAATTGAATTTGGACCACATCCTGTGCCTGTCGCAGCACTTGAAGCAACAGTATTAGATGATGTAACATAAGGATAAGTACCATGGTCTACATCAAGTAAAATCCCTTGAGCACCTTCAAATAAAATTTTCTTTTTTTGTTTTTTAAAATTATCAATTTTAAGCCAAACCGGTTGAGAAAATTGTAATATCTTAGGTGCAATTTTCAACAAATCAGATTTTAATTGTTCTTTTTTAAAAATTTTTTTTCCTAAACCTTTTCTAATTGCATTATGATGAACAAGCACAGACTCTAATCTTTGATCTAAATTTTTTTCAGACCTTAAATCCATAACTCTTATTGACCTTCTGCCTACTTTATCTTCGTAAGCAGGACCAATTCCTCTTCTTGTTGTTCCAATTTTGCTTTTGCCAGCAGCATCCTCTCTAATTTCGTCCATTTCTCTATGAAATGGTAAAATCAAATTTGCTGCTTCCGAAATAATAAAATTATCTATATTTACATCAACACCTTTTAATTTTATTTCTTCAATTTCCTCAAGTAATGCCCAGGGATCTACCACCACACCATTTCCAATAATTGAAATTTTATTTTTTCTTACAATTCCTGATGGTAATAATCTTAATTTATAAGTTACTCCATCGATGACCAGTGTATGACCAGCATTATGTCCACCTTGAAATCTAATTACAATATCTGCTTGCTCAGAAAGCCAATCAACAATTTTTCCTTTTCCCTCATCACCCCACTGAGATCCGACTACAACTATATTTTTCATTATCTAAATTTTCTACTTACACTAATTGTATTAAGATGATTAATGGGACCATGATTTTTACCATAGTTTGGATTTGTTTTTATGGCGAAATTTACATACTTAATTCCGAGCTCACAAGATTTCTTTATAGGTTTTCCACATGATAAAAAAGTAGTTATTGCGCTAGATAAGGTGCATCCAGTTCCATGAGTGTTTTTTGTTTTATATCTGCGACTAGTAAATATTTTTATCTCAGATCTATTAACAAGTACATCTTGAACAAATTTAGAGGTTAGATGTCCTCCTTTAATCAAGACATTTTTAATACCTGTTTTCAATAATTCATTAGCAGCAAAAATCATATCTTCTTTATTCCTTATTTTGGTCTCTGTTAAAATTTCAGCTTCAGGAATATTTGGAGTAATTAATAGTGCTCTTTTCATTAATCTTAATTTAAGTAATTTAATTGCATTATCATCAATTAATTTAGCACCACCTTTTGCAACCATTACAGGATCGAGTACTATTTTTTTAATCTTAATATTGTCCAGTGATTTAATAACAGACTCAATAACTTTTGTTGAGTGCAACATTCCAATTTTAACTGCATTAGGTTTAATATCTTTTGAGGTAAACATAATTTGGTTTAAAATTTCTTTAGGAGGAATAGGTGTTATTGACTTAACGCCTGTAGTGTTTTGTGATGTAACTGCTGTAATTGCTGTCATTGCGTATGACCCCAAAGCTGTAATAGTTTTAATATCAGCTTGGATACCCGCCCCACCTGATGAGTCTGAACCTGCAATAATTAATATTTTTGATTTAGGTTTCAGTTTATTTTATCTTTTTTGAAATAATATTTATACATTTATTTAAAAGTTCTTTATTTTCACTTTCACCCATTACTCTTATTTTTAATTCTGTTCCAGATTTTCTTACCAATATCCTACCTTTTCCATTCATTAATTTTTCTGCAATCTTTATAGATTTTTTTACCTCAGGTTTTTTGATTATATCTTTATCTTTTACCTCAATATTTTTTAAAATTTGTGGTGTTTTTTTAAATTTATTAAAAAAAGTGCTGGCTTTTTTTCCTTTTCTAATCGCAAACAGCACTTCTAAAGCCACAAGCAAGCCATCTCCTGTTGTTGCAAATTTTCCTAAAATAATATGACCAGATTGTTCGCCCCCCAAGTTAAAATTATTTTTTTGCATTTTTTCTTTTACATATCTATCACCTACATTTGCTCTAATAAATTTTATTTTATTATATTTAAAAAATTTTTCTAAACCATAATTAGACATTAGAGTTCCAACAACTCCTCCTTTTAACATTTTTTTATTTTTCCATCTTGAAGCTAATGCAGCAATTATTTGATCACCATCTATTACACTTCCAGTTTCATCACACATAATAATTCTATCAGCATCACCATCTAGAGAGATACCTAGATTTGCTTTATATTTTTTTACAGCAAGCTTAATTTTATTAGGGTATGTTGATCCACAATTGTTATTAATATTAAGTCCATTTGGATTTATACCAATAGCTATTACTTTTGCTCCTAAAGATCTTAATAATTCTGGACCAGCTTTATATCCTGCTCCGTTAGCACAATCTATTACAATTCTTAATCCTCTTAAATTAAATTCTTTAGTAAAATTTTTTTTTAAAATTTTTAAATAATCTCTTGTTCCTGTTTCAAGCCTTTTTACTCTTCCAAGTTTATCTGGATTTGACAAATTTTTTATAATCTTTTTGTCTATCAAACTTTCAATTTTTTTTTCTATTTTATCTGATAATTTCATTCCATCTGGACCAAAGAGTTTTAATCCATTGTCATAATGAGGGTTATGAGAAGCAGTAATCATTATTCCCATATTTGCTTTCATTGCTTTCGTAAGCATAGCTAAACCATTAGTTGGTAAGGGTCCTAAAGTAAAAACATGCATTCCTGCGGATGTAAGACCTGAAACCAAAGCAGGTTCTAAAGTATAACCAGACAATCTTGTATCTTTAGCAATAATTGCTATTTGTTTCTTTTTTTTTTGGGACTTAAAATATTTTCCTGAGGCTAAACCAAATTTAAAAAACATGTCACCATTAATATTTTTGCTATTAATAGCGCCCCTAATTCCATCTGTTCCAAAATATTTTTTTGCCATTAGTGTTTTAATAATTCTTTAAAAACTTTAATTGCTTGTTGTAATTCATTAACATCATGAATTCTTAAGATTTGAACTCCTTGCATCATTAAATAAATTGATGAAGCGACAGTACCTCCAATTCTATTTTTTGAGTCATTTCTTCCAGATAATTCCTTAATAAATCTTTTTCTTGAATTGCCTACAAGTATAGGTAAACCAAGTGTATGGAAAATAGAAATATTGCTTATTAAATTCATATTATGTTTCAAATTTTTTCCAAACCCTATACCTGGATCAATAATAATATTGTTATGTTTTATGCCAGTGGATCTCAAAAACTTTATCTTATTTTCAAAAAAATCATATATATCCAATAATTCATTTTTATAAGTTGGTTTATTTTGCATATTTTCAGGACTTCCCTTTGAATGTTGAATAACAAAAGGAATTTTATGTTTTTTTAGGATATTTACAGACTCATTATCATAAGTTAATCCGGATACATCATTAATAATTTTTACACCCAGATCAATCCCCTTTTCCATAATTTCTGCTTTTCTTGTATCTAAAGATACAGGAACTTTCTTGCAGATAAATTTTAGTACTTTATTTATTCTTTTCCATTCTAGTTTTACATTTATTGCTTTAGACCCTGGCCTTGTTGACTCACCACCGATATCAATTAAATTTGCACCTGCTTTAAACATTTCAATAGCATGTTTTGTTGCTGTATTTTTATTATTAAACTTTCCACCATCTGAAAAACTGTCAGGGGTAAGATTTAATACTCCTAAGATATTTGGTATTTTTTTAAAATTTAGTTTAGCAAAATTTTTTTTTTTTGAAGTTATTTTTTTCAAATCTAAAATTATTTTTTTTTTTAAATCTTTTGGTAGATTATTCAGTTTTTTAATTGAAATTTTTTTTTTTGAATTTCGAGAAATTATCTCAATATGATCAAATGATATCAGCTTATTACCACTTAAACACAGCGTTTTTTTTTTACTTAATAAAAATTTTGACTTATTGCCATAATAGAAATTACACGCCCTAGTGTAATATCTTTGCATAAATTTTAGTGAACAATTTTTGGTTTTAGACCCATTACTCCCATAGCGGAGCCTTTTTCATCATCGACTTTTAAATCTTGTTTATCAGCAGGATATATATTTTTATTAATTATATTTTCTATTTCTTCACCTGATAAAGTTTCATAAGTTATAAGAGCTTTTGCGATTTTATGTAAATCATCAATTTTATCTGTTAAAATTTGTTTAGCTTTATTATAGCCTTCATCAACTAATTTTCTGATTTCTTTGTCTATTTTTTGAGCAACTTCCTCAGAAACTGATTGAGTTTGTGTAACAGATCTTCCTAAAAATACCTCTTCCTGATTTTCTCCATATTCAACTGGACCCATTTCCTCACTCATTCCATATTTTGTCACCATTGCTCTAGCAAGCTGAGTTGCCTGATTAATATCGGATCCAGTTCCCCCACCAGCTCCTGTAGATATATTGTCTTTTCCAAAAATTACTTCTTCAGCAACTCTTCCGCCAAAACATACTGCCAATCTAGCTTTGAGATACTTAATTGAATGGCCGTGTTGATCTCTTTCTGGCAAGTTCATTACCATACCTAGTGCTCTTCCTCTAGGAATAATTGTAGCTTTATGGATAGGGTCATAACTTGGCATGTTAAAAGAAACTAGAGCATGACCGCCTTCATGATAAGCTGTTAATTTTTTTTCATCTTCAGTCATTACCATTGAACGTCTCTCAGCACCCATCATAACTTTATCTTTAGCCTCTTCAAATTCACTTAATGTAACAATTCTTTTGTTTTTTCTTGCTGCTAAAAGAGCTGACTCATTCACTATGTTTGCAAGATCTGCTCCTGAAAATCCTGGTGTTCCTCTTGCAATAGTTCTCAAATTAACATCTGGAGCCATTTTAATCTTTTTTACATGAACTTTTAAAATTTTCTCTCTTCCAATTATATCAGGATTTGAGACTACAACTTGTCTGTCAAATCTTCCTGGTCTTAATAAAGCCGGATCCAAAACATCTGGTCTATTAGTTGCAGCAATAATTATTACACCCTCATTAGTATCAAAGCCATCCATTTCAACAAGAAGTTGGTTTAGAGTTTGTTCTCTCTCATCATTTCCTCCTCCTAGACCCGCTCCTCTACTTCTTCCTACTGCATCAATTTCATCTATAAAAATTATGCAAGGAGAATTTTTTTTACCTTGTTCAAACATATCTCTAACTCTTGAAGCTCCAACCCCAACAAACATTTCGACAAAATCTGACCCAGAAATAGTAAAGAAAGGTACACCTGCTTCACCAGCAATAGCTCTAGCAAGTAATGTTTTTCCTGTACCTGGTGGTCCAACTAAAAGAGCTCCTCTCGGAATTTTTCCTCCAAGTCTACTAAATTTTTTTGGATCTTTCAAAAATTCTACAATCTCTTCTACTTCTTCTTTTGCTTCCTCAACACCAGCTACATCATTAAATGTTACTTTTCCTTTTAATTCATTCATCATTTTAGCTTTAGATTTTCCAAAACCCATTGCGCCACCTTTTCCACCTTGCATTTGACGCATGAAGAAAATCCAAACTGCAATTAGTAATAACATTGGAAACCATGACAATAATACCCCAAACAAAGATGGCATTTTTTCATCTATTGGTGCAGCAGATATACTCACTCCTTTATCAGAAAGTTTTTCAATTAAATTTGGATCATTTGGTGCGTAAGTTGAAAAACTATCACCACTAGAATAAACTCCTTTAATATTATTGCCTTGAATATCTACCTTTAAAACTTCTCCATTATCAACCGAAGTTAGAAAATCTGAAAATATTATTTGGTTGCCCGTTCTAACTTTAGACTGAGGATTCTTGAACATGTTGTAAAGTCCAATAGTCAAGAAGACTATGATTGCCCACATTGCTAAGTTTTTTAAATTCATATGATTTAAGATAAGAATTATTATAAATTAAACAAGTATCAAAATTGCTACTCTTTTGTAATAATTACAGTATGATTTACCTTTTTTATCACACATCCAGCTAATGTATCTTTCTTTAGCGTCTTTTTTTTAATTTTATCTAAAATAATGTCAATTTTTTTGCCCCTGGCAAAATTGTATTTATCTCCGATTATTTTAAGAATGTCAGTTAAAGATCTGAAGACTACTTCATAAGGATGGCCAAAAAAATCTCTATTTAGTAATATTTCTCTTTTATCTTTGTTTAAAAAGGAATTATTTTTTTTATTTTGATCAACATAAAACATTAAAGCTTGATTAGATTTCCTTAAGTTCTTAAGAGTCAAAAACAATTTATGTTTATCCAATCCATTATTCTTAAATTCTCTAATTATATTTCTTATTTTAATTCTTTGATATTTAGTATCTTCGTTTGAAGGATCATTAATGAAAAAATTAAAAACATAATTAGAGATAAATTCTAAATCTTTTTTTTCAAAATCTAATAATGGTCTAACTAAATTAATTGAAGCTATCTTCTTATTTTTTTCAAGAGAAACCAAACCCTTCAGTCCACTTCCTCTAATCATTCTAATAAAAAAATTTTCAAAGGCATCATCTAAGTGATGTCCAATAATTAAATTGTAAATTTTGAGTTGTTTACATTTTGAAAATAACAAATCATATCTTTTTTTTCTAGACAATGATTGGATATTTCTTATTGGTTTTTTTCCTCTCCAAGTTAGTATTTCAGCTTTAATATCAAAATTATTTAGAATTTTTTTTACTTTTCTGGCTTCATCAGTCGACTCTTTTCTTAGCTTATGATCTACTATAAAATATCTACATCTTAAATTATATTTAATTGAATAAATCTTAGTTAAAAACGCTAGAGCTAGACTGTCTGGTCCACCCGATACAGCAACTACAAATGCCTCTTGAATATTTAAATTTCTTTCAAAAGACTTTAATAATTTTTGAACTTTTTTATTGGATAATTTTAATCTTAAATTTTTAGGAGTTTTGATTACATTCAAATTTTTTAGACTCATATTTAGCTTTTTGGATAACAGATTGATTGGCTTTTGGATATTGTTTTTCAACTCCATTTATCATTTTGCATCCTTGATCTTTTTCACCAATCTGAACCATTGAGATGCCCAGCTTTAATAAGTTTATTGGAGCTTTATCTCCTTTTGGATACTTTTGATATCCTTCTAAATATGCTGATGCAGCATCAGTATATAATTGCCTAATTCTAAATGTTTCAGCATACCAATATTGGGCGTTTCCAGCCAGTTCATGATTAGGATTTGATAAAACGAATTCTCTAAATGCTCTTTCCGCAGTTGGATAATCTCCAACTTTTAAAAAACTTGTTGCAAATTCATATTGTTTATTTGGAGCTTCGTCAGGTAAAATTTTTTCTTCTGCTTGAAAAGCTTCTGTAACTATAGAAGCAGTAGTTTCAACTGATTGAATTTTTTGAGTTGTTTCATTTGTTTCTGTATCTTTATAGGATACTGAGCCTAAATCTTGTGGTTCTGATGAACCTGGCAAAACATTATCAGTATCATCTAATTTTTTTTTAGAAATTTTATTACTACTATCATCTGATATTATTACTCCCTCTATATCTTGAAACCTAATTTGATTATCGGCTTGTACTTTCGATAATCTATTAGATAATTTGTCTAATTTAAAATTTATTTCTTCAAATCGATTCGTAAGTTCTTGAAATTGATTTTCAATTTCTGATAATTTTAATAAATGTTTTGTTAAAACATCTTCAGAATTATCATTTAAACCTGTTGAACTTGAGTTTTCATTGTTTATTTCAATTGATCCTGAGTAGACTGCTTTCTCAAGAGTTTTGATATTTTTTTGTATTGATTCAAGTATCTCATAAATATTATGATTATCTGCAAGAGCACTCTGATTAATAAGAATATTTAATAAAATAAATAACTTTATAATTAATAGTTTTTTAAAACTCATTTAAAATTATTTATGTTTATAATAATGGCAAAAAAAAGACCCCTTAATCTCTAGAATTAAGGGGTCTTTAAATTTAGAAATACTAATTAATTTGCTTTAACTGTGACTGATCTTCTGTTTTTAGACCAAGCTAATGGGTTTGATCCAGAGTCTACTGGTCTTTCTTTACCATAACTTAAAACAGAAATTCTGTCTGAAGAAATACCATAGGTCATTAAATAATCTTTAGCTGCATTTGCTCTTCTCTCACCTAAAGCTAAGTTATATTCTCTAGTCCCTCTTTCGTCGGCATGACCCTCTAAGACAATTGTTATGTCCGAATTTTTTCTTAACCAAGCTGCTTGTTTTCTTAATGTCTCTCTAGAAGCCGTAGTAAGAACTGATTCATTTGTTGCAAAGAAAACTCTATCTGGAACACCTGAAGCTAAATACTCTATGGTATCTGTTCCCGTGTACACATCACTTTGCATTTGACTTGTTGAAACTTTTTTTGTTGCACATGCGCTTAATGCAAAACATGCTATAACAACTAAAAGTGTATTTTTTAAAATTTTGTTTAATTTCATTATTGCTCCTTGATCAATATTTCTAATACTTAGTATATTCACACCTGATTAGAGGTTTCAAGATAAAAAATCAAGCTATTTAGTACTAATTACTTAATAATGATGACCATGATGGGTCTGAACCGTCAGTAGGAGTTTTAACCATTCTTTCATTATAGCCAGTTAGGTCTATAGACCATAGTTTGGCAGAAAAACCTTTGCCTTTTTCATCTGTTTTTGTTTCTCTATAAAAAATTAAAACCCTTCCATTGGGTGACCAGGAAGGAGCCTCTTGATAAAAATTTTCAGTCAATAATCTTTCACCACTTCCATCAGTCCTCATGACTCCAATATAAAATTTGCCCTTGTGCAATTTAGTAAAAGCTATCAAATCCCCTCTCGGTGACCAAACTGGTGTTCCATATATACCGTTACCAAAAGAAATTCTTTTAACATTGCTGCCATCACTTTTCATAACATAAATCTGTTGATAACCACTTCTATCAGAATTAAAACAAATATATTTTCCATCAGGAGAATAAGAAGGTGAAGTATCAATTGATGGATGATTTGTAATTTTTTCTACAATTCTGTTTTCTAAATCCATTGTATAAATATCCGATTTTCCATCGTTAGCAAAACTCATAATTATTTTTTTTCCATCAGGGGAAAATCTTGGTGCAAATGTCATTCCAGGAAAATCACCAACTACTTCTTGCATGCCTGTTTCTATATCAAGCAAATATACTCTTGGTAAATTTCTAAAATAAGAAAGATATGTTACCATTTGACTAGTTGGATTAAATCTTGGTGTTAAAACTAATTCGTTACCTAAAGTTAAAAATTTATTGTTAGCACCATCTTGATCCATTATAGCTAATTTCTTAATTCTTTTAGTTTTGGGCCCCTCTTCTGCAACATAAATAATTCTTGTATCAAAATAACCTTTCTCTCCAGTTAATCTTTCGTAAACTTTATCTGAAATTATATGGCCAACTCTTCTCCAATTTGTTGGAACTGTTGTAAATGCAAGTGCCATCATTTCTTTTCCTGCCAAAACATCCCATAACCTAAATTCTACTCTCAATTTTTTATCAACATTACTAACTTTACCTGTTATTAAAGCTTGTGCTTTAATCAAATTCCAGTCTTCAAATCTAGGTTTTAAATTTGCAATATCTGGGGCTTGAAGAAAGGCATCCTTATTTAAAGGGTTAAATAAACCTGAAGTTTTTAAATTATTCTCAACAATAGAAGAAATTTCTTCACCAATATTTTTTTTTTTTAATAAATTTTCAAAACTTTTTTTAGATTTTTCATCAATAGATAAAGGTGAAACTGCTAGTGGTAGTGGATTTAAATTACCTCTTGTAATATCGACTTCAATTAACCCAAATGATTTTATTGGAAAAAATAAAATCACTAATAATAATATTAAAAATTTATTTATAATGCTTTTCATTTCTAACCTTCTAACATTTCTCTTGCATCAAAATTTAATTGTAACTCTTTCCATCTCTCATATCCAGTACTTGGTACTCTTAAAGGTTGGCACAACTTAACAGCTCTAAGGGCACTTTCAGCTAAAACTTTATAAAATCCCTGTCCTGGCCTGTTCATTCTCGCATGATCAAGTATCTCTGATTTTATAACTGAACCATCTGGTTTTAATTCAAGTCTAATTCTAACTAATAGATTTTCATTATAAGGTAAACCTAATGGAATACTCCAACAACCAAATATTTGTGCTTTTAAAGCATCCTCTTCACTTAAAGATAAACCTTTATTTTCAAAATTTTTAACTTGATCTTGAGTGACTTGATCAGTTTTATTAACTACTGCTGATGTTTCCTCTTTAGATTTATCAATTAATGCAGCTATATTATTTGGATCAAATAATTCCTCCTTTTCAAACTCAGATACTTGTTTAACTTCATTATCAATTTTTTCTGGATTCTGAGTGTCATCCTTGACTTTTTCAACTTTTTTAACATTATCTTCAGGCATTGGAACCGCATCCGGTTTTTTCTTTTTAATTTTTTTAGGTGGTGCCTGTTCAGAAACTAATTTTTTTTCTTTCTCTTTTGCTTCTTCAATAATTTTTTTAGCCTTTGGTGCAAATGGAATGTTTGTTTTTTCAGTAATTTGTATCAACTCTACTGACACAATAGGAGGCAGATCAATTGGTTTTTTTGCTAAAAATGGAAGACTCATTGCTGTTAAAATTATTACAAATATATGAAAAACAGAAGATACAATAATACTTCTATTCACTTATTAATTACCTTTCTTTATATGGCTCTGAAATTAATGCTACCTTTGTAAAACCCGAACCTGAGAGAAGCCCCATAATTTCTAAAACTCTTCCATAATTAATTGTTTTATCTCCTCTAACATATATTCGAGTATCAGTTCTATTTTTTGAAACTGCTAAAACTTTTGCAATAATTTTATCATATTCAACTTTTGATTCTTGTATAAAAATTTCACCTTTTGAATTTATTGATAAGGTTAATGGTTCTTGTTCTTCGGGTAGAGAGTCAGCTGAACTTTCTGGTAAATCAACTTGCACTCCTACAGTTAACAATGGTGCAGTTACCATGAAAATAATTAACAATACCAACATCACATCTACAAATGGTGTAACATTTATCTCACTCATTGGTTCTTTTCCTGAGCGATTAAATTTAAATGCCATTAGTTATTATATGATTGATAAAAATCTTTTTGAAAAGCTTTCTAATTTTTGAGAATATTTTTTAGAATCGTTATTAAACCTATTGTAAGCAACAACAGCAGGTATTGCAGCTAGCAAGCCTAGAGCGGTTGCAAACAAAGCTTCTGCAATTCCTGGAGCGACGATTGCCAAACTAGTATTTCTTGAAATAGCAATTGACTGAAATGAATTCATAATTCCCCAAACTGTCCCAAATAATCCAATAAATGGTGCTGTAGATCCTACAGTTGCTAAAAATGTAAAACCTTTTTCAATTTTAGAAATCTGTTTTTCAATACCAATCTCAAGAATACCACCCATTTTCTCGGCTAAATTCGTTTTTGATTTTGATTTTAGTAACCCTTGCATAGACTCTCTAAACAAAGAAGACATCGGATCATCAGCATTTGAGGGTAAATTATTATAAAAAGTTTCAGCAGATTTTGATTTCCAAAACTTTTCCTCAAATTCTTCAGATAAAAGATTTATTTTTTTAAATTGCTTAACTTTATCGATAATAATTGCCCAAGAATAAATTGAACAAGCTATTAATATAATAATTACAGATTTAACTATAATATCTGCTCGAATAAATAAATTTACTAAAGAAAAATCTGCACTTGATGCCAAGCCTACTGCTTGAGATGATATATCTGCTTCCATGATTTATCTTCTACACTCAATTGTGTCATCAATTTGTCTTATAAGAAGTTGTTATTCCTCATTTCTGAATGTTTCGTAATAATAACTAGCAATTAAAATCGCATCAGCTTTATTAGAGTCCTTTTTTTTTGCTAAATTAGACGAAAAATAAGGAAATATTTCTATCGCTTTAGTTCTACTCGCATCTTTTTCTGAGTTGATTAAATTAAAATATTTCTTCCACTTAGCTGGTCTTACAAAATACATTGGTAGCTGCATTGCTGAACACATCCCTTTTAAAATTCCAAAAGATTGGCCAAAATTAAACATACTGGTAACACCTTGTCCTGGCATAGCTGAAACCTGCTCTATAATTACTTTAATATCTCTTTTATCGTTGTGTTTAGTTCTTTTGAAAATTTCATTGTAAATTTGAGATCCATTTACTTGCCTCTTGTTCTTTTTTCCCTCGGTCATGGTTGGCATTTCGACTACATCTAAAATTTTTCCATCTTCAAAAAAACATATTGAACCTGATATTCCAGGATCTATTCCAATTATAAGCATTAATTATTATTCAATTCTACATTAGAAAAAATATTTTGCACATCATCATTATCTTCTAATGTTTCAAAAAATTCTATTAAATTTTCCTCTTGTTCTTTAGAAACTTTAATACTATTCAAGGATATCCATTCAATCTCTGTCGAAATAAAATTATTTATTTTTTTTTCAAGATTTTTTTTTACATTATATATTTCATTAACTGAACATTGTATCTCATGAAATTCTTCTTTAGTAACACATTCATCTGCACCTGACTCAATAGCTAATTCAAGTATTTCTTCATCTGAGATTTCATCTTTATTCACTTTAATCACACCCTTTTGATTAAAATTATGGGATGCTGAGCCTTGAGTGCCCAAACTGCCTCCAGCTTTTTGAAATATTGTTCTAACGCTTGAGGCAGTTCTATTTTTATTATCAGTCAATGTTTCAACAATTACTGCTACATTCTCTGGGCCAAAACCCTCATATCTTAAATTTTCGAAATTTGTACCCGTATTTACTGATGACTTAACGATTGCTCTTTCGATGTTATCTTTAGGCATGTTTGCTGATCTTGCTGTCTGTATTGCAGATCTCAATCTAGCATTCATTGCTGGGTCTTTATCACCTAATTTTGCAGCAACAGTTATTTCTTTTGAAAGTTTTGAAAATATCTTTGATCTTTGTTTGTCTGCTTTTCCTTTTTTATGTTTTATACCTGCCCAATGAGAATGTCCTGCCATAATCTATAATGTATCTTTTAGTTGACCTCCAAAAATATAGCTTTCTATATGGTTGGCTATTCCAGTTTTTATGTCACAATTTACTAAAACTCCACTTAAAGTAGCCTCTCCTACTGCTGGAAAATGTTTTTTAGAATTTTCTTTTAGAAATTTGTTAATTGAATTTTCTTTATTCATTCCAATAACTGAATCATAATCTCCACACATACCTGCATCAGTTTGGTAAGCGGTACCATTTTTTAAAATACGAGCATCATTTGTTGGTATATGAGTATGTGTCCCTACTACTAATGTTGCTTTTCCATCAAAAAAATGGCCTATAGCATTTTTTTCACTTGTAATCTCTCCATGAAAATCAACAACTAATAAATCATAATCTTCTTTTAAGTTATGATCTTTTAAAAATCTTTTTGCAATTTCAAATACATCTTCACACTTTTTCATAAATACATTACCCATTAAATTTAAAACTCCAATTTTTATGTCATTTGAAGTTTTATAAATTTCAAAACCTTTTCCAGGCGAAGGTTCAAATAGATTGTACGGTCTTAAAAGTCTGTTTTCCCTATCAATATAACTCATTATTTCTTTCTGATCCCAAACATGATTGCCAGATGTAATTACATTTACCCCACAATTAAAAAAATCTTTACAAATTTCCTCTGTTAGTCCCACACCAGGCTCTGCAGAATTTTCACCATTTACTATTACAAAATCAATTTTTTTTTTTTCTACTTCTGATTTCAAATTATTTATTATTTTCGAACATCCAGAAATACCTACCACATCACCTAAAAATAAAATTTTCATTAAATAAAATCTTTTTCTGTAATTATAAAGTCTAGTTTTTTATCATATTTGTTTATTGGTAAACTTTTAACTTTTTGAAAGGAAAAACCTATACCTATTTTAATTATCTTATGTTTAAATGCTAACTTTGATATATATCTATCATAATAACCTCCTCCATAACCAAGTCTATTAAGTTCGCTATCAAAGGCAACTAATGGAACTAATAATAATCCTGGATTTACTTTTTTTTTAGATATTGTTTCTGGAATACCATACCTATTTATTTTAAGTGGATCTTTAAGTGACCATTGGAAAAAATTCATCCTGTTTTTCTTACCAACTTTAGGAAGGGAAATAATATAATTATTATTTTCTAACACTTCTAAAATATTCAAAGTATCTAATTCATAATTAAAAGGATAGTAACCTCCCACAATTCTAGATCTAATATTTTTTTTTTCTAAAAATTTTAAAAATTTATTGGAATTTATTGAAAGATTTTTAGAATAATTTCTTTTTCTTAAATAAAGAATTTTTTTTCTAATATATGATTTATTCACTGAAATATTTAAGATAATTCTTTTAAATTTGCTTTTTCAATAAAGCTTGAAATCTCATCAGCTGTTTTATCAATCAATTTTTCGTAATTTTTTTGAGTGCTTTCAATTTCTGATTTTAAGTTATCATGTCTTTTGTTTAGCTCTTTTATTTCATCTTCTTTTTTATCTCTATAATCATAAATTAAGTTTTTTAATTCTTTAAATTTATTTGAAAGATCTCTTAATTCATTTTTTTTCTGCTCAACCCTTTTTTTTGTTTCATGATACTCATCCATTACTTTAACTGCAGTAATTAAAAGCAACTTATTTTCACCTAAATTTCCAAGATCATTTTTTAGGTCATTAAATTTTTGATTAAGTTGTATTAAAAGTTCTTCTAAATGATCTTCCTGACCATCTTCACAGGATAACAAAAATTCTTTTCCATTAAATTTAATACTTACGTTTGCCATTTATTAATATCATCCATGAGAGTATCTGTTTCTTGATTTAATTCATCAATTTTTTCTGAAAACTCAATCTGTTTTCTCTCCTCTAATTTTTCTCTACTTTTCATTTCCTCTAATTTTTTTGATAAACTGTCATAATCCTCTTTTAATAATTGATAATTATCCTCTAAGCCTTTTTTTTCAATTTCTAATTGATTTTTTTTTTGATTTAAGTTTTCAATACTGCTTTGTAAGTCAGGGTTAGTTAAATTTAATTTTTTTAATTTTGTTAATACCAGACTTAACTTTTTTTCTTTTTCAGTTATAGAATTCATATATATATATTTATAATATTAAATAGATTCTTCTAAGTCTACACAGGATAATTTTTGAATAAACAACACAATGATTTAGCTAATTGCATCAGATTTTTATCCATTGATGCTGTTCAAAAAGCTAATTCTGGGCATCCAGGTATGCCCATGGGTATGGCGGATGTTGCAACAGTTTTGTTCAAAAATTTTCTAAGGTTTAGTCCTAAAAACCCAAATTGGTTAAATAGAGACAGATTTGTTTTATCAGCGGGGCATGGTTCAATGCTTCTCTATTCCTTGTTACATTTAACTGGATATAAAAGTATTTCACTTAATAGTATAAAAAAATTTAGACAACTTGACTCCATATGTGCTGGGCATCCAGAATATCATCCAAGGACTGGTATAGAAACTACCACTGGGCCACTTGGTCAAGGAATTGCGAATGCTGTTGGCTTTGCAATTGCAGAAGAAATTTTAAAAAAAAGGGTAGGTAAAGAAATTATAAATCACAAAACTTATGTTTTAGCTGGAGATGGTTGTTTAATGGAAGGAATAAGTCATGAAGCCATGAGTTTAGCTGGTCATTTAAAACTTAAAAATTTAGTAATGCTTTTTGATAATAATTCAATATCTATAGACGGGCCAACTAATTTAGCTGTATCGGATAATTTTAGAAAAAGATTTGAAAGTTATGGGTGGGAATATATTCTTATTAATGGCCATAATGAAACTGAAATTTTTAATGCTCTTAAAAAAGTTCAAAAAGCTAAAAAACCAACAATAATTTCTTGTAAAACTAAAATCGGCTATGGATCACCTAACAAATCAGGGAAATCTTCTTCACATGGAAGTCCTCTTGGTCTAGATGAAATAAAACTCGTAAGAAAAAACTTAAATTGGAACTATAAACCATTTGAGCTTCCAAAAAAAATTTTGAAAGAATGGAGAAAAATTGGAAAAAAAGGTGAGTTAATTGAAAATAAATGGAATAGAATCTTCAAAAAAAGGAAAAAGAAAATAGAGAAAATTTTAAGAAATAATTTTACAAAAGTTTTAAAAAAACAAAAACAAATTTCGATAAAAGAAATCAATGACCTAGCCACTAGAAAATCTTCTGAGCTTACACTAAATGCACTAACTAAAGAAAATAATACTTTAATTGGTGGTTCTGCAGATTTGGCTGGATCAAATAATACTAAAACAAAACATCATAAAATTACTAAACCTGGTGAGTTTAACAGTAATTATATCCATTATGGTGTGAGAGAACATGCAATGTGTGGAATAATGAACGGTCTTTCTCTTCATAGTAATTTTATTCCCTATGGTGGTACATTTTTAATTTTTTCAGATTATTGTAAACCTTCAATAAGATTATCTGCGTTGATGAAGCAAAGAGTAATTTTTGTAATGACCCATGACTCCATAGGATTAGGAGAAGACGGACCTACTCATCAGCCAATTGAACAATTATCTAGTTTAAGATCAATTCCAAATTTGAATGTTTTTAGGCCTGCAGATAGAATGGAAACTATTGAGTGTTGGGAAGAGGCATTGAAAAATTCTAATACTCCTAGTGTTTTATCTCTTACAAGACAAAATCTAAGCCCAATTAGAAAGGAATATTCAAATATAAATAAATGCTCTTTTGGAGCTTACGAAGTTTTTAGAGCTAAAAAAAAGATCAATTTAACTATACTTGCCAGTGGTTCTGAGGTTAGCTTAGCAATAGATGTTAGCCATAAATTGGCCAAAGATAAAATATATTCAAAAGTTATATCAATGCCGTGCCAAGATCTTTTTGATCAACAATCAAAGTCTTACAGGAGAAAAATTCTGAATGAGTCAAGAATAAAGATATCTATTGAGGCTGGATCGACTGATTGTTGGAAAAAATATGTTGGTACTGATGGTTTAGCTTTTGGTATTAATGATTTTGGCAAAAGTGCTCCGTACAAAGATATTTATAAACATTTTGGATTAACTGCTAAAAACATTGCTAATAAATCAAAAAAATTAATGAAAAATTAATATGAAAATAAAAGTTGGAATAAATGGAATGGGTAGAATTGGAAGAATGATTGTTCGATCAATTATTGAAAATAATAATAAAAATATAGAAATAAAACATATAAACAATAGAACTAGCTCTGAAACTTGTTCAACTCTTTTAAAGTATGATTCTATTCATGGAAGATTTAACGCAGAAGTAGGTTTTGATGAAAAGCATCTTACTATCAACAAAAACAAAATTACTTTTAGTCAAGAGACAGATTTGGATAATATTAAATGGAAAAAATATAATGTTGATTATGTTTTTGAATGTACTGGTAAATTTAATTCTAAAGATAAATTATTACCACATTTAAATAATGGAGCAAAAAAAGTTATTGTATCTGCTCCATGTAAAAATGCGGACAAAACTATTGTGATTGGAGTTAATGAGTCTGAATTAAAAAAAAGTGACAAAATTATTTCTGCTGCATCATGTACAACAAATTGTCTTGCGCCTGTAGCCCATGTTTTAAATGAAAATTTTGAGATTGAAAAAGGTTTTATGACAACAATTCATGCATTTACAAGTGATCAAAGAATTTTAGATAATTCTCATAAGGATCCAAGAAGAGCTAGGTCAGCTAGCCAATCTATTGTACCAACATCAACAGGTGCCTCAAAAGCAATTGGTGAAATTATACCCTCTCTTAAAGGTAAATTAGAAGGTGTAGCAATGAGAGTGCCTACACCGAATGTTTCATTAATTGAATTAGTTTTTTGTACTAAAAAAGATTTAAGTATTGAGAAAATTAATTCAGCATTTCAAAAGTTTAGTAAAAAAAATAAAAATAAAGTTCTTGATGTGATAGAGGAAAAACTTGTCTCGATAGATTTTAATCATAATCCATCTTCATCAATTGTTGATGCAAGTTTAACAAATGTAATAGGTAAAAATATGGGTAAAATCTCAGCTTGGTACGATAATGAGTGGGGTTTTTCAAACAGAATGTGTGACATCGCAGAATATCTTCACAAGATTTCTTAATGAATAATATTAAAGATTATGAAAATCTTAATCAAAAAAAAGTTTTATTAAGATTAGATTTGAATGTTCCACTAAATAATGGAGAAATCAAAGATCAGACTAGAATTAATAAAATCTTACCAATAATTGAATTTTTATTAAATAAGAATACTAAAATAATAATAATTTCTCACGTAGGACGTCCAAGAGGTAGAATAAATAAAAATCTATCTCTAATACCTGTTTGTAAAAATTTAGAAAAAAAAATTAATAAAAAGATTAAAATAATAAATAGTGATATTTTCAAATTAAGAAAAGAAGATTTATTTGAAGACCCTAATGATCAAATAGTTTTTTTAGAAAATATTAGATTTTATAAAGAGGAAGAGGAAAATGATTCTACTTTTGCAAAACATTTAGCTGGACTTGCTGATTTGTTTGTTAATGACGCATTTTCTTGTTCTCATAGATCTCACTCATCTATATGTAAAATTACAGAATTTTTACCATCTTTTGCTGGATTACAATTTGAGACAGAAATAAATGCTCTAAAAAAAGTTACAACTGAAATTAAAAAACCAATTACCTGTATTATTGGGGGATCAAAAATTTCTACAAAAATTGGAATAATTAAAAACATAATACCAAAATTTGATAATATTATTATTGTTGGAGGAATGGCTAATAATATTCTTAGTCATAAAGGGTACCAAATAGGTAAATCAATTAAAGAAGAAAATTGTGAAAAAATAATTAATGAAATTTTTGAGACTTCAAAAAATTACTCTTGCACAATTACTTATCCAGAAGATGTTTTGGTTGGAAAAAATTTAGATGATACTTCTCAAGTCAAAGAATTGAATAATATAAAAGATGATGATTTAATCTTAGATATTGGACCAAAAACAATAAATAAAATTAAGAATATTATTGAAAATAGTGAAACTATTTTATGGAATGGTCCAGCAGGCTATTTTGAAAATCCAAATTTTGCAAATGGTAGTTACGAAATTGCAAAGACAATTGTAAAAGAACATAAAAAAAAATCAATTTACTCTGTTGCAGGGGGTGGGGATACGATAGCTTTAATAAACCAAATTAATGCTATTGAGGATTTTAACTTTGTTTCAACTGCTGGTGGTGCATTTTTAGAATACCTTGAAGGAAAAGAACTTCCTGGTATAAAAGCCCTAAAATAATATGTCCGAGTTAAATATCATTGCACTTAAAATTTTAGAGAAAGGAAAAGGAATTTTAGCTGCTGATGAAAGCACAACAACAATGACCAAAAGATTAGATAGCGTAAATGTTCCATCAACTCCAGAAAATAGATTATTGTTTAGAGAAACTTTATTTAGCTCATCTAGTATGACTGATTGTATTGGAGGAGTAATTTTATACGATGAAACAATAAAACAAGATTCCTCAAAAAAAAATAAGATCCCAGAATTAATTTCAAAAATGGGCTCTGCCCCGGGTATAAAAGTGGACACTGGTGCAAAAGTTCTAGCTGGTTCGCCAGATGAAAAAATTACAGAAGGCTTAGATGGATTAAGAGAAAGATTAAAAGAGTATTATATTCTTGGTGCAAAATTTACAAAATGGAGAGGTGTCTATAGCATATCTAAAAATTTCCCAAGCCAGCTTTCAATACAATCTAACGCTCACGCATTAGCAAGATATTCTGCACTAGTCCAAGAATGTAATATGGTTCCTATAGTAGAGCCAGAAGTCTTGATGGATGGTGAGCATTCATCAAAAGAGTGTTACGAAAAAACTTCAGAAGTAATTAAAAGATGTTTTGAAGCGTTAATTTTACATAAAGTTGATATGAAAGGAATCATACTTAAACCTAATATGATATTAGCTGGCAATAAATCTAAAGACAAAATTTCAAAGGAAGAAGTCGCAAAATTGACATTGAAATGTTTAAAAGATTCAGTGCCTTCAGAGGTACCAGGAATTGCTTTTTTATCAGGAGGTCAATCAGAGATAGAAGCAACAGAAAATTTAGATTTAATAAATAAGTATAATGACACTAATTTTATAATTAGTTTCTCTTATGGAAGAGCTCTTCAACAAAGTGCTTTGAAATTTTGGTCAAAAGACATAAGAAATATTGAAGGCACTCAAAAGATTTTTAACCACCGGGCAAAAATGAATACATTAGCAGCTCAAGGAAAATGGTCTAAAAATCTTGAAATTTAGTAAAAAAAAATTCATATATCTCGTTTCGCCATT
>CACLMD010000008.1 GCA_902607945.1 uncultured Pelagibacteraceae bacterium | reverse complement strand
GTTAATACATCCTTTTTAAATCCTTTTATAGTCTCTCTTGCAATAATTTTTCCACCTATTGCTGCTTGAACTGGTATCATAAAATTGTGTCTTGGAATCAAATCTTTTAATTTTTCACAAACTTCTCTTCCTGTTCTTTGTGCAAAATCTTTGTGTATCATCATTGCTAGAGCATCAACTGGTTCTCCATTTACTAAAATTCCTAATTTAACCAAATCTCCTTCTCTGTAGTCTGCTATTTCATAATCAAAACTTGCATAACCACTTGTTATTGATTTAATTCGATCGTTGAAATCAAAAACAACTTCATTTAGAGGAAGTTCATAACTTAAAACAGCCCTGTTTCCTGAATATGTTAAATTAGTTTGAATGCCTCTTTTATCCTGACAAATCTTAATAATTGAGCCTAAATATTGATCAGGAGTAATTACTGTTGCCTTTATCCAAGGCTCCTCAATAAATTTAATTAGTGTGGGATCTGGAAGATTTGATGGATTCTGTAGATCTATAATTTTACCACTATTTAAATTTATTTTGTAAACTACACCTGGTGTTGTAGTTAATAAATTTACATCAAATTCTCTTTCTAATCTTTCAGTAATAATTTCTAGATGAAGTAATCCTAAAAAACCACATCTAAAACCAAGTCCAAGTGCTGATGAAGATTCTGCTTCAAAAGAAAAACTTGCATCATTGAGCTGTAATTTTGCCAAACCATCTTTTAATTTTTGGTATTCAGAACTATCAACTGGAAATAACCCACAAAATACAACGGGCTTACTTGGCTTGAAACCAGGTAGAGCATCTATCTCGGGTTTTGTTGCATCACAAATTGTATCTCCAACTTTTGTTTCGGACAAAACCTTAATACCGGTTGTTATAAATCCAATTTCTCCTGCATTTAATTCGTTTATATCCTTTGCTTTTGGAGTAAAAACTCCGACTTTTTCGACAATATAATCTTGATTAGTTGATAACATTTTAATTTTCATATTCTTTATTAATTTTCCATTTATTACTCTTACTAAAATTACAACTCCAAGATAGGTATCATACCAACTATCAACCAATAAACATTTAAGGTCACTAGATATATGACCTTCTGGTCCAGGTAATAAATTTATAATTTTTTCTAAAATATCTTCAATGCCTTCTCCTGTTTTTCCTGAGCAAGGGACAGCATTCTCTGTATCTATTCCTATTACATCCTCAATTTGTTTTTTTGTGCGATCAATGTCTGATGCAGGTAAATCTGTTTTATTTAAAACAGGAATAATTTCATGATTAATATCTAAAGCTTGATAAACATTAGCTAATGTTTGGGCTTCTACACCCTGTGTGCTATCGACAATTAATATTGATCCCTCACAAGCATATAATGATCTACTAACTTCATAACTAAAATCAACATGTCCAGGCGTATCAATTATATTTAATATATATTCTTTACCATTTTTAGCCTTGAAGTTTAATTTAACCGTTTGAGCTTTAATTGTTATTCCTCGTTCTCTTTCTATATCCATAGAATCAAGAACCTGGGCCTTCATCTCTCTTTCAGTTAACCCACCACATTTATGAATAATTCTATCTGCAATAGTTGATTTTCCGTGATCAATGTGAGCAATGATTGCAAAATTTCTAATATGATCGATAGATTTCATTTTTTCTATGATCTGATTTTAGCACCAGTTTTATTTTCAACTGTTTTGATTATTAAATTATTAATATTTTCTAAATCACTATCATTAAGAGTTTTTTCAGAAGATTGGATTGTTACACTAATTGCTATTGACTTTTGATTTTCCGGAATATTTTCACCCTCATAAACATCAAAAACATTTATATTACTAATTAGGTTTTGATCTATACTTGAAATAGCATTTATTAAATCTTGAGCTTTTACATCTTTGTTTACAATAAATGCAAAATCTCGTTCAGATTTTTGAAAGTCTGAAACGTTAAATTTTATCTTTTGATTATTTAAAGTTTTTGTTGGAAGTATTAAATTGTCTATGAAAATTTCAAAACCTACTAAAGACTCAGTTTTTAAATCTATACTTTTTAAAATATTTGGATGAATTTCACCAAAATAAGCAGCAATTTGATCTTTTCCTTTATTTAAAAATAATCTTCCCGATTTACCTGGATGATAATAATTCGGTGTTTCACAATCTATAAAAAACTCATAAGAATTATATCCAGCCTCAACTAAAGTTTGAACTACATCTCTTTTAACATCAAATATATCGACATTTCTCTCTTTATCAATCCAAGATGATCTGTATTTTTTACCAACTGACAGACCACTAATTACAGTATTTTGCTGTCCTGGATTATAACCAGTAAAAATTGGTCCTATTTCAAATATTGATAAATCTTTAAAACCTCTATCTAAATTTTTATTAATATACATAATTAAATTCGAAAATATTGAATTTCTTAAAACTCCTAACTCTGAACTTATAGGATTAATAATCTTAATCTCTTTATTTGCCCCTCTAAAATAATTATTAAAATTTGAATCTGTAAATGACCATGTAATTGTCTCCAAATAACCTTTTGACGCGATTGCTCTCTGCAGAAAATGAAATAATTTTTGAGATTTAGTCAGAGTAGATTTAGTTCTATCCTTTATTGGTTCTTTAATTTTTATCTTGTCATAGCCACTAATTCTTACTAATTCTTCAACAACATCTACCTCTTGATTAATATCAGGTCTCCAAGATGGTATGGTAAGTTTTAAATAATTTTTTTCTTTTTTAGATTTAAAACCAAGATCTTTCAAAATTTTGAGCATTTCTTTGATAGAAATTGTATAACCAGCTATTTTTTTTAGTAAATTAGGATCAAATTTAATTGTTTTTGTTTTATAAGTTTTAATTTTTTGAATATCTATTTTACTAATTTCACCACCACATACTTCCTTAATCAATAATGCTGCTTTATTTAAGCCTTCTTCAATAGATGATGGATCGATACCTCTTTCAAATCTGAATTTTGCATCAGTATCTAAATTTAATTTTTTTGCTGTATTCCTTATAGATGAGGGCTCAAAATAGGCTGATTCTAATAATATGTTTTTTGTATCAAATTCTGTACCTGATCTAATGCCACCAATAATTCCACCTAAACCTAAAACACCCTTGTGATCACTTATCACACACATGTCACTATCTAATTTATAATTTTTATTATCTAGAGCTGTAAATTTTTCACCAGATTTGGAGTTTCGAACTATGATGCCTTTTTCAATTTTATCAGCATCATAGGCATGCAATGGACGATTAATATCAAGCATAACATAATTTGTTATATCAACTATCGCAGAAATTGGCTTTTGGCCGATCGAAACTAATTTATCTTTTAACCATTTTGGGCTTTCAGAATTTTTTACATTAGTTATTAAACAACTTCCAAAAGCACCACATCCTTGATTGTTTTCTTTATTTATTTTTACCTTGAGAGTTTGCTTCAATTTAGATTTAATTTTTTTTTCATTTGTATTCTTCAATTTACCAAAACCGGAGGCAGCAAGATCTCTAGCTATCCCTCTGACGCCCAGACAATCTGGTCTATTTGGTGTAATTGATAAATCAATAAGATTTGAGTTTGACTTTGAAAAATAACTCTTACCGATGTTTTTCTCATATTTTGATGATGATAATTCTATTATTCCTTCACTTTCATCTGATAGATTTAATTCAGACTCAGAGCAAAGCATTCCATAAGACGTAACATCTCTAATTTTTGCAACTACTAGTTTTGTTTTAGTTTTTGGAATAATTGCTTCTGGAGGAGCATAAATTGTAATCAATCCAGCTCTTGCGTTGTTAGCACCACATACAACTTTTTTAATTTCTTTTTCTCCAACACTAACATCACAAACTTTAAGGCGATCTGCATTTGGATGTTTCTCAGTTTTTATAATTTTTGCTACCTTAAAAAAATCAAGTCCTTCAGATAAGTTTTCAAAACTTTCAACCTCTAAGCCAATATTGGTAAGTTGCTCTAAAAGTTTTTCTTCTTTTAGATTTGTGTTTAAATGATTTTTAAGCCAATCAAATGTAATTTTCATCGACTTAAACCCCTGTAGTTTGTGGGTACATCTAGTGGGTCAAATCCAAAATGGTTTAACCATCTATAATCACAATCAAAAAAGGCTCTTAAATCATTAATACCATATTTAAGCATTGCTAACCTGTCAATTCCTATGCCAAATGCATATCCTTGGAATTTTATTGGATCAACTTTTACATTTTTTAAAACATTTGGATGAACCATTCCACATCCTAAAATCTCAAGCCATTGATCACCCTCACCTATTACTATTTTTCCATCTTTTATTTCATATCCTATATCAACTTCAGCTGATGGTTCTGTGAAAGGAAAGTGACTTGGTCTAAATCTCATCTTAATTTTTTTAACTTCAAAAAATTCTTTAATAAAATAATTTAAACATCCTTTCAAATCACCCATATTTATATCTTTATCTATATGAAGACCTTCAACTTGATGAAACATAGGTGCATGTGTTTGATCACTATCTGACCTGTAGGTTCTACCAGGTGCAATTATTTTAAAAGGTGGTTTATCTTTCAACATAGTTCTTATTTGAACAGGAGAAGTATGTGTTCTTAGCATTCTTTCTTTTTTTTCATCTAAATAAAACGTATCATGCATATCTCTTGCTGGATGATTTTCAGGAGTATTCAATGCAGTAAAATTATTATATTCATTTTCAACATCAGGTCCCTCCTCAACACTAAAACCTATTTCAGAAAAAATAGATGAAATTTCATCAATCGTTTGTGAAACTGGATGAATTTTACCTCTAGTGAAAACTCTTTCTGGTAAAGTTACATCGATTTTTTCTTTTTCTAATTTTTCATTAATTTCTGCATTTTGAATTTCATTTATTTTTAGATTTATTAAATCTTGTAATTCATCCTTAATAACATTCAGATCTGAGGCAAATTTTTTTCTTTCCCTTTCACCAATAGATCCTATCCTTTTAAATTGAGATGAAATCAATCCATTTTTTCCAAATAGGTTAGATTTAATTTCATTTATTTCAGATAGATTTAATTTTCCTTTTAATTTTAAGAGAAATTCATCTTTTATTTTTTTAAGATCAGACATGTTTACAGATTATTTCTTAAAGAAATAAAAACAATAGAGAAGATTAATTTAAGGCAGATTGTGCTTTTTGAACAATAGTTTTAAATGCTTCTGGACTATCATAAGCAATTTCAGCAAGAATTTTTCTATCAATTGTAATTCCACACTTATTTAGTCCATTTATAAATTTAGAATAAGTCAAACCCTCAGCTCTTACTCCAGCATTAATTCTCTGTATCCAGAGTGATTTGAAATCTCTCTTTTTATTTCTTCTATCTCGGTAAGCATATTGCATTGCTTTTTCCATAGCTTGCTTTGCAACTCTAATAGTATTTTTTCTTCTACCCCATTGTCCTTTAACAGCTTTTAAAACTTTCTTATGTTTAGCTCGGCTGGTTACACCTCTTTTAACTCTTGCCATTTTATCCTCTTAGACTGTACGGCATATACGACTTAACAATTTTTCCATCTTGTTTTGACATCGCTGTAGTGCCTCTTAATTTTCTAATTTGTGAATTTGTTCTTTTAATCATACCATGTCTTTTTCCAGCCTGGGCAGTCATTACTTTGCCTTTAGCCGAGATTTTAAATCTTTTTTTTGCTGAGCTTTTAGTTTTAAGTTTTGGCATAATTTCTGCGAGGTTATACAAAGAATGATTTAGATTTACAACCTTAATTAAGGGTTATAAAGGCTGAATTACCATAATCATTTGCTTACCATCAAACTTAGGATTGAGCTCTACTTTGCCCACATCTTTCATGTCTTCTTTAATCTTAATCATTAATTCATTTCCTAAATGTGAATGTTGTAATTCTCTCCCTTTAAATCTTATTGTAAATTTAACTTTGTCTCCTTTTAAAATAAATTTTTTAGCATTCTTAACCTTAAATTCATAATCGTGTGTTTCCGTCACTGGTCTCATTTTAATTTCTTTTAATAAAACAATTTTTTGTTTCTTTTTTGCTAAATTAGCTTTTTTTTGGGTATCATATTTATATTTACCCATGTCCATAATTTTACAAACTGGTGGATTAGCATTAGGTGCTATTTCGATTAAATCTAATCCTTGATCTTTAGAAATTGATATAGCTTCATTAGTATTTAAAATTCCTAAATTCTCGCCATTGCTTGCAATAACTTGTACTTCTGGAGAAGAAATTCTATTGTTTGATCTTGGGCCACGATCTTTGGTTCTTCTCTGAAAATAATTTTGTTTTAAATTTGCCACTTAATTTGAAGATGCTTTATTTAAAGCAGAGAATGTTTTTAAGAATAAGTCTAAATCCATATTTTCTTGTTTATTAGAATCCAACTTTCTAATAGTTACTGAGTTACTGTCAACTTCTTTTTTACCACAAATTAATAAAAGAGGTATTTTTGCAAGCGAATGTTCTTTAATTTTATTGTTCAAATTATGCTTTTTTAAATCGACGTGAGAGCTCATCCCAGCTTTTTTTATTTTTTTTGAAACTTGAATTGCATAGTCATCGAATTCCTCTGTTATTGGAATTACCACTATTTGAAGAGGAGAAATCCAAAAAGGAAATTTACCAGCATAATTTTCAATTAAAATTCCAATAAATCTTTCTAGTGAACCAAATAAAGCTCTATGCAACATAACAGGAACTTTTTTTGAACCATCTTTATCAACATATGAAGCACTTAGTCTGCTAGGTAAATTAAAATCAACCTGTAAAGTACCACATTGCCAATCTCTACCAATAGCATCCCTTAAAACAAATTCAATTTTAGGTCCATAAAATGCACCCTCACCTTTATTTATACTATACTCTAATTTAGTTGCTTTAACTGCCTCTAATAAAGCAGTTTCAGCTTTATCCCAAACGTTATCATCCCCGACTCTTAAATTAGGTCTATCAGAATATTTTAGAATCACATCTTCAAAACCTAAATCTTTATAAATTTCTAAAATTAGATTAGTTACAATTAAACATTCTTTTGTAATTTGATCTTCAGTACAAAATATGTGCGCATCATCTTGGGTGAATGCTCGTACTCTCAATAAACCGTGTAATGCTCCTGAGGGCTCATAACGATGTACTTTTCCAAATTCTGACATCTTTAAAGGTAAATCTTTATAACTTTTAAGACCTTGATTAAAAACTTCTATACAGCCTGGACAATTCATAGGTTTAATTGCAAAAACTTTCTCATCTGGAGTTGTTGAAGTATACATATTTGCACCAAATTTTTCCCAATGTCCTGATTTCTCCCATAAAGTTCTGTCTAAAACTTCTGGAGTATTTATCTCTTTATAACCTGCAATGTCCTGTTTCATTCTCATATAATCAATCAATTTCTGAAATAGTGCCCAACCTTTCTCATGCCAAAAAACAGATCCTGGACTTTCTTCTCTAAAATGGAATAAATCCATCTCTTTACCTAACTTTCTATGATCTCTTTTTTCTGCTTCTTCAATTCTTTTTAAATAATCATCTAAATCTTTCTGAGAGGCCCAACTAGTTCCATATATTCTTTGAAGCATTTCATTGTCTGAGTCCCCTCGCCAATATGCACCAGCTACTTTTGTAAGTTTGAAAAATTTTCCAATTTTACCTGTCGAGGACAAATGTGGACCTCTGCATAAATCGTGCCATTCACCATGGAAGTAAATTGATACTTCTTCTCTATCGGGAATACTCTCAATTAATTGTGCTTTATAAACTTCACCTTTTTTTTTAAAATGCTTAATAGCTTTATCTCTTGACCAAACCTCTCTTTTTGTGATCACATCTCGATCAACTATTTCTTTCATTTTCTCTTCAATCTTTTTTAAATCATCCTCCGTAAATGGTTCCTTTCTAGCAAAGTCATAATAAAAACCATTTTCAATTACTGGACCAATCGTAACTTGTGTTTCTTGAAAAAGTTCTTGAACAGCCATTGCTAAAATATGTGCAGTGTCATGTCTTATTGTTTCAAGCCCTTCCTCATTTTTTGAGGTAAATATCTTTACAGTACAATCTTTATTGATAATAAAGTTTAAATCTTTCAATTCACCATCAACTGCTATCACTAATGCTTGTTTAGCAAGTGATTTGCTAATTTTTTCTGCAACCTCAATACCTGTCACATTATTTTGAAATTTTAAATTATTTCCGTCTGGTAGTGTTATTATTGGCATTTAATTTATTAATTTTTTATATTCTGAATAAGTAGAAAAACACATTTTTTCAACATTAAACTTTTTTACTACGTTTTTTCTACCCTCAATACTAATTGTTTTCAATGATGTATCGTCTAAATTTAACACTTTGATAATTTTTTCACTTAATGATTTAAAATTTCCAGACTCAAAGAGATATCCAGTTTTTTCGTCAATTACAGTTTCATTTGAGCCACCAATATTGCTTGCAATTATTATTTTTTCCATTGATTGAGCTTCCACTGATACCCTTCCAAAAGCTTCGGGTTCAATTGATGATGATACAACTATGTTTGAAACTTTATATGCTAATGCCATATCTTTACAGTGATCAATAAATTTAACCTGTTTTGTCATTCGATATTGTTCACTTAATCTAATAAGTTTTTTTTTATATAAATCTCGACCCTGGTCACTTCCAAGAATAACCGCATAAAAGGCTTCATATCCAAGTTGGATATTTACTAAATTTACTGCTTCTATAAAAAGCTCTTGTCCTTTCCAGGAGGTTAGGCGGCCTGGCAATAATATTATTTTTTTGTTTTCTTCAATATCCCAACTTTTAAGTAATTTTTTTTCTTCTGTTTCAGTTTTAGTTGTAGGATCAAAATAATCTATATTAATTCCTCTAAAAATTACTAATAACTTTTTTTTAATATCCAAATAATCAGAATAATTATTTTTTATATGTGAAAATATAAAATTTGACCCAGCAATAATAAGATTAGATCTAACCATAACTGAATTATAAATTTTTTTTATTTTACTATTAAAGTTATAAGTACCATGAAATGTAGTAACAAATTTTCTACCTGTTATCTTTGTGGCTAAAAAACAAGACCAAGCTGGAGCTCTACTTCGCGCATGGACTATGGAAATATTGTAAAAAAAAATGATAAATATAATAGCTATCGAGTTGAACAAAATAGTTAGAGGATTTTTACTATGCACAGGTAATTTTATTATTTGAACTTTTTTTTTATCTACAAATTTTATTAATTCTCCACCACTCGTAACAATAAAAGATTTGCAATCATTCTCATGTAAATAGTGAGCAATATCAAAACAACCTGTTTCTGCACCTCCATAACCTAGTTTTGGAATTACTTGTAAAACTTTTAAATCAGATGACATCTGTTATGATTATACATGAATAGATTTAACTATTAAACTTTAATGATAAAGTACAATTACTATAAATTATCAAAATCAAAAAAAATAAGATATTTAAAGAATAATCAAAAAAATAAACCCTATATTGTTTTTCTTCATGGTTTTATGTCAGACCTTGAAGGTAAAAAACCAAAGGCTTTTTTGAAATATGCAATTAAAAATAAATTAGGTTTTTTAGCTCTAGAATACTCTGGTCATGGAAAATCTTCTGGTCAATTTACTAATGGTAATATCAGTAAGTGGAGTAAAGAAACCACTTTGTTGATTAAAAAAATTGTTCAAAATAAAGATTTTATATTAATTGGTTCAAGCATGGGTGCATGGATATCTCTTAATCAATTTAAGTTTTTTAAAGAACAGATAAAAGGTTTTTTAGGAATTGGTTCAGCACCTGAATTTTTAGAAAATTTAATGTGGAAAAAATTTACAAAAAAAATGAAAAAAGAAATTTCTACAAAAGGAATTATAAACTTAAAACATGGTGATTATGAATATCCGATAACTTATCAATTAATTAAAGATGGTAGAAAAAATAAGATTTTAAAAAAAAGAATTTATCAAAATTTAAAAGTTACTATGGTACATGGTGAGAAAGATAAGTCTGTACCTGTAATTTATTCAAAAAAAATATTAAGAATTTTTAAAAAAGCAGAAAGAAAACTGGTTGTTGTAAAAAAAGGGGACCACAGCCTTTCATCAAAAAAATGGCTTAAAATTTTAATTAAAGAATTAAATTCAGTTATTTAAACAACTTCTTTAATTGTTTTTTTAAATGTAATGGGGTTTTCAAGTTTATTTAACATTTCTTTTGGGCAAACTTGAACAAAATTTTTTATTTCTTCACCAAAATTATCAATTATATTTTTTGATATAATAGAACCAGTTTCTTTTGAATGTTCTGAAACTAAATTTTTTAAAAATTGTATCCAATATTCCGTTTCAACATTCTGCCAAACAACTGACTCTGGGTTTACATTTTTTTCAAATTGTTTTGATTTATCGTAAATAAAAGCAATTCCACCAGTCATACCAGCTGCAAAATTATCTCCAACATCTCCAAGAATTATTACTGTTCCTCCGGTCATATATTCACAACCATTTGAGTCACATCCTTCAATCACTGCGATGGCTCCAGAATTTCTTACTGCAAATCTATCTCCAGCTTGGCCTGCTGCAAAAAGTTTTCCAGATGTAGCACCGTAAAGAACTGTATTTCCAATAATTGTGTTTTCATTTGAAACTAAATTGCTTTCGTCTGAAAGTCTTATTGAAATAGTTGCCCCTGATAAACCTTTTCCAACATAATCATTCGCATCTCCTTTAAGATTTAGTTTGAGCCCCTTAGAGGAAAAAGCTCCAAAAGATTGTCCTGCCGATCCATTAAAATTTAAAATTACAAAATTTTCATCTAATTTTTCATATCCATATTTCTTGTAAAGGTGATGTGAAATTCTTGAGCCAACTGCTCTATTGGTATTTTTAATGGTAAATTCTTTTTTAATTGTTTCTGAATTATTTAAAGATTTTTCAATTTCTGGCCAAATTACTTGATCTAAAGTGTCAGGAACTTTGTTTATTTCTTGTTTTTCACAATATCTTTTATTGTTTCCTGGGTCTGCTTGAACGAACAATGGATTTAAATCTAAATCATCTAAGTTTGGTGAAGCTTTATTTACTTGCATTAATAAATCAGTTCTTCCAATTATATCATTTAATGTTTTAAATCCCAATTCGGCTAAAATTTCTCTTACCTCTGTAGCAATAAATGTAAATAAGTTAACCACTTTATCTGGTGTACCAGTAAATTTTTCTCTCAATTTTTCATCTTGAGAACAAACACCGACTGGACAAGTGTTTGAATGACACTGTCTAACCATGATACAACCCATTGCAACTAAAGCAGTGGTAGCAACTCCATATTCTTCTGCTCCCATCATCGCAGCAATGACTACATCTCTTCCAGTTTTAATACCCCCATCAGTTCTTAAGGTAATTTTATGTCTTAGATTATTTAATGTAAGAACTTGATTAGCTTCTGTAAGACCCATCTCCCAAGGAATTCCGACATATTTCACACTTGTTTGTGGTGTCGCGCCTGTTCCTCCATTATGACCTGAAATTAAAATAATATCTGCTTTTGCTTTTGCCACTCCAGCAGCAATAGTACCAATGCCAGATGAGGCAACTAATTTAACACCAACTCTTGCTTTTGGATTTATTTGTTTCAAATCATAAATTAATTGAGCAAGATCTTCTATTGAATAAATATCGTGATGTGGTGGTGGGGAGATTAACGTTACTCCTGGAGTTGAATGTCTTAGTTTTGCAATTTCTTTTGTTACTTTAAAACCCGGTAGCTGACCACCTTCTCCTGGTTTTGCGCCTTGAGCCATTTTAATTTCTATTTCATTGCAGTTATTTAAATAATTAACTGTTACACCAAATCTAGCTGATGCAATTTGTTTTACTCTTGAATTTGCACTGTCTCCACTATCCATAACCTTAAATCTATTAGCATCTTCACCACCTTCTCCACTACAAGAGGCTCCTCTAATTCTATTCATTCCAATTGCTAGTGTTTCATGTGCTTCTTTTGATAATGCTCCATGAGACATGCTTCCACTGCCAAATCTTTTTAATATTTTTTCTATTGGCTCAACTTCATTAATTTTTATTGTTGGACCTAATTTTTTTTTTCTAAAATCAATTAAGTCTCGAAGATTAATTGTTGGTAAATTATATATGCCCTCTGCGTATTTTTTATATATCTCATATGAGTTAGATCCTACAGCACTTTGCAATAAATGAATGAGCCTACCTTGATATTGGTGTGTCTCTCCATTTTTCCGATATCTGTAAATACCTCCAATTGGTAGTATAGTCTCTGTATTTTCGAAAGCTTCTTTATGAATCTCTCTTATTTTTTTTTCAATTCCAACCAGCCCAATACCGGAAATTTTCGATATTACACCAGGGAAGAAATCACTTACTACTGTTCTGCTTAATCCAACAGTTTCGAAATTACATCCTCCTCTATATGAGCTTAAAACTGAAATTCCCATCTTAGACATTATTTTTAACAAACCAGCATTCACTGAGTTGATATATCTCTTTACACATTCATCAAAACTATATTGGCCAAAAAGTTTTTTTTCATGTCTTTGGTATAAACTATCAAAAGCTAAGTAAGGGTTAATAGTTGTTGCACCAACACCAATCAATGTAGCAAATGAATGAGTGTCTAAAGCTTCGCCTGACTGAACATTAATTGAAACATATCCTCTTAATTTTTTTTGAATTAAAAATGTATTTATAGCTCCAACACTTAATAACATCGGAATTGGCAATTTTTCATTAGAGAGTTCTTTATCACTAAGAATTAATTGGGTAACACCTTGTCTAGCAGCAATTTCAGATTCTTTTTGTATTCTATTTAAAGAGTCAGATAAATTTTCATTTTTTGAAAAGGTACAATTAATGGTTATTGAATTTTTACCAAAAAAATTTATGAACTTATTAAATTGAGTGTTTGATAAAATAGGACTATTTAAAACATAAATATTTTCTTTTGTTAAAGTATCAAAATTAAGAATGTTTCCTAAATTTCCAAATCTCGTCTTTAAACTCATTACCTTGTTTTCTCTTAACGAGTCAATTGGTGGGTTTGTTACTTGGCTAAAGTTTTGTCTAAAAAAATGATAAAGAGGTCTATACCTATCAGATAATACAGCTAAAGGTGTGTCATCACCCATCGATCCTGTTGCTTCTTTTGCATCTTCTGCCATCGGGTGTAAAATAAGTTCTAAGTCTTCCAGACTTATTCCAAAAGTATATTGTCTTCTTCTTAAATTTTCTCCTTCAAAATTATGTTTTTCATTAGAGATAGATAATCTTTCATCTAAGTTAATAATTTGAGAATTAAAATGTTTAAACTCTTTAGCTAAAAAGTCTTTAATTTTATTATTTGAAAAAACATTTCCTTTTTCAATTTTAACTCCGATTATTTCTCCTGGACCTAATCTTCCTTTTGTTAAAATTTTTTTTTCATTTAACTCTATCATTCCTGTCTCTGAACCTGCAAAAATCATTTTATCTTTAGTTATGGCATATCTTAATGGTCTTAACCCATTTCTGTCATTTGCGGCAATAACCCACTCGTTATCTGTTGCCGCAATAGCTGCTGGTCCATCCCATGGTTCCATTGTGCTATTTAAAAAATTAAATAATTTCTGGTGACTTTTTGATAATGTTTTATTTTTTTTTGACCAAGCATCAGGTACTAGCATTAGTTTAGCTAAAGGTGCAGGTTGTCCAGATTTATTTAGCAATTCAAAAACATTATCTAACGCAGCAGAGTCTGATACTCCTTTTTGGATTACTGGTTTTAAATTTTCAATATTATCAAATAGTGGACTACTCATTTCTTGCTCATGTACTTTCATCCAGTTTTTATTTCCTTTGAATGTGTTTATCTCACCATTGTGAGCTATAGCTCTAAATGGTTGAGCTAGACTCCAACTTGGTGCTGTATTTGTTGAAAATCTTTGGTGAAAGATTGCATATCTTGATACAAATCGTTGATCTCTTAGGTCTAAGTAAAAGTCAGATATTGCCTCTGCTAAGTATAATCCTTTATAAATAATTGATTTTGAACTTATCGAACAAATATAAAAGTTGTTCATCGATTCACTAAAAGCTTTGTTTTCAATTATCTTTCTTGTTTCATAAATTTTTCTCTCTAAATTTTTATCTAATAAGTTTGGATCATTAGATTTAAATAAAACCTGTATAATTTCTGGCATAGTTTGCAGAGCTTTTTCACCTAAAACTTTTGGGTTCGTAGGTACTTGTCGCCAACCATATATGCTAAAATTATTTTTAGTTAATTCACTTTCAACAATAGTTTTACAATTCTCTTGAGAAGAATAATCATTTCTAGGTAAAAAAATCATTCCAACACAAATTTCTGAGTTGTCGTAATCGTGTCCTGTGACTTCAATTTTTTCTATAAAAAAATCTTTTGGTATTTCAACATGAATTCCTGCACCATCACCAGTTTTTCCATCTGCATCAACTGCTCCTCTATGCCAAACAGCTTTTAAGGCTTCAATTCCATACTCGACGACTGCTCTAGATTTCTTTCCCTCCGTAGATGCTATTAAACCAACTCCACATGCATCATGTTCCATTTCTTTCGAATAAACGTGGTTTTTACTCAGTAATTCTAAATTTTTTTTATAGTTTTCCATTACTATGCAACATTTGTTTTTTTAATTTCAATATTTTCTAAAAAAGTTTTAATAGCAGCTGCAGCATCTCTTCCATCTTTGATTGCCCATACAACTAATGAAGCTCCTCTAACAATATCTCCTGCAGCAAAAACTCCTCTTAAGTTTGTTTCCATTGTATCAAAATCTGTCTTTATTGTTCCCCATTTTGTTACTTGCAACTCTTTTGTATCAAATAGATATGGCAGATCCTCTGGATCAAACCCAAGAGCTTTAATAACCATGTCGGCTTTAATTTGAAATTCTGACCCTTCTTTTATTTGGGGTCTTCTTCGCCCTGACTCATCGGGTTCACCTAATTGAATTTGATTAACTACTAAATTTTCAATTTTACTTGTACCTTTAAATTCTTTAGGACTAGATAACCATACAAATTCTACACCTTCCTCTTCTGCATTATTAACTTCTCTTGCAGATCCTGGCATATTCTCTTTATCTCTTCTATACAAACATTTAACTGATTTTGCATTTTGTCTAACTGATGTTCTAACACAATCCATGGCAGTATCACCGCCACCTATAACTACAATATTTTTTCCTTCAGCATTTAATATACCTTTATCAAATAATTCAACTTTATCTCCTAAGCCTTTTTTATTTGAAGCTGTTAAGAATTCCATAGCTGGAAAAATATTTTCTAAATCATTTCCAGGTATTTCTATTTCTCTAGGTTTGTAAACCCCAGTAGCAATCAATATTGCATCGTGTTTTTTTCTTAACTGTTCTAATGTTGCATCCTTACCAACTTCAAAATTCTGAACAAATTCTATACCACCATCTTTTAACAACTTTGTTCTTCTCTCAACCACATGCTTTTCTAATTTAAAATTAGGAATACCATAAATTAATAATCCTCCAGCCCTATCATATCTGTCATAAACTGTAATCTTGTATCCATGTTTTCTTAATTGTTCAGCTGCTGCTAGTCCTGCAGGTCCTGCACCGACTACTCCTATACTTTGATCTTTTTCATATTTTACTTTAATTGGTTTAACCCAGCCTTGTTCCCACGCATTATCTGTAATGTATTTTTCCATAGAGCCAATTGTTACTGTTCCATGACCTGATTGTTCTATTACACAATTACCTTCACATAGACGATCCTGAGGACAAATTCTCCCACATACCTCTGGCATATTGTTTGTACTTTGAGATAATTCATATGCTTCTTCCAATCTACCTTCGGCAGTTAATTTAAGCCAATCTGGAATATTATTGCTTAGTGGACAATGAACTTGGCAAAAAGGCACTCCACATTGAGAACATCTACTCGATTGCTCTTGAGCTTTTTGTTTAATAAAATCATCATAAATTTCATTAAAGTCCTCTTTTCTATTAACAACATTTCTTTTAGGTGGGTTTTGTTTACCTATTTTTACAAATTTAAGCATTTTGTCTGTCATATTTTTTTTAAATGTTGGTTAATTATACATTGTTTTCAATAGTAAAATAATTATTTAGGTCAGTATATATGACTTAAATTTGTTATTATTTAGCAATAAATATAGTAATTTTAATTTTTGCATACCTATTATGATTAAATGGAATTGTTTAAAATGAATATTTTTTAAGTTACGACACTTATATGTTTCAAGATTTAATAGAAATTCTAATTCTGTCGACCATACAGGGAATATCAGAATTTTTACCAATAAGTTCAACGGCACATTTAATTCTAATCTCTAATTTATATGATCTAAAAACAAGTTCATTATTAATTGATATAAGCTTACACTTAGGGTCTTTACTGGCAATAATATTTTTTTTTAGAAAAGATTTACTTGATCTAGGAAATAATCAAAAATTATTATATCTTATTGTAATCGGTTCACTACCACTTATCATTTTTGGCTACTTATTACACTCGGCAGAGATGATGTATCTTTTAAGAAATATAAAGGTTATAGCGTGGACAACTTTAGTTTTTGGAATTATTTTATTTTTCTCTGATCAAAGAAAAATTAGTCAAAATATATCAACAAATTTAAGTATTAAGCATATTATATTTATTGGTTTATTTCAAATTCTTGCATTAATACCTGGAGTTAGTAGGGCAGGTATTACAATGACAGCTGCTAGATTTTTAAAATTTAACAGAGTTGACTCAGGTAAAATTTCATTTTTATTATCAATTCCTGCTTTAGCTGGGGCAAGTTTTCTTGGTCTTAAAGATGTATTTAATCAATCAATAGAAATAAATTATTTAATTATATTTGCAATAGTTTTGTCTTTTTTCTTTTCTTATGTGACAGTTAAATTTTTTTTAAGTTATATAAATAAATTTTCTTTAAATATTTTTATAATTTATAGAATAATAGTTGCATTGATTTTATTTTATATAATATATGCTTAATTTGTTTTTTTAATTAATGGTAATAATTGTGATAATAAAACACCACATAATATAAAAAAGCATCCTAATAAATTATTTATTCCTAATATTTGATCTAATAAAAACCAAGCAGCAATTGTTGCAAAAACACCTTCTAAAGAAAAAATTATAGCTGCTGGTGCTGGTGTAATATTCTTTTGTGCATAAATTTGTAACACAAAAGCAAAACCACCTGACAAAATTCCAGCATACAATATAGAGTCTATTTCTTTTAAAATATTCTCAAAAATAAACTCTTCATAAATGAGTCCAATAATAAAGGAAAAAAAGGCTACAATTAATGTTTGGAGAGCACCAAGTGTTAAAGGCAGATTATATTTTGTAACTATTATACCTGTAAAAATTATATGTGTGCTCCAAAATAAAGCACCTAATATTACAAGAGTATCACCAAGTCTTATCGTTGAGTCATAAAAATTTGTTAATAAATATCCACCAATTAAGCATAAAACTACTGATGGCCATACGCTCCAATGTAATGCTTTCCTTTTAAATAAAAAAATTATAATTGGGACCATAGGGACGTAGAATATGGTAAAGAACGCTGCATTAGCTACATCTGTGTACAATAAAGCTACTTGTTGTAAGGCAGAACCTAAAAAGAGTGATATTCCAATTAAAAAAGATAAGACAACAAAAGTTTTAAAATCTAATTTAAATTGTGATTCAAATTTTTTTACCTCAAATAAAAAAACTAATGGGACAATTGCTAAAAATCCAACAAAAAATCTAACTGCATTAAAAGTAAAGGGACCAATATCATCCATTCCTGTATCTTGAGCAATAAATGTAGTTCCCCATATAAAAGTACATAACAAAGCGCATATTAATGATAAGGATTTTGACATAATTTTATTTAAACTGCTAATTTGTAGGCAAAGTTTTTGCCCAAATGTTCTTTTAACTCGTTGTTAAAACGAGCTGCTTCAGCACCATCAATTATTCTATGATCATAAGATAGGGAAATTGGTAACATTATTCGAGTAACATACTTACCGCTTATATAAATTTGTTTTTTTTCAGATTTACCAACTCCTAAAATAGCGACTTCTGGGTGATTTATAATTGGTGTAAAAAATGAGCCTCCAATTCCACCTAGGCTGGTGATTGTCATTGAACCACCAAATAATTCTTTTTTATCAATTTTAAGATTTCTACACTCATCACTTAACCTTTTCAGTTCTTTGCCTATTAGGGCAATATTTTTATTATCTGCATTTCTAAGCTTTGGAACCATTAAGCCATGAGGTGTGTCAACTGCTATACCTATATGATAATATTTTTTAATTATAATTTTTCCATCATCAATTTCATCTATTGAAGAATTGAAGGTTGGAAATTTTTTTAACGATGCAGTTAAAGCTTTTACTATAAAGGCTAAAGGTGTAATTTTTTTTTTTTTTCCCGTATATATGTCAGTAAGAGAGGCTCTAAACTCTTCCAACTCAGTAATGTCTACTTCATCATGATTCGTTACATGCGGGATGTTAGTCCAAGAGTTCATCAAATATTTTGATGAAAGTTTCTTAACTCTTGGAATATCTTTTGTTTCTATCTCTCCAAATTCTGAATGAGAATATTCTTGTTTAATCTTTTCTTGTTTTTTATCTATATCTTCAGTTTTTTGATTTGAATGAGAAGATACGAATAATTTTATATCACTTTCTATTACTCTTCCTCTTCTTTCGCTTCCTGAAACTTTCCTAATATCTACACCAAGTTCTCTAGCGAATTTTCTTGCTTTTGGAGAGGCTAAAGTTCTAGAGTTAAAATCATCATTAATTAAATTTTGTGGATCAATTACTTTTTTTGTATCTAAAATTTTTTCTGAAGTAATTTTTGCTGGAATTTCTTCTATACTTAATTTGGATTCTTTTTTTACTTTTAAATCTTCATTTATTTCTATCTCTAAAATTTTATCACCTTCTGAAACTTTATCTCCAACGTTGAGATTAAGTGTTATAACTTTTCCTTCTAAAGTTGAGGGAATTTCAACACTCGATTTATCACTTTCTATAGTTATCAGTGGATCATCTTTTTTTATTTCTTGACCTTTTTTAATTAAGACCTCTATGACCTCAACATCCTTGAATTCTCCAATATTTGGAACTTTAATATCTTTTTTTGACATCTTATAGTTTCGTTGGCATTGGTTTATTAGAGTCAATTTTATATTTCTTAATTGCCTCTTTAACGTATTTAGAGGATATGAGTTGCTCTTTAGCTAATATGCTCAATCCATATGTAACCACATGTTCTTTATCAACTTCGAAAAATCTTCTTAAATTTTTTCTTGTATCACTTCTTCCAAATCCATCTGTTCCTAAAGAATAAAAACTTTTATTTACATATGGTCTAATTTGATCTGAATTCATCCTCATGTAATCAGAAGCAGCTAATATGGGGCCTTCGGTTTTATCTAAACATTTTTCTACGTAAGATTTTTTAGACTCTTTATCTGGATTTAAAAGATTAAACCTTTCAACTTCCAAACCATCCTTTCTTAATTCATTAAAACTTGTAACACTCCAAATTTCACTATCTATCTGATAGTCTTTTTGCAAAATTTCTGCACCAGCTATCATTTCTCTTAAAATCGTACCTGAGCCTAGAAATTGTATTTTTGTTTTTTTATATTTATTAAATTCTTTAATTTTATACATTCCTTTTAAAATTCCATCTTCGCAGGATTTATCTTCAGGTATTGCGGGGTGAGAATAATTTTCATTCATAGTTGTTATATAATAAAAAACATTTTCTTTTTTTTCGTGCATCCTTCTCAATCCTTCTCTAAAAATAACTGCTAGTTCGTAATGAAAAGTTGGGTCATATGATATACAATTTGGTATTGTTGAAGCTAATAGATGACTGTGACCATCTTGATGCTGCAGTCCTTCACCTGCCAAAGTAGTTCTGCCTGCTGTAGCACCTATTAGAAAACCTCTAGATTGACTATCAGCTCCTGCCCAAGCAAAGTCTCCTATTCTTTGAAATCCAAACATTGAGTAAAAAAGATAAATAGGTATCATTTCAATATCATGGTTTGTATAGGAAGTTCCAGCAGCAATCCAAGAAGACATAGCGCCTGCTTCAGTAATCCCTTCTTCTAAAACTTGTCCACTTTTTTCTTCTCTATATGAACTCAATTGTGCAGAATCTTCTGGCTCATATTTTTGACCTTCATGTGCATATATACCAACTTTTTGAAAAAAACCTTCCATACCAAATGTTCTAGCTTCATCAGGAATGATGGGAACTAATCTTGGAGCAACATTTTTATCTCTTAATAAATTTGTTAACATTCTAACTAATGCCATTGTTGTAGACATTTCTTTAGCACCAGTAGACTCTTTCATATTATTAAAAATATTTTTTGGGGGTGTTTTAATAGGCTTAGCATAAGTGGTTCTCTCGGGAATAAAACCTCCAAGTTGAAGTCTTTTTTCTTTAATATATTTTATTTCTGGAGAATTTTGCTCAGGCTTATAATACTCAATATTCTTTACTTGTTGATCAGTTAAGGGGACATCAAATCTATCCCTATAATACATTAAGTCATCTATATCTAGCTTCTTTGTTTGGTGTGTAGTGTTTACGCTTTCTCCACTTTTTCCCATACCATAACCTTTTATGGTTTTGGCAATTATAACTGTTGGACTACCGATATTTTTTGATGCTTTGTCATAAGCTGCAAACACCTTATGGGGGTCGTGCCCACCTCTGTTCAATCTCCAAATATCTTTGTCTGATAGACTTGATACTAATTCTCTAGTTTCATGATATTTTCCAAAAAATCTCTCTCTAACATAAGCACCATCTCTTGCTTTCATTGCTTGGTATTCACCATCTACAGTTTCATTCATAGTTTTAACAAGATGGCCTGTTTTATCATTCGTTAATAATGAGTCCCAATATGAGCCCCAAATTACCTTAATCACATTCCATCCAGCTCCCCTAAAAATTCCTTCCAACTCTTGTATAATTTTTCCGTTACCTCTTACTGGTCCATCTAATCTTTGTAAATTACAATTAACAACAAAAATTAAATTATCTAATTTCTCTCTTGCAGCTAGACCAATAGCTCCTAAAGACTCAGGCTCATCCATTTCTCCATCTCCTAAAAATGCCCAAACTTTTCTACCTTCATCCTTAATTAAACCTCTATTAATTAAATACTTCATATATCTTGCCTGATAGATTGCTAACATTGGTCCTAATCCCATCGATACAGTTGGAAACTGCCAAAAGTTTGGCATCAACCATGGATGTGGGTAAGAAGACAAGCCACCTGGGTTAACCTCTTGTCTAAAACTATCTAATTGTTTTTCATTAAGTCTACCCTCAAGAAATGCTCTTGCATACATTCCAGGTGCACTATGACCTTGAAAATAAACTAAATCACCTCCAAACTTATTATTCTTAGCTCTCCAGAAATGATTCATTCCCACATCATATAGAGTTGCAGCTGACGCAAATGTTCCTATATGACCTCCTAGCTCAGGAAACTTTTTATTTGCCCTTACTACCATTGCTGCTGCATTCCATCTTATTAAAGACCTGATTCTTCTCTCTATGTTCTGATCTCCACTTGATTTTTTTTCCTCATTAACTGGGATTGTATTTATGTAAGGAGTATTTTGAGTATAAGGGATATTAGCACCCTCCATATAAGCTTTATTAATTAATTCTTTAATGAGATAATGAGCTCTTTGATTACCATCTTTTTCAATAACCGCTGATAAAGACTCAAGCCATTCATTAGTTTCTAATGGATCCAAATCAATGTCTTTTACAACTTGAATCATTTCGGGTTTCTTTTTTTTATTTATTAGAATTTTTTCTTCTTGAGATTTCTTTAATGAATTTTCTGCTTCACGTATCAAATTTTCAGTATCTTTTGGAATAACTTTTGATGCAGGAGATGATTGATTTGAGCTTGATATATCAAGAATTAAGTCTCCCTTTGAAACTTTGTCCCCAACATTTACTTTTATAGATTCTATTTTGCCTGAAAAGGTCGATGGTATTTCAACACTAGATTTATCACTTTCTATTGTTATAACTGGATCATTTTTTGAAATTTCCTGTCCTTCTTTAACTAAGAGTTCAATTACCTCTACATTTTCAAAATCACCTAGGTCAGGAACTAATAATTTTTCTGTCATTTATTTTCAGTTTTATACACCATAAAATCTAGTTAATTGCTATTCTAACACATTCTCTCCAATTTTTAGACACTCTTTAATTGCATGCTTCAAAAATGATTAAAAAGTTATTAAATGCACTAATACAACCAAAAGTTAGCACATTTATGGATGCTAAAACTTGGATACAAAAAATTTTACTGGAAGAGAAATACGGAAAAAATTAATTTCTAAATTCTCTCAATACATAAGGCAATACCCATGCCGCCACCTATACAAAGTGTTGCACAGCCTTTTTTTTTATTTTGTCTTTTCATTTCGTGAATCAATGTAACCAATATTCTAGTTCCTGAAGCCCCAATAGGGTGACCTAATGCTATAGCACCTCCATTCACGTTTACTTTATTCTCATCAATATTTAGTTCTCTAATTACTGCTATACTTTGAGCGGCAAATGCCTCATTAATTTCAAATAAATCTACATCGTCAATCTTCCAGTTCGCTTTTTTTAAAGCAAATTTAACAGCATCTATTGGACCCAGACCCATTAATGCTGGTTCAACCCCAACAGATGACCATGAAACAATTTTTGCAAGTGGTTTTAATGATTTTTTTTTAGCTTCATCATAACTTGTTAAAACAACTGCTGCAGCCCCATCATTGATACCAGATGAATTTCCTGGTGTCACGGTTCCATTTTCTTTGAATACTGTCTTTAATTTTTTTAAGTCTTCAACTTTTAAATCTTTTCTTGGATGCTCATCAGTATTTAGAAATGAATTATCTAAATTAACCGAAACTAATTCATCTTTGAATTTGTTTTGTTCTATAGATAATTGGGTTTTTTTTTGTGATTTTAAAGCAAAATCATCCTGTTCTTGTCGTGAGATTTTAAATTTCTCAGCAATATTTTCAGCAGTGACTCCCATGTGGTAATTATTAAAAGCATCAACTAAACCATCATAAATCATAGTGTCTATTAATTTATCTTTAGATAGTTTTTTATCATTTCTGTATAATAATGCATGCGGAGCAATTGACATATTTTCTTGACCACCTGAGATTATATATTTCGACTCATTAAGTTTTATTGTTTGAAATCCCGAAATTACTGACCTTAAACCAGATCCACAAACTTGATTAACTAAGTGGGCTGGAATTGATTTTGATAGACCCGCATTAATAGAGGCTTGTCTTGCAGGATTTTGACCTGTTCCACCAGTTAGAACTTGTCCTAAAATTACTTCATCAATATCCTGAATATTAATACTCGCTCGATTTATAACTTCCTTAATAACTATTGAACCTAATTGGTTAGCTTGAATATTTTTTAAGGAACCTTTGTAAGTACCGATTGGTGTTCTTACTGCAGCAACAATTACGACTTCATTAAGTTTAGTACTCATTTTAAAATATGATTTTCAATAAATTATATTAAAAAGTGATAATACTATATAATTAAAAATATTAATAATTAGCGCCTGTAGCTCAATTGGATAGAGCGCTTGGCTACGGACCAGGAGGTTCTGGGTTCAACTCCTAGCGGGCGCACCAAAAATTATTTAATAAATCTTTTAAATTTATAATATGCTAGTAATTTAGATAAATAATATGTAAATTTATCAAATCTAAATATTAAAAAATTTATCATCAATTTAAAAAAAAATTTAGGAATCTTTTTTTTTATATTCTTATATTTTTTTTCATGCAGATCATTTTTATACAGATAATATAACTCTTCATAATCAAAAAAATAATTTCTAAAAAATATCTTTTTTAATTTACCTTTAATTTTAAGTTGTCCGTGAGTATGGGTCGCTTTTGCTTTATAAACTTGTATAACTGATTTGTTTACCTTTTTTATTCTTCTACAAAGATCATAATCTAGAAAATATAAAAAAAATTCTTCATCAAATAAACCTATATCCTTAATATCTGATATTTTAAATAAAACAGCTGTAGTTAAAATTGTATTTACACAAACATCTCCAGAATTCTTAAGTATCTCGTTTTTAAGACCATCCTCGTATAGAGGACCACCATTATAATCATAATTTCCCTTAGCGTCATAAAATGTAGGGGAGGTTAAAAAGCAATCTTTGTATTTTTCTTTAGCAAGCATTAGTTGCTCAACATCATTATTTGTAATTAAGCAATCAGCCCCTAGAATAAATAAATATTCAGTATCACATTCTAATATGCCCTGATTAGCAGCTTTTGAAAAACCAATATTTTTTTTATTCAAAAAATATTTGTAAATTTTAAAATTTTTAGTTATCTTATTTTTTAGAGACTTATCATTGGCATTATCAATTATAATTATCTTAAATTCATTTATTTGTGCTAAACACCTCTGAATTACATCAAAATTTTCTTCATATAAAATAATTAATATTGATAATTTTTTATTCATCATTTTTTAATTTTTTTTAACGATAAACTATTATATTAACAAACTATGAATATATCTTTACAAAAATCTGTAATTTTGTTTTTTTTAATAATGTTTATAATTATACTTTCATTAACATTTATACTGTAAAATTATAATGTCAGATTTGCAAAATTTTGAACAAATAAGTGTTCGCCCGGGTTTTATGAGACATAATGGGGGTTTATTGTTTAGAAATATATCAGAACATGAATATGAATTTAAATCAACAATTAATGAAAATCATTTAAATGCAGCTGGCATTACACATGGTGGATATCTTGCCGCTTTAATTGATGCTGGTGCTGGAACCTCTGCTCATAGATCTGCGAACAGAGCTCCTTGCGTGACAATTTCACTAGATTTAAAATTTATTGGTGCGACTAAAGTTGGTGATGAAATCATAGGAAATGTTAAGATATTAAAAAAAACAAACACACTAATTTTTCTATTTTGTGAATTAAAATGTCAAAAAAAAATTATTGCATCGGCTTCAGGGATATGGAAAATACTAAAAATCAAACCTTCAAATTTAGGTCCAGGAGGTTAAATGTTTAATAATGAGAACATTTAAATCTACGATTCGGCCATGTTTTAGTCTATTTTTGTTCTCTAACAATAACAATATCTAGTAGGTAAAAAAAAAAATATACCAAAGATAGAAATGACTAAAAATAAAATTACTGCTGTACTTGGTCCAACAAATACTGGGAAAACCCATTTAGCTATTGAAACAATGTTGTCTTTCGATAGTGGTATGATTGGTTTTCCACTTAGATTATTAGCCAGAGAAGTTTACGATAAAGTAATTAACAAAGTTGGACAAAATAAAGTTGCTCTAATTACTGGAGAAGAAAAAATTATTCCACTCGATGCACAATATTTCTTATGCACTGTGGAGTCTATGCCCATAGATAAATTGTTAGATTTTGTTGGAGTAGATGAGATCCAAATGTGTGCTGATCATGAAAGAGGTCATATTTTTACTGATAGATTGCTAAATATGAGAGGAAGCAAACTCACAATGTTGATGGGGTCTAACACTATAAAAAATATTATTTCAAAATTAGATGGTGATATCGAATTTGTTAACAGAAATAGATTGTCTAAACTCACATATACAGGCCATAAAAAAATATCTAGAATAGATAGAAAAACTGCAATTATAGCATTTTCTGCTGAGGAAGTTTATGCAATTGCAGAATTAATTAGAAGACAGAAGGGTGGAGCAGCAATCGTGATGGGATCGCTAAGTCCTAAAACTAGAAATGCACAAGTTGAATTATATCAATCAGGAGATGTTGATTTTTTAGTTGCTACTGATGCGATTGGTATGGGTATTAACATGGATTTAGATAGTGTTTATTTTTCTAATTTAAGAAAATTTGATGGAAAAAAACTTAGAAAACTTAACTTATCTGAAATTGGACAAATTGCTGGTAGAGCTGGAAGATATCTTAATGATGGCAGTTTTGGAATAACAGGTGATTGCAAAGAAATAAATGCTGAAGAAGTTGATTTATTAGAAAATCACAAATTTGAAGAAATTAGAACTCTCTTTTGGAGAAATTCAAACCTTAATTTTAATAACCCTTTAAGTTTAATAAAATCTTTAGAGGAAAGACCTCAAAGAGAATGGTTAAGAAAAATTCATGAATGTGAAGATGAAAAAGCTTTAAAATATTTTCTGAGAGACAAAAATCTTGAAAATATAAATTTTGATACCAAAAAACTCAATTTATTATGGGAATGTTGTCAAATACCAGATTTTGTAAAGAAGACTTATGGAAACCACTACGAAGTAATTGAAAATGTATTTAAATTTTTATCTAGCAAAAAAGGAAAGATTACTGATGAATATATGCGATTAGAACTAATGAAATTGGATAAATTAGAGGGAAATGTGGATTCTTTATCAAATAGAATTGCAAATGTCAGAACTTGGTCATATGTTTCAAATAAAAATAATTGGATTGAAAATCAAGATTATTGGATAGAAAAAACAAAATTATTAGAAGATAGACTTTCAGATCGACTTCATGAAGAACTTACAAAAACTTTTATTGATAAAAGAGCCAGTATACTTGCTAGAGGTTTAAAACAGGACATGGAATTTAAAACTGAAATATTAGAAAACAATGATCTAATAATTGATAATCAGTTTATAGGAAAAATTAATGGTCTAAAGCTAGAATTAGATCTTAAAAAAGGTGCTCTAGAAACTGACATTAAATCACTAAAAAAAGCAGCGAGACAATCTATTGGGCCAGAATTAGAGAGAAGAATTCAAAATATTATTGATACAGGGCTGATTGAACTAAATAGTGATTTTAAAATTTATTGGGGTACTTTTGCAATTGCAAAACTAACTCAAGGAAATGATTATTTAAATCCTAACTTTGAATTAATTGTTGACGATATTCTTGAAAAAGAACAAAGACAAAAATTAAATTCGTTTATTAAAAAATGGGTAAAAAATAAAATCGATACAGTTTTACAAAGTTTAATTGATTTAAAAAATCTTAAAGACAAGCATTCCTCTATAAAAGCTTTAGCCTACCAACTCTATGAAAATAATGGTGTATTAATTAGAGACAATGTTTCTGAATATATAAAAAATTTAGGACAAAATGAAAGAAAAATATTAAGAGACCTGGGAGTTAAGTTTGGTAGATATCATGTTTATTTACATAAACTAATTAAGCCAGAACCAGTAACAATAAGAACTTTGCTATGGAAAAACTATCATCAAAAGTATTTTAAACTGAATCCTCCAACTTTTGGTTTAAATTTTATTGAAGATAAAGATAAGAGAAATAGAAATTTTATGTTACTTTGTGGTTTCGAACAGTTTGATAATTTTTTTGTAAGAGTTGATATTCTGGAAAGATTATTCATGCAAATAATAAATGCTGGATCGGAACAAAATAAGGAGATTAAATTAGTTCCTGAAATGTTAAATCTTTTAGGTTGTAGCAAAGAAAATTTTAAAAAACTTATACGAAAAATGAACTATAAAGTTTTAGAAAAAAATGATGATATATTTTTTACATATACACCCAAAAAAAAATTCAAAAAATCGTTTAACAAAAAAGTCAGTAAAGAAAATCCTTTTGGTATATTAAAAAATTTGAATTTAGTTAATTAATGTTTTTTAATAGAAATAAAAAGAACGAAGATAATAATTCTTATCTAATTAAAATTGGAGCTCTACTAATACATGCTGCAAGAATTGATGAAAAATATTCTTTTGAAGAAGAAGAAATAATAAAAAAAACATTATTAGATCTGGGAGCAAATCAAGATGAATTAGAAACTATTGTAAAAAAAGCTAAACAAATTGATGAAAATGCTAATCAAATACTAGATTTTACAAAAGAAGTAAAAAACCTTGAAGAAAAAGATAAAATTAAAATAATTAGATCACTCTGGAGAATTATTTTTTCTAATAAAGATGCGGACATTTATGAGATGAATTTAATGCGACGACTCTCTGGATTGCTTTATATTGATAGTAAAACTATGGGTGACATCAAAGAACAAATTAAAAAAGAAAATTTGTAATGACTTATATTGTAAACGATAAATGTATTAAATGTAAATTAATGGACTGTGTAGAAGTTTGTCCAGTTGATTGTTTTTATGAAGGTAAAAATATGCTTGTAATTAAACCCGATGAGTGTATAGATTGTGGCGTTTGTGAACCTGAGTGCCCAGTTGATGCCATTAAGGCTGATACTGAACTAGGTAGTGAAAAATGGTTAGAAATCAATAAAAAGTATTCTGAAATCTGGCCTAATATAAGTGAAAAAAAAGATCCTCCAATGGATCACGAAAAATATAAAGATGAAAAAAATAAGTTTAAAAAATATTTTAAAGAAAACCTTTAAAAAAAATTCTTCTCAAAAAGCAAAAAAAAAAGCAACTAAAGTAAAAAGAAAAGCTAAAAAAATTTCACCTAAAAAAGTTACAAAAAAAATAACAAAAGTTATCAATAAAAAACCTATCAAAAAAAGTCAACAAACAACTGAAATCAAAACAGATAATTTAAGAATCCCAAAAAGTAACGAGACAAAACCTGAAATTAAAAAAGTTAAAAAACAAAATTCTGAAAAAAAAGAATACAAAGTTAAAGATTTTGTCGTTTATCCAAAACATGGTGTTGGTCAAATTACAGAATTCAAAAAAATAAGTATTGGAGGAATAGACGTTGAAACTTATGTAATAAAATTTGAAAAAGATAGAGCTAATGGGATGGTTCCAGTTAATAAGCAATCTCATTTACGTCCACTAGCAACTATTAATCAAGTAAATAAATGTATTTCAATATTAAAAAGTAAGCCAAAAATTAAAAGATCAATGTGGAGTAGAAGAGCTCAAGAATATGAAGCTAAAATATCTTCTGGAAAAATTTATGAATTAGCTGAAGTTGTAAGGGATTTAAATAAAGGAGATGATCTTATGGTTGATCAGTCTTATAGTGAACGTCAATTGTTTGAAAAAGCATATGAAAGAATTTTATCAGAATTTAAAATTGTATTAAATGTATCTATTGAAGATACTCAGAAAAAACTTGATAAAGCGCTAAAAAGAAATTTAGGTGGCAATCAACAACCTCAAGCAATAGCTACAACTCAAAAAACTACAGCCACTGATTTACCTTCAGAAGAACCGATTGGTACTGATGAAGCAGATCCTATTGAAGAGTAAAAAAAAACGCCTCTCACACGTAAATCGTTATGAGAAGCGTTTTTAATAAAGAATACTAAGTTACTATCTTCTTCTTCTTTTTTTAGCTTTTTTCTTAGCTTTCTTTTTAGTTTTCTTAGCAGCTTTTTTTCTTCTTTTAGCCATCTTTAGCTCCCTGTTTTAGTTAAACGAATCAAAATGATTCGCTATTAGCTTATTTTTATTTTTTTAAACAAGTTATGTCAATTCTTTAATTAAATTTAGAAATAACTTAAATCAAAAAAATTAAATTAAAAAATTAATAAAATTTATTTTTATAGCTATTAAAAAAGTTAGTGTTTATGCGTTAAATAACAAGATTTTTGTATAATTAATTATAAAGTTTTTCTAATTCATTCTTATACTCTTGAACTATCTTATATCTTTTAAGTTTTAAAGTTGGTGTAATTAAACCATTTTCAATTGAAAATTGCTTATCTATAACAATAAATTTTTTTATTTTTTCTATTTTACTTAGTTGTTTATTTGTTTTTTCAATTTCACCACTAATAATTTCATGAGTAATATTTTTTTTATCAGTGACTAGCACAATTAATGCAACTAAAAATGGTTTATTGTCTCCATAAACCAATGCCTGTTCTATAAATTCTACTTTTGTCAAATCATTTTCTATTTTAGTGGGAGAAATATTATCTCCCCCTGGCGTTATTAAAATATCTTTTTTTCTATCTGTAATTTTTAAAAATCCATTATCAAATTGACCAATATCACCTGTGTGTAACCATCCATTTTTTATTGTTTTTTCTGTTTCAGCCAAATTTTTCCAATAACCTAACATTATATTTTCGCCCTTTATTAAGATTTCTCCATCATCTGCAATTTTCACTTCATTTCCTTTAAATGGTGGTCCAACTGTATCTATTCTAATATCGTTAATTGGATTGCAGCTTACAACTGGTGAGGTTTCTGTTAAACCATATCCTTGTAATGTGGGTAGCCCAATAGAGTTCAAAAAAACACCGATTTTATAGTCCAGGGCTCCCCCTCCTGAGATGAATGCTTTAAGGGACCCTCCAAATTGACGTTTAATTTTTTTTCTAACTAAATTCTCACATATAAAATTGATCAATTTTTCAAATAAAGAAAGGTTTCTTTTTAAAAGTTTTTTTTCACCTAATTTTAAAGTCGATTGAACTAAAAACTTTTTAATACCAGTAGCCTTGTAAAATGTAGAGGATATTTTTTGATATAAATTTTGATAAAATCTTGGAACAGCAGTCATAATATCTGGACTACAGTCATTCATATTCTTTACCAACTTATCTATACTCTCCGCATAAAATACTTTTGCTCCTACCGCAATTTGTACAAATTGAACTGTATGTTCATATGAATGGGATAATGGCAACCAGGTAAGAAACTTAGGTTTGTAATTAATTATCTCACTTAATAACTCTATAGATCCCTCGCAGTTACTTAATATTCCTCCGTGACTTAACATTACTCCTTTAGGATTTCCTTGAGTACCTGAAGTATAGATAATACATGAAATATCTTTCCTTGTTAAATTAACTTTATTCAATTCTTTTTCTATATAATTTGTTTCTTTAAAAATTTTTTTTATATCTATAATTTCAATCTTACTGTCATCATCTTTAATACTATCAAAACATATAACTGTTTTAATGAAATTATTTTTTAATATTATATTTTTTATCTTTTTAAATTGTAAAATGTTAGAAACTATAATTACCGAAGGTTTACAATCATTTATAAGATACTCATAATCTCTTTCAGTATAAGTTGTATATGCTGGTACTGTTATACCTTCAGCAAGCATTATAGCTAAATCACTAATCAACCACTCAGGTCTATTTTCAGAAATTAATAAGCAACGATCTTTCAAGGAGATATATCTTTGTATATGATTAGATAATTTTTGAATACAATCGAATGTTTGTTTCCAGCTAAAATTCAAACTTTTATCTTTTAAAGATTGTAAAAAAATTTCATTTTTATCTTCAGATTGATATTGAAATAGAAATAATTCTAAAAGATTATTGTAATTGTTCAATTTCATAAAATTTTGGTGGGCGAAGAGAGAATCGAACTCTCACTTCTTGCAAAACACGATTTTGAGTCGTGCGCGTCTACCAATTCCGCCATTCGCCCATAATTTAAAAAAATATTATTTAAATAGTATAAGAACAAAAATTATATTAAAACCAAAAAAATGCTTACTGAACTTTATAATAAATGCTTAAAGTTAGCAGCCCACAAATACTCAAACTATTTTTTAGCTATTGTGTCTTTCCTAGAAAGCTCTTTTTTCCCAATTCCACCTGATGTCATGATTGCTCCAATGGCAATTGCAAGAAAAAATGATTTTTTTAAAATTTTTTTAATTGCCACAATTTTTTCGGTTTTAGGAGGAATACTTGGTTACTTCCTTGGTGCATATTTTTTTGATTTTGCGATGAATATTATTGAATTTTATAATTATAAAGAAAAAATGTTTGATTTTAAAAATGCTCTTACTCAAGGAGATGGTTTTTATACCTGGCTTGGAATTTTATTTTTAGCTGGATTTACCCCTCTACCCTATAAAGTATTTACCATAGTAAGTGGATTAATTGGTTTCAATTTTACTATCTTTATTTTGATTAGTTTAATTTCTAGAGGTCTCAGATTTTTTATCGTTTCTTATTTATCCTCTAAATTTGGTAACACTTTTACAAGTTTCATCAATCAACATGGTCAAAAATGGTTTACGATAATTGGTATTTTAATAGTAATCATTGCAACTATTTTTTATTTGTTAATTAGATATTATGGTTAATTTAAAAAAAGATAAATATTTACTAATTTTATTTGTTTTAAGTTTTGTAGTTTTAACAACTGCTTTCTTTATTGAATACATATTAGGCTACCAACCCTGTAACCTTTGTGTTATAGAAAGAATTCCCTATGCATTAGTAATTATTATCATTCTATTGAATTATAAATTTAAAGATGATCAAGCTTTTTATAGCGTTTTGTTATTATTGGTTTTTTCATTTTCATTTATTATTTCACTCTATCATTTAGGTATTGAACAAGACTTGATTGAAGAGTCGAGTGTATGTGATTCCTATAATATGAACTTAACAACAAAAGATGAAATATTGAGTTCCTTTCAAGAAATAAAGATAAGTTGTAAAGATGTGACATTTAAGATTTTTGATTTATCACTTACAGTCTATAATATGATATTGAGTATTTTAATGTTTTTTATATCAACAAAAATATACTCAATTAATAATGCTATCAAAAAATAAAATTGAAGAATTTATACGTGTGGATCATGCTGGAGAGCGTGGAGCTGTAAAAATATATGAAGGGCAGCTTCTTGCCTTGAATACCTTAGTTCAAAATGAAGATTTAAAAAAAAAAATTGAGGAAATGAAAGTTCATGAGGTAGAACACTGTCAGTTTTTTGAGAATGAGATTAAGAAAAGAAATATTAGACCGACAAAATTTTTACCTCTATGGGATTTATTAGGAGTTGGTCTTGGATTTGGTTCAACTCTTCTTGGCAAAAAAGCTGCTATGTTATGTACAGCTTCGGTTGAGGAGGTAATTGATGAACATTATTTAAATCAGATTAATCAATTGGGTCCTGAAGAGAAAGAATTAAAAAAAAAAATTACCAAGTTTAGAGATGATGAATTAGATCACAAAGATATTGCTTATGAAGAAGGAGCAACAAAAAAAGGTTTTTATTCAATCATGGATAAAATTATCAAAACTGGTTCAAAAATAGCAATTAATATTTCTGAAAAAATTTAATAAAATATTAAGATTCTAACTCAACATCCCAATATAAATAATCCATCCAACTTTTGTGAAGGTAATTAGGCGGAAAATGTTTACCATTTTTATGGAGATCTTCTGTTGACGGTCGATAAGGGTACTGATTTAACTTCATTTCCGAGAACTTGAGTAATTTTCCACCTTTTTTTACATTACATTCTGAACATGCTGTAACAACGTTATCCCAGTTTGTTTCCCCACCTTTAGATCGTGGTAATAAATGATCAAATGTTAATTCTTCTCTGCTACCACAATATTGACATGAAAATCGATCTCTTAAAAAAACATTAAATCTTGTAAAACTTGGTTTAGATTGAGGAACAATATAGCTCTTAAGCGCAATAACACTTGGGAGTTTCATTTCAAAGGATGGGCTTCTAATTTGACGATCATAATTACTAATTATAACTACTCTATCCAAAAAAACTGACTTAACAGCATCCTGCCAAGACCAAAGTGAAAGAGGATAATAACTTAAAGGTCTATAGTCTGCGTTTAGAACTAGTGCTGGACACTTTTCTAAAGAAACATTTTGCTCGACTAATTCATTCATCATCTAAATATTATATCAATTAAATCATGATATCAATAATATCTAACTATTAATTTTTTTTAAAATATAATTTAAGGCTATACTTGATGCTTCAATAGGAATATGGTGACCACAATTTTTAATTAAATGAGTTTCTACATTAACATCCTCTCTTAAAAAAAAATCTTTTGCTTCTAATAAATGTGTTGGTGAGACAATATCGTCCAGATCTCCATGAATGAGTAAAATATTAGTAGAATTTCTTCTTCTAACTTTTAGATCATTTAAATTAATGATCTTTCCTGAAAAACCAACAATACAATTAAATGGTTTTTCTGAAGTAAGTCCAACATTAATTGACATCATACAACCTTGACTAAATCCAGCTAAAATAATTTTGTCATTATCAATTTTATATTCATTTTTTATTTCATCCAAAAATTTATTAAGCTTTTTTTCTGCTTTTAAAAACTGACCTAATATATAATTAGGATCATCACTTCCAAGATCAAACCATTGATAACCTAGAGGATTAATTTCACATTGTTCGTGTCCATTTGGGCAAATGAATATTGTATCAGGCATGTGTCTCTTCCAATTCAATGTTAACATACTTATATCTTTACCATCTCCTCCATATCCATGAAGTAAGACCACTAAGTTTTTAATATTATTGTTTTTTTCAGGTTTTATAATTGTGGTATCAAGGCAAAATGTCATAGTAAAATTAATTAGTTTTTTATTTTAAAAAACACTCTACAATATAAATATGTTTACTGGAATATTTGTTAAAATTTTATCTATAACACTTTTGATCGCAGTTGCCATTGTATTAATCCTTGGTATAGGCACTTTGTTTAAAGGAGGAAATACAAGTAAAAAATATTCAAATAAATTAATGCAGTTTAGAGTTCTTTTACAATTTTTTGCAATTATAATTTTAATAGTTTTTGCTTATTTCTTTAAAAACTAATCATAAAGTTTAATCCACTTAAGAAATTCCTCATCACCAAAATCTATCGAACCAATTATCCTAGCAAATTCTTCACCCTCTTTATTTAATAAAACTGTTGTTGGAATCCCTCTTAAAGCTAAAACGTTAGCTAGTGTCTTGGGATTATCAAAATAAATATTTAAATTTTTAATATTTAAATCTTTAAAAAATTTATTTGATTTATCTAAATTATCTTTACCAATATTTATAGGAAATATTTCTATATTATCTAATTTTGGGTTAACTTTTAAAGCATCTAAAGATGGCATTTCCTCCTTACAAGGTTCACACCAGGTTGCCCAAAAATTAAGTAATACTAAATTACCCTTATAATCAGTTAATTTTATTATTTTTTCATTTGAGTCAAGAAAAGTAATATTATCATAGGTTTTTGATTTATTATTTACGACTATGTTTCCAATATTTGGCACTTCAGTTGCTAAGACATTAGAAATAAGAAATATAAATAATATTAAAAATCTCATATTAAATAGGTATAAGTAATTATCATGGCTAAAAATAAAAACAACCAACCAATATGGAATATTAGAATTAAAAAGAAGGCTTCTACGCTTTTTCAAAAAGTTGGAAATTCAATAGATATTGATAAAAGATTATACAAAGAGGATATTGCGGGTTCAATTGCTCATGTTGAAATGTTATTAAAACAAAAAATTATATCTTTTAAAATCAAAAATAAAATTATTTATGGATTACAAAAAATAGAAAGAGAAATAACAAAAAATAAATTTGAGTTTAATAATGAATATGAAGATATTCATATTAATATTGAAAAAAAACTTTTTCAAATTATTGGTGAAGATGCAGGATATATTCATACTGCTAGATCAAGAAATGATCAAGTCATTACTGATTTTAAGATTTGGATTAAATCTGCAACTAAAGAGATTAATACTAATTTAGATAAAGTTATTAAATCTACTCTTAAAATTGCAGAAAAAAATATTGAAACAATTATGCCTGGTTTTACTCATTTAAAAAATGCTCAACCAATTTCTTTAGCTCATTACTTTATGGCTTATGTTGAAATGTTTAAAAGAGATAAAAAAAGATTCATTAATAATATAGAAAGTCTAAATGAGAGCCCACTTGGTGTGGCTGCACTCACTGGTACATCATTTAATATTGACAGAAACTACACTGCAAAAAAGATGGGTTTCAGTCGTCCAACAAATAATTCAATAGACACCGTTTCAGATAGAGATTTCGTTTTAGATTTTCTTTTTAGTATTTCAGTCTGCTCAATGCATATTTCTAGAATTGCTGAGGAACTTATAATTTGGAATTCAGATGGATTTAATCTAATTCACCTTTCGGATAAAGTTGTCACTGGTTCTTCAATTATGCCTCAAAAAAAAAACCCTGATTTATTAGAATATTTAAGAGGTAAAACTGGAACAACTTTTGGTAACTTATTTTCTATGCTCACAATACTAAAAGGACTGCCATTATCTTATTTTAAAGATATGCAAGATGATAAAGAAATAGTTTTTAAATCTAATGATACATTAATTGATTGTTTAAAAATATTTAATGAGATTTTAAATAATATTTCACCTAATAAGAAAAAGATGTATGAATTAGCTGATAATGGATTTATTACAGCTACAGATCTAGCAGATTATTTAGTTAAAAATCATTCAATGTCTTTCAGAAAAGCCTATCAAAAAACGGCTGAAATCGTAAATTTTGCTGAAAAGAAAAAAAAAAAACTAAGAGAACTTAAAATCGAGGAACTCCAAAAAATTGAACCAAAGCTTACTAATGACGTTTTAAAAGTTTTTGATTTAAAAAATTCAGTAAATTCAAAAAAATCCTATGGAGGAACATCTTTTGAAAACATTAAAAAAATGATAAGCAAATATAAGAAAAAATCATGATGAAAAAAATAAGTTCAATTTTGTTAATTTCTATTTTTCTTTTTTCTTTTTCTTGCGGAAAAAAAAAGCTGTCCAAAATTAGATCAAGAACAGAGTTGTAATAAAATTTTTACAAACTAATGAATTATATTAATAATAAACTTTCAATTAATAACAAATTTGTTGAGAGTATTGCTAAAAAATTTGGTACTCCACTATATTGTTATTCTTTTGAAAAATTAAAAAATAATATCATTAATTTTAAAAAAAATTTTGAGTCATTTTCTCCATTGATTTGTTTTTCTGTAAAATCAAATACTAACATTAAAATTTTAAAGGAACTTAAAAAATTTAATATTGGAGCTGATGTGGTTTCAATCGGTGAACTAATGAAAGCTCTTAAGGCTGGTATTAAACCTAAAAAGATTGTTTTCTCTGGAGTGGGTAAAACTGCAACAGAAATAAAATATGCTGTGGCTAAAAATATATTATTGATCAATACAGAATCTAAAAGTGAAATTTTAGAAATTGAAAAAATAGCAAAAAAAAAAAGAAAAATAATCAACATAGGCATAAGATTAAATCCGAATACAGACGCAAAAACTCTAAGTCAAATTTCAACAGGCAAGAAAGAAAATAAGTTTGGTGTTAATAAAAGAATATTTTTACAATTAGTGAGTTATTTAAAAAAATCAAAATATTTAAATTTAAAATGCTTAAGTGTACATATTGGAAGCCAAATTCTTAGTCATAAACCATATGAAAATATGCTTAAAGTTGTAGACAAAATCATAAGTAAATCTAATCATAAATTTGAATATATTGATTTAGGTGGAGGAATGGGTATTGATTATGATCACAATAATTCCAAATTAGATTTTAAAAGATACTCAAAAAATATTGAAAGTTTTTTAAAAAAAAATAATTCTAAAATTATTTTTGAACCAGGTAGGTCCATTATAGGTAATACAGCAATTTTAATTACAAAAATAATATATATTAAAGAAGGATATAAAAAAGATTTTGTTATTTTAGACGCTGCCATGAATGATTTGATGAGACCAGCTTTATATGGTGCTCGTCACAAAATTATACCT
>CACLMD010000007.1 GCA_902607945.1 uncultured Pelagibacteraceae bacterium | reverse complement strand
GTGGTCTTTTTTGAAGCGGTCTAGGTATTTTAATGGAAATAATTGATTGCCAAGTATAAAAAATAATTTCATAAATAAATATAACTAATAAAAAATTTTATGTCAGAAAAATATCTTATTTTCGGTGCGACAGGATCTATAGGATCAAGTTTAGCGGAACAGTTAAAAAAATCGGGTAATGATATTCACCTAGTAGCAAGAAATGAAGAGGAAGTAAGTTCTATTTCAGATAAACTTGGGTGTTCTTATACTGTTGCAGACGTTCTTGAAGATGGTTTTATTGAAAAAGTTAAAGCTGATATTAATGATATTCAAGGCATCGCATATTGTATTGGCTCAATAGACTTAAAGCCCCTAAGAATGATTAATGAACAGGATTTTAATAAATGTATGAAATTAAATCTTTATTCTGCAGTCGAAGCTATCAAAGGATATCAAGAAAGTTTAAAAAAAAATAAAGGATCAATTGTTTTATTTTCAACAGTTGCAGCACAAAGAGGATTTACAAATCATGCGATTATTGCTTCAGCAAAAGCTGCTGTTGAAGGATTAACAGTTTCGTTAGCAGCAGAGTTTGCTCCAAATATTAGAGTTAACTGTGTAGCACCCAGTTTAACCAAATCAAAAATTGCAGAGCCTATGTTAAAAAATACAACTATTGCAGATGGTATCGCAAAAGCCCATCCATTAAAAAGATTGGGTGAAGGAAAAGACTCCGCCTCTCTTGCAAAATTTTTGATTACTGAAGACAGTTCATGGGTGACAGGTCAAATTATTGCAGTAGATGGTGGTAGGTCGAAACTATCATAAAGTGAAAAAATACTTTTCATTAGTAATTATTTTTTTTTTATTTTCCTCTAAAAGTTTTTCAGAAAATTTTAGATTTGAGAAAATATTAAATCTTAAAGATCCATGGGGTTCTTCTTTTATCAATAATGAAGAAATAATAATTACAGAAAAAAGTGGAAAAATTAAAATTGTGAATATTAGTTCAAAAAAAACTCTAGAAGTAAAACACAATCTAAATTTTATTGAGTATGGGCAAGGTGGATTGCTGGATATCATTTATCAAGATAAAGTTATTTGGGTTTCTTACTCAGAAAATAGAGGAGACTGGAAAACAAGCACATCTATTGCAATAGCAAAATTTAATAAAAAAAAATTAAATTTTAAAAATATTTTTCAGGCAGATCCACCTATAGACTCCGGTTATCATTTTGGTTCAAGGTTAGCGATTAAAGATGATTATTTATATGCCTCAGTTGGTGAAAGGGGTCAAGGAATGATTGCCCAAGATCCAACAAAACATCCAGGTAGTATAATCAGAATTCATACTAATGGTAAGATACCAAAAGATAATCCAAAATTTGAAGGTAAAAAAAATTGGTTGCCTGAAATTTATCAAATTGGAGTTAGAAATCCTCAAGGTTTGACATTGTCAACATATGATAAAAAAATTTATATGAGCAATCATGGTGCAAAAGGTGGGGATTGGTTTGGTGAGGTTAAAAAAGGTGAAAATTATGGTTGGAAGATATTAGGTTGGGGTGGAAAAAATTATTCTGGTAGTAAAATTGGTCCTAAATGGAAGCCAGGTTTTACTAAAGCTATTCAATACTGGGTACCATCAATAGCAACTAGCGCTATTACAGTCTATAAAGGAGAAGAGTTTAAAGAATGGAATGGTCACGCTCTAGTAACTTCACTTAAAGATAAATCTTTAAGAAAATTGATTTTTGATGATTTATCAAATGTAATTGAAGAAGTAATTTTTGAAGATGAAATAGGTAGAATAAGAGATATTCAGATTCATCCAGAAAATGGAAAAATTTATTTTTTAGCTGGAGACAGTTTGTGGTTAATGGAAAAAAATTAATTATCTAAAATCTTCTTTTTTGCTTTTTCAAACTCTTCTTGAGTTAAGGCACCACTTTTTAAAAGCTCATTTAATTTGTTTAATTCACTAGTTAAATTTTTAGAATCATTTGATGAATTTTCTGTTTCTTCATTAGTATTAATTTCTGAATTAGATTTATTTTTACTTTTTGCACCAAATCCTGTCATTATAGCTTTACCACCTAGATAAAGAACAAATATAAAAATAGGAATAACTAATCCAAAAAAAATTATTTTTTCCATAGTTTAGTCTTCGTCTTCCTCTCTCCAGTTTTTTTCATACATTAACCAAGCAGCATATACTACTGAAAATGTTCCAACTATCATACCATAATCAAATCCAGTCTGCTGATCAAACAAGTACCAACCTAGTTGAGTTGCTCCTATAGGAGGAACTGTAAGTATAGCCATAAGAATAGCTATTCTGTAAGGATATTTAGGTTTTTTCATAGACCAACATAACAAATAAAACTTATTGATTTAAATATTAATTTTGCGATCTTTTGAAACAGTCAATAGTATTTTTAAGTAAACAAGCGATTGTCATTGGTCCAACTCCACCTGGTACAGGGGTTAATGCTTTTGCAACTTTTGAAACTTCATCAAAAGCAACATCACCTAATAAACCTCTTTCAGTCTTGTTAATTCCAACGTCAATTACAATAGCATCTTTTTTAACCCAATCTCCTTTAACAAGTTCTGGAATACCTACTGCTGCAACAATAATATCAGCCTTTAAGCACTCTGCTTTTAAATCTTTAGTTTTTGAATGTGTGATTGTTACAGTACAATTTTCTTTTAAGAGCAGTTGGGTCATTGGTTTTCCATTTAAATTTGATCTTCCAACTATAACTGCTTTTTTACCATTTAAGTTTGGTTCAATTTTTTTAATCAACAGATAACATCCAAGTGGTGTGCATGGTACAGAACTTTCATAACCTGAAGATAAATTACCAACATTCATTGGATGAAAACCATCTACATCTTTTGAAGGTATAATAGTTTCAATGACTTTTTGTTTATCAATATGCTTTGGTAAAGGAAGCTGAACTAAAATTCCTGAAACATTCTCATCATGATTTAAGTCTTTAATCTTTTTTAAAATAGTTTCTTCTTCAACTGTATCAGGATATTTAATAACCTCTGACTTTAAACCTACTTCATTAGCAGACTTTTCTTTGTTACGAACATAAATTTGACTTGGAGCCATTTCTCCGATGAGAATTACGGATAAACCAGGAACTTTATTATATTTTTCTTTAAGCAGAATAACTTCTTTTTTGAGTTCCTCTCGAAGTTCTGAGGCTGCTTTTTTACCGTCAATTAAAATCATGGTTTTCTAAAATATTAGTGGTGCAATATAGAGTTTCATACACATTTCAATAAACCAAATCAATAAAAGAAGTATAATTGGAGAAATGTCTAAAGATCCTAAATTAGGCAGAAATCTTCTTATTCTATTCAGAAATGGATCAGTTAATCGATATGTTAGCTCTAAAATAGAATAAACAAATCTATTATGTGTATTTAAAACATTAAAAGCAATTAACCAGCTAACTATGACATTGGCTATTACAATATATGAATAAAGTTTTAAAACCTGTAATGTTAAATAAAAAATTGCTATCATGAAGATTGGATATAATTATATCGTAAACAGAAAGCAATCAAAAAAATTTTTTAAAAATATAGTTTTCTCGTTTATTCAAAAGTAATTTATAATTTTTTTTTATTAAATATTTATATATTAGATTTTTTTTAACATTAAATCTTTCATTTTTATTATGATATATCTCTATACAGATGTATTTTGGATCATATTTTCTAAAATTCAATGATCTTAATACTTCAAAATCTTTACCTTCGGTGTCTATTGATAAAAAATCAATCTTTTTATCTTTGTATTTAGTTTTACTAATTATATTAGATAAAGTATCTGAGCTTATTTCTCTGAACCTGTCTAACTCTTTTCTTTTATTGAGTGAAATATAAAAACTAATTAGTTTGTCATAATAAAATCTAACTTTTTTTTGTTTTAATGAAACTGCTTTATTAATGTTAATGTCTCTTTTTCTAACTAAATTAAATAGATTTATAGATAATTTACTAATATCAATATTTATTCCACTCCATCCATTTTTGTATAGAAGATGACAATTATTTAATCTTGTAGGATGATGACAGCCTACATCTACGTAAAAGCCTTTTTTATTTTTAAATTTTTTTAAAATGAATAAATCTTCTTCTGTGTGTGCATAACTTTTTCGAGGCAAGAAAATCTTGTTCTTAATAATCAAATCATGGAATACATACAAATAAGGCAAATTATCAATAATAAACTCTTTAAGATTTCTAATTAGACCCATATTAAATTTATTTAAAAGTCAAAGAATTTTTATTTTTTTTCAATGTAAATAGATTGACTTGGGAAAGCAAATGATGCTTTATTTGCTTCAACTATTTGTTTAATATTTATAGCTAATTTTTCCTTAACTTTTAACCAGTCATTCCAACTATCCGATTTAGTAAAACATCGGACATACATATCAATTGAACTATCTGAAAATTTATCCACTCTTACAGCTATCCCAATATTTATATTAAAATCTTCATTTTTTTTTATATGATCTTCAATTTGATCTCTAATAGTTTTTAACTGATCAACTGTTGTGTCATATTGAAGAGTGATAATCCAACTTATTAACCAATTTGAAGTTTCACTAACATTAACAACAGCATTTTCTGCAAACTGAAAATTTGGAATTATTGCTAATGATTTATCAAATTTTCTAATTGTTGTTGATCGAAATCCAATTTTTTCAACTATACCCTCTATTATCCCATCAACTAAAATCCAATCACCTATTTTAAATCTTTTTTCAACAAGAACTAAAATTCCTGAAATCAAATTTTTGAATAAATCTTGTGCACCTAATGCAACAGCAACACCAAACAATCCTAGTCCAGCAATAATTGGGCCAATTTTTATTCCCCATAGTTCAAGTACAGCTGCAAGCCCTAAAATGAATATCAAAATTTTAAGAGATTTAATAATCCATCCAATTAACTCTCGTGTTAAGATCTTATCTAAGCCACTTAATATATATGAAATTGGCTCAATGATTTGATGAATAACCCAAAAAATTAAAATTGTAATTAAAGTTCTATTGATAGTGTCTACAATTTCTCGACCTTCACTAGAGAAAGTCATATAATAACTTGCAATAAAAAAACCAATGACAATTGGTAAAAATCTTGCTGGGCCTTCTAAAGCATTTACAAAAGTATCATCTAATTTGTTGGTTGTTTTTTTTGAAATTACTTCTAATTTTTTAATAATAAGCTTGCTTATTAAACCTCTAAAAATTAAAAAAATAAAAAATATTCCAATACCAATCAATATTTGAAATATATCAACTCCTAAAATTCCCTTATTCCAAACAGATAAAAATATATCAGAAAAATTACTTATTATTTCCATAGCTAAATTTTATATAACAAATATTCTTCTTCTCCAGGATTAAAAAGAAATATCTTCTTCCATTTAATTTCATTCAATATTGACGAGGTTTTTTCACCAATACACATTAAATTAGTATTCATCCAAAGACTTTCGGATTGATGCACTTTTATGAAGTTTAAGAAACTTGAGGCGCTATTTTGAGAATAGATATAGACTATTTCTGGTATTTTAAGCTTTAATTCTTTAGCAAATTTTTCATCAAATTTTTGATTAAGAATGGTTCTATAATTCATGACTCTTTTGATATTATATCCCTCCATTTTCAGTTGCTGGTCTAGATCAACTGAGATGGTTTCTCCACTCACATAAAGTAGTTTACCCTTTTTTCGATCAAAATTTTGTATGATTAGCTCTTTTAAATTTTCAACATTACCTTCAGCAGCAATGACGTTTTGAAAGCCAAAACTTCTAGCTTTTTTTTCAGTGGCACTTCCTACACAGAAACATAGAAGGTTTTTATTTATACTTTTTAAATCTAAAAATTTTACGGCGTTGGCACTTGTAAAAATAATAGCTTTATAATCAAAAAAATTAATCTGTTCATAATTTAACTTAACTATGCTTAACAATGGAAGATGTGAAACTTGATGTCCTAAAGATTTAAATTTTAAGATCATTTCAGAACAATCTTCTAAGGGTCTAGTTAATAAAATATGCATATTATTTTTTATATGAATCTTTTGATTTCATTTTTAATATTTGCCCTACTTCTATACCTAATTCTTTTGCGTTTTCAATTTCAGAAGATTTTTTTTCGTAAAATCTCTGAGTACCATCCAAAGAAAAAAGCTCAGCTTCTAAAATAATTTTTTTTTTATTTATTGTGGCATGTGCTCCAACCGCTGTCTCACAATCTCCTTCTAAAACCTTTAATACATTTCTCTCTGCATGAGCTCTTAGATAGGTTTCTCTATGATTAACTTTTTTTAATATAGAAGATATTTCAGTGTTATCATCACGACATTGAAGCGAAATAATTCCTTGACCAGCACTAGGAACTATATCACTTACAGAAAATATCTCAGAGATCTTATCATCATTTTTTAAAAATTGAACTCCTGCATAAGACAAAATTATAGCATCGTAAAATCCGTTACGTAATTTTTTAATTCTTGTATCAACATTTCCTCTTATAAGTTTGCACTTAAGATCTTTTCTAATATTCATTATTTGAAATTCTCTTCTGTATGATGATGTTCCGATTATTGCATTTGGTTTTAAATCTTTTAATTTTTTTCTATCATTTGTTATTAAAATTTCTCTTGGATCATTTCTCTCTAAAAATATATCGGCAATCAAACCTTTTGACTCCTTTGCTGGAAGATCCTTTAAAGCATGAACCGCAATATCAATTTTTTTATCTTGAAGTTCTTTTTCTATATTTGTTGAAAACAAACCTTTTCCACCTACTTCTGATAGCCTTACATCTTGGACCTGGTCACCTTTTGTAGTGATTTCTTTAATTAAGATATCTTCTTCATTTAAATGAGTGTTTTGAACAATTTTATTTTTTGCAATTAAAGCATAAATTAATGCAAGCTTGCTACTTCTTGAACCTATTGTAAGTTTCTTATTCATAAATAAATTTATTTCTTGCTTGTATTAGGATTGTACAATTATTAAAAACTATTTGAATGAGTAAAAAACCCTTAATTCTTGGAATTGAATCGAGTTGTGATGAAACTGCTGCATCTTTATTAACAGAAAATGAGCAAGGTATCCCTACGATTTTATCTAATATTATTTCAAGCCAAGTAAATGTGCATAAAGAATTTGGAGGGGTAGTTCCTGAATTGGCAGCAAGATCACATGTGGAAAAAATAGATATGATTGTTCAGAAAGCAATTGATGACAGTGGAAGAAAAATTGAAGATATTGATGCTATTGCTTCTACAGCAGGTCCAGGTTTGATAGTCTGTTTATCTGTAGGTTTGAGTTTTGGCAAAGCTTTAGCTGCTTCATTAGATAAACCTTTTATAGCAGTTAATCATCTCGAAGGTCATGCGTTAAGCCCAAAACTTGACTCAAATTTAAACTATCCATACTTGCTCTTATTAATTTCTGGTGGACATTCACAATTTTTAAATGTTCAAGGTCTTGGTAAATATAAAAGACTAGGTACAACTATCGATGATGCTTTAGGAGAGGCATTTGATAAGACTGCAAAGCTTTTGGGAATAGAATTTCCTGGTGGACCTCAAATTGAGTTACTAGCAAAAAAAGGTGATCCAAACAAATATATTTTACCAAAACCAATTTTCAATAAAGGTGGGTGCAACTTATCTTTTGCTGGACTTAAAACAGCCGTTTTAAAAATATCTAAAAAAATTAAAACAGATCAAGAAAAATTTGATCTTTCTGCTTCTTTTCAAAAGACTATTGAAGAAATATTGTATAAAAAAACTAAAATTGCATTTAGTGAGTTTGAAAATCAAAATAAAGTATCAACCAAAAAATTTGTAGTTGCTGGTGGAGTAGCAGCTAATAAAAATATTAGATCAATACTCAAAAAATTATGTGAAGAAGAAAATTATCAAAGTATATTTCCTCCAATTGAATTTTGTGGTGATAATGCTGCAATGATTGCAATGGTTGGATTAGAAAAATTCAAATTAAAACAATTTAATAATTTAAACTATCCTGCTAAACCTAGATGGCCTTTAGATGAAAATGCTACTTTTCTTAAAGGTGCGGGAGTACAATTATAATGAAATACTGATTATAAAAATAAAATACTCAGCTTAGATTATATATAATAAGATAGCTAATTTCTTAAAGTATGTTAATTATTAATTTTATAACCAAGGGCAATTTGGTTTGAAGGAAAAACAAGATTTTTAGTTAATACATTTTTCCACGATTTAGGAATATCATAATCACCAGAGTAATATGAGAGAATATTCTCTTTTTTAAAGATATTTTTACTATAAGGAACTTCTGTTTTTTCCCAAACACTAAAATAAAAATTTTTTGAAAAACTGTCAGCCTGTTCAAAATAATATTTAATTGTTGGTTTATCCATTTCGTGCAAGCAATCAATAGCCATTGTTAATTCAACAAAATTTTTGTCTAAAAGTTTTAGATGATCTGGAAATATAAAAGATATATCGGACTCTTCGATATTTTTTTTTAATTGCGTCTTATTATTTACATCGATTAATAACGAAATTTTTTTATTAGGAAAAGCAATCTTTAACCTTTTATAAGAAATGTAAATTGCTGGAGGAATATCGCATATGATGTATTTTGTGTCCTTTTTTATTGAAAGAAGAGCTTCACTAGTTCTACCAGAACCTGCTCCAATTTCTAAAATTTTATTAATCTTTACTCCTTCAAATGTATCTAAAATTTTTTCACAATCAAATAGTGATGCTAGCTTGTCTGTTGATATATTGATATTATCAATTGATATATAGGGGTCATCAAATCCAAGATAAGTTTTATCATTTAATTTTTCTAAATATTTATAATAAGGGGTTTCTTTAAGGCTATAAAAAAGTAAATAACAAAGATAATTATAACTTATACTTTCTCTTAAAGAAAAATTTTTTTGCTTTTTAAAAAGTTCCTTACTATCGATTGTAAAAGGCTTTCCCTTAAGACTTGGAACATTATTAAACCATTCATCGTGATATAGTGAAGTAAATGTGAAATAGTAAGGTGCTATTGTTGAACCGTATTTATTAATTCCAAATTCTGCTAAGGCCTCAAAACTTTTAATATTTCTAATGTGCCAATAATTAGATACTTTTTTATAGGACTCTGAGGAAATGAATGTATCGGTTATGTGTCTAAGAGTAGAATCGATATTTTCAGTATTTCTTATTTTATTCCAAATTTTATCAAATTTTTTTGGAAATAGTCTATAAAAATATTTTTTCATTCTATCGTTTTATATTAAAAAAATAACAATACACTCTTAATATAAATTAATTATCAATCATTTTAATATAATCTTATAATTTTTTTTTAATTCCTTTTATTTAATTATAAATCATTCCATGTGGTGAATTTTTATGATCTAGCACTTTAAAACTTTATTTATTTTATCATTTGTGGTTTAAGAAATTAAGTGATAATTTTAAACTCAAAATGAACATTCAAAATTTCAACGAAATTGAACCTTATCTTTTATTAGTGATAAGTGGTCTTCTTATCAGGCAAACTTTGATATTTGCAAACCAAGCTTGGGCAAAATCATATGCTCAAACAATATCTTTTATGCTTCTACCGATAATAACCTTTGTTATAACTAAGACAATTTCAGGAAATATAGCCTTGTCTCTTGGTATGATAGGTGCTTTATCTATAGTAAGATTTAGACACCCAGTAAAAAGCGCATTAGAGTTAATTATATATTTTGATTTAATAACACTTGGAATTGCTACATCGGTGAGAACTAAATGGGCGATTCAACTGTTGCTTTGCACTATCTTAATTTTATTTATTGTTAAAATAATAAATATTCTTTTTAATAAGAAAAATAAAAATTTTTACAACATATCTTTTAATGAAGGTGCACAACATCATAATTTGGAAGTTAATACGAGTAAATATATTGATTTTTTTGAAAACAATATAAACCTAAAGAATTCAACTAATGATTTAGAAAATAACGAATTTATATATCATTTTATTTTTGAAAATAAAAAAGATTTATTTAAATTTAAAGAAGAAATTAAAAACATAGAACATATAAAAAAAATTGAAACTCAAATACTGTAAAAAATTAAGATTATCTCTAGCATTTTATATTTTAATTTTATCTATACTTTTATCCAATAAATCATTTTCAGAAAATAACATTTCTTGCAAAGTTGACGAGGAACATAAAATAAAAGTAATTAATATTAAAATAAATAAGAATAAAAACTGGATTGAAAATAATATAAAAATATTAATCAGTAATACGAAAATTATTCCTAAAAAATTAAAAAAAAGATTTTCTGGTGAAATAATAGTTAATTACTCAGATAATTCCTCATGTAAACTAAAAGCCAAAATAAGACAAAATGGAGATTTTAGAGATCACATTAATTATCAAGAAAATACAGTAAGACAGTCACTAGATGTTAAACTATTAAATGGTAACATTGCAAATATCACAAATTTTAAGTTGCTTTTAGATGGTACAAGAGGAGTTTCTGAGGATGAAATATTCTTAACTGAGATTTTAAGAACGCTTAAATATATTTCTCCTAGAACAAAATTTGTAAATGTAAACATTAATGGATTAGACCAAAAAATGTTGTTTCAAGAAAAGATTAGAAAAGAATTACTTGAATATAATAAAAAAACAGAGAGTGGAATTTTTGAAGCAAATGAAAAAGATTTATTTAAATCTCTTGAGAGCTTTAAAAATAACGATTTAGATATTTACGAAATAGGCCTTGTTGAAAGCTCAAAAGATGCCTCCATTGGAATGTTTGTAAGACAAACTAACAGTAATTGGTTTAAGAAAGGTCCGATTCATTCAAAAATTTCTTATAATGCATTATCTAGATTAAATCTAATTTATTCAAACTCAATAAGTTTCCTAGAAGACAATCAGGGTAATAAAATTTTTACCGATAGAATAAGTAATTTTAATTTAGGTAGTTTAAAAAAAAAATATGTAACTAATCTAAATATTTATAATTTAATTCTTAAAATATCCAATGCAGAACACGCGTTAAATGCGCATAATAGAACATTTTATTGGAATAATTCAGAAAATTATTTTGAACCTATCTATTATGATGGAAATCCTAATATTTTTAAAAATAAAAGTACTCGAATTAATTTACCAATTAATATTCATTACAAAAGTTCAATAGATAAATTAGAAAAATCTTTGAATAATTTGAATTTACAAAAATTTAAAAGAAACTTTTTTGATAAAAATTACGACTTTTCTGAGAAAAATATTGAAAAAAAAATTGGTATATTAAAATATAACTTATCAAAAATTAAAGATGACTATGATTCTTCAATGAAAAAGGAAGGTATGTTTGAAGAAGAAAAAAAATTTGAAAAAGAAACTTTAGAAAAAGCAATGAAAAATAAATCAGATAGAAATAAAGATGCTATTTTTGTCTTCAAAAAATTTAATGAAAAAAATGAAAATAATTTTTTAATTTGTAAAGATTATTACAGTTGTGATGAGATTAGTCTAAATAATGATGAGCAAGCTAAACTAGTGGAAGGAAACTTTTATAAAGATTCTAAAGAACATATATTTATAGGTGCATATCCATATGATACAGATAACGCGAAAAAGTATAATTATTTCAACTCTAAAGATGAAAATATTAACTTTTATTATGATGATGGAATTAAATTTAACTTCGATAAAACGAAAAATACATTTTTAATTACACAGATAATACCAGAGTCCAGAGCATATTTTATTGATAGCAATTTAAAAAATATGAATATTATCTTTACTGGTAGCAAATTTGAAAGTGATTTAAAATTTTTTCCTATTGACTCAAGAGGATTAACGGGATGCTTAGTATTTTATAAATCCAATTTTAAAAATACACGTTTAAAAGTACAAGACTCTAATTGTGAAGATTCTTTAAATTTAGTTGGTTCTAATGGTGACATTGATAAAATTGAAATAATAAATTCTTTTTCTGACGGACTTGATATTGATTTTTCAAATCTAATTATCAAAAATACTATTATAAAAAATTCTAAGAATGATTGTGTCGATGTTTCAGGAGGTACTTATACTTTTAAAAATATAGATGTGAACTCTTGTGGAGACAAAGGACTATCAGTTGGTGAAAAAACGATTCTTAAATTAGATAATATGAATATTATAAATTCTAAGATTGGAGTCGCTTCAAAGGATGGATCAGCATCTAGTATTAATAAGATTCAGATAAAGGATGTTGATATATGTTTTAGTGCGTATAATAAAAAACAAGAATTTAGTGGAGGACAAATAAAAATTAATGAACACACCTGCTCAAATTTTAAAAAAAAAACTTATATAGACAATCAATCAAAAATAACTTTTAATACTTATTAACCGTGTCTTTTAGAATTGAAGAAAAAATATTAGTAGAAAAAAATCAAACAATAGATTTTAAAAAACTATATCACAGGATGTCTTTAAAAAGATTATATGACTCAAGAATAATAAAAAGTTTATATTTTGAGAATACAAATAGTGAAATGTATAAAGACTCAGTAGAGGGATGTCTTCCTAGAAAAAAAATTAGAGTGAGAAACTATCCAAATTCAAAAATTAAAAAATTTTTTTTAGAAAAAAAAATTTCAAGCGTAGAAGGACGTTTCAAGGAAAAAAGAGAAATTGATGAATTAAAGTTTAAAAAATTAATTAAATATGGATACCATGACAATGATTATGGCATTTGTAAGCCATTAATTTATGTTGAATATCTGAGACATTACTATTTAATAAACAATACAAGGTTAACTCATGACGAAAATATCAAATATTATAGATATAAAAATAAAATGATAAAAAATGAGGAAAAAGAAATTTTCGAAATTAAAACAAATTATAAAGCAGATTTAAACGAATTATATCTAATGTTTCCCATGAATAGAACTAGATTTTCAAAATACTGTAATGCATATGAAAAATTTTTTAATTAATAAGGCTTTATGAGAAAATATTTAAATCAAAGTTATTATAACTTGGATCTAATAGCTGAAAAATTCAGTAGTGAATACATAAACGCAAAACCCTTTCCTCACATTGTTTTTGATAATTTTTTTGATCCAAAATTTTTAAATAACATACTTGATGATTTCCCAAAAAATCTAGACAATATAGGAAAAGTATTAGATCATGATGCAGAACAAAAATTAGTAAATCTTGATAATACACAGTTATCTGGAAATATTATTGAATTTTTAAATGCCGCAAACTCAGAAACATTTGTAACTTTTTTAAACAAAATATCTGGTATTGAAAAGTATCTTATACCTGATCCTTATCATTGGGGAGGTGGAACCCATGAGCTTAGAGACAAAGGATATTTAAATATTCATGCAGACTTTAATAAACATCCAAAAATGAAATTAGATCGTAGAATTAATATGTTGATTTATCTTAATCATGATTGGAAAGAAAACTATGGTGGGTCTTTAGAACTTTGGGATAGAGAAATGAAAAAATGTAGAAAAAAAATTGTACCTATATTTAATAGAGTTGTTATATTTAATACTGATGACTTCAGTTATCACGGAAACCCTGAACCGGTGAATTGTCCTGATAAATCGAATTCAAGAAAATCAATTGCATTATATTATTATACAAATGGTAGACCAGAGACAGAGGTATCTAAAGAAGATCACTCAACTCTTTTTAAAAATAGGCCTAATACCAACGACTCAAGAAAATTGACTTATTACAAAAAAATTTTTTGGAAATTATTTATTAAAAAAAAACGATTACTTAAAGGATATAAGTAAATAACAATTACTTAAAAATCTATCCTATAAGATATGACAAAATCCTATTTTTTAATGAAATCAGAACCAGATGTTTGGTCAATTGATCAACAAAAAAGAGCTGGTGCCAAAGGTTCTCCTTGGGACGGTGTAAGGAATTATCAAGCTGCTAAAAATTTGAAAAAAATGAAAAAAGGAGATCAATGTTTTTTTTATCACTCAAATATTGGGAAAGAAATTGTTGGAGTTGTGGAGGTAATTAAAGAAGCATATTTAGACAAAACAGATAAAACTGGTCGTTTTGTTGCTGTTACAGTTAAGTTTTTAGATAAAATGAAAAAACCAATAAGTCTAGAAGATATCAAAAAAAACAAGCAATTAAGCCATTTAGCGTTAATAAAACAAAGCAGACTGTCTGTAATGCCAATTGACTCTAAAAGCTGGAAAATATTGAATAAGATGGGTAAAAGTTAGTTAAAAAATTTATAACTTATGCCAAAAAAAAAGAAAAGAAGAAAAGTTAAAAAAAAAACTTCTAAAAAAAAAGTAAGTAGAAGAAAAGTTAAAAAAAAAACTTCTAAAAAAAAAGTACGTAGAAGAAAAGTTAAAAAAAAAAGAAACAGTATAAAATCTAATAAAATAGATACACCTTCTGAACTAATTATTAAAACCAAACCCGAGTGGGGAAGAGCAGGCTTAGTAAATAAATCTCAATATCAAAAAAAATATAATGAGTCGATTAAAAATAATGATGGATTTTGGAAAAAAGAAGGAAAAAGAATAACTTGGATAAAAAATTATAAAAAAATTAAAGAAGTCAAATATAGTTCTAAAGATGTTAAGATTAAATGGTTTTATGATGGAACTTTAAATGCATCAGCAAACTGTATAGACAGACATTTGAAAGATAAAAAAGATAAAACTGCAATAATTTGGGTTGGGGATGATCCAAAAGATAATCAAAAAATTTCATATAAGCAACTTCATCAAAAAGTTTCTAGAGCAGCAAATGGTTTAAAAAAATTAGGAATCCAAAAAGGAGATCGAGTTACTATTTATCTTACAATGATACCTGAACTAGCAATTTTAATGTTAGCTTGTGCAAGAATAGGTGCTGTTCATTCAATTATTTTTGGAGGATTCTCTGCAGATTCTATTTCAGGTAGAGTTAACGATTGTGAGTCAGAATATATTATTACAGCAGATGAAGGTGTTAGAGGAGGAAAAACAATTCCTTTAAAAGCAACAACTGATGAAGCACTTCAAAGCTGTCCAAATGTAAAAAAATGTATTGTAGTCAAAAGAACAGGAAACGAAATTGAATGGAATAGTTTTAGAGATGTTTGGTATCATGATTTGATTAAAGATGCTTCTTCTCATTGTGAGCCCGAAGAGATGAATGCGGAAGATCCACTGTTTATCCTTTATACTTCCGGATCGACTGGAAAGCCAAAGGGTGTACTACATACTACAGGTGGTTACATGGTTTATGCATCAATAACCCATCAATATATTTTTAATTATAAACCAAAAGATGTTTATTGGTGTACTGCTGACATAGGTTGGGTTACAGGACATAGCTATATTATTTATGGACCTCTTGCTAATGGAGCAACAACTATAATGTTTGAGGGGATCCCTAATTATCCTGATAATTCAAGATGGTGGCAGATAATTGATAAATATAAAGTTAATACTTTTTACACCGCACCAACGGCTATTAGGGCATTAATGAGGGAAGGTGATGGTCCTGTTAATAAAACATCAAGAAAATCCTTAAAATTATTAGGAACTGTAGGAGAGCCAATAAACCCTGAGGCATGGATGTGGTATTATAAAACGGTAGGAAATTCTAAGTGTCCTATAGTTGATACTTGGTGGCAAACAGAAACAGGTGGAATAATGATAGCACCTCAAACTGGAGCAATACCATTAAAACCTGGTTCTGCTACAAAGCCTTTTTATGGAATTAAACCTTCTCTTTTAAATAAAGATGGAAAAGAAATAAAAGGAGCTGGTGAAGGAAGACTTTGTATATCTCAGTCTTGGCCAGGACAAATGAGAACAGTTTATGGTGATCATCAAAGATTTATAGACACGTATTTTTCTCAATTCGATGGAAAATATTTTACTGGCGATGGTTGTAAAAGAGATAAAGATGGATATTATTGGATCACAGGAAGAGTAGATGATGTAATTATTGTATCTGGACATAATCTAGGTACAGCAGAAATTGAAAGTGCTTTTGTTGCTCATCCTAAAGTAGCTGAGGCTGCTGTTGTAGGATATCCACACGATATAAAAGGTAATGGTTTATATTGTTATGTAACTTTAAATTCTAACGAAACAGAAACAGGTGAACTTGAAAGGGATTTAAAACTGTGGGTAAGAAAACAGATAGGCCCTCTTGCAACACCTGATTTAATTCATTTTACTCCTGGATTGCCAAAAACAAGATCGGGTAAAATTATGAGAAGAATTTTAAGGAAGATTGCAGCGAATGAACATAATCAATTAGGTGACACTACTACTTTAGCTGATCCTAGTGTTGTTGAAAGTTTAGTAGATAATCGAAAAAATACTTAAAATTCGACTCTTTCCCTAAATTCTTTTTTAATTACATCCCATTTAAGAATTGAAGAATTTAAAACAATTTTTCTATCTAATGATTTCAACTCATCAGCTATTGGAGCCCATTTGTGTAAAGATAAAGCACTTTGATTAAATGGAATATCATTATAATAACTTTCCCAATTAATTTTTTCTAACCTTTGATTAAAAGATTTTTTAGCTTCCTCAATTATATCAAGCGGCATGTTATTAGAAGTTTCATCATCTAAAATCTTTAAAAAAATTTCTTTAGCTTTATTCACTTCCTCTAAGTTAAAATGGACTTTTAAATAAGAGAATGCAAAGAAAGTTAGATCCTGAAGAGAAACAGCATAAATATTCCATTTAGCTAAATTTACAGATTTCATAAATTCTTCATTGTCAAAATGAAGAACATATCTTGTTCCAATTCTAGTTTTCAAATAACCATAGAGGGTGACTTGCGAAACCCAGGCTGATTTCATTTGAATAAATTCTTCTAATTCATCAAAGCTTTTAATTTTTTTCTTTGGAATGAAGGCCTTAAATAAAGAAAAGAAATATGTCTTAAAATCATTCAAAGACAGGTCTCTCCAGGTAAATTTATATTTTTCCATAAAAACAACGTTATTAGTCATTTATAGACCAAAAAAATCACTAATATGAGTAATTTTTACACTTTTATTATCTTTCATAATGGGTATGTTTTTCCAGTTATAACTAATGAGAGAGGTATAAATGTCAAAAAATGAACAACACTGGGAAAAAACTAGAGGTCTGCTATTTGTTACTTTAGCAATCTGGTTTGTATTCTCAATTGGCATCTTCCTTTTTGGAGCTGAAATGAACGAAGTTGGGGGACCATTTGGTTACCCTTTAACTTATTGGTTCACTTGTCAGGGTTCTCTTGGAATTTTTGTAATCCTAATTTTCTGGTTTGCAGGAAGGCAAGAAAAAATTGACGAAGAATTCGGCTTCTCAGAAAGTGAGGATAGTTAATGATTAAAGGTAAATTTATAGACAATTTGCCTAGGGTTTACGGAATCTATACTGGAGGTTTTATAGGTTTTATAATTCTAATGGCAATTGGTGAACAGATGGGTATGACCGCTAAAGCAATAGGTATCGCTTTTGTGTGTTTTACAATATTCATCTATGCATTAATAGGTTGGCTATCAAGAACAGCCCAAGCAGATGCATATTACGTAGCTGGAAGACAAGTTCCAACTGTATTCAACGGAATGGCGACAGCAGCAGACTGGATGTCTGGTGCTTCATTCGTTGCAATGGCAGGCGGTATTTACTTTAAAGGTTACGGTTATATGGCACTACTTGTTGGTTGGACTGGTGGTTACGTGTTGGTTGCAACTTTATTAGCACCTTACCTAAGAAAATTTGGCTGTTATACAGTTCCAGATTTTATTGGTACAAGATATGGTGGTAATTTAACTAGGTTTCTTGCAGTAGTAGTTTTAACTGTTGCTTCATTTACCTATGTGACTGCACAAATTAACGCTACAGGTACTATTGCATCTGTTGCTCTTGATATCCCATTCCAATACGCAGTTTATGTTGGATTAGTAAGTATCTTACTATGTTCAATGTTAGGTGGTATGAGAGGGGTAACTTGGACACAGGTTGCACAATACATTGTACTAATTATAGCTTACTTACTTCCAGTATTCTGGATCAGTAACGAAATTGGGGCAGGTTTTTTCCCTCACTTTATGTTAGCTGATGAAGTAGCTAGAATTGGTGAGTTAGAACAACAGTTTGGATTTGTAAAAAATTCTGCTGCTGATCTAGCAAATGTGCCTAAAGGGTTGGCTGGAATTACTAAAGCTCACTCTGCAGTAAATGCTACACCATGGGCGTTTATTTCATTAGCACTAGCAATGATGATGGGAACAGCTTCATTGCCTCACGTGATGATGAGATACTTTACGACTCCAAGTGTAAAAGCAGCAAGAAAATCAGTAGGTTGGTCATTATTCTTTATCTTCCTATTATATTCTTCTGCGCCAATGTTAGCGACACTATCTAAATTGTCATTGATTGATCCATCATTACCAACTGGTATTATCGGTAAATCAATAGCAGAAGTTCAAGCGATAGACTGGTATCAAAACTGGAACCAGGCTAATCTGATGTTTGTTAGCGACTTTAACGGAAATGGAACTCTTGAATTAAATGAGTTTTTCATGGGTGGTAAAGCCGTAGTATTAGCAACACCAGAAATAGCTGGGTTGCCATACGTGATCTCAGGTCTAGTTGCTGCTGGAGGTATGGCTGCTGCCATGTCAACAGCTGATGGTTTGATTCTAGCAATTGCTAATGCGATTTCACATGATGTTTACTATAAGATCATTGATCCAAAAGCAGAGACGGCAAAAAGACTAACTGTTGCAAGGGTATTACTTGTAGTAATTGGTTTTGCTGGAGCAACTATTGCAGCAATGGAGATCCAAGGTATCTTAGGTTCAGTAATTTGGGCTTTTGACTTTGCGATGTCTGGCTTGTTCTTCCCACTTGTACTTGGTGTATGGTGGAAACGAGCTAACAGAGAAGGTGCTATAGCTGGTATGGCTTTAGGTCTTATTTCTGGTATGGGTTACCTAATTTGGGTACGAAATGGTGGAAGTGGATTCTTAGGTATTACACAGTTAACATTTGGTATCTTCGGATCTGCAGTAAGTTTAGTGGCAATGGTTGTTGTAAGTTTAATGACTTCAGCACCAAATGCAGCTACTCAAAAAATGGTTGATAACGTAAGAGTGCCTGCGGGTAAATCTGTTATCTAACTATCACTAAAATCTTTTAAGGGGCGATTAGTTCGCCCCTTTTATTTCATCTCTCAATAAGTTATAAAATAATTAATGTCAGCCAACTTTCACCCCCTTGTTTATATTATAGATTATATTCTTGGTATCGTTATGTGGACCTTAATTGGGAGGGTTGCTATGAATATTTTCCAAAGAGAAGACTCTCAATTTTTCTTTATGAGAGTTTTTGTAAAATTTACAAACCCTTTACTTAATATATTCAAACCTATTACCCCATCCTTTATAATTCAACCCTTGATACCAATTTATGTTGCTTGGTTTTTTTTTATGATTAGGTTTTATCTTATGCCTTATATTTTAGGTTATTCAGTAATGGGAATGCTTTCTTTTCCTCTCGAAAGTGAGATATCTAGACAAATTTATCAATTTTTTAATTCAATAAAATTTTAAAAATTGATACTAGTAATCAAAGTAATCAATGAAAAAAATACAAATATCACCATCAATTTTATCTGCTGACTTTAGTCAGCTTGGTAATGAAATTAGAAGATTAGAAGAAGCAGGAGCCGACTTAATACATGTTGATGTTATGGATGGTCATTTTGTTCCTAATTTAACAATAGGTCCGCCTGTTATTAAAGCGCTTAAAAAAAACAGTTCAATTAAATTTGATGTTCATTTAATGATTTCACCAGTACACAAATATATAGAAGCTTACTCTGATGCAGGCGCCGACATTATTACTATTCACCCAGAAGCAACAAAAGATTTATCAGCTTCAATTTCTAAAATTAAAGAATTAAAGAAAAAAGTTGGGATATCTTTAAATCCTGAGACAAAGGTTAGTATAATTAAAGATTATTTAAATCAAATTGATTTAGTTTTAATTATGAGTGTCAATCCTGGCTTTGGTGGTCAAAAGTTTATGCCTGAAGTTTTAGAAAAAATAAAAGAACTTAAAATTATTCAAAAAGAAAAAAATATTGATTTTGATATTGAAATTGATGGTGGAATAAACTTTCAAAATTCAAAAATTGCGATTGAAGCAGGTGCAAATATTCTAGTCTCAGGAACTACAATATTTAAAAGTAATAATGGAGACATAAAAAAAAATATAGATTTATTAAAATCTTCGTAATTAAATGATTTTAAGAAATTCCTTAAATTTCATTAGTCAAATTTTTTTAAGCACGTCAAATCAGATTAGAAATATTTATCTAATTTCAGATTACTATGACAAAAAAATTTCAAATATAAATAATGAGGATTTATTTTATAAACCAAGTCCACATTTGCTTTCATCATTAATAAAATATCAAACAAAAAAAATTAATGTAGATGATATTATGACTGAAAATTTATGGAATAATAGAAACATAAATATTAACAAATTTAGAAAACTAAATAATTTTTACTGGTTTTTTAGTCTTGATTTAAAATCATCAAAAAAAAATACACAAAAAATTATTTCAAGCTGGATAGAAAAAAATTTAAGATATAATTCTAAAAGTTGGGAATTTGATCTAACTTCAAAAAGAATTATAGCTTGGCTTTCAAGTCATAATCTCACAATTGAAGAAGGTGACAAAGATTACCTATATCAATTTAATAAAATGATACAAAAACAAACTAATCACTTAATTAATCAAATAAATAATTCAAAAACAATTGATGATAAAATGATTGGCTGTGCTGCTATTATTTTAGTTGGTATATGCTACAAAGATGCAAAAAACTACTTACCCTATGGATTAAATTTATTAAAAAAAATATCTAACCGTGCTTTTGATAATTACGGATTTCCAAAATCTAGAAATATTAAACAATTAACTTTTTATCTTAAATATTATATCTTAATTAGAGAGTGGTTTAAGGAAGCTCAAATCGATATTCCAGAACACATAAATGAGACTATCTATTATTTGGGACAAGGATATGCCTTTTTATGGCAAAATATAAAATCTAATATCTTAATGAATGGAAATAATATTTCTAATAACTCTGAATTTGATCAATACTTAAAAAGATTTGGTTATAAATTTAAAAATGAAAATAAAGAATTTGGTGGTTATGCAATTTTATATAATAAAAAGATATCTATAGTAATGGATGTAGGAGCTCCTCCTTCCTCTAAATTTTCTTCGAAGTATCAATCTGGGGCACTTTCTTTTGAGATAAACTCAAATGGGAAAAAATTAATTAGTAATTGTGGATATTATGAAGGTAAAAACAATAAATTAGTTGTACTTTCAAAATCAACAGCAACTCATAATACATTAGTTATTGATGATAACTCTTCATGTCATTACAAAAAATATAATAATGGTTATCTAGTAGATTATGGTTTGAGAATTTTAAAAAAGAATATTATTTTTGAAAAAAATTATTGGAAAATAAATGCTTCTCATAGTGGATATCATAAGAAATATAATACAACCCATGAACGAGAGATTGAATTTTACCCTGAACAATTTAAATTTGTAGGTATAGATAAAATTTTAAATAAAAAAATAAATTTAAACATTAAATTTGATATCCGGTTTCATCTAGAACCTGATGTAAAATTAATGAAAACACAGGACAATAATTCAATTCTAATAGAGTTAGATGATGAAGGCTGGAAGTTTACTTGTAGTAACTTCGATATTAATATTGATAATGGATTATATTTTGGTAATAAAAATTCTTATACTCAAAACCAAAATATTTTTATTTCTGGAATTACAAGCAATCAAAATGAAAATATTGTTTGGGAATTAAGTAAAATTTGATGAAAAAAATTAAAAGAGCTCTAATTTCCGTATCTGATAAAAAAAATTTAAAACCTTTATTAAGTACTTTAAAAAAAAATAAAATTGAAATTATTAGTTCTGGTGGAACTTATAAAGAAATAAAAAAATTAAAATTTAAATGCACTGAAATATCAGAATATACTGACTCACCTGAGATTTTAGACGGAAGAGTTAAAACATTACATCCAAAAATTCATGCCGGAATTCTTTATAAAAGAAACAATAAATCTCATTATCAAGATTTAATAAAAAATAATTTTAAAAATATTGACCTGATAATTGTAAATTTTTATCCATTTGAAGAAACTTTAAAAAATAATTCTAACCATAAAAAAATAATTGAAAATATAGATATTGGTGGCCCAACTATGGTTAGGGCAGCAGCAAAAAATTACAAGTATGTGACTGTTATAACATCAAAATCACAGTATGACGAGCTTATCAAAGAAATCGTAAAGTTTAAAGGTTCAACGTCTAAAGATTTTAGAAAAAAAATGTCTCAAATAGCATTTACAGAAACTGCTTACTACGATGCGCTAATCTCAAGTTATTTTAACAAAATTACAAATAATCATTTTCCAAAAAAAAAAATTTTCTACGGAAACTTAATTAAAAAACTCAAATATGGTGAAAATCCACACCAAGAAAGTGCGATTTATTCAAAAAATCATTTATTAAAGATCAAACAACTCCATGGAAAAGAATTAGGCTATAATAACTATAATGATATTTTTTCTTCATTATTAATTTCTAAATCTCTAACCAAAAATACTGGGGTAGTAATAGTTAAACATGCAAATCCATGTGGGGTATCTATTTTAAAAGATAGTGTTGAATCCTATAAATCAGCAATTAACTGTGACCCAATAAGTGCTTTTGGTGGAATAGTTTGCTGTAATTTTAGAATTAAAAAAAAGTTAGCTTTAGAGTTAAACAAATTATTTTTAGAAGTAATAATTGGGAATAACTTTGATCAAAATGCTCTTAAAATTTTAAAGAGAAAAAAAAATTTAAGGTTGATAGATGCTTCTAACTTTACTATTTCTGAAAATCTAAATTTTAATTCAGTCAATGAAAATTTTTTGATACAATCAGAAGATAGAAAAATTTTTAAAAAGATTGATTTTAAAATTGTATCAAAGAAAAAACCATCAAAATCTCAATTCAATGATTTAATATTTGCTTTTAATGTTTGTAGATATGTAAAATCAAATGCAATAGTTTTAGCTTCTAATAAAACGACAGTCGGTATTGGAGCTGGTCAACCCAGTAGATTAGATAGCTGTGAAATAGCAATTAATAAAATGAGGAAGTTTACAAAACCATTATCAGATATAGTCGCTGCTTCTGATGCTTTCTTTCCATTTATTGATGGAATTGAAAAATTAGTACAATCGGGTGTAAAAGCTGTAATCCAGCCGGCAGGATCTATTAGGGATAAAGAAATTATCAAATTTGCAAATGAGACAGATACTGTTTTAGTATTCTCTAAGACAAGACATTTCAGGCATTAGTAATTTGATCAATTTTAGATGCTAAAATAAAATCATTTTCAGATAAACCTTCAATGGCATGGGTAGTAATATTGATCTTCGCATAACCCCAGCCAAAAAGAATTTCTGGATGGTGTCCCTCTCCTTCTGAAATCTTTCCAACATTATTTACAAAATTTTGACTATCTTTAAAATCCTTAAATTTAAATTTTTTTTCTAAAAAAAAAATATCTTTATCATTTTTAATAATATTCCAACCATCTACCTTTTTTTGATATTTGTGTATTTCTGAAATATTAAAAGGAATTACACCACCTTCACATGGTTTGCACTTTTTATCTTTTAATTTATTCATAATTTAAATCTTTAAATTCATTAATAAATTCATGTTTAATTTTATTGGACATTTCCTTTGACAAAAGTTTTTCCCATCTATTTTTAAAACCAAGATTAAAAAAATTTATAGATTTTCCATCTTTAGAAAACGCGCTTTCACCAAAACCATACAATTTTTCTTTATTCTTTAAATTAGAAAAGCTAGTTGAGTCAATAGAATTTATCATTTTTTTTTCATCAATATTATTTTTTGTTCCTTTTAAGTCTTCAATAAAATTAAGGATTTTTTTAAATTCTTCATGAGTATTATCTCTAAGGTCCTCATATCTGATTATCAAAGTTTTAAAACTTATATTATTTTTCCAAGACCAATAATGATCGGACCATTTCCCTAAAAAAGTAAAATTACTATAATCGCTATCAGCTGTTTTAAAAGATAATGATGAATTATTATCAACCATTTTTGCATATGCTTCATCTAAATTTAACGAATAATGATTGCACATTGATAAAATTACATTTCTAGGATCTCTTACTATATAAATTGCCCCTGCAGTTTCTGATGAGGTTGTAAATTTTTTTCCAAAATATTCTTCAAGGGAATTGTGGGTTTTTAAAAAATAAAATTTATCTTTATTAAAAAAATTTTTTTGATTTGGAATCCAATTATTTGCAGCATCCAAAAAAGTATAGGCTTTTTTTGAAGAATAGCTTAAGGCAGGAAATTGTTTTATATTTAATAGTAATTCAAAATCAAACTTTCCTTTATTTGAATAATAATATGATGATAAAAACGATCTAACATATGTGTTCCCACTTTTTGGGTAAGATGCAATCCAAATTATCATAGTTCTATTTTTAATGGAGCGGGCAAAGGGGGTCGAACCCTCGACCTTCTCGTTGGCAACGAGACGCTCTACCACTGAGCTATGCCCGCAAAAAATTTTATTATATTTCTCAATTATATAAATGCAAGAAATATGAATTGATTTAATAGTAATGTAATTCTTTTAAGCTTTCTTTAAAGATTTCATTAAGTTTGGAGGCAAAGCTAGTATCAAAAATTTTTTTCCAATCATTACTTGGTCCAAGGTGAAAAAATGGTACTTTGTTATTTTTCTGTTTTTTTGATTTTATAGACTCTGAAAAACCATAATCCATCTCAATTTTTTTTAAATTTTCAAAGGATGTGGTTTTTATTGCATTCTGAGCTTTTAACTTATCAAAATCATTATTTATTTTACAAGTTTTGTTAATAAAAATAATTAAATCTTTAATTATATGAAAGGTTTGGTTAGTTAAATCTTCATACTTAACTAACTTGACTGGGAAATCACTATTATTAACCCAAGACTTATAATTCTTTTCCCAGGAACTTATTAGTTGAAAATCACTGTAGTCATTTTTTTTAAAATAATCATAAGTAAATTTTTTTTCATTTATCATAAAATTTAATGCTTCATCTTTATTCATCTCAAAATGATTTGAAATAGAAGTTATCACATTTCTTGGATCTCTAATTATATAAACTCCTCCAATAGAATTATGTCTATTAGAAAATTTATTGTTATTTATAGAACCATAAATATTATGAGTTTTAAAAAATTTTATTTTCTTTTCTTTATTAATTGACTCTTGAGCTTTAATCCAAAACTGAGTTGTTGAAACAGGTATACTTTTATCATAATTAAAATTATCAAAGTATCTTTTTTCTGGAAATTGGGGAATATTTTTTAAAATTTTATCATTTATAAAATTACCATCTTTTGTATAATAGTATGCACTTAAGAGAGATCTTAACCATGTATTTCCATTTTTAGGGTATGAAGCGATCCAAAAAATCATTTGTTATTTATTTTTTAAAGGTATACTTAAACTTATAATAATGAAATTTCCAAAAAAAATACCTATTTTTCCTTTAAGCAACTTCATAATTTTTCCAAAAACTACAGTTCCACTTAACATTTTTGAATCAAGATATATTGAGATGATAAATGATAGTATGAAATCAGAGAAATTAATAGGAATGATACAGCCAAAAAATATAAATGAGAGTAAAACACTCAATCCAGAGCTTCATGAAATTGGATGTTTGGGGAAAATAACCAGCTTTAAAGAGATCAATGATGGAAGATATCTAATTGATTTAAAAGGAATTATTAGATTTAAAATTACGAATGAACTTAAATCAGACAAAAAATACAGAGAATGCGAAGTAAGTTACGAAAATTATCTTGAAGATTTAAATGAAAAAAAAGAAAATTTAAAATTTTCTGATTTAGAATTAATCTTTAAAGACTTAAAAACACTATTTGAAAAAAGAGGATTTATCATTAATTGGCAAGCACTTGAGAAACAAAATTTAGATGAAACAATCAATGCTTTGGCTATGGCGTCTCCATTTAGTTTAGAAGAGAAACAAATTTTGTTAGAAGCGGTAAGTTTAGAATTAAGAAAAAATAAAATAGCTGAAATTTTATCTACGTATAGTTTTGATGAATATCAAAATACAACACTTCAATAAATTTTAAATTCTAAGGCCTTTATCCGCAAATTTTTTAAAAAAAGAATTTATAATTTTATTTTTTCCAATTACCCTTATAGTCTTTATTAGCATTTTGGAATTAATTGTACTTTCAAAATTAAATAACTCATAAATATAATCGATACCAGTTAAAAAAAGATAATTTTTATCTTGAGATTTTTTTTGAAATTCAACACATAAGGAGCTATCTAGATCTAAACCCAGATCAATTTTTTTATCAATTAAGTCTGATAAAAGTCTAATGTCTCTTAACGACATATTAAATCCTTGTCCTGCCAAAGGATGAATTTTATGAAGCAAATCACCAAAAGCAAGAATGTTATCTTTGTAATATTTTCTTAAATGAGAGGATCTCAATTCAAAACAATTATAATTATTAATTTTTGTTATTGTATAATTTGGATTATATTTTCTTATCAAATTTTTTATATCTGGAGTATTTTTATTATTTTTTGTTCTTAAGGAATAAACTACAGAAGTTTGAGTTTCAGATATCGGTAAAAAAGCAATCGGACCATTATTAGTAAAATTTTGAATAGCGATATTATTTTTGGTAATTTTTTTATGATTAATAATTGTGGTGTAAGCGTAACTATTATAATTTTTTTCTAACTTTTTTGAAAAAAATTTTTTTGTAATTTGATGTTTAGGGTTACAATTAATAATCAATTTATATCCCTGCTTAATAATATAATTATAATCAACAATTTTTTTAAATTTAATAAATTTACTTTTTTTTAATTTATTTCTTAACAACTTCTGTAATTTATAATTTGTACTAATTGAGAAAATTTCTTCATTATCATGAAATTTTAATATTTCCTCAGAAGAATTTTTTTCTGTATAAACTTTTATTTTATTTATTTTCCATAAAATTTTTTTTATATCTGATATTTCATTTTTTAAGTAATTAATGTTTGATTTTGAAATACCTAACGTTCTGGATTTATCATAATTATTATTTTTTTTAGATGATAAAATATCTACTGCCAATTCTTTTTTAATTAACATGTTGGCTAATGTTAAACTCACTAATCCATCACCAATAATACAAACTTTCATAACAAATTAATTTTAACAACAAAAATTAGGTGATACAAAGTGTTAAATTTGATTCATTAAAATGAATATTAAAAAAATAGCTAATACAGTACTTCAATTCTCGATCAATAGATTGATTGAAATTTTTGGAACATTTTTAACAATAATTGGTTTTTTGTTGTTAATAGCATTAGCATCTTATTCTCCAACCGATCCTAACTTTATATTTCCAGAAAATACTAAAATAAATAACCTTTTAGGATTTCAAGGCAGTTATATTGCAGATTTATTTTTCCAATCAATTGGATTAGTTTCTTATTTATTATCAATTACACTTGTTGTAACTGGAGTTAATGTTTTTAAAGGTAAAGACTTATTTCTAATAATTGAAAATATTTTTTTTTCTGTTCTTTACTGTATATTTGGATCGTTGTTCCTCGATTATTTTAAGCAAGAAACATTTGCACTATACATAAATGGAAATGGTGGATTTGTCGGGCAATATTTAAATCAAAGTTTTTTTGGTAATATAATCAGCTCACAACCATATGTCTTATATTACTTTTTACTAATTTTAATTTTAGGATTATTTTTATTAAGTATTAATTTTAATATTCAAAAATCTTGGATTTTTTTTAAAAAAACTGTAAACCTTTTTAAAAAAAATAATAGTAAACCCTATACTGATAAAAGTGAAATTATAAGCGAATATATTCCTCAAGATCAAATTAAAGATTTAATTCAAGAGGATCTTCCTTTTATTAGGGCAGAAAAAATTAAAGAAAATGAAAAACCAAAATTTAAAATTCCAGATTTAGATTTATTAAAAACTCCCACAAAAAAAGAAAGAGAAAATTCTTTCAAAGATGAGAATCATAATCCTAAATTCCTTGAAAAAATTTTATTAGATTTTGGTGTTAATGGTAATATTAAGAAAGTAAGTCATGGTCCAGTAGTTACATTAAATGAATTTGAACCAGCTGCAGGTGTAAAAGTATCAAAAATAATTAATCTATCAGATGATATAGCAAGAAATACAAGTTCGGAATCTGCTCGAATTTCTATTATTCCAGGAAGTAATACTGTAGGTATAGAATTACCAAACTCATTAAGAGAAAATGTCTATTTAAGTGAAATTTTAGATAATGCTGATTTTAAAAAAAAAGAAATCAAACTACCAATAGCTTTAGGGAAAAATATTTCAGGCGAACCTATAATTGGTGATTTAACTTCAATGCCTCACCTTTTAATAGCAGGGACCACAGGATCTGGAAAATCAGTTTGTATAAACACAATTATTTTATCTCTTCTTTACAGGCATAACTCTGAAAACTGTAAATTTATTTTAATTGACCCAAAAATGTTGGAGCTTTCTACATATGAAGGTATCCCTCATTTGCTATGCCCTGTAATAACTGAGGCTAAAAAAGCAGCTTCTGTGCTCGGTTGGGTGGTTAAAGAAATGGAAAGTAGATATCGATTGATGACAAAGGAAGGTGTTAGAAATATTGATAGTTATAATGCTAAACATAGATTGCCAATGCCTTATATAGTCGTGGTTGTTGATGAGATGTCTGATCTCATGCTTGTAGCTGGCAAAGAAATAGAAAATTATATTCAAAAATTATCTCAAATGGCTAGAGCTGCTGGAATTCATATAATAATGGCTACTCAGAGACCGAGTGTTGATGTAATTACAGGAACAATTAAAGCTAATTTTCCAACTAGAATTTCTTTTCAAGTTACATCTAAAATAGATAGTAGAACAATATTAGGAGAACAAGGTGCTGAACAACTTCTTGGTAAGGGAGATATGCTTTACATGTCCTCAGCAAATAAAGTTGTAAGAATTCATGCTCCTTTTGTATCTGATAATGAAATAGAAAAAATCAATAATTTTTTAAGATCACAAGCGGAACCAGATTATATAGATGAAATATTAAATTTTGCAGATGAAAAAGAAATTGCAGATAGTTCTAAAAGTAGTGGTGATAAAGATGAACTTTATCATACTGCTCTAGAAATTATCAAATCAGAAGGTAAAGCATCAACTTCTTTTCTTCAGAGAAAATTACAAATTGGCTACAATAGGGCGGCAAGAATTATTGATATGATGGAAGACGAGGGTATTGTAAGTAAAGCAAATCATGTTGGCAAAAGAGATGTTCTTTAATGAGAAAAATTCTATTAATATTCTTATTAATTAATTTTAACAATTCAGCATTTGGTTCAATCAAAAATAATATAATTAATAATCTTGTAAATATAAAAAATTTCAACTTTAATTTTGAACAAAACATAAATGGTAAAATTGAAAATGGAAATTGTATAATTGAGTATCCAAAAAAAATTTTTTGTAAATACAAAAAATCCAATGATAAAGTTTTGATTTCAAATGGGAAATCACTTGTAATAAAAACAAAAAATGGAACCTATTATAGATATGCAATTGAAAAAACTCCCCTAAATTACATTCTTGATAAAAAATTTTTAATTAACGAAATTAAAAATCTAGAAGAAAGAATTATCAATGACAAATTTATAAATTTTACAATTTTTAAAGATGGAAATGAAATTAATGTTTTTTTTGATATCAGTAATTTTAATTTAGTAGGATGGCAAACTTTAGATATTTACCAAAATTTAAATATTACATATCTTTCAGTTATAAAAAAAAACCAAAAATTAGAAAAAAATTTTTTTAAACTTCCTTCAGCAAACTAGATCTTAATAGTTTCTTTTTTATAAATCTTCATGCCTCTTGCTAAATAATTTTTCAATGCATTTGTGTGATCAAATGTGCATGTATGAACCCAAACTCTTTTAATATCTTTTTTATCAAAACACATTTTAATTGCAGCTGAGAGTAGATATCCTCCTAACTTTTTATTATGATATTCTTCCAACAAACCAAAATATGCAATTTCAATTTCTTGAAGATCTAAATGACAAATTAACTCAAAGTAACCTGCAAGATCTTTTTTTACTTTTAATATGTGTGTTTCAACTTTTTTATCTGAAGAATATTTAATCCAATCAGAATCTGACCAAATTAGTCGATCAGTCCATCTATGTTTTTTACCAACATTTTTATAGAAAAACTTATTAATTTGAAAATCATCTGGTTTTACAAGGTTAATTGAACATTCTAACTTAGGAGAAATGCTCTCATTTAAAGCATTGATAGACTTTATCTCTAAATAATTTCTGGTAATGTTTTCACTCACTCAACCATTTTTCCTATTTTTTCGCCACCAAATAAATGAAAATGTAAATGAGGAACCTCTTGACCTCCATCTTCACTTATATTTGCTAATGCTCTGTATCCTTTTCCTGTATCGGCTGAAATTTTTAATTTTTTTGCAACTATATTAATTCCTTTTAGTAAACCAACCATTTCTTCCGAACTTGCGTTTTCACTGAAGTCGTCAAGATCAACATATTTTCCTTTAGGAATAACTAACGCATGAATTTTTTTTTGGGGATTGATATCATGAAATGATAAAACATAATCATCCTCATAAATTTTTTTACAGGGTATTTCACCTCTTAAAATTTTAGCAAAAATATTATTATCGTCGTAACTCATTTTTTTCGTTTATTTAATTCGCTCATAACATCCTCTACTTTTATATCATTTGCCTCCAAGTATATTATCAAATGATAAAAGACATCTGCTGCCTCATGAATTTTGTTTGAATTATTCTCAACTGCTTCGATAAGTTCGTTAATCTCTTCCAAGATCTTTTCTTTGCTTAAAGATTTATTACCAAGTAATTTGTTTGTATAGGAGCCCTCTACAGGATTTTTTTTTCTCTCTCTTGCAAGTTTTAATAAACTTTCCAAAGTATTAAGCATATTAAATTCTAACAGGTATTCCTTTTGAGTCCAAATATTCCTTTGCCTCTTTAACTGAATGTTTTCCATAATGAAATATGGATGCAGCTAGAACAGCACTAGCCTTGCCTAATTTAATCCCATCTACCAAATGATCTAAATTACCTACTCCACCTGATGCAATTACAGGAATATTAACTATAGACGAAATTTTAGACATCAAATCAATATCATAACCAACTTGGGTTCCATCTCTATCCATTGAAGTTACTAATAATTCTCCTGCACCATTTTTTTCCATTTGTTTCGCATATTCTAAAGCATTAATACCACTATTGTTTCTTCCACCATGAGTAAATACTTCCCATTTATCTCCATTCTTTTTTGCATCTATTGCAACAACAATACATTGAGATCCAAATTTTTTTGAGCTATCTGAAACAACTTTTGAATTTTCTACTGCCGCTGTATTTATTGAAACTTTGTCAGCACCACAATTAAGTAGTTTATTAATATCATCTACGCTTTTAACGCCACCACCAACTGTTAAGGGTACAAAGCATTTCTTTGCGGTTTTTTTAACCACATCGTAGATTGTTTCTCTATTTTCGTTAGAAGCAGTAATATCTAAAAAACAAATTTCATCTGCTCCACCATCACTATAAATTTTGGCTTGTTCAACCGGATCGCCTGCGTCTTTTAAGTCTACAAAATTAATACCTTTTACAACACGACCATTTTTAACATCTAAGCAAGGTATTATTCTATTTTTAAGCATCTAATTCCTTTACAAGTTCCTCTAATTTAATATCACCATCATATATTGCTTTTCCAACTATAATGCCTTCGATGTTTTTATTATTTAATTCCTTGGCTTTTTTAATATCATCAATTGAAGAAACTCCACCTGATATTATTACTGGACAATTAGATATATTAGCAACCTTTGATGTTTCCCCAAAGTTAGGACTTTGCTTCATTCCATCTCGATTAATATCAGTATAAATTAATCTACTTGCACCATAATCAATAACTTCTTTCAAGTAATCTAGAGTTAATTGATTTGAATTTTCTTTCCAACCAGAGACAGATAAATATCCATCTTTAGCATCCAAACCTAATGCAATTTTGCCTGGAAATTTTTCACACGCTTCTTTTAAAAAATTTTTATCTTTTATAGCAGCACTTCCTAAAATAACTTTTTCAACACCAGCATCAGTATATTTCTGAATACTTTCAAAGTTTCTAATACCGCCACCAATTTCAATTTTTAAATCAAATTTTTTAATTATCTCCTGAATTATATCCAAATTAACTGTTTCTCCAGTTAAAGCCCCGTCTAAATCAATTATATGTAAGTTTTTAAACCCATGTTCCTTATATTTGCCAGCCTGTTCAACTGGGGACATTTCATATTCAGTTTTATTATCAAAGTCTCCTTTGACCAACCTTACACACTTTTTATCTTTTATATCTATTGCTGGAAATATTTTCATTTAATTGTTTCTAAATTTTTCTTCTTCTTTAGGTTTTCTTAAAACTATATTATCCAGATAAATAGTTTGATCTTGTAGACTTTCCCAATCAGAATTCCAATATCCTATTGTTCTATGTCTATAAATTCCTATTTTCATATAACCTCCAGTACAAGTATCAGCCAAAGTTTTTATATTTTTAAGATCAACAACTACTTTATTATTTTTGTAAATTTTAAATCTTCCTGTTTCATCTAACTTCCACAAAACATGAAATTTAATATGAGTCCATTTTCCTTTAAGTTCATTAATTTTTCCTATAACTACTGGCTCAGATGAATATGCTGCTTTACTCGCCCAACTATAATAACGCTCTCCTTTATATTTAAAGTCTTGAAACCAAAAATGACAACAACTATGACAACCCTTGGCTTTATTATCAGTATGCATTTGGACAATTATAACAACTGCACCTTTCTCTAAAGGTTCATAGTTTTCATCAAAGTAAACTGCATATTCATAAATATACTCCTTATTTTTTAACTTCATATTACCTAGATGTAACTCTTGCCTACTTCTATTACCTTTTCCATCACACTGGATTTGTGTAGTTTGAGCTTTGCCAGTACCACAGCCTGCGTCTTCCCGATTGACGGTAAATTGAATACTAGTTTCTCCTTCATAAACTGGAAAACCGTCAGATTTTTTAACTTCTTTAATTCTATTTTCCTTTTTTTTATGCATTGAAATAAATTGTTTTTTAAATCCTGTGATATCTTTAAATTTTGTTTTATGATTATCAGAAAAAGATGCGCTACAATAAAAAGAAAATAGAATTACTATAGTTAAAATTTTTATCATTTTATAAATTTATAAAATTATTAATTATTTTTAATCCAATTTTATCACTCTTCTCTGGATGAAATTGAGTTCCAAAAATATTTTCTTTTTCAACTGAACAAACAATATTTGACGAATAGTCTGTTGTTGCTGAAATTACACTTTTATCTTCAGGAATAAATTCATAGCTATGTACAAAATACATGTGTGAGTTATTTTCTATATCTTTAAAAATTTTACCATCCTTTAGAATGTTTATTTCATTCCAACCAATATGAGGAAGTTTGAACTTTCCATTTTGATTATCTATTTTTGATACTTTGCCTGATATCCAACCAAGTCCTTTAGTTTCTGTTTCTTCAAAACCAATATCTGCGAACATTTGTAATCCAACACAAATTCCAAGTAGGGGTTTTTTATTATTAATTACAAACTCATTTAAAGTATCAACCAACCCATTAATACTATTAAGTGCGTCAACACAACTTTTGAACGAGCCCTGCCCTGGCAAAACAACTTTATCTGAGAATTTAATATTATTTAAATCTGAAGTTACCTCAATGTTTACTTTATCTCTAGCAACTTCCTTAAAGGAGTTTATCACCGAGCTTATATTGCCCGAATTATAATCAACAATTGTGACGTTCATTAAACTTATAACGAGCCTTTGGTGGATGGGACGCTCTTCTTATTTCTAGGATCCATCTCTAATGCAGCTCTTAAAGATCGTGCTAGGCCTTTATAGCAAGATTCAATAATATGGTGACTATTTTCTCCATAAATATTTTCAATGTGTAAGGTTATACCAGCTGATTGTGAGAAGGCCTGAAACCACTCTTTAAATAATTCAGTATCCATCTCTCCAAGTTTCTCTACCTTTAATTTTACTTTCCATATCAGATAAGGTCTATTCGAAACATCAACCGCTACACGAGATAACGTTTCATCCATTGGTATCATTGCATGTGCATATCTTTTTATACCTACAAATTTTTTAGCTGCTTTTTTTAAAGCTTCCCCTATAGCAATTCCAGTATCCTCCGTGGTGTGGTGAAGGTCAATATGTGTATCTCCTTTTGCTTTAACTTTTATATCAATTAATGAATGCTTTGATAATTGTTCTAACATGTGATCCAAAAAACCTATGCCAGTGTCAATTTGGTACTTACCTTTGCCATCAATATTAACCTCAACGTTGATGCTTGTTTCTTTAGTTTTTCGAGATACTTTTCCTTTTCTAGCCATATATTTTAGAGGTATACATACATAATCCTTCTATATCAATATCAGTATCAATACTTGAAGAATTAAAAATCGTTACCATTTATCAAGTATGACAACAATTGTGTTAGTTAGGAAAAATAAAGAAGTAGTCGTAGCTGGTGATGGACAAGTTAGTATGGGAAATACAGTGGTTAAAAGCACTGCTTCAAAAGTTAGAAAAATAGAAAAAAGAGATGTGGTAGCTGGTTTTGCAGGATCAACAGCTGATGCTTTAACTTTATTTGAAAGATTAGAAGGAAAACTTGAAAAACATGCGGGAAACTTATCAAGAGCTGCTGTTGAACTAGCAAAAGATTGGCGAACAGATAAATATTTAAGAAGGTTGGAAGCTTTAATGGCTGTTGGAGATAAAAATAATAGCTATATTATTTCTGGAACTGGAGATGTTTTAGAACCTGAAGGAGATGTAATAGGAATTGGTTCTGGTGGAAATTATGCTTTAGCTGCAGGTAAAGTTTTAATGGAAGGTAAAATGTCAGCAGAAGACGTTGCGAAAAGAGCAATTAAAGTTGCTGCTGAAATATGTGTTTTTACTAATGACAATATTAAAGTTGAAAAAATATAATGGATAATTCAAACGTAACACCCCTTCATCCAAAAGATAAAACTGAAAAAGAAGAAACATCTTTAGTGAGTTCTTTATCTCCTAGAGAAATAGTTTCTGAGTTAGATCGATTTGTTGTTGGTCAAAACAAAGCCAAAAAAGCTGTTGCTGTTGCGTTAAGAAATAGATGGAGAAGACAGGCTCTTAAAGGTGAAATGAAGAATGAGGTTTTACCTAAAAATATTTTAATGATTGGGCCAACAGGGGTTGGAAAGACTGAAATTTCAAGAAGACTTTCAAAACTTGCTGAAGCTCCTTTTGTGAAAGTTGAAGCAACAAGGTTTACTGAAGTTGGATATGTTGGAAGAGATGTTGAACAAATAGTTAGAGATTTAATTGAAATTGCCATTTCAATGGAAAAAGTAAAAAAAAGAAAAGAGGTTTTTACTCAAGCTCAAAAATCTGCTGAAGAGAAAGTTTTAGATGCTCTAGTTGGTAAAAAAGCGAGCTTAGCAACAAGAGAGAGTTTCAGGAAGAGACTTAGAAATGGTGATTTAGATGATAACGAAATAGAAATTGTAGTCAGCGATGCTGGTCCTGGAGGAACATCATTTGAAATTCCTGGCATGCCTGGTGCTAATGTGGGTATGATTAATATTGGTGAAATGATTGGTAAATCTATGGGTAATAAAGAAAAGAAAAGAAAAATGAGTGTAAAAGAATCTCATGAGATTTTAATTAATGATGAGTCAGATAAATTAATTGAAGAAGATAAAATTATAAAAGCTGCAAAATTATCAACTGAAAATAATGGTATAGTTTTCCTAGATGAAATTGATAAAATTTCAGCAAGAACTGATAGAGTAGGTGGAGATGTATCAAGAGAAGGTGTCCAAAGAGATTTATTGCCTTTAATTGAAGGTACAACTGTTAATACTAAACATGGACCTATTAAAACAGATCATATTTTATTTATTGCATCTGGAGCATTTCAACTTGCAAAACCTTCTGATCTACTTCCCGAACTACAAGGAAGATTACCTATAAGAGTTGAGCTAGAAGCTTTAACTAGTGATGATTTTAAAAGAATACTAAGAGAGCCTGATTATAGCTTAATCAAACAATATGTTGCTTTGTTAAAGACAGAAAATGTTGATCTTGAGTTCTCTGAAGATGGCATTGATACAATTGCTAAAATAGCATCAGAGGTTAATGCAACTGTTGAAAATATTGGAGCTAGAAGATTACATACTATTATTGAAAAAATTTTAGATGATATTAGTTTTACTGCAACTGATCGATCTGGAGAAAAAATAGTTATTAATAAAGAGTATATAAACAAAAACTTAGATAATTTAGTTAAGGATACTGATTTATCAAAGTTTATTCTTTAAAATTAGTATAATCCTTATATTTCATTCTTAAATTTATTATTTTTTTTTTTCAAAAATATATAAAAAGCTCCACTACCACCGTCTTTAATTGCTGCATCTTTTATCTCAATAACTTTTTTCATTAAATCAGGATTATTTTCTATAAAGTCTGGCACAGAATATTTTAATATACTTAAATCTTTTGAAACATACGGGTCTTTTTCAACACTTGAATGCAAGCCCTTACCTGTAACAACAATAATTTTTGAAACATTATGGTTAAATGAGTCATTAATAAATTTTTCTATAGTTTTATTAGCTTCTTGTAGAGTAAAACCATGTAAATCTATATGCTTAATCTTTACGTTTGGGCTTGTATTTATTTTATTATCTTTATTTGGTAACTTTTCATTACTAGATAAAAAATTTTTCCATGCCTGTTTATCTTTATCTGAAATCTTATCGTTCAATTATGTGAGTATATTTACTAATTGCCAATTTGGATTATTTGATTTTGTATCCCTTGAAAAAACCCAAGTATCATAAATTTTTTTGATTTTTTCTGGGTCTCCTGAAATGATTTTTTGATCTTTATCTTTAATGCAAGTAATTACCTCGCTTACAAAGTCAACTGTAACATTTAAAATTTTATTTATTTTTTTATGTTCTTTAATTTTAGCAGAGTTAACTCCAATAAAAGTTATTTCAGCAAAATGACCTCTTTTGCTTCTCTCTTTTAAAGCTACTTCAAATTGATCATGCACACTTTTGCTTAATAAAGGTTTACTTGAAGTTAGCTTATTATCGTTGTCACTAAAATCAGTAATAATTGTTTCATACGCTATTTTTGCTCCTTTTAAAAACTCTTGTTGTGCTGCATTATCAAAATTTTCTTTTTGGGTAGTTTTTTTTTCGATATGAACATTGTTTAATACTTTTTCAAATTGTGATGGGGCTTTACCCTCAAATCCCGTTCTTTTTCCTAAAATTCCTCTTAATCTTAAAAAAATAAACCCCGCAATCATTGCAAGTAATATTATATCTATATATTCAAAACTATAATTCATGACCTAAATGTAATTACTATGTTGATTAATTTCAACTAACAATTACATTAAAGACAAATGAACCCAGTTTTATTATTAGTAATTTTAATACCTATTTTAGAAATTTACCTATTTATAAAGATTGGGGCACAAATCGGAGCATTTAATACAATTTTTCTAATATTCATTACTGCAATCATCGGTGTTTATTACGCAAAATATGAGGGTTTAAATACTCTTAAATCAGGATTTATGCAGATAGTTAAAAATCAAGTCCCTGCTTATGAAATAATTTCTGGTGCAGCAATTGCTTTTGCTGCAATTCTTTTAATTATTCCTGGTTTTGCAACAGACTTTTTAGGTTTTTTACTTATATTTCCTGTTTCTAGAAAATTAATATTTGGAAACTTGTCGACTAAATTCAAAAAAAATGAAGTTAAGAAAAATAATTTTATAGATGGTGAGTATGAGGATATAGAAGACAACGATGACAGAAAAATTTAAAATTTTAGCAAAATATATTAAAGATATGTCAAGCGAAACACCTGATATAGAAACATTCCTATTTGTTAAAGACCACATTTCAAAGTATCAATTAAATATAGATATTACCTCTAAAGCTTTAAAAAATAAGTTAATAGAGGTTAACACTACTTTAAAATTTGAAGATAAAGAAAATAATGATAAAAAATCGTATTATGAAATTATCTATGCAACAGTCATAAAAGTAGACGATGATGTTAAAGAAAAGAAAGATTTTGAAAAAATTATTCTTTGTGATGTCCCTACAAAAATTTATCCTGATTTAGAAACTTCTTTTCATAATTTAATACATAACTCTGGACATCCAACAATTAAATTAGAAAAAAAAATTGATTTTAACAAACTTTATAATGAAAGATCTAATTAAAAAAATTTTTCTTTAAGCTTTTTTTTAAAAATTCTTTATGTTCTTTTTCTTCTTCTAAAGAAACTTTAATTATTTTCTTAAAATATGGAACATTTACATTTTCTAAAACTTGTGATTTTTCGTCTTGCTTTTGAAAATCTAAAGATGGTTCTTTTTGATCAATTAAATTGATATAAACTTTTGCTAATAAATCACAATCAATCAATGCAGTATGTTTTTCTCTTTTAGAATTATCAATTCTATATCTTTTACATAAAGCATCTAAACTTATAGGCGACCCAGGAAATTTATCTCTTGCTAGAGTCAAAGTATCTATAATCTCATTATTTAACTTTTTTTTCCCAAGTAGCTCTAGTTCATGGTTAAGATGGGCTATATCAAACTCAGCGTTGTGTATTATTAACTTTTTGCCATCAATAAAATTTGAAAACTCCTCAAAAACTTGTTTAAATTTTTTTTGATTTGATAAAAAATCATCTGTGTACCCATGAACTTCCAGAGCTTTCTGGGAAACTTTTCTATCTGGATTTAAATAGCAATGAAATTTTCTTTTCGTTGGTATCAAATTATCAAGTTCAATACATCCTATTTCAACAATCCTATGACCCTCTTTAACAGATAAGCCTGTTGTCTCAGTATCTAATACTACTTCTTTCATTTATATGATCTCATTTAAAATATGTCTTATATGTCTTCTAATTGTTTTTCTTGTAAAATCATTTTTAATAATAAACTTTGATTTTTTTCTTTTAAAACTAAGTGGTAATTGAATTTTTTCAAATTTACTAAAAAGCACTTTATTAAAATTTTTCCTTTTTTTTAATCTTTTTAATATATCAGACCTGTTTGATTGAACAAAAACTAAAATATCTTTTTTACTATTGAGTTTATTCTCTAACAAAAGGGGTATATCCAAAACTACAATTTTTGTATTTCTATTTTTTCTTAAAAAAATCTTCATTTTTTTTCTTACTTCTAAATGAACGATTTTAATAATTTTATTAAGATTAGATTTATTTACCAAAATAGCTTTGATAATTTCATTTTTATTTATTGGAAAAGAATAAATAAATTTAGGTAAATTCTTTTTTAATTGATAATAAATTTTTTTATTATTTTGATATAATTTACCAACCTCTAAATCAGCATTGAAAACAGGATAGCCAAAATTTTTTGCTATGTAACTTTTTCCTGAACCAATACCACCTAAAATTCCAATCTTAATCATTAATCTAAAATTTTAATTAATTCCTCATTTATTTTGGGTTCAACTCCATGCCATACTTTAAAAGATGCAAGTGCTTGATAAATGAACATTAATTTACCATTTTCTGTTCTATTGCCTAGCTTTTGGCCTTCTTTTAAAAAATTTGTTTGATTGGGCTTATAAATTACATCGTAAAAAAATTTGTTTGGACCTATTTTGGAAATATCTAAATTTATTTTATCATTTTTTTTCAATCCTATACTTGTTGCATTTATAATAATATCAACCTCAGGAACCGTACCCCAATCTACTATCGTTAAATTTTTAAACAAATCTTTCAAACTGTCTGCTTTGCTTTTAGTTCTATTACTAACTATAATTTCAATCACTTTCATTTTATAAAGGGCAAAAATTATGGATGGTACGACACCACCCGCTCCTAATATTAAAATTTTTTTATTTGTTATGTCTAATTTTAAATCTTTAATACTTCTTTCAAATCCCTCAATATCAGTGTTATGACCAACTAATTTGTCATTGTCTAAGTAAATAGTATTAACCGATTGAGTATTTTCTGATTCGAAACTTAATTGATCTAGATAAGGAATTACAGTTTTTTTAAAAGGAACTGTAACATTAATCCCATGGATTTTTTTTTTTTTTACATCTAAAATTAAATTATCAATTTCACTATAATTTAATTTTTTTTTCTCATAAATTGCATCAAGATTGTTAGTTTTAATCCAAAAGTTATGCAGCCTTGGTGATAAAGAATGTTCAATAGGATTTCCAATTACCAAATATTTTTTCATTGTACCTCCTTCAGGTATTCTTTAATTTGTTTTATTGGTAAACCCATTATTGTATTTTCATCACCATTTATATCTGAAAATAAATTTTTTCCATCACCCTCGATTTGGTAAACATTATAAGCATATAATTTTTCATCTGATATTTTAGATAAATATAATTTTAACTCACCATCAGTAAAATTTTTCATGGTTAGTGTGGCTTTATCAGTATAATTCCAAACCATAGACCCGTTCTTTGAAATACATACCGAACTAACCAGTTGATGCTTTTTTCCATTTAACTTTTTTAATATGGTTAAAGCCTGATCTCTATTTTCTGGTTTAGATA
>CACLMD010000006.1 GCA_902607945.1 uncultured Pelagibacteraceae bacterium | reverse complement strand
AGTTTGGAAATAAATACAAAGAACATCTTGATGACATATTTAATAACAAAAAATTAAATAATGATATTAGTTATTATCTTCATAGACCGTCTGCTACGGACAAATCTATGGCACCAGAAGGGCAAGATTGTTTTTATGTTCTAGTTCCAGTTCCTAATAACCAATCAAAAATTGATTGGTCTATAGAGGGAGAAAAGATGAAAGATTTAGTAATTAACAAGATGGAAAAGGATTTAATGCCAAATCTAAGAGAAAATATTGTTGAAGATTTTTATTTAACACCTGATTATTTTGAAAAAGATTTAAATACAAAATATGGCTCTGGTTTTTCAATCCAACCCAAATTTTCTCAATCAGCTTATTTTAGATTTCATAACAAGTCGGAGATATATGATGGACTTTATTTTGTAGGAGCAGGCACTCATCCAGGAGCTGGAGTTCCCGGGGTACTTTCTTCAGCAAAAGTATTAGATAAAATTTTATAATGTCTAATAAAAGTTACTTATCTGTTTACGCAAAATCATTCAATTGGGCTGGTTTTTTTTTACCCAAAGAAACCTTTAAAAAATGTTCTGCTTTGTATGATTTTTGTAGAGTTGTAGATAATATTGCAGATGATAATGAAAAAATAGAAAATAAAGAAAAAAAATTTAGTCATTTTGAAAATGATTTTAATCAAAAGAACTTTGATGATCCTATTATCAAAAATATGTGGGATCTAATTGAAGAGTTCAATATATCTTTAATAATAGTTCAAGATTTACTAATTGGAATTAAATCAGACATTAAAGATAAAATTAAATTAAATACAAAAAAAGATCTATTGGTTTACTCCTACAGAGTAGCTGGAACTGTTGGATTGATGATGGCAAAAATTTTAAAAGTGAATAAAAAAAATTCACTCAAGTCAGCAATTGATCTTGGAATTGCGATGCAGCTTACTAATATATCGAGAGATGTAATTGAAGACTCAGGAAATAATCGTTTTTATATAAATGAAAGTTTTGAGGAAATTTCATCAACTATCAATCTTGCTGATACATTTTATCAAAACTCATTTTATTCAATTAAAGATATTCCTATAAGTTTTCGTTTTTCTATTTTGGTTGCTAGAAGAGTTTATAGAAAAATAGGACAAAAAATTCAAAGCAAAAAAAATTTAGAAAATTATCGAAATTCAGGAAAAATATATGTTTCAAATATCGAAAAACTTTTAGAGACTTTTCTTTCAATTTTTGACTTAATTAAACTATCATTCAGTTATAAAAAAGATGATGAAATACAACATGATCATGATTTGATTAATGAAGAAATAAATTTAGATGAGAGAATTTGATTATATTATTATTGGTGGTGGTTGTGCAGGATTATCAATAGCGTATGAACTTGAAATCAATGAAAAATTAAAAGATAAAACTTTGGCTATTATTGAGCCAAGAAAAGAATACAAAAAAGATAAAACATGGTCCTTTTGGAAGGTGGCAGAGCACAATTTTGATGATTGTGTTAAAAAAAGTTGGGAAAATTTTTCTATTAATATACCAAAAAAAACTAATCATTTAGAATGTAAAATTTATCCATACCAAAGTATTGATAGTGGATTGTTCTATGAAAAAATTAACAATAAATTAAAAGAAAATAAAAATATTTTTTATTTTAAAGATTTAAGCGAAATTAATTCAAAAAATTCTTTTATTTTTAATAGCGTTCCATCGATTAAAAAAGATCATCGTAACCTTTGGCAACATTTTTGTGGTGTGGAAGTTGAAACTCAAAATAATTTTTTTGATGATGAAATTTTTAACCTTATGGATTTTGATTGTGACCAGAGAGAAAGTGTTCACTTTTTTTATACTCTTCCCTACTCCAAAAATACAGCCTTAATTGAAACAACTTGGTTATCAAAAATGAATGATGGTTCTCAAAAAGATTACGACAGTCAAATAAAAGATTACATTGAAAAACGTTTAAACTTAAGAAATTATAAAATAACTTATAAAGAGGAAGGTGCAATACCCCTATTCTATCCAACTTATGAAAAAGAAAGAAATAAGATTAATATTGGAACTGCCGGAGGTATGACTAGATTAAGTACAGGTTATACTTTTCTAAATATTCAGCAACACAGTAAATACATATGTCAAAATATTGAAAATATTTCAAATGCTAAAAAATTTGAGATAAGTAAAAAATATCAATTCTTAGATGATATTTTTTTAAGAGTTCTAGATAAAAACCCTGAAATGATGCCTGATATTTTCTTTAAAATGTTTAAGAGTTCTCCAAAGACTGTTATAAAATTTATGTCTAATAAAAGTAATTTTTTTGAAGATTTATCTATAATTCTTAAAATGCCAAAATTGACTTTTGTTAAAGCATTGTTTTACTAATTATATTGAGAAATGAATAATCAAATTAAAGGGATAAATTTAAATCATTCATTTATTTTTTTTATATTTTGTAATATTTTTTCTTTAATAGCTTTTAAGATAAACAATTTTTCGATCTCTCCATTAATTTGCTTATTCTTAATTTTGAGTATTGGTGTTTCTCATGGATCTCTTGACAATATAAAAGGAAGAAAACTTTTTAAGATCCTTGGAATTAATAATTTTTTTATTTTTTATTTGTCATATATTTTAATAGCTCTAATAGTAATACTTTTGTGGATAATTATACCATCTATTTCTTTAATGATTTTTTTAATAGTTGCCTCACATCATTTTGGTAAAGAAGATACTCAATTTTTAATTATTAAAAATTCGTATTTTAACCAATTATTATTTTTCTTAAAAGGTTCTTTAATAATTTTTGTACCAATGTATTTTCATTTTGATGAAACAATATCGATATTCAAATTATTATTAATTGACAATGAAACTTTCTATGAATTTTTAAATTTTATAGAAACAAATAAAATTTTACTTTATGGTATTGTTCTCTCAACTTTATCGAGTATTTTATTATTCACCAGAAATTTTGAATTAAAGAAATTTGTAATTTTTTTAGATTATTTCTCAATTCTCATAATAAATTATTATTTTTCTCCCTTAGTGGCTTTTACAATTTATTTCTGTTTTTTACATTCTATAAGACATTGTATTTCATTAATGTTTGAATTAGATAAAAATGATATAAATAGTGGGTTAAAAATGTTTATAAAAAAAGCTTTACCCCTAACAATTCTTACTGCTTTTTTTTGTTTTTTTGGGCTTTATTTATTAAATAATAGTTACAATTTTGATAGTTCAATTCTTAAAATTATATTTATAGGTTTGGCGTCTTTAACCTTTCCACATATATTGCTCGAATATTTAATTGAAAAAAATGAAAAATAAAGAATTAAAGATATTATTATCAGCTCCAAGAGGCTTTTGTGCTGGTGTAGAAAGAGCTATAGAAATTGTTGAAAAATCAATTCAAAAATATGGTGCTCCAGTTTATGTTCGTCATGATATAGTTCACAATAAATATGTAGTGGATGATTTAAAAAATAAAGGAGCTATCTTTGTAGAAGAGCTTGAGGAGATAAAAGATAAAAATAGACCAGTTATTTTTTCTGCACATGGTGTCCCGAAAAAAATACCAGAGGATGCTAAAAACTACAATATGACTTATGTTGATGCCACATGCCCATTAGTGTCAAAAGTGCATAGAGAAGCTGAAAATTTAAATAAAGCTGGATATCATTTAATTTTAATAGGACATCAAAATCACCCAGAAGTAATTGGTACTATGGGGCAGTTACCCAAAGGATCGATTGATCTTATTCAAAACGAAGATGAGGCCAAAAAATATCGACCTCAAAATAACAAAAGAATATCTTATGTTACACAAACAACATTATCTGTTGATGATACAAAAGATATAATTCAAATATTGAAAGATAGATTTCCTGATATAAAGGAACCTTTGAAAGAAGATATTTGTTATGCCACAACAAACAGACAGATGGCAGTTAAAAATATTGCTAAAAAATGTGATTTATTTTTTGTAATAGGTAGCAGAAACTCTTCTAATTCAGTAAGATTGGTAGAGGTTGCTAAAAAGTCTGGATGCTCTAATTCGATATTAATTCATTCACAAAGCGAAATCCCATTCGATTTAATCAAAAACGCAAATACAATTGGTGTTTCTTCTGGAGCTTCTGCTCCTGAAGTTTTAGTTGATAATTTCATAAATGAGTTAAAAAATAGATTTATAGTCAGTATAGATGAAGTAGAAATCATCAAAGAAAACGTTGTTTTCAAAGCTCCAAAAAAATTAAATTAGAATGGCTGTTTATACAAAAATAAATAAGAAAGATATCTCATCTATTAATAAAAAATTTGAGATAGAAAAAATTATCAACTTCAAAGGTATTAAACAAGGGATTGAGAATACCAACTATTTATTAAGATCAAAAAATAAAAAATTTATACTTACAATTTTTGAAAAAAGAGTTTCTCAGAAAGAAATACCATTTTTTATGAAATTAATGGATCAATTAAATAATTCAAAAATAAATTGCCCACAACCTCAAAAAAATAAAGATAAAAGTTACCTGATAAGATTAAAAAATAAAACTGCTTGTATCGTCTCCTTTCTAGATGGAAAAGATAAAAAGTCACTAAATCTTAAAAATTGTCATGACATAGGTAAAATGATTGCTGAGATGCATTTGTCTACAAAAAAAATAACCTTTTCTAGGAAAAACTCTATGGGTGTAAAGTATCTAAATCCACTGTTAAACAGCATTAAGTTCAAATCGAAAAAATTTACTAATATAGAAAAGTTCCTAAAGATTAATTTTAAAGACATAAAAATGAAATGGCCAAAAAAATTGCCTAGTGGAATAATTCATGGAGATTTATTTATAGATAACATTTTTTTTAAAAAAAATAAATTGTCAGGAATAATTGACTTTTACTTTGCTGCGAATGACTACTTTATGTATGAAATTGCTATTTGTGTTAACGCACTGTGTTTTGACAAAAAAAAATCCAAATTTTTAATAAATAAAAAAAAAGTCAAAAATTTAATTAAAGGATATGAAAGTGTCAAAAAAATTTCACTTAAAGAAAAAAAATCATTAAATATTTTATGTCGTGGTGCAGCAATGAGGTATTTTCTAACTAGACTTTTTGACTATTCAAATACACCTAAATCAGCACTCATTAAAATAAAAGATCCAAGAGAATATTATCAAAAACTTGTAATACACAATAATTTAAAGACTTATAAAGATTATTTAAAGTAATGATTAAGATATACACTGACGGTTCATGTATTGGAAATCCAGGTAAAGGTGGCTGGGCGGCAATTATATTAAATGATGGAAAAAAAACTGAAATAAAAGGAAGTGAAAAAGATACTACAAATAATCAAATGGAATTATTAGCACCTATTAAAGCTCTTAAAGTAATTCCAAAAGGTAGCAAAGTTGAAATTTTTACAGACTCTAAATACGTAAAGTCTGGAATAACAGAATGGATACATAACTGGAAAAAAAATGGATGGAAAACTGCAAACAAAAAAGAGGTAAGCAATAAAGAACTTTGGACAGAATTAGATCTACTAAATAATGAATTTGAAGTAAGTTGGAATTGGGTAAAAGCACATTCAACTGACAAATTAAATAATGAAGTAGATTTACTTGCTAGAAATGCCGCAAACTTATAATTGGGGCACCTGGCAACAGAACTGACCTAGCTATATTAAATTATTTAATAAATTCTCTGCTGAGGTTAAACCACATTCTTTAGTTTCTTTTTCAACATGAATATTAACAACTGTGAAGTTTTCAATAACCATTAAGTAACGATTTGATCTAATTCCCATTCCTTTTGCATTCCGATCAACTTCTGCACCAATTGCTTTCGTGAACAACAAATACGGATCAGATAACATTTTTATGCTATTTCCGATATTATTAATCTCTCCCCAACCATTCATTACATAAGGGTCATTTACTGATAAACAAAATATGTTTTCTATTCCTTTAGCTTTGATTTTATCTGCATTTGTAACAAAACCTGGTAAGTGAAGTTTTGAACAAGTTGATGTAAATGCCCCTGGCAAACCAAACAAAACATTTTTTCCATCACCTATGATTTCTCTTAATTTACTTTTTTGCGGTTCTCCATCAACAAGTTGAAAAATATCTGTATCTGGTATTTGATCTTTTATTTTAAGTTTCATATTGAATTCATTACATATTTTTTAACTTTTTCAATATCATTTGAAAGAAGTTCAAATTTTTCTTTTCTGTCATTAACATATTTAAGACTATCTGGTAAATTTTCAGTTTTTGAGATTGCATCTTCTATTGCTTTTGGAAATTTGCAGGGGTGCGCAGTTGATAATACAACACAATTTTTTTCTAATCCTAATTTTCTCACAGCACCAATACCCACAGCGGTATGTGGATCAACTACCATCTGATGCTCATCATTAATTGTCTTTATCATTTCTACAGTCTCGTTTTCATTAAGCATCTCAGATATAAAATTCTTTTTAATTTTATCTAAATCACTTTTATCAATTTTATATGTATTGTTTCTTATTTCAGCCATTACATCTTTTGTAACTTCGGAGTTACTATCTTTTATGTCATATAAAAGCCTTTCGAAATTACTTGCTATTTGTATATCCATGCTTGGAGTATTTGTTTCCTCCACTTTTTTTTGAGTATAGTCGCCGCCCGATATTGCTCTGTGAAGTATGTCATTTTTATTTGTAGCCACAATTAGTTTATCAATTGGAAGACCTAGTTTTTTTGCTAAGTAACCAGCATAAATATCACCAAAGTTACCTGTTGGAACAGAAAAGGATAAAGGTTGACTATTTCCAACTTTAAAATAAGCATAAAAATAATACACCGATTGAGCAATAATTCTTGCCCAATTAATTGAATTTACACCCGACATATTAATTGCTTTAGAAAATTTTTCGTCGTTGAACATTGCTTTTACTAAATTTTGACAATCATCAAAATTACCTTCTAGTGCAATATTAAATACGTTGCTCTCTTCATGTATTGTCATTAGTCTTCTTTGCACTGGTGAAATTTTATTATTTGGGTGCAATACAAAAACATTTAAGTTACTTTTTCCTTTTAAAGCATCTATCGCAGCTGCTCCAGTGTCGCCTGAAGTTGCTACTATTATATTAATTTTTTTTTGATCACGTCCTAAATGATATTGATAAAAATTACCTATTAGTTGCATAGCAATATCTTTAAAAGCAAGTGTTGGACCATGAAATAGTTCTAAAACTTTTAGATCTCCTAGATCAGAGATTTTTACGACATCATTAGATCTGAAATTTGAGTATGATTTTGAAATCATCGAGATTAGGTCATCTTTAGACATAAAATCTCCTATAAATGGATAAATTATTTCAGCTGCTAAATCATTGTAACTAAGGTTTTTTAGATTATCTAATTCCTCTTTTTTAAATTGTTTAATTGATTTAGGAACAAAGAGACCTCCATCATCTGCCAAACCTTTAAGGAAAACATCTCTAAAAGTAAAGTTTTTCTGATTATTTCTTGTACTAATATAATTCATTTAATAATTCTTTTTTCTAAAATACAAATATAACAAAAGAATTGAAATCGCTAATGAAAACCAAGTAAGGGCATATTTTTGATGATTATTAGAAATATTGGCAGTAATCTTTTTTGGTTTAGGAACTTGATAATTTCCATTTAAATAAATTATATATTTAGAGAATTCTTTGCCTGTAAATTTTAATATGTCCTCTCTATTTAAACTAAACCAATAATTTTCCACTAAATCATTATCTGGTTTAAAAATATTTTTTCTTCCTTGTAATTTTAAAGTTCCAATAATATCATTTTCATCAAATACATTAATCTCTTGAGAGTTTTTTTTTTCAAAAGGTATCCAACCTCTATTAATCAAATAATTAGTGTCATTAATTAAAATTGGATTTATAACCTCAAAGCCTGGCGTTCCCGCATCATTTAGATTGTATAAATAAATTTGTTTCTCTAAATCAATTAACCCAGATGTTTTTATTTTAAGATAATTTTCTACGATAGAATTTGTTAATTCTACAGGTGGTTTTTTTAAAGAATTTTCAATTTCTAATATTAAATTGTTCTTCCAATTTAAACGAACAATTTGCCATGAACCTAAACCAACAAAAACTAAAATAAAAAAAATTACAAATACTGAAAATAAAAACTTGTGTTTCAAAGATAAAAATTAACTTCCCCAAATATAGATTGCAGCAAACAAAAATAACCACACTACGTCAACAAAATGCCAATACCAAGCTGCAGCTTCAAACCCAAAATGGTGATCTTTATTAAAATGACCTCTTTTTCCTCTAAATAAACATACGGCTAAAAATATTGTTCCAACAAGAACATGGAATCCATGAAATCCTGTTGCCATGTAAAATACAGATCCATAGATATGATTTGAAAAAGAAAATGATGCATGCTGATACTCATAAATTTGCAGAAGAGTAAAACAAAACCCTAAGATAACAGTCAACCATAAGCCTTGAATAAAACTTTTTCTATCGTCTTCTAAAAGAGCATGATGAGACCAAGTCACTGTTGTTCCTGATAATAGTAAGACTAGTGTATTAATTAATGGGATGTCCCAAGGATCAAAAGTTTCAATATCTTTTGGTGGCCAAACATTTCCTGTAAACTCATTTGGGAAAAGACTAACATCAAAGTAAGCCCAAAACCATGCTACAAAAAACATTACCTCTGAGGCAATAAATAATGTCATTCCATATCGGTGATGAATTTGAACTACCGGTGTATGATGTCCTTGATGTTCAGCCTCTATAACAACGTCTCTAAACCACATGTATGCTCCATAAATTAATAGAGCTAACCCAAGATACATTCCCCATGAAACATCACTATGAAAATAATAAACTGATCCTATAGCCAAAACTAAACATGAAAAAGAAGTATATATAGGCCACGGACTTGGGTCTACTAAATGGTAATCGTGTTTTTTTTCAGCTGACATTTTTTTGGATTATGATTGTTTATAATAATCTGTCGAGAAAAAAGTATACGACATAGTTACATCTTCTAAATTTTTAGTTGTTGGATCATTGACCATTTCGGGATCTAAATAAAAAGTCATTATATATTTGGCTTTTTCTCCAGCTTTTAATTCCTGTTTTTCAAAACAAAAACAACCTAACTTACTATAATATTTTCCAAAACTAGCTGGTGAAACATTAAAGCTTGCAACTCCAGCAGTAGGTTCATTGCTGTAGTTCACTACTTCAAACTCTATTTTGTTAACTTCACCTACTTTTACATCAATTACATTTGTTTTGGCTTTAAAATCCCAGGGTAAATTATTAACATTAGTATCAAACCTAACGCTTACGACTTTATTTAATACTATTTTTGGTGCATTATTGGATATTTGTGTAGTTCCTCCAAAACCCGTCACTCTACAAAAGAGATCGTACAAAGGAACTGCAGCATAAGATAATCCTAACATTAAAACAAAAATTCCAGCTAATATTAAAGGTGTTAAATTTTTTTTTTGTATCATAGGGCTCTATCAAATACTCCCGTATTATAAAGTGTAAAAAAGAAAAGAAAAATCATAAAAGCAATTATTGTTAAAGCTGTAAGAATATTTTTTCTTTTCGTTTTTTTATCTGGGGTTATCATAAAATCTTATCTATCAGAAAAAGAACAAAAATTAAAAACAAATATAAGATAGAAAATCCAAATATTGATTTTGCTTTTTTGGGGTTAAATTTATTTTTTTTAAAATTATATAATTCATAACATAAAAAATTATAATAAAGAGTCAATATCAATGAAGGAATTAAAAAAACTAATCCTACAAAATTTATCCAATAAGGAAAAATAATCACAGGTAACATTAACAAAGAATAAATAAAGATATTAATTTTTGTACTTTCAATTCCGTTTGTTAATGGAAGCATGGGTATGTTAGCTTTTTTATAATCATCAGATTTATATAAACTTAAAGCCCAAAAATGTGATGGTGTCCAAAAAAATATTATCAAAAAGAAGGATAAAGGTTCAATTGATAAAGAACCAGTTGCAATTGTCCATCCAATAATTGGCGGAAAAGCTCCTGCTGCTCCACCAATAACAATATTTTGGGGAGTTTTTCTTTTTAACCAAATTGTATAAACAAAGACATAAAATAAAATTGTTAAAAGTAATATCCCAGCTGAAATTCGGTTTGTAAAATAATCTAGAGCAACTACAGAGATTATAGATAGCATTACACCAAAAATTAAAGCTTGATTTCTATTTACTTTCCCAGTTGGTATTGGTCTTAAGCAAGTTCTTGTCATTAAAGCATCAAGATCAGATTCGTACCACATATTAAGTGCACCAGCTGCTCCAGCACCTAAAGAGACTAATAAAATACCTATTATTGCATCTTTTGTAGAAATTAGATTGGGTGAAGTTAATAGGCCAACTGCACAAGTAAAAATCACTAATGACATAACTCTTGGCTTCATTAATTTAAACAATTCAGAAAAATTAAATAAATCTTCCTGGCTTAAACTTCTTTTTTTTAGCCTTGAGTTGCTCATTAGTTTTGTTTTACTCTTTTATTAGCTTTGTGATTTTTCTATTTCTTGATCATCCACAAACTTTGGTAATTCTTCAAACGTATGAAAGTTTGGTGGAGATGGTACGGTCCATTCTAAAGTAGTGGCTCCTTCTCCCCATGGATTCTGAGCTGCAGATTTCTTCTTAGCGAACGCATAAATTAAATTTATAAAAAATACTCCTAAACCTGCTACTGCAACATAAGATCCTATTGATGAAATATAATTCCATCCAGCAAACGCATCGGGATAATCCGCATATCTTCTAGGCATACCTGCTAATCCTAAAAAATGTTGTGGAAAGAAAATTAAGTTTACCCCTATAAATGTTAACCAAAAGTGTAATTGTCCCATCCACTCAGAATATTCATAACCTGACATTTTTGAAAACCAATAATAAAATCCAGCAAAAATTGCAAATACCGCTCCCAGAGATAATACATAATGGAAATGAGCAACTACATAATAAGTATCATGCATTGCTGTATCCACCCCAGCATTTGCTAACACTACTCCAGTTACACCACCTACGGTAAACATAAATATAAACCCAAGTGCCCACATCATAGGTGTTTTAAATGATATTGATCCACCCCACATAGTTGCTATCCATGAAAAAATTTTAATCCCAGTTGGTACTGCAATGATCATTGTAGCAGCCAAGAAATAAGCTTTGGTGTCCGTACTTAAACCTACAGTATACATATGGTGGGCCCATACAACAAAACCCACTATTCCAATTGCAACCATTGCATAAGCCATCCCTAAATAGCCAAAAACTGGTTTTCTAGAAAATGTTGAAACAATATGACTGATCATTCCAAATCCTGGAAGAATTAAAATATAAACTTCCGGATGACCAAAAAACCAAAACAAATGCTGAAATAAAACAGGATCACCTCCTGTTTGAGCCTCAAAGAAGGCAGTTCCAAAGTTTCTATCTGTTAACAACATTGTTATTGCTCCGGCAAGCACGGGTAAAGATAACAACAATAAAAATGCAGTTACTAGGATTGACCATGCAAATAAAGGCATTTTATGTAATGTCATTCCTGGTGTTCTCATATTTAAAATTGTTGTAATAAAATTTACCGCACCTAAAATTGATGATGCTCCAGCTAAGTGTAGACTTAAAATTGCAAGATCCATTGCGGGACCTGGCTGACCTGCTTTAGATGATAAAGGAGGGTATATAGTCCAACCTCCACCTACTCCTTGTGCACCAGGAGGGCCATCAGCAAAAATAGATAAAATTAATAGTGTTAGTGAGACTGGTAATAGCCAGAAAGATATATTATTCATTCTTGGAAATGCCATATCAGGTGCACCAATCATAATAGGCACAAACCAATTACCAAAACCACCAATCATTGCTGGCATTACCATAAAAAAAATCATGATTAAACCATGACCTGTTACTAACACATTATATAAATGATAATTTCCACCTAGAATACCATCACCAGGATGCATCAATTCCATTCTCATTAAAACTGAAAATGCTGTTCCAATTACCCCTGCAACAATTGCAAAGATTAAATACATTGTGCCAATATCCTTGTGGTTAGTTGAATAAGCCCAACGCTTCCAACCAGTTGGCGTATGATGATCGTCGTGAGATGCTGTTTGTGTATACATATTTATTTACTCGCTATTTTTAATTTATCATTTTCAATTTCTTCTTTAGCAAACTTTACTCGTGCTTCTGATAACCATTCTTGATAATCTCCTTCACTTACAACTTTGACAGTGATTGGCATAAAAGCATGTTTTATTCCACACAGTTCCGAACACTGACCATAATATGTTCCCTCTTTTTCTGCTTTAAACCATGTCTCGTTGATTCTTCCAGGAACTGCATCTCTTTTAACACCAAATGCTGGTAATGCCCAAGCATGCAATACATCATTTGCTGTAATTAAAACTTTTACAACTTTATTTACTGGAACAACTACTTCATGATCTACTGTAAGTAATCTAGGTTGATCAGCTCTTAAATCTTTTTCTTCAATCATATAAGAGTCGAAGATTATATTTTCGTCAGGATATTCGTATCCCCAATACCACTGATATCCAACAGCTTTGATGGTTAAATCAGCTTTTGGAATTGTGTCTTGCTTATATAAAATTTTAAATGAAGGAACTGCCATTACTATTAAAATTAAACATGGAATTAAAGTCCATAGGATTTCAACAGTTACATTGTGAGTTCTTTTTGAAGGATTTGGATTTGCTGAAGCTCTAAATCTTACACATGCATAAAGCATTAAAAATAAAACAAAAACACTAATTGCAATTATAATCGGAAGCAAAAGATTGTTGTGAAAGTTTACAATATCTCTCATTCCATCTGAAGCAGGATTTTGAAAACCTAATTGCCAATCTTTTGGTTGGTCAGCAAAAGCTTCTATTGTTATAAAAAAACTAGAAATTATTAATAAAATTTTTTTCATTTACTTAGCTATATAAAGCTCTTTTATGAAAATTACACTTTAGTTTTCGCGACAATTTATCAATTAATCACATAGTTTATGATCGAAATTGAAGATATCACAGCTGTTTCTGATCTTAAAATATTCTCATTAATCTTTATTGGCTGAACACCCTTAAAAGTAAGTATCTTTTTCCTTTCAGCTTCTGAAAAATCACCTTCAGGGCCTATCATGACACAAACTGGTTTATATGTAAGTTTTGATTTATCAATTATATTATTATTTGAATTTAAGTCTGCGAAAATTAGATCTATCGAATTAGTTTTTAAAAAACTATTCAAATCTTGAGCATCTTCAATTATCGGTACATTAATACGGTTAGATTGTTCGCTTGCCTCAACAATTATTTTTTCTAATCTTTCTTTATTAATTTTTCTAACAACTGTCCGATCAAAGATAATTGGTAAAAATTTTGTAACACCAAGTTCTGTTGCCTTTTGAATCATAAAGTTTTGATAATTTGATTTAATAGGAGAAAAAGCTAACCATAACTCTTTTGCACTTTCTTTTTGTCTTAATTGGTTGGTTGTTTTAAATTCAATGATGTTTTTTGATATACTCAAAACTTTTGCTTCCCATTCACCCTCGCTATTAAATAATGAAAAAACTTCATTTTCTTTTACTCTCATTACTTTGTTTAAATAGTGTGATTGAGACTTGTCTAATTTATCAGTCATGTCAGTCGATAATGCCGCTGAAAAAAATAATCTAATATTACTCATTTATGTTAAGTTAGATTATGAAAAATATTAAAGCAATAATTTTTGATGCTTATGGCACATTGTTTGATGTCAATTCGGCTGCTGAAAAATGTAAAGATAAAATTGGAGATAAATGGGAAGGTTTTGCAAACTTTTGGAGAACTACTCAACTAGAATATACCTGGCTTCGAAGTTTAATGAACAGACATAAAGACTTTTGGCAAGTGACAGAAGATAGTTTAGATAAATCTATGAAGGCTTTTAATATAGATACATCAATGAAAAATGAATTGTTAAATTTATATAAAGTTCTCTCACCCTTTAATGAAGTTCCAGAAACTTTAAAAATATTAAAGAAAAAGAATTTTAAATTAGCGATTTTATCTAACGGAACCCCTGCTCTATTAAAAGAATTAGTCAAAAGTAATAATTTGAACAATGTTTTTGATGATCTTTTTTCAATTGAACAAGTAGGAATTTATAAACCAGACTCAAAAGTCTACGACCTACCTGTTAAAAAATATAAAATCGAAAAAAATGAAGTTGCTTTCTTAAGTGCAAATACATGGGATGTTTCAGGTGGAGGAAATTATGGTTTTAACTCGATTTGGGTAAATAGAAGTAATGGTATTTTTGACAATTTAGATTATAAGCCTAAAAATGAAATAAAAAATTTAAATGAGTTAACAAAATTAATATAAAGGGAAACATGACTAAAGGACAAAGAGCAGGAGACGGACCAATTGCAGTAGATGTTGAAGAAGGTAAATCTTACTATTGGTGTAGCTGTGGTAAAAGTTCAAAACAACCTTTTTGTGATGCATCTCATAAAGGAACTGAATTTAATCCAGTAGTTTTTAAATCTGAAGAAAATAAAAAAATGTTTTTTTGTGTGTGCAAGCAAACTAATAATCAACCATTCTGTGATGGTTCACACAACAAATAATTATTAATGAGCAATATAGAAGTAAGTAAAATTATTGACCCTATTTCAGCATCTGATGGTGCTGGGGTAAAATTAAAAAGAAGCATTGGCGTTGAACCAAATTATTTTGATCCGTTTTTAATGTTAGATGAATTTGGTTCTGAAGACTCTGAGGATTATGTAGCTGGCTTTCCTCCCCATCCACATAGAGGAATTGAAACTGTTACCTATATGCTTGCAGGTGATTTTGAACATAAAGATAGCACAGGTGGCGAAGGTAGAATGACTGCTGGAGATGTTCAGTGGATGAAAACTGGTAGCGGTATTATTCATTCAGAAATGCCTGCAATGAAAGAAGGGAAACTTCATGGTTTCCAATTATGGATTAATATGCCTGCTAAATTAAAAATGAGTAAACCAGAGTATATTTATATTGATGCTGATAAAATGAGTATCCATAAAGATAATGACAAAATAGTAAAAGTCATAGCTGGTAAATTTGAAAAAGCAGAAGGTCCTGTTAAAGGACATAATGTTGAACCAGTTTATTTTGATGTTGAGCTTAATAAAAATAAAAAATTCAATTTTAAATTACCTTCTACACACAATTCATTTATTTATTTAATTAATGGAGAAATAGAAATTGGTGAAAAGAAACACAATAAAGTGAAAGATAGTACTCTAATATTATTATCCAAAGGTGAAAAATTAAAGTTAAGGGCTAAATCAGATGTTAAGTTTTTATTAATTTCAGGAAAACCTATTAATGAGGAAATTGCTCGTGGTGGGCCATTTGTAATGAATACAAAAGCTGAAATATTGCAAGCAGTTCAAGATTATCATAATGATACATTTGTAAAATGAAAGCAGTAACAATTTCAAAAAACGGTGGCCCTGAAGTTTTAGAGCTAAAAGATATTAAACTTGAAGATCCTAAATCTGGTGAGGTATTAATAAAGAATAAATCAATTGGTTTAAATTATATAGACACCTATCACAGATCTGGTCTCTACCCTGTTGAATTACCATCTAATATTGGAATAGAAGGAGCAGGAATAATTGAAAAAGTAGGACCTGATGTAAAAGACTTTAATGTTGGAGATAAAGTTGCTTATGCATCAATGCCAATAGGTTCTTATTCAACACATAGAATTTTTCCAACAAAAAAATTAGTAAAAGTTCCAAATGAAATTGAATTAGAAAATGTTGTAACCTTAATGACTAAAGGTTTTACCGTTTTTTATCTTCTTCATAAAACTTATCCTGTAAAATCTGGTGAAACTATTTTATTTCATGCAGCAGCTGGGGGAGTTGGACAAATATTTTGTCAATGGGCAAAAAGTTTGGGATGTAGGGTAATTGGAACTGTTGGATCAGATGAAAAAATTGAAATTGCAAAAACTAATGGTTGCGATCATGTAATTAATTACTCAAAGGAAAATTTTGCACAAAAAGTTAAAGAGATTACAAATGGAATTGGTGTTCCTGTAGTTTATGATGGTGTTGGTAAAAAAACTTTTGATCAATCTATTGAATGTTTAAAAGTAAGAGGAATGATGGTTTCATTTGGTAATGCATCTGGTCCTTTGGATCCTTGTAATGTTACAAAATCTTTAGCACCAAAAGGTTTATATTTGACTAGACCAAGTATTGCACATTATACAACTACAAGAGAAGAGCTTGATGAAGCTGCAAATAAAGTTTTTAAAATGTTTATAACAAAAAAGTTTACCTTAAAAATTTTTAAAAAATATTCCTTGAATGAAATTGTTAAAGCTCATCAAGATTTAGAAAATAGAAAAATATTAGGACCTGCAGTAATCATTCCCTAATCAACTTCAACATCCATATCAGACATATGAAGTCTCAAAGCGTTTGTTGAAATATGAATTTCTCTAATAAAAAATATAATTGAAATAATCATAGATAAACAACAAGAGCCAAAGATTAATCTAGCTATAAAAATTTCACTTAAGTAAAGACCAAGCACAGTAAGCATATTAAACAGAAAACCAAAGGCGCCAAACATTATCGACCATCTTAATAATGTTATCCTTCCACTTAAATTTATGAATTGTTTTTTCCATTCTGGCGGAACATGTTTTTCATAAACATGCTCGTCATGAAGCTCTCTGATTAATTTGCTCAATGAGTGAAATCTATTGCTATATATATTCATCAACAAGGGAATAGCTGGAAACATTAGTGCTGTAACTGTGTAATCTATATTCATCGAATCAATTTGATTATCAATCTTGTGTTTGTTATTTACAAGTAAATTTTATGAACCAAATTTATCTTTTTATTGAATTAACAAGGTTAAAAAAACCAATTGGCTTTATGCTTTTGTTTTGGCCATGCGCTTGGGGTTTGACAATAGCTTATGATTTCACTGAAGAAAAAATATCCTTTATATTTTTTTTATTATTATTTTTTTTAGGTGCAGTTTTAATGAGATCTGCTGGTTGTATTGTAAATGATATAGCAGATAAAAATTTTGACATAAAAGTAGAAAGGACAAAAGATAGACCAATTGCATCAGGTAAAATTTCAGTCATTCAGGGGTTTTTATATTCTGGGATACTTTGCTTAATCGCACTTATAGTTTTGTTGCAATTTAATAAATTTACAATTTTGTTAGCACTGGGATCGATGCCTTTAGCTTTCACATATCCATTAATGAAAAGATTTACTTATTGGCCCCAACTATTTTTAGGCATTACTTTTAATTATGGTTTAATATTAGGATGGACTGCAATAAAAGAGCAGATAGATCTTATTTCGATAATATTCTACCTTGGAGCCATATTTTGGACATTAGGTTACGACACAATATATGGATTTCAAGATATAAGGGATGATGAAATTATAGGATTAAAATCAACATCAATTAAATTTAAGAATAATCCAATTAAATTTGTAACATTATGCTATTTTATTTTTCTTATAAATCTTTTAATCACTGGAGTTATATTGGAATTAAATAGTTTTTTTTATTTAGTATTCATATTAATCATATTACAAATGACTTTTTTTCAACTTAAAAGAATAACAACAAAAGATAGTACCCAATGTTTAAAAATATTTAAATCTAATAATTTTTTAGGCCTATTGGTTTTTATTAGTTTATTATTAGGTAAAATATAAATGACAAGTGATTTTAAAATATTAAAGAGATTATATAATGATTATACTAAAAAATATGTAAAGAAAATTTTACTTTCAGTTTTTTTTACTTTATTACTAGCAGGAAGCACTTCATCTGTTGCTTATTTACTAGATCCAGCAATCAAACAATTATTCATTGAAAAGAAAAAAGATTTAATTCTTATAATACCTGCACTGATTGTTTTAGCTTTTATAGTAAAAGGAGCTTCTTTGTATATGGCAAAAGTAATTATGATTGGAGTATCAGTTGATGTTACAAGAGATATTCAAATTGATGCTTTTAAATCAATGTTAAATGCAGATACAAAATTAATTGAAAATAAACATACTGGAAAATTTATAGGAAATTTAGCAAATGATGTTGGTATGATCACAAATCTTGTCAGCACTGTAATTTTAAATTTTTTTAAAGACTCTCTCACCTTAATCGGATTATTATCAGTGATGTTTTATCAAAATTGGAAGCTATCCTTGTTTGCTATTATTATGATTCCAGTTGCTTCTATTGCTGCAAAATCGCTTGGAAAAAGAATAGGAAAAGTTACTGACCAACAAATGAAACGTGCTGGAATACTTTATTCATACTATATGGAAGTTTTGAAAAATCATAAAATAGCTAAAATTTTTCAAAGAGAAAACTTTGAGCAAAAAAGAGCAAATAAATTTATTGAAGATGTAAAAGAAACCTCAAGAAAAATTAATATAGTATTTGTAAGAGCCTCTCCAATTATGGAAATTCTTACTGGAATTATGATTGCTTTTTTAATTTATTTTTCAGCAATATTAATTGCTAGAAATGAGCTGGAGGTGAGTAATTTTTTTTCTTTTTTAGCCGCTATGATGTTGGCTTATCAGCCTGTTAGATCCTTAGCGACGTTGAATATTGCTATACAACAAGGTTTATCTGGAGCCAGAAGTGTTCTTCCAATAATTGATTACGTACCAGAAGTTCAAAATAAAAAAGACTCAAAAGAATTAATAGTAAATGATGGTGAGATAAATTTTGAAAAAATAGATTTTAGTTACACAGAAAAAGAGTCTAAAGTTTTAAATTCTGTTAGCCTAAATATACCTGGAAAAAAAATGACAGCATTAGTTGGACATAGTGGTGCTGGAAAATCAACTATATTAAATCTTATACCAAGATTTTATGATGCAATCACTGGAGACATAAAAATTGATAATCAGTCAATTTATAGCTCTACAATTTATTCTTTAAGAAAAAATATTTCTTTAGTAAGTCAAGATACAACTTTATTTGATGATACAATATTCAACAACATTGCTTATGCTAATAAAGATGCTTCGTTAAATGATGTTAAGTTAGCAGCTGAACATTCTTTTGCCAGTGAATTTATTGAAAAATTACCAAACAAATATGATACCATAATTGGTGAAAACGGCGTTAGACTTTCTGGAGGTGAAAAGCAAAGATTATCAATATCGAGAGCAATATTAAAAAAAAGTCCCATTATACTATTAGATGAAGCAACGTCATCCTTAGATGCTGAAACAGAAAGCAAGATACAAAAAGCAATTAATTTTCTTACAAAAGGTAGGACTACAATTGTAATCGCTCACAGGCTTTCAACAATATTAAATTCTGACGTCATTTATGTGATTGATAAAGGCCAGGTTATTGATCATGGTAAACATGATGAATTACTACAATCTTCTGAAACATATAAAAATTTTTACGATAAGCAATTAAAAAAATCTTAATGATTTTTATTTACAGAACTATAATAAATTTAATTTTAATTTTATCTCCATTAATAATTTTATTTAGATTGTTAAAAAAAAAAGAAGATTTAAAAAGATTTAGAGAAAAACTAAGTTTTTTTACAAAAAATAGATTTAAAGGAAAATTAATATGGTTTCATGGAGCAAGTGTTGGTGAGTTTCAAAGTATAATTCCTTTATTAGAAAAATATGAAAAATCAAAAAAAATTGATCAAATATTAATTACTTCAAACACTTTAAGTTCAGCAAAAATAATTTCAAAGATCAAACTTAAAAAAGTAACTCATCAATTTTTTCCTATAGATAATAATTTAATTGTAAAAAAATTTATTAAATATTGGAAACCATCTATAGCTTTATTTGTAGACTCCGAAATTTGGCCCAACATGTTAATAAATTTAAATAAAGAAAAAATTCCAACAGTGCTTCTGAACGCGAGAATTACTAAAAAATCCTATGATAGATGGATTAAATTAAAAAGTTTTTCAAGATTAATATTTAATCAATTTAATCTTTGTTTGTCTTCAAATAAAGAAACATTTAAATTTTTAAAGAAATTAGGAGCTAAAGATATAAAATATTTTGGTAATTTAAAATATTCTCAATCAGAAAATGAAAAAATCGAGATTGATGATCAAACTATAAAGTTTATTTCAAAGAGGACTACGTGGTGTGCTTCCAGTACTCATAACTCAGAAGAAAAATTTTTTGGTTTAGTCCATAATAAATTAAAAAAAAAGTATAAAAATCTTTTAACTGTTATTATCCCTAGACACATAGATAGAAAAGAAGATATAAGAGATGAGTTGTCGGATTTAGGTTTAAAAGTTCATATGCATGAACCAAAAACCAAGATTAATCAAGATACCGACATTTATTTAGTAAACTCTTTTGGTAAAACTAAATCATTTTACTCTACATTAAAAAATGTATTTTTAGGTGGATCTCTTATAAAACATGGAGGTCAAAATCCATTAGAGGCAGTCAGATATAACTGTAATATTTTACACGGTCCAAATATTTTTAACTTTACTGAAATTTATCAATTTTTAAGTAAGCAAAAAATATCAATAAAGATATACAATTTAAATCAAACAGTAAATGTTTTAGATAAACTCTTCACTTCTAAAAAATCACAAAAAAATGTAAAAAATAAAATAAATAAAATTGGACAAAAAATTTTAAAAAAAAATATTTATGAAATAAATCTAATTTTAAATAAAGTATGAGTCTAAAAAAACCTTCATTTTGGGATTTACCAAAACCAAGCATAATTTCTTATCTATTAATTCCGTTTTCATTACCCATTATTATAAGAAATTTTATATTTCAATTTATTAAAAAAGAAAAATCATCAAATATCAAAACTATTTGCGTCGGAAATATCTATCTGGGTGGTACGGGAAAAACGCCACTCACTATTAAGATTTACCAAATCTTAGAAAAGCTAAATAACAAAGTAGCAACTGTAAAAAAAGATCATTCTAATGAAAAAGATGAACAACTTTTACTGAAAAAAAAAACATCATTAATCATTTCTAATTCAAGAAAAAGTGCAATCTATCAAGGAATAAATCAAAATTTCCAAATATTGGTATTTGATGATGGGCTGCAAGAAACAGAAATTGATTTTCATATTAAGCTAGTGTGTTTTAAATCAAAAAATTGGATTGGAAACGGTCAACTCATTCCAGCAGGACCAATGAGAGAAAAAATTTCAAGTTTAAAGAGATTTGATGCAGTTATCTTAAATGGAAATTCAAATAGTTTTGAAAAAATTGAAAATCAAATTAAAAACATAAATTCAAATATTAAAATTTTTAAAACTTTTTATAAAGTCTCAAACATTGAAAAATATGACTTTAATTCAAAATATTTGATATTTTCAGGAATAGGTAATCCATCTGATTTTAAGGATATCTTATTAGAAAATAAATTTGAAGTTGTAAGAGAATTAATATTTTCTGATCATTATGAGTATAGTCTAAATGATTTTGAAAAAATTATAGATTATGCAAAAAATGAAAATCTTAAAATTATAACTACTGAAAAAGATTATATGAAAATTCCAGAAAAATTTAAAAAAGATATAAATTTTATAGCTATCGATTTAGTTATACAAAATGAAAATAAATTTATTGAATTTTTGAATAATTAATATGAAACTAATAAAATATTTTTTTCAGTTTTTATTTATAATTTTTATTTTAATTATTTTTAAAATTATAGGTTTAAAATTTTCAAGAATCGTTGCCAGCAAATTTTTTTCAATAGTTGGTCCTTTTTTTAGATCAAAAGAAGTTATTGAAAAAAATGTTTCTTTTGCATTTTCTAATGCTAATAGTGAATTTAAAAAAAATATCATAAATGAAATGTGGAAAAGTTATGGAAAAATCTTAGCTGAATACGCATTTATAAAATATTTTAGAGAAGAAGAATCAGAAAAATTTTTAGAAATTAAAGGTCAGGAAATTTTAGAAGGAATAAAATTTTCAAAAGAACCAGTCATTTTTGTTTCTGGTCATTTTGACAACTTTGAGTTAATGGCCATGCATATTGAAAAATCAGGAGTTGATCTAGCTGCGATTTATAGACCGCTGAACAATAATTTCTTAAATCCTGTTATGGAAAATATTAGAAAAAAATATATCTGCCAAAAACAAATTAAAAAGGGAATCTCTGGTACTAAAGAAATTTTAAAATATTTTAGATCTGGTACTTCAGTAGCTTTAATGATTGATCAAAGAGTTAGTGAGGGTATGAAATCTATATTTTTTAAAAATGAAGCATTTACAACAACTATTCCAGCTCAATTTGTTAAAAAATTTAATTGTAAAATTGTTCCAATTTATATCGAGCGAAAGAATAACGAAAATTTTATGTTAGAAATAATGAAACCTATAAATTTTGATGGTGATCAAACTACTGAAGATATTACTTTAAAGTTAAATCAACTATTGGAAAAGATGATTGTTAGAAATCCTCATCAGTGGATATGGTCACATAATAGGTGGAAATAAGTTAATTATTTTCTCTTTTATTGGAAGCTTCTACGTAAGAAAAATAGGCCTCTTGTTTTTCAACATTCCAGTAGGTTAAACTTTCTAAAGAAATTTTTTTTCCTGAAATTGCACAAATCACATGATCTCCCTCTTGAATAACTTCAAAATTATTTGGTAAATATTTTATTTTTGCTAATTTTTTAAACATTTTTAGTTTATATATCATTATATGAAAGTTGGTGTAATAGGAAGTGGTGGACGTGAACATGCACTATGTTTTTCATTAAAAAGTTCAAATAATATTAAACAAATTTATTGTTTTCCAGGAAATGCAGGCACAAGTTCAATAGCAAAAAATATAAATATAAATATAAACGACTTCGAAAAACTGAAAGATTTCATAATCCAAAACGAAATTGATATTGTTATTATTGGTCCAGAAAAACCATTAGTAGATGGAATTGTAGATTATTTAGAAAAATTTAATATTAAAGTTTTTGGACCAAATAAAATAGCTTCACAACTTGAAGGTTCAAAAATATTTACAAAAAAACTTTGTGAAAAATACAAGATACCAACTTCTAAATTTGGAATTTTTTTAAACCCGAAATCAGCATTATCATTTCTTCAAAACTGTAATTTTCCAATTGTGATTAAGGCTGATGGTTTGGCGGCTGGAAAAGGTGTCTATATTTCAGAAAATTACATAGAGGCTTCTAAGGCAGTAAAAGAAATATTTGATGGAAAATTTGGAAAAGCAGAAAATTTACTTATTGAGGAATTTTTGAAAGGAGAAGAGATGAGTTTTTTTATAATTTCTGATGGTAAAAGTTATAAAATGTTCGGAACAGCTCAAGATCATAAAAGAGTTTTTGAAGGTGACCAAGGTAAAAATACTGGTGGAATGGGAGCGTACTCGCCTTCAAGATTAGAATCTGAGAAATTAAATAAAAAAATAATTAATAATATTATTGAACCAACATTGAAGGGCCTAAAGGATCTTAATTGCGAATATAAAGGTTTTTTATATGCTGGGTTAATGATTGTAAATGGAGAACCATTTTTAATTGAATACAATGTAAGAATGGGAGATCCAGAATGTCAGACATTGCTTCCAAAATTAAAAACTGATTTTTCGATAATAATAAAAAAAAGTATTGAACAAGAACTTCATAACTTAAATATTGAATGGTATGAAGATAAGTCAATTTGTGTTGTGTTATGCTCAAATGGTTATCCTGATACATATAAAAATAATATTGAACTAAATCTTAAAAAATTAGGTTTAAAAAAGAACCAATTCATTTTTCATGCGGGTACAAAAATAGTTAATAATATTGTTGTATCAAATGGTGGGAGAGTTTTAAATGTTGTGACAAGATCAAATGATTTTAAATCAGCAAGAGAAAATTCTCTTAAAATCCTAGATGAGATTAATTGGAATAACGGATTTTATAGAAGAGACATAGGTTATAAAGTTATTCAATAATGAGAATCATATCAGGATTTTTTAAAGGAAAAAAAATTTTAACTCCAAATGACAATAAAACTAGACCTTTAAAAGATCTTACTAAAGAATCTATTTTTAATATTATCAAGCATTCAAATAAATTTAAAATAAATTTTCCCGACTCGTTTATATTAGATTTATTTTCTGGTGTAGGTTCCTTTGGGATTGAATGCTTATCGAGGGGGGCCAAACAAGTAACTTTTATTGAAAATTATCATGGAGTTTTAAGCTTATTAAAAAAAAATTTATCTAATTTAAAATCAATTCAAAATTATGAGATAATTGAAAAAGATATTTACGATGACAATGTATTTATTAATCTAAATTTTAAATTTGATTTAATTTTTTTTGATCCACCTTATAAGGAAAAAAATATAGTCAATTTACTCAATGAAATCAAAAAACAAAATATACTTAATAAAAATGGAATAATTATTTTGCATAGACATAAAAACGAACAAGATTCTTTACCATCAAGTTTTAAATTAATTGAACAGAAGATATATGGTATATCAAAAATAATATTTTTATCTTGTTTAGATTAAAATTTTTTTTGTTTCTTTTTTTATCAATTCCACAGCTGGTTGATCAAACGGGTTCACACCTAATAATTTTCCTAGTAAAATAGTTTCAAGTATGAAAAAACAAAATAACTCACCTAAAGCTTTTTCATCTCTTCGCACAATCTCAAAACTTCGAAATGGAATTTTCTGTTTATTAAATACGTTTTCTGTGGCTTTTTTTTGAGCATAAATAATATTTGAAATTTTTTTATTTTTTAAAAATTTATGAGAAGAAAGGATAGTTTCATTTTTCATTTTTTCTACCTTGTTATCATGAACATAAAACAGAGTAAAAAAATTGTTCTCTGTTCCATCTAGATAATATTGCATAACACTATGATTGTCTTTTGGCATTTTAGATATAACTGGTAATAAACCTTTTTTTTTCTTACCTAAGCTCTCAGCAATTAATTGTTGGTACCAACTAAACAAACTTTCTGATTTCTCATCATAATTAATAATTACAGAATTAAATTTTTTTTTCTTTATCAAAAAAAAAGTTGAAGCGACATTATTTACTATATAGTCAAAAAACTTTTTGTTTTTTACTAGAACATTAAGTTGTTTAAAATTATGAGTATTCAGTCCCATTAGTTCTGCTGGAAGCATACCAACTTCTGATAAAACTGAATATCTTCCTCCAATGAAATTGTTATGATCAATTATTTCAGCTTTTAATTTTTCTGCTAAAATATTTAGATAACTTTTTTTATTTTCAGTAATAAAAATATTTTTATCTTTTTTTTTAATTACAATATTTGAGTTTACTATTGTCTCAATTGTATTTCCAGATTTAGAAACTATCAAATTTGTAAAATTTTTTTTTGTTTCTTTTTTTTGATTATTTTGAAGATTATTAATAAATATAAAATTTTTTTTTATTTTATGTTTTAGAAAATCATATATTGCTTGGGTTCCAAGTGCGGACCCCCCCATTCCTATCAACCTATAATTTGACGATTTTTTGTATTTAAATAATTGTTTTGTTTTATAATTATTTTTATAGTTTTTTCCTAATGACTTAATAATTTGACTATCTTTATTTAAAATTTCTTTTAAAATTTTAATAATTTTTTTTTTATCAGAATTTTTAGAATATATATTTTTAAAGTTTTTTAATAAAAAAAATTTTTTTAACATTAAAACTAATTAATCTTTTCAAGCACAGATTGCTCTATATCTGATTTTTTTATAGTCTTATTAGTGCTCTTATTTTTTGATTTACTTATTATTTTTTCAAACTCATCTTTATCTACCTTATTGCTCTGTTTTTCGAAATCATCTGGAACTGGTAAGTCACCATATTCAGGGGGCATAACTAATGGATTTTTTTTTTCAATTAAAAATTCATCAGAGTTACCTTTCTTTTTCAACGTGAAACCATCTTTTGCAGATTCGCAGCTAAATAATGGAACCAAAATTAATAAATATATAAAAAACTTTTTCATATTTTTTTTCTACCAATAAACTCTATTGTAATTAGAGTTACAACGCCTAAGCTGATAAATATATCTGCAATATTAAAAATAAACCAATGAATATTATTTATATGTATATCTATAAAATCAACAACAGACGCATAGTACAATCTATCAAATATATTTCCCAAAGATCCTCCAAAAATCATTGAAAAACCTATTTTTTCAACTCCACTGGACTTGATCGCGTAAAATAGAATAACAAGAGTAATAATTATAATTATTAATGTAATTATGTTGTAGTAAAACTGTTCATTAAACGAAAAGAGACCAAATGCTATCCCGCTATTCCAGACTAAATTAAAATTAAGAAATGATGTAATAGGAATATCAAGTTTTTCTACTGAATTTGATAATTCCAAAATGTAATATTTGCTCAATCTATCTAAAGTAAAAATTAAAGCTGATATATAAAAAATATTTATTTTTTTTTTTAACATTTATTTAATTTTCAGAAAAAAGACATTTTTTTCCATTTCTTAAACATGGTCCAACATTAATTTTCCAACACAAAGGACATTTAGTTCCTTCTGCTTTAAATGTTTCAGCTGAAATTTCATTATCTTCACTTTGCACCATTTGCGCATTTGAGGTAATACATAACTCTGCAAAGTCAATGTCACTAAAAATTTTAAACTTTTCTTTATCTAATCTAATCTTGATTGATGCTTCTAAACTTGATCCAATTATTTTTTCAGCTCTTTTTTCTTCTATACTAAGATTACACACATCTCTTATCTTAATTAAATTTAACCATTTAGAGTTTAAATCATCGTTTTTAAAATTAATTGGAAAATTGATAAATGTTTCTAAATGAATACTTTTTTTACTACCTACAATTTTATAAATTTCTTCAGTTGTAAAAGATAAAATTGGTGCAAACCATCTTAATAATGAAGCTAAAATAACTTTTAGTAATAATATTGATGATTGTCTTTTTTTTGAGTCTTTGGGATCACAATACAAACAATCTTTTCTAATATCAAAATAAAAGGCTGAAAGGTCAACCGTACAAAAATTTAAAAGCTCCTTATAAAGATTATGAAAATCATAGTTCTTAAAATACTTTTTAAAATTTTCATTTAATAAATAAATTTTATGAAGCATAAACTGCTCTAGTTCTGGCAAAGTTTTTGTGTCTATTTTTTCCAGATCAATTTCTTCCTTGTTATCGTTGATGTTTCCCAATAAATATCTGAAAGTATTTCTGATTTTACGATAAGACTCTGCATGTTGATCAAGAATAGAAAAATCTATTCTTAAATCCTCTGCATAATTTGATGAAGCTACCCAAATTCTTAAAATATCTGCTCCATATTTTTTTAGAATATCTTCAGGTGCAATCACATTTCCTAATGATTTAGACATTTTAAGACCTTTCCCATCGACTACAAATCCGTGAGAAAGTATAGATTCAAATGGTGCTCTACCTCTTGTCCCGCATGACTCTAAAAGTGATGAATGAAACCAGCCTCTATGCTGATCAGATCCTTCCAAATACATGGAAGCAGGCCATTTTAAATCTTTTCTTTTTTCCAAAACAAATGAGTGCGTAGAACCACTATCAAACCAAACCTCTACGATATCGCTTAACTTTTCATATTCTTCAGCATTATATTTTTCTCCTAAAAATCTTTGAGGATTATCTGAAAACCAACAATCAGATCCCTCTTTTTCATAAATTGATGCTATATTTTTAATCACATCATCATCTACTAGAATTTCTTTTGTTTTCTTACTCACAAAAATAGGAAGTGGAACGCCCCAAACCCTTTGTCTTGAGACGCACCAATCAGGCCTAGTCTCAATCATAGATTTCAATCTTTCTTTTCCTTTACTTGGATAAAAAGCTGTTTCATCAATTGCTTTTAAAGCTTTGTCTCTTAATTGATGGCTTTCCATTGAAATGAACCACTGCGGAGTTGCTCTATGTACAAGAGGAGCTTTAGATCTCCATGAGTGTGGGTAAGAATGAATTAATTCACCATTAGATAATAAATTTTTTTGTTCTTTAAGTTTTTCAATTACAATTGGATTTGCTTTAAATATATGTATTCCATTAAATAATTTCACATAATCTGTATATTTTCCATCTCCATCAACAGTTTCAATTGCTTTAATTCCGTTATTTATGCATAAATTAAAGTCATCAGGTCCGTGACTAGGAGCACAATGAACTATTCCAGTTCCTTGCTCAGTTGTTACAAATCTTGCTTGAAGCATTGGGATATCAAATTCGTATCCTAGCTTTAAAAAAGGATGATTACAGATTGTATTTTTAAATTTTTTTCCTTTAAAAGTGTGAAGTTTTTTATAATCTTTTATTTCACACTCTTTAACAACCGAATCTAATAAAGCTTCGGCAACAATTATTTTTCTATTTTTAAAATCTGCATCATCATTTAATTGAAGTATTACATAATCAAGAGATTCATTGTACGCTAGTGCCTTATTTGCTGGAATTGTCCAAGGTGTTGTTGTCCAAATTACTATTTCACAGCCATCAAGCTGCTCATAATCAGAAGACTTAACTTTAAAAGATGCATAAATTGTATCAGACTTATGGTCTTGATATTCTACTTCTGCATCTGCAAGGGCAGTCTTTTCAACTGTAGACCATAAAACTGGTTTAAAACCTTTGTATAAACTTCCTTCTTTTAAGAATTTTCCAAGCTCTCTCACAATTTGAGCTTCGGCATCAAAACTCATCGTAGAATAATAGTTCTCCCAATCTCCTATAACACCTAAACGTTTAAATTGGGATTTATGAATTTCTATCCATTTTTCTGCAAATGATCTGCACTCTTTTCTAAACTCAACTATTGGAATATCATTTTTATTTTTTTTATTCTTTTTATATTGTTCCTCAATTTTCCACTCAATAGGCAAGCCATGACAGTCCCACCCAGGAACATAAATGCTATCTTTACCATCCATTTGATGAAACTTTACAATTATATCTTTCAAAATTTTATTAAGAGCAGTACCCATATGAATGTTACCATTTGCATAAGGGGGGCCATCGTGAAGAATAAATTTTTCTTTTCCCTTATTGGAATTTCTTAATTCATCATAAAGATTAATCTTTTTCCAATATTCTAAAATTTCGGGCTCTCTTATTGGTAAATTAGCCTTCATAGAAAAAGTTGTTTTTGGAAGATTTATTTGTGATTTACTCATTAAGTTCTTTTTGCAATATTTAAGTCAGTTTTTATTTGAGCTCGTAATTGATTAACATTTTTAAATTTTTTTTCTTTTCTAATAAACTTTAAAAACTCTACTGATAAAAGCTTATTATAAAGATTTCCAGAAAAATTAAATAAATGAACTTCTAATAAGATTTTTTTTTGATTAAACGTAGGTCTATACCCAAGATTCGCAATTCCTTTGAGATATTTACTACTATTTCTTTTTAGGACTTTAACAGCATAAACGCCTGGTTTTGCTAAAACGTAATCTTGAATGTCTATGTTACATGTTGGAAAACCAATCTTTTTTCCTACCTGTCTTCCTTTTTTAACAATTCCTTGTATCGCCCAGTTTCTATTCAAAAGTTTATTTGCCTTTTCTAAAGATCCATTTTCTAAAAGATTTCTTATTAAAGATGATGATACAATCTTTTTACTACTAATAAATGGTTTTGGTTTTACAACTTTATAATTATAAGTTTTCTCATTTTTAATTAATAAATTAACATTTCCTTCTCTTTTATTACCAAATCTAAAATTATTACTAACAAAAATAAATTTAGAATTAATCTTTTTACTCAAAATTTTTTTAATAAAATTTATCGATTTAATTTTTGAAAATTTATAGTCAAATTTTTTTGTAATAACAAAATCTACTTTAAAGTTACTAAGTAATTTAATTTTTTGATTGATATTTGAAAGTCTAAAGTTTTTTAAATTCTTATTAAAGAACATTTTTGGCATTGGGTTAAAATTAATCACACCAATTTTTAAATTATATTTTTTTCTATATAATTGAGCCAATCTGAATAATCTTTGGTGACCAATATGTAAACCATCAAAATTACCAATTAAGATAATCGATCCTTTGTGTTTTTTTTCTATATTAAAATTAGAGTAAAGTTTTACCATTTTAGATCTGACTGAATAAAATTAATTATTGTTTCATATTCTTTAGCAACTTGATGAATCCCTTTATCTTTAATTTCATTCTTGTGTATTCCATTAGAAATTAATAAAGAATCATAATTTAAAAGATTTGCACCTTTAATATCTGTATTTAAATTATCTCCAATTGCCAATATCTTTTTATTATTGTTATCAATTGATTGATTATAAACTTCTGGGTGAGGTTTTCCAAAATAAACTACTTCGCCACCCATTTTTTCAAAAACCATAGCAACAGATCCTGCACACAGTTCTCTGTTATCACCACGATCAACAATCAGATCTGGATTTGTGCAAATCATTTTCTTATTGAGCTGTTTATCAAATAAATTTTTATAATAAGTTAGATCTTTATCGTAATCATCAAACAATCCTGTGCACAATAAGTATTCACTTTCTTTAATGTCATCACACTTATTATTTTCAAACAAATTAAATAAATCAAAATCTCTTAGTGGACCTATATGATAAAATTTTTTCAATAAAAAATTTTTTTTTAAATAATTCAACGATGCTTCACCTGAAGTAAATACATGATCTCTTAATTCTTGATCCATACCCATTTTTTGTAAAAAATTTATTACAGTTTTATTTGGTCTTGGTGCATTTGTTAAAAGTACAAAAGCTTTATCTTTTTTTAAGAGTTCTTTAAGAACAATTATTGAGTGTTCATGTAGTTTGATCCCATTATGAATTACCCCCCAAAGATCGATATAAAAGAGATCGTAATTATCTGCTATTGATTTAAGGCCATTTAAATCTAAATTTTTGGTCATATTTTAAGATATAACCCATAAAATCTCGAATTTACTATCAATATTAATGTTCTCTAGGAGTTTCTATCTTGAAATAGACGTCGAAATATCTATATGAAGCTCATATTTATAAAGATTTATAGAGGAGAATTTATGAAGTTTAAACCGTTACACGATAGAGTTTTAATAGAAGTTTTAGATAGCAGTGAAAAAACTGCTGGTGGAATTATTATCCCTGATACTGCCCAAGAAAAACCACAAGAAGGTAAAGTTGTTGCCGTTGGTGGTGGTGCAAAAACTGAGGATGGAAAAAAAATCGCAATGGATGTTAAAGTGGGAGATAAAGTTTTATTCGGAAAATGGTCAGGGACAGAAGTCAAAATTGATGGCAAAGAATACAGCATAATGAAAGAGTCAGATATTATGGGTATTTCAGGAAAATAATTAAATTTAAAAGGAGAAAGTAAAATGGCAAAAATAATTAAATTTGACGCTGAAGCAAGAGCGGCAATGATGAGAGGTGTTAATATTTTAGCAGATACCGTAAGAGTTACTTTAGGTCCAAAAGGTAGAAATGTTGTTATGGACAAATCTTATGGTGCACCAAGAATTACTAAAGACGGTGTTTCTGTTGCTAAAGAAATTGATCTTGAAGATAAGTTCGAAAATATGGGTGCACAAATGGTTAAAGAGGTAGCTAGCAAAACAAATGAAGAGGCTGGTGATGGTACAACTACTGCAACTATTTTAGCTCAAGCTATTGTTAAAGAAGGTATTAAATACGTTACTGCAGGCATGAATCCTATGGATGTAAAAAGAGGAATTGATGCTGCAGTTGATAACGTAAAAGAAAACTTAATTTCTTCTGCAAAAAAAGTAAAAGATAGTGATGAAATAGCTCAAGTTGGAACTATCTCAGCTAATGGTGATAAAGAGATTGGAACTATGATTGCAAAAGCAATGCAAAAAGTTGGAAATGAAGGTGTTATTACTGTTGAAGAAGCTAAAGGAATTGAAACTGAACTAGATGTTGTTGAAGGTATGCAATTTGATAGAGGTTATCTATCTCCTTATTTCATTACTAATAGTGATAAAATGACAACTGAGTTGGAAAATCCTTTTATTCTTTTACATGAAAAAAAATTAACAAATCTTCAGCCTATGGTCCCACTTTTGGAAGCAGTTGTTCAAGCTGGCAGGCCATTAATGATTATTTCTGAAGATGTTGAAGGAGAAGCATTAGCAACTTTAGTTGTAAACAAACTAAGAGGTGGATTAAAAGTTGTTGCTGTCAAAGCTCCAGGATTTGGTGATAGAAGAAAAGCTATGCTAGAAGACATTGCAATCTTGACAGGTGGTCAAGTTATTTCTGAAGATTTAGGAATTAAACTTGAAAATGTTAAGCTTGATGATCTTGGATCTTGTAAAAAAATTAAAGTTGATAAAGATAACAGCACTATCGTTAGTGGTAGTGGTAAAAAATCTGATATTGCTGCGAGATGTGACTCAATTAAAAAACAAGTTGATGAAACAACATCTGATTATGATCGAGAAAAACTTCAAGAGAGACTTGCAAAATTAGCAGGTGGTGTTGCAGTTATCAAAGTAGGTGGTGCAACTGAAGTTGAAGTTAAAGAGCGAAAAGATAGAGTTGAAGATGCTTTAAATGCAACAAGAGCTGCTGTTGAAGAAGGTATTGTAACAGGTGGTGGTTGTGCACTTTTATATGCTTCTCAAAACCTTGATAAAATAAAAGTAAAAGGTGATGATCAAAAAGCAGGTGTTGACCTTGTTAGAAAAGCGTTAGAAGCTCCTATCAGACAAATTACTAAAAATGCTGGTGTGGATGGTTCTGTAGTAGTAGGTAAATTACTTGAGCAGAAAAAAACATCATATGGGTATGATGCTCAAAACGAAGAGTATTGTGATATGTTTTCAAAAGGTATCATTGACCCTGTTAAAGTTGTGAGAACTGCTTTACAAGATGCAGCTTCAATTTCTGGGTTATTAGTGACTACAGAGGCTATGATTGCTGATAAACCTGAGGAAAAAGATGCTGGTGCTCCTGCAATGCCTGGTGGAATGGGCGGAATGGGAGGAATGGGAGGAATGGGTGGAATGGGAATGTAAGTATTCCGCAATCTCTCAATTTAGAATTTAAAGGCCATCACTTTGATGGCCTTTTTTTTATAATAATTAAATAATTTTATGTCAAAAAGATATAGTGGAAAATCCTTTAAAGATTCTAGCGTTAGCAAGAAACCAAAATTAAGTTTAAAAGAAAAAAGAAGATTAAAAAGAGAAAAAACAAAAAAAACAAAATAACACTCAATTTTTTTCAAAATTGTAGTGTTTCTCTGAGTTTTTAAGAGTTTTCAAAAAAAAAAATTAATATATAAGAGCCACAAATTATGAACAACAATATAAGAAACATCACAATTATTGCACACGTTGACCACGGTAAAACTACTCTAATTGATAATTTAATGAAACAAAGTGGTTCTTTTAGAGAAAATGAAATTGTAGATGAAAGATTAATGGATTCAGGTGAGCTAGAAAAAGAAAGAGGAATTACAATTTTGGCAAAACCAGCTTCAATAAATTGGAAAGACTCTAGAATTAATATTATTGATACGCCTGGTCACAGAGATTTTGCTGCTGAAGTAGAAAGAGTACTAAGCATGGCTGATGGCGCGCTATTACTTATAGACTCTGCTGAGGGAGTAATGCCTCAAACAAAATTTGTATTATCAAAAGCATTAAAACAAGGTCTAAAACCAATTGTAGTAATTAATAAACTAGATAAAGCCGATCAAAGAGCCGACGAAGTTTTGGATGAAACATTTGATCTGTTTGTTAGCCTTGATGCTAACGAAGAACAATTAGATTTTCCTGTTTTGTATGCAAGTGGTAGATCGGGATGGGCTGATAAAGAAGTTCAAGGATCTAGAAAAAATTTGAATCCTTTATTGGATCAAATTATAGAACATGTAAAACCAGCAGAACTCGATAGATCAAAACCTTTTGCAATGCTGTCCACACTTCTTTACGCAGATAATTTTTTAGGTAGAAGTTTAGTTGGAAGAATTACACAAGGAACTGCTAAAGCTAATCAAGCAATAAAAGCAATAAACTTAAAAGGTGAAAAAGTTGATGAGGGTAGACTCACAAAAATATTTAGATATGAGGGTACCAAAAAAGTTCCAATTGAAATTGGTGAAGCAGGAGATATTGTTGTAGTTGCTGGCCTTGAAAAAGCAAATGTTGCAGATACAATTTGTGATTTGGAAGTAAACGAACCAATTACTGCTACTCCAATTGATCCACCAACTATGTCTATTACAATTACAGTAAACACATCTCCTTTGGCTGGAACTGAGGGTAAAAAACTTACTAGCACTCAAATTAGAGATAGATTGATCCAAGAAGCACAGAATAATGTAGGTATTACATTTTCAGAAAATGATGGCAATGACTCTTTTGTAGTCAGTGGTAGAGGAGAGCTTATGTTAGAAATCTTACTTACTCAAATGAGAAGAGAAGGATTTGAAATGACAGTTAGTCCTCCAAAAGTTTTATATAGAAAAGATGAAAATAAAAACAAGTTAGAACCTATAGAAGAAATTACTATGGACCTTGATGAAGAATACTCTTCAAAAATAATTGACTCAATGAATAGAAGAAAAGGGAAATTGATAGAGTTAAAAGATACAGGTAAAGATAAAAAGCGACTTATATTTCATGCCCCTACAAGAGGTCTAATGGGTTTTACTAGTAGATTCCTCACTCTTACAAAAGGAAATGGAGTAATAAATAGAATTTTTTATGACTATGGTCCTTTCGAAGGTGAGATGGAAGGTAGAAGAAATGGTGCTTTAATATCAATGGAAAAAGGTAAAGCTGTTGCCTTTGCAATATTTAATTTACAGGCAAGGGGTGAGATGTTTGTGACTCATAATGATCCCGTTTATCCAGGTATGATTGTTGGATTAGCCCCAAAACCAGGCGACATGATTATTAATGTTATGAAAGGTAAAAAATTAACTAACATGAGAACCCAGGGCACTGACGAAAATGTTGTTCTTACTCCAGTAAGAAAAATGTCAATTGCTGAACAATTAAGCATGCTAAATACTGATGAAGCACTTGAAATTACACCTCAATCATGCAGATTAAGAAAAGCTATTCTTGATCCTCATGAAAGAAAAAGAAGTGAAAAGTCTGGCGCAGCAGCTTAGTCAAATAATTTATCGACTAAGTATAATCCTAAAGCAACGCAGGGGCCTATTCCAAAAGCAAATAATAAAGTTCCTAACCCCACCGTTCCTCCTAAATACCACCCTACACTAACAACTGAAATTTCCAAAGTTCCTCTAACAACTGCTATTGGTAAATTTGATATTTTCTGTAATCCTATCATTAAACCATCTCTTGGACCTGCTCCTAGATTAGAAACCAAATAAATACCACCACCTATTCCAACTGTAATTACAGAAATGATAGCTAAGATTATTTGATGAATATAATTAGATGGAGTTGGCACAAATTTAATACAAAGATCAATCATCAATGCTATTATCAATGCATTAAAAATAGTTCCCATTCCTGGTTTTAGACCTAATGGTATCCACAAAATTAAAACTGCTATACTTATCAAAAGTGTAATTGTTCCAATAGTTAAATTGACGTTTAAAGAAATACCTTGTGCTAAAACACTCCAAGGAGAAGCTCCGGTAAATGAAACAATTAACAAACCTTCACCTAACCCAAACAATGTTAAACCAAAACATAAAAAGAAAAATGTAGAAAATCTTGGTTTAAAATTATGTGGTTTTTTAGAACTCCAATTTACTTTGGGTATTTTCTTTATTTTTAAAAACATTTTTTAATAAGTTATTTCTATTATTGCTAAAGTCTAATAATGTAACTGGTAAATGAAAAAAACCATAGTTATTTTATTTCTTTTACTCTACTCAACTATTTCGATAGCTCATATGGGTCACTATAATAAATATAATAAAATTGAAATGGAAATTTTTAGAAATGATGAATTAATTGGATATAACTATTATTTTTTTAGTAGGAAGGGTGATGAAACAATTGTTACTAATCAAATTAAATTTTCTGTAAAACTTTTAGGAGCAACTATTTTTCAAGTTGAAGGATTTGGAGAGGAAAAATACATTAAAAATCAATTAATTTCGTATAGTTCAAAAACTTTACAAAATGATAAAAAAAAATTTGTTAATTTAGACTTCAGTAAAAAAGATAATAAATTTAATATTAAAGGTTCTTCGTTTAGTGGAAAGGCCTCTAATGATAATGTCATTGGAAATTGGTGGAACCATAAAATTTTACAAGCGGATAGTCAAATTAGTCCAGTATCAGGTAGTATCAAGAAGCAGGTTGTTACATTTATAGGAAAAGAAAAAATCAATCAATATGGTAATACTTATGAAGTTGATCATTTTAAATTAATTTCTAAAGATATGTCGCTACCTAAAGATAAGCGTCTAGATTTTGATATTTGGTTTGATAAAAAAAATTCTATGATTATAAAAGTATCATATTCAAGAATGGGGGACTGGGAATATCGTCTTAAAAATTTTGAATAAATTTAATTATTTACCTGCAACAACCATACCTTCAATCATTAAAGTTGGTGAATTTGTTGAATACTGAAATTCTAAATCATTTGCTAAAGTTATATTTTGAAACATATCTCTGAAGTTTCCAGCTATAGTAATTTCATTAATAGGATATTTGAATTCTCCATTTTCAACTAAAAAACCAGTTGCCCCTACAGAATAATCACCAGTTATGATGTTGCTTCCATGGCCAATTGTCTCTGTAATATATAAACTTTTCGAATTAGAATTTAATAGATCTTTTAAAGCAATTTTTCCATTATCAAAATAAAGATTACTGGTTCCACCACTCCTTCCATTTGATTTAAGATTTAACTTCTTTCCGTTATAAGTATCTATCAAATAATGTTTCAAAATTCCTTGTTCAACTAACTTCAGGGTCTCTGTTTTTACTCCCTCAGAGTCAAAGCTTTGTGAACCTAAGCCTTTAATTATGTCAGGTTTATCAAATATATTTATTGAGTCTGAAAATATTTTTTGACCAATCATATCTTTTAAAAACGAAGTTCCTCTTGCAATGGCAGATGAAGATATTGCGCTTGCAAAAGTGCTTAGTATTCCTTTTGCAATTCTTTTATCAAAAATTATTGGTATCTTTTCACTTCCAATTTTTTTGGGACTTAATTTTCTGATAGTGTTTTGAGCGGCAGCTTTACCTAGCTCCTCTGCACTTTTAATATCATCTAGATGACATTTAAGGGTATATTCATAATCTCTCTCCATACTTTTATCATCTTTGGCAACAGCAACACTAGATGCTACAAATGATGAAGTTTTAAAACCTTTACAAAAACCATCACTATTAGCCAAAATAAAATTTGATTTGTCTTCAGTAAAACTTGACTCTGTATTTATTATCTTTTTATCAACAGAAGCAGAATTTTCTAATATTGATAAATATTTAATTTTGTCATTGTTCTCAATATGAGTATCGTCATATAAATTTAACTCTTTAATTTCTCGAGCGAGCAAATCTTCATCAGGAAGCGCATTAAATTCATCCTCTGGAGTATTTTTTGTAGTTTCAATGCATTTTTCAATTAATATATTTAAGTTGTCTTGTAATAAATTTGATGAAGATATAGATGATTTTTTCTTTCCTATGTAAGTAGTTATGTCTACTCCTAGATTGTCTGATCTATTAGACTCATCAAGCTTTTTGTTCCTAAAATTTACAGTCTCAGAAATAGAGCTGCCTACATTTATACTTGTATCTGTAGCCCCTAATTTTTTGGCAAGGTCTAAACAATAAGAGGCTTTATTTTCTAAATATTCTTGATCTTTAACCATTTATAGTTTTGTGCCACCAACTGTCATCTTGTTTATTAATATAGAAGGCTGGGCAACTCCAACGGGGACACCTTGGCCAGCTTTTCCACAAGTTCCGATACCAGGATCAAGCATCATATCATTGCCTACCATTGAAACTTCTTTTAAAATTGATGGGCCATCACCTATAAGTGTTGCTCCTTTAATAGGAGATCCAATTTTGCCATTTATTATCTCATATGCTTCTGTACAATTAAATACAAATTTTCCAGAAGTTATATCAACTTGGCCGCCCCCAAAGCTGACAGCAAAGATTCCTTTATCGACAGATTTAATCATTTCGTCTTGTGTTTGTTTGCCACTTAACATCATAGTATTTCTCATTCTCGGTAGAACAATATGTCTAAAATTTTCTCTTCTACCACTACCAGTAGATTTAGTTTTCATTAATCGAGCATTCAATCTATCTTGCATAAAGTTTTTCAAAATTCCATTTTCTATTAGTACAGTTTTCTCTGTAGGGGTTCCCTCATCATCTATTGTAAGACTTCCTCTTCGATTATTCAAAGTACCATCATCTATAATTGTAACACCTTCACTCGCTACTTTTTCACCCATTAAATTGTGAAATGCAGAGGTTTTTTTTCTATTAAAGTCACCTTCTAAGCCATGCCCTACAGCTTCATGAATTAAAATTGCTGGCCATCCAGGTCCTAAAACTACTTTCATTTCGCCTGCTGGTGCTGGCTTACTCTCTAAGTTTACAGAAGCTATTCTTAAAGCTTCATCGCATACATTTTTCCAGTTATTTTCTTTAAGATAAGCGTCATAAGATTGTCTTCCGCCAACTCCATACACTCCTGTCTCTTTTCTTCCATTTTTTTCAAGCATTACGGATACATTAAATCTTACTAAAGGACGTATATCAGTTAATGTTTCACCTCCGGATCTGATTATTTCTATAGATTTTTGTTCGCCACTAAAATTAGCAGTAACTTGCTTAACACTTTTATCTTTTGATCTTAAATATTTATTTACCTCATTTAAAATTTCAACTTTATTTTTAAGTGATTTTTGTTCGATTGGATTAATATTTTCATAATATTTTTTGTTGGTTTTAGGAATAGAATGATTGTAGTTACCTTTAGCAGATTTAAGAGTTGATTTTAAATTATCTGATGATTGCCTTAATGAATTTTTTGATATTTCATTAGAATGGGAGTAAGCAACTATTTCGCCTGATACTGCCCTGAATCCAAAACCTAGATCTGAACTATAACTTGAATTTTTTATCTTATTATCATCTAACAAAATGCTTTCTGATTTAGAGTTCTCTAAATATAGCTCGCCATCATCACATTTTTTAAGAGTATCAGAAATAATATTTTCTGCCTCATTTCTAGATAAATCAGATTTATCAAAAAAATTACTCATAATTATCAATACATAGTTCGTTAAATAGAATTTTCAACTGGAGTATTTCACGCATGTACTTATTTAAGTTAAGTAGTAATTATAGATATATATATGAAAGTTTATTTCAATAATTCGTGTAAAATTTGTAAAGCAGAGATTGATTTGTATAAAAAAGAAAAAATTCAAGAAATTGACTGGATTGATATAACAAATAATGATTTAGCGAAGAGAGAAACTTCTAAAAATAGTAAAGAACTATTACGAAGACTTCATGTAAAAGAAGGGGAAAAAATTACCCAAGGAGCAGAAGCATTTCTCTTAGTTTGGAAAAAAATACCAAAATATAAATTTTTATACAATTTTTTTAAGTTACCAATTATCTTTAATTTATTTTCTTTTGGATATGAAATTATAGCTTTTTTTCTGTACTTAAAAAATAAAAAACAAATAAAAAACTAACTAAGTACAAGTATCAAAAATTTACTTAACCAGGACATAAAAGAAACAAACATTATAAGAAAAATTGTATACATGATTGTTACAAGTTTATTTTTTTTTCTTCTTAGTCTTATAAAATCTTTATCATCTAAATCAGAAAAATCTCTTTCTCCAACTACTTGATAATCATAAGACCATCTCCAGGTACTCTCACCGAGTCTTGAGTCTAGCTTATTAACATATGCAATCCATGCTAATACATATCTAAGCAATAAAAACATAGTCAAAAGAAAAATAGTACCAAAAAACATAACTAATCTTACAATTAATAAGAAAAATTAGTTAGCTTTTTTTTCTCTTTGTTCAGCGATTAGTTGTGTTAACGCATCTACCATTGCATCTGAAGCTTTAAAAATTTCGTTATTTTTATATTCATGTGAAATATTTTTTTCTGGATTAGTTTTATCTTCTATTACAATGCCTTCATCAGGAGAATTGTTTTTTATATAAATTAATAGTAACCATTCTTCATCATCAGATTCATCCCACTTTATAAAAATTTCCCCCGTTTCAAATCTTCGGTCAATGCATCTTAAAATAGACATATGACGAGTTATATGTCTTTTGTTTAATTGAAAAACTAAACTGCTTGCACTTCTATAAAAACTTTCAAGGGCAAATTCAATTTTCTGACGGGCAATTGTATATTCTTTTTCTTTTTGTAATAATGTTTCTCTGTCTTCGTCACCTTGTATTTTTATTCCTAAAGCTTCTACTCTTTCTCTTATTTTTTGATCTCTGATTATTCGATATTTTTCTTTTAGCTTCTCTATTCTTTGTTGTAAACCTGCGTAATCTTCACGTTTTTCTTTTAAAGATATTTTTTCTAATTTCTCTAGTTCTTTTACTTCTCTAATTCTAAATTTTTCAATTTGTTTTTCTAATTTTAATTGCTGTAAAAATTGTTTTTGTTTTTCCGCTTGTTCAATTCTTAAAAGAGCTTGTTCTTTTCTTAAAAACAATTTTATATCTTTTGTTCTTTGTTTCTCTAATCTTTCTTCTTCTTTTAAAGTTTGTTCTTTAAATTTTAGTCTTAAAGCTTGTTCTTCTTTTTTTTGTTTTTCAGTTGCAATTTTAGCTTTTCTTTCGACATCAATTTTTTCTAATTTCAACCTTCTTTTTTCATCCTGTTTTAAGATCTTATAATTTGAAATTGTTTCAGAAATTTTGTCAAAAAATCTTTGGATATACTTTTCTAATTGAAAATTTATCTTAAAATTAAATTGAGGCTTTAAAGATAATTGTAATTTAACAAATTTAGAAACAAGGCTTTCTTTTTGAATTTTTTCAGTTTTTAAATATGCAATTTTTTTTTTAATATTTTTTCTTTTTTTTTTACTCGTTCTTTTTAACTTGCTTTTAATGATTTTTTTTCTTTCTTTTGGAACTTTTTTTAACTTTTTTATTATCTTAGACTTTGAAGATTTTTTTTTAAATTTTTTATTTTTTTTAGGTTTTTTTTGTTTTTTTTTCATTTAAAAAGAAGTTCGATACTACCAATAATTTATTCATAAATATAGTCTCTAGTCACTGGAGTAGATTTATAATTTTTTGTAAGTTGAAATTGATATACAACTTGATCACCCCACTTAAAAGCCATTTGACATCCTGCTAAATAAAATTCCCACATTCGAAAAAATTTTTCATCAAACATACTGATGATCTTTTCTTTATTTTTAATACAATTTTCTTTCCAATGTCTCAATGTATGAGAGTAATGAAGTCTTAAAACCTCAATATCAGTAAGTATTAAGCCAGCTTTTTCTATCGGGGTTGTTACTTCACTTAAGCTAGGTGTATATCCACCTGGAAAAATATATTTTGTTATCCATGGATGTGGGTCTCTTGGGGGATTAACTGACCCTATCGTATGCACTAATGAAATACCGTCATCTTTTAACAGATTTTCAATTTTTTTAAAAAATTTTTTGTAAAATTTTCTTCCTACATGCTCAAACATTCCGACACTTACTATTCTATCAAACTTTTCATTAAGCTCTCTATAATCCATTAATTTAAACTTGACCTGATTTTCCAAATTCATTTCTTGAACTTTTTTGTTACAATATTCAAATTGGTTTTCTGATAATGTAATTCCAGTTACTTCACACTTTGCACTTTTTGCTATATCAATTGCTAATGATCCCCAACCACAGCCTATATCTAAAACTTTTTGATTAGGTTGGATATTTAGTTTTTTTATAATGTGTTGAATCTTATTATTCTGAGCAGTTTCTAAACTATCATTTTCATTTTTGAAATAAGCACAGGAATATTGTCTCTTTGGATCTAAAAATAAATCGTAAAGATCATCAGAGATATCATAATGATGAGATACATTCATTTTAGATTTTTTAATAAAATTAAAATTTGTTAAATATCTATACGATCCTCTAAGTCTATTCATTAGATAGCTAAAAAAATTAAGTTCTCCTCTTCCAAAATTCATTAATGCTAAATCTAAAAAATCTGTAAGAGTTCCATTTTCAATAATTATTTCACCATCAGTATAAGCCTCTCCAAAATATAAATCAGGATGTAACAAAAGTTTGTAATGGAGTTTTTTGTTTAGAATTTTTAGTTTTATTGGATTATTTCCTGGGTTACCTATAATATAATCTTTTGAATTAGCATCTGTTAAAATAAAACCATCTTTTTTGAATACTTTATTTAAAAATCTAGCTAATTGCATTTATGCCGCCAATGAAGATTTATTTGTAAAATCTAAATCTTTTAATGTATGTATCAAATCTTTTTCCTCAGTTTTATTTAAAAGACTTAAAGGAGGTAAAATGTTCTTGTAAATTTTATTTTCTTGAGAACAATAAGTGTGTAATCCAGAGATTAAGTTATATTTATCAAAAGCACCTCTTACGTCACAAAGTTTTTGATTAACGGATTGTTTTTTTTCTGAATAGAAGTCATCATAAACTTTTCTAGATAATTCAGCTGTGACATTACATGTGGCAGTAATTATTCCTGAACATCCTAACTCTAAACCCTTTAATAATTTTAATTCTGAGCCAGGAAAGATTGAAAAATTTTTTAATTTTAAATTTTCAAATAAATTATATGAACTGTCTTTTACGCCTACTATTTGA
>CACLMD010000005.1 GCA_902607945.1 uncultured Pelagibacteraceae bacterium | reverse complement strand
GCTATCGCACCAAAGATGGGCCCTGTTAAACCCCACATTAACATTTGCAAACCAATAGCCAAGCCAAATGCTGTATTGCTGATATTCAAACTTTTGTTAAAATCCATAAAGAACATACCAAAGGTTTGTCTCACACCAAGTGAAATTAAGACGACAAAACATGCGGCAAATAAGGTTACTATCGCCGTTTTAGATTTAAAAAATTTTTCTGAACTCATTTTAAGTTTTTTAAAGCTTGCTTAATATCTGCTATTAAATCATTTGGATCTTCTAGTCCTATGTGAAATCTAACAAGATGTTCATCTTTAGATAAATTCATGTAAGTCCTATTTCCAGTTTCTCTAAATTCTTGATGTAAGACTAAACTTTCAAAACCACCCCAGCTATACCCATAACCAAAAAGTTTAAGTGAATTAACAAATTTTCTAACTGAATTAATATTTTTGGCTTTAATCTTTAATCCCATTAATCCTGAAGCTCCTGAATAATATTTTTTCCACATTCTAAAATTATAGGAGTCCTTCTTATAGGGATAAAGTAATTTAATTTTTTTATTTTTTGATAAAAAACCAGCAACTTTTTTTGCATTTTCTCTGTGTCTGTCTAATCTTACATCAAGAGTTCTTAATCCTCTTGTGATCAAATAAGCATCATCTGGGCCAAGTCTTAGGCCAGTAATTTTTTCTGCTATTTTTACTTTATTAAAAACTTTTTTATTTACTGCCAAACTACCCCCCATTACATCTGAGTGTCCTGAATAATATTTGGTTGCTGACACAATTGACATATCAAATCCAAATTTAATTGGTTTAAAATAATATGGAGTAGCCCAAGTGTTATCTATTGCTGTTAAAATTTTATTTTTCTTAGCAATAGTTATTATTTTTCCCAAATCTTGAAATTCAAAAGAATTACTTCCAGGGTTTTCAACAAATATTAACTTTGTTTTATTAGTTATGTTTTTTTGCAATGTTTTTAAATCGTGTGGGTTATAAAAAATTGTCTTTATGTTAAATTCGTTTAAAAAGTCTTGGGTTAAAATTCTTGTTGGACTATAAACTGGATCAGCTACCAACATTTCATCTCCTGGTCTTACAACACTAAATATTGCTAAAAATACGGATCCAAAACCCGTAGGTGTCGTAAAAACATGATAGCTCTCCTCTAATTTTGTTAAAATTTTTTGTAATATATGGGTTGTTGAAGTTCCTTGTCTTCCATAATCATAATAACCCCCTGTTGGGTTTTTGAGGGCTTTTAATTGGGTCTTTCTAATATGCTTCATTGACTTAAATATAATTGTGGAAGCTCTAACCACTGGAGGATTTACAGACTGATTATGAAAGTCTTTAGCTGTGTGTTTTAAGAAAGTTTTAAATGAATTTGGCATAAAAAAATTTGATAACTTGAGAGGACAATGCTATATCCCGCTGATAATTTCAATTAAAATTATAATTAAAGGAATTAATGGGTTATCCAAAGAAACATAGAGGCAGAAGAAAACAAGGGTCTAAAAAAAGAAGAGCTAAAAGAAAAAATAAGAAAAAGTAGTTTCCGATGGTGCAGATCAATAAAGTCAAGTCCATAAGTATATGGGTATTTATTGTACCATTCATAGCTGTAAATACCTGCTTGCTTATTACAACCCAATTCCATCAATTTGATTTAATAGCAGATCAGTTTAAAATTTCTTATCCCTTTCCTTATTTAGATGGTGGAGTTTCAATTAGTAGGACCGCAAGATATTTTCCTACTTATTTAATTTTTAAACCAGCAATGTTTTTTACTGCTTATCTTCTTATTGTTTACTGGTTAAATAACCGAAAAATAATAAATCATTTTGATAATACTAATAAATATAGAGATAAAATTGTATACTTTGGTATTGCATCAGCAATTGCACTAATACTACATTCAATTTTTCTAGGAGTTAAATTTGATAATGATCTATATAAATTATTTAGAAGAATAATAATGTTTGTATTTATAATATTTGAAATAGTTGCCCAAACCTATTTGGTTTTGGCATTGTATTCTATTAAAGAAAAAATATTAAGATATATTAATGAGACCATACTTAAAATTAAATTAATTTTAGTAAGTTTGCTTATTTTAGTAGCTACTATAAGTATTCCTATAATTAGTTTGCCAGGAAATGATTTTTTTGGAATAAATCTTAAATTTTTAAAACATGCTCTAGAGTGGGATTATTTTTTAGGGGTAATATCTTTTTATCTTTTAACTTTCTTTATGTGGAGAAAACCAACTAACTAACAATCCATCCACCACCTAAAACTTTATGACCTTGTTTATCAAGATCGTAAAAAACACAAGCTTGACCAGGAGAAATTCCATCTTCAAATTCTTTTAAATTAACCTCTGCTGAACTATTCTCTTTTAAGCTTATTTTAGCATTTAATAATTTTCCTGTAGATCTTACTTTAACTAAAATATCTTTTTCTAAATTCCTTTTGTCAACAAGTAAATTTATATTGTTAATATAAATATTTTTTTTTCCAAGTTTATCTCTTGAACCAACTATTATTTCATTTTTTTCAGAATCAATTTTTAAAACATATAAAGGTTCTCTATCTGAAACCCTAATCCCTTTTCTTTGACCAATTGTAAAATTGATTATTCCATCATGAACACCAATAACTTTTCCTTTTAGATTTTTTATATTTCCTTTTTTATAAGAATCTGGTCTAAATTTTCTTATCACAGATGCGTAATCACCATTTGGAACAAAGCATATATCTTGACTATCTGGTTTATCTGCAACATTTAAATCTAATTTTTTTGCTATTGATCTTGTTTCATCTTTAAGCATTCCTCCTAAAGGAAATCTGATATAATTTAATTGTTCTCTTGTAGTATTAAATAAAAAATAACTTTGATCTCTATTTTCATCAATTGCACGATACATGTTTGTTTCATCACCAGAAGTTATACTTTTTACATAATGTCCTGTAATTAAAGCATCAGCTTTTAAGTCTTTTGAAACTTCAAATAAGTCTTTGAATTTCACAGTTTGGTTACATTGTACACAAGGTATTGGCGTTTCTCCTTTTAGATAACTATCCACAAAATTATCAATTACTCCTTGTTTAAATTTATCCTGATAATATAAAATTTTGTGTTCTATACCGAGTTTATGGGCAACTCTTTTTGCATCCATAATGTCCTGACCCGAACAACATTGTTTGGATAAAGCAACTTCTTTGCCATCATCATAAAGTTTTAAAGTAATTCCAATTACATTGTATCCATCTCTCTTCATTATTCCTGCAACAGTTGAGGAATCAACTCCTCCAGACATAGCAACCACAACAGTTGTTTCTGATGGTTTTTTTAATAAACCTATAGAGTTTAATTGAGAGTTCATTATCTGGTATTTATACTTATTTCTAATATAAGTTAAATAAATGATATTAGATTTTGAGCCTGGAGATAAAGTTTATAATCCATCAGCTAAAGAATGGGGTATTGGACAAGTTCAATCAATAATAAGGGGTAAAGTAACGGTTAATTTTCAAAATGCTGGAAAAAAAGTAATCAATTCAAATAATATTGAATTAAAAAAAATAAATGACAAAAATTAATACCAAAGAAATAATTAGAAATCTAATAGAAACTTTTTTGAGTGCAGGTGAAGTTTCAATAAATTTGAGAAAAGAAGGTCTTACAAAAAGAATTAAATCAGACAACACTCCTGTTAGTAATGGAGATTTAGAAGTTAATAAAATTATTACCAAAAAATTGAAAGAGTTGACTCCCTCAATTCCAATCATTTCTGAAGAGACATCTGATAACAAAACTACTAAAGATCTTAGAAATTTCTGGCTAGTTGATCCAATAGATGGAACTTATGATTACATTAATAATTTAGATGAATTCACTATCAATGCAGGTTTAATATTGGATAAAAACCCTGTTGCCGGAATAATTTATGCCCCAGAAAAAAAAAGAATGTTTTATTCGTATGGCGAAGGTCAAGCGTATGAATTTACAAATGGAAAAGAAATCAAACTTGACGGTTCAAGAAATTATAATGAAAATAATATTAAATTTGTAGCATATTCTAGTAAATTAAAACCAGAAATTCAGAAAATTTTTAAAGAACTTAAAGTCCAAGAACATACTAGAATGAAAAGTTCTTTAAAATTTTGTGTAATTGCCACTGGTGAATATGACGGTTATGTAGCTGAGCCTAGAGCTTGTGAATGGGATATTGCCGCTGGACATGCAATATTGAAACATTCAGGTGGTTCGATTACAGACTTTGAGAATAAAGAAATCTTATACGGGAAAAAAGATTTTAAAAATTCAAGCTTAATCTTAAAAAGTAAAAAATTAGTTTAATGGATGAGCAATTAAGAATTATATTGATTATTATTGTCTCTGTTTCTATTTTTGGACTTCTGGTATTTGTATTTGTAAAAAATTATATAAAAAATAAGATTAATCATTTAGTTAAAGAGGAGAAAAAAAAATCAAAGTAAATTTATTATTTTTAGATAATCTTCTTTTTCAATATCCATTACCTTTTTAGAAGTTTCAAAATCAAAACCATTTCTCGCTAATAAAGAAATATCTTTTTTATAAAATAAAGGTCTATTATCAACTGTTCTTGCTGGGCCTATCCTTTTTTTTTTGCATAATTTGATAGCTGAAAAAAAATCTTGATCTGAATTCTCATCACGAATTTTATCTATAGTTTCTTTGATAAATTCATTATTAATTCCTTTCACAAATAAATAACTTCTAATTTTATTAATTGAATTACCTCTTTGAATCATACTTTTTGCTCTACTTTCAGAATAAAACTTATCATTTATAAATTTATTTTTTTCTAGATCAGCTAAAACAATATCAATTAGATTGGTCACATCTTGTTTTTTGACATTAGGAACTGAGGTTTTTAAATACTTTTTTAAGAGATAGGTTTTGAGCTGTTGTTTAGATGGTGCATATTTTTCTACATAAGCTAATGCAAAATTACGCATTTCTTCAACAGTTACCTGTAATGATTTTTTTTTGTTTCTTATGGGAATCATAATAAGATCTAATATAATATATTTTAGAATGATCGAACAAATTTATAATTACTTTACTATTGAAATGCTTTACTTTTGGATAAACCTTGGGGTATTACCATTTTGGTTTTTAATTGTATTTTTTCCTCAATCACAAGTATGTAAATATCTGGCAACATCTATATTTCCAATATTCTTACTAAGTGCTGCTTACGGTTTTGTTCTATACAAGTCTTATTTAGGTGCATATGATTTTTTAGGTAACTTCAATTTATATCTAGGTATAACTTATGTTGCTGATTTATTTGAAGACGACTTGTACTTAATGCTATTTTGGATCCATTTTGTATCCATAAATTTATTTGTTGGTGGATGGATTTTAAAAGATTCACAAAAGTTTCTTATTAATAAATTTCTTTTAACTTTACCATTAATTATTACATATTTAATAGGGCCGATAGGTTTGTTTGTTTATTGGATAATTAGAATTTTTTATGCAAAACGCCTAAGTCTATATGAATAAATATATAGATTTTTATTTTGATTTTATAAGTCCTTATTCATATTTAGCTCATAAAAAAATAATTAATTTAAATCTAAGAAATATTTTTAATTATAAAGCTATTCTGCTAGGTGGTTTACACAATCTAGCTGAAGTTACACCTCCTGCTTTTAATGAAAAAAAGATAAAAAATATGAAAGATGATTGTATTTTAGTTTCAAAAAAAAATAAAATCTCATTCAAATGGAATGAAAAATTTCCCATAAATTCTTTATATTTAATGAGAGGATTTTTGATTATTGATGATAATAAAAAAAATAGATTTATTGATTTATGTTTTGATGCTTACTGGAAAGACAACTTAGATATTTCAATTAAAGAAAACATACAAAAAATTTTAAAAGATTGTGATATTGATTATACTGTTTTTGAAAAAAGTATAAAAGAACAGAAAGTTAAAGATGAGCTTAAAGATTTAACAAATGAGGCATTTAAATTAGATATTTTTGGAGCCCCTACCTTTTTGGTAAATAATAAACTTTTTTGGGGACAAGATCGTTTAGAATATGCAATAGATGAGTCAAAAAATTAAATAAAATTTAGAAATGAAAAAACTTTTTATAAAATTAGCAAAACTGCTAGGTTATGAAATTATTGATCAAAATAATTTTATTTCACCTACTTTGGACAAAAAATTAAATGAAGATCTTTCTTTTATTAATGATAAATCTATTGTTTTACCGTTAGGAGAAGTAAAAATTACAAAAAAAGTTAATTCTGTCCTAATTATATTTAGAACCAACACAGATGTAGAAATATGGGATCAAAATAAAAAAAGATTATTTGAAGAGCCCAAAATTGAATATTCATTAAGGGCTTTAAATTCTCTAATTAAATCAATTAATTTTTGTAAAGAAAAATATCCAAATATTAAATACAAAATAATTATTATCGATGATAAATCCAAAGAAGAAAACTTAAATAAGATAAAAAAACTAAAAGTTATAAGTGATTTGGATATAAAAATTATTCCATTAGACCATGACAAATATAAAGACATTATAAAAAAACAACAAAATGAACAGACTTTTTCAAATTTAGCTAGTTTGCTTCAATCATTTGAATTTGCAAAAGATAATGGTGAAGATCTAATTTTTTTTGTTGAAGATGATTATCTGCATTTTGAACCTATGATGGAGGAAATGATTGCATCATATGAAAGAATAGCCACACAAATTAATAGGGATATTTTTATGTGCCCCTCAGATTATCCATATCTTTATATGAACAATGAAAAAACAAATATTCTTATTGGAAATAAAAGACATTGGAGAACAATTAATAAATCTCTATGCACATTTATGACTACAAAACCTTTATTAGATAAGTATTGGAATAGTTTTTATAATACTTGTTTAGACAGAAACGATCCTTTTGAAAAACATCTGAATGAAATTTATAAAAAGGAATTTTGTATTTCCCCTATTAAAAGTCTTTCTTTACATTTAACAAACATAAATTCTAGCTATGGTTTGTCGCCATTTATAAATTATAAAAAACTTTGGGAAGAAAATAAAAATTAAAAGGCCCTTAATTAAGGGCCTTTTTTAACTAAACATTAGAGAGATTAAGAGAGATCCTTCGAGAATATCGCGGAGATATACAAGAGGTCGAAGGATCTCTTTATTGTTATTAACAATTAGTCACGTATCGCATAAGCAATGACACCTGTTTCTGTAACATCTGTTCCTTTAGTTTCTGCTTCTTTACTCAATCGGATACCGATGGTTGCTTTCATCAAACTCCATACAATGTAAGCGACTACAAAAACAAATATATTAACTGAAAGTACTCCAATTAACTGAGCACTAAATGATATATCTGTATTTGTTATTGGCACTGCTAAAGTTCCCCAGATACCTGCAAACAAGTGAGCTGGAATTGCTCCTACCACATCATCTATTTTCAATGAGAATAATAGCTTAGTTCCATAAACCACAATTATACCACCTACTGCACCAATTAAGATTGCAGCTAAAGGTGAAGGCATTAACGGTTCAGCGGTTATTGCTACTAATCCACCAATACATCCATTTAACATTTGGACAACGTCTGTTTTTCCAAAATTTAATCTTGTAACTACTGCAGCGGCAATAACTCCACCGGCACCAGCTAAAAATGTATTCATAAATATTGTAGATACAGCTATTGCATCATCAGCGGTTCCCATAGCAAGTTGTGAACCACCATTAAATCCAAACCAACCTAACCATAGAACAAATACTCCTAAGGTTACAAGTGGTATTGAAGATGCTGCAAATGGTTTTAAAGGTGCTGGAGTTCCAGATTTAGTAAATCTTCCCAATCTAGGGCCCAAAATTATAGCACCAGCTAATGCAGCTGCTCCACCTGTAGAGTGAACTAAAGTTGATCCAGCAAAGTCAGAAAAGCCGATAGAAGATAACCAGCCTCCACCCCACTGCCATCCCATTACTATTGGATATAAAATTCCAGATAGAATTGCTGCAAATAAGAAAAATGGCCATAACTTAATTCTTTCTGCTAAAGTTCCAGAAACAATCGATACTGTTGTCGCACAGAAAACCATTTGGAAATACCAATCAGAACCATCTGAATAACCAGTATCAACTGCACTAGAGTCAGACCAAGGAATAAAGCTACCTATATATCCCCCTTCTGGTATACCATAAGCAAGATTGTAGCCAAACATCCAGAACATAATTCCAGAGATTGATATCAAACCTATATTTTTTGCACAAATTACGGATACACTTTTTGATGTAACCATACCTGATTCTAACATTGCAAATCCACAAGCCATAAAAAATACTAGAAACCCGCAAATTAAAAATAGCAAAGTATTAAATATGAAACTTACTTCAGCAGAAACTGTCGTATCTGCCATACCTGCACTACTCATATTTAATAAAAATATTAAACTTATAAGTGGTACACTAATTTTTTTCATTAATTTAGTCATTAGACCTCCCTGTTAAGCAAAGAGTTATATTTTTTTAATTATTTAAAACTAACGCTGATTAGGAAAATTGGGTATGCAATATTTGCATATAGAAACAGCCTTAATGCTTATTAAGATTACATTAAGGCTGTTTAAAAAGTCTTATTTATTAAATACTTCTTTTAAGGCTTTTGCAGGTAAGAATTTAACCTTTTGTGATGCGCCGATTTGAATCTGCTCACCAGTCCTAGGGTTTCTTCCAACTCTAGCTTTTCTTTTAGCAACTTTATAAGTACCAAATCCAGCAATTTTTACTGAATCATCTCCTTTTAAAGCATCTAAAATAGTGTTGGTAATAGTATCGAATGTTCTTTCAGCATCTGCTTTACTTAGATTTAAAGCACCTGAAAGTTTAACGATTAATTGTTTCTTGTTCATTTTAGCTCCGGTTTATTGGTTATTTTCTATCTTTCAAAAAAAGCCATATAAATCAACCTTTTTTTTAGTAGTTAATAAAATTTTATACACAATATATAGTATAATGTTAAATTAGTATTGATTTAATTGATTTTTTTTATTTTTATAAATTATAATTATCTGAATAAACCAAGGTCTTTCAGGTCATTAAAGGTTGTAAAAAACATCAAAGATATCAATAAAAACATACCGATTCGAAAAAAACCTTCCTGAGTTTTTTGAGATAAAGGACGACCCAAAACTTTTTCAAATGCATAAAACATTAAATGACCACCATCTAACATTGGTATTGGGAATAAATTTACTAATCCAAGGCTTATAGATATGTAAGCCATCATACTGATAAAAGCTAAAATCCCAAATTCAGCAACTTGACCTGATATCTTGGCAATTCGTATAGGGCCTCCCAATTGTGAAGTATCGGCTTTTCCTGCTATCATTCCACCGATGTATTTCAGGCTTGCAATACTTACATAGTAAACTTCATTTGCAGCATGTAATAATGACTGTGCAGGGCCTAGTTTAACATGGTTTATTTCATTGTTATAAGCTCCAAGTTTTATTCCAACCATTCTTTTTTTTAAAGAATTTCCCAAATTATCTTTACCTAATACCATGTCAGGTTTAATCTTTAATAAAATTTCATCATATGAACGCTTAACTTTAAAATCAATTAATTCATCTGTAGACATTGTAATGTATTTTGAAACATCCATAATACTTTGAACTTTGTTTCCATCAATTTCTAAAATAATATCATTTTGCTTCAATCCTCCAATCATCGCAGGACTATCTTTTTGAACTTCATTAATAACTGCTGGAGTAAAATCTTTTCCAATAAAGGTATAAATTGAAAAAAATATAACTAATGCAAGTAAGAAATTTGCTAAAGGACCTCCAAAAACAATTAAAGATCTTTGGTATAATGGTTTTAAAGTAAATAGTTTTTGCTGTTCTTCTTTGTTATATTTTTCTAATATTTCTTTATGATCAGTTTGTGAATATACGTTACGATCTCCAAAAAACTTTACGTATCCACCAAGTGGAATCCAACAAATTTTCCACCTAGTTCCTGATTTATCATTCCAACCAAATATTTCTTTACCAAAACCTATTGAAAAATCAGTAACACCAACCCCATATCTTTTTGCAAAATAATAATGTCCATATTCATGAATAAAGACCACGATTAAAATCAGTGCAATAAAAGGCAATATATAAGTTAACATATACCACTATTTTAACTGAGAAATCCAACATTCTCAATATCGATTTAATTAAGTATTCTTGCTATTATTGCAAAAAGATATAAGCATCAATCTAAAATACATATATTTATATCTTTCTTTACATAATGCACTTCACAGATTTAGAAATTGAAAATAAACTGAAAAAATCAATTGATTTGGCTGATTTTAAAATACCAACACCTATCCAAAGCAAGTCAATTCCGATTAGTTTAACAGGAAAAGATATTTTAGGAACTGCACAAACTGGGACTGGTAAAACTTTAGCGTTTACTATTCCAATGATTAATAAATTAATCAAAAATAAACAAGCCATGGCATTAATTGTTTGTCCAACAAGAGAACTTGCGACGCAAGTTATGCAAACAGTTTTAAAATTAAATATTAGGGAAATTGGGATTGGTAATGCTCTTTTGATAGGTGGAGAGAGTATGCAAAAACAACTTAAAAAACTAAAAAAAAGAGCAAGGATAATAGTTGGAACACCAGGAAGAATTAATGATCATTTAGAAAGAAAAACTTTAAATTTATCTAATGTAAATTACTTAGTATTAGATGAGACGGACCGAATGCTGGACATGGGGTTTACTCCACAAATAGAACTTATTTTAAAATTCATTCCTAAGGATCATCAAACATTATTATTTTCAGCAACTTTGCCAAATAATATTTTAAAAATCTCTCAAAAATATTTAAATAATCCTGAAAGAATTTCGGTTGGTTCTTTATCAACTCCAATAGAAAAAATTAAACAAGAAACTTTTGAAATTACTCAAGACAAAAAATATCACGAACTAATTAATCAACTTATTTCAAGAAATGGATCAATTTTAGTTTTTGTTAAAACAAAACATGGAGCTGATAAAATTGTTAAAAGATTGAAATATGATGGCCATAAAGCAGATGCTATCCATGGAAACTTGAGACAAAGTAAAAGAGACCGAGTTATTACTGGCTTTAGAAATGGAAATAGTAGAATTTTAATTGCAACCGATGTTGCATCAAGAGGGTTGGACATTCCTCTTATTCAACATGTGATAAATTATGATTTACCACAAGTTCCTGAAGATTATATTCATAGAATTGGAAGAACCGGGCGAGCAGGAAAAGAAGGCTCTTCATTAACATTTCTTACACCAAATGATAGATCTATGTGGAACTCAATTCAAAGATTGGTTGATCCAAATTTTAAAACTTTACAAGGTTCTCACAAAAGAAATTTTAATAGAAATAAAAAAGATAAAACTAAATATAATAAAAAGACAAGATTTAGAGATAAAAAAAAATCAAATTTTAAAAATAGAGATAAATCCTTTAATAAAAAAGATAATAGAAATTCTGATTTTAAAGATAAAAAAAAATTCTTTAAGAAAAAAAACAATAGAAAATCTGACTCTAAAAATAAAAAAAAACCTTTTGGTTATACAAATAATCCAAATTATTTTGGTGCAAAAACAAAAGATGAAAATGTAAATTTAGGTAAAAAAAAATCTTCTTTTAAAGGTAATAAAAAATTTAAGAATAGAAAAAGACCTAAAAACTTTTCATTTAAAAGGTTTAAAAAAAATAGATAAAACTACGCAGCTTTTAAATAATTGAGCCAATTTCTCAGCTCTAACATTCTAGATTCTCTCTCAGAAATTTTAATCTCTTTTTCAATAAAATTTATATGTTCTTTAATTTCATTATCGTCTTTGAAACATTTTCTTGAATTGATTAATTTATCTTTCCTAAACTTAATTAATGAAATCATTTTATCATATGTTATTTCAGGGTGGTATTGAAGACCCCAAACATCACTTTTGTCTCTTTTAAAATGTACACTTTGTATTTTATTAATTTTATTTGAAGCTAAATGAATTGCACCCTCTGGTAAAGTTTCAACCTCATCAAAATTAAATGCAGGTGAATTAAACTTTTTACTTTTTGACTCATATAAGGGGTGATTAATTCCGTTTTCATTAATTTCTATGTTATTTGCAATACCAATATGTGCTCCGTTAGGTGATTTTTTTACTGATCCACCAGCAGCAGTAACTGCTACTTGCATTCCCCAACAAATTGCTAAAATTTTATTTATATTTTTAAAACATTCTTTCATGAAGGCTATTTGTCTTCGAATTTCTATGCAATCATTATAAATATTTAAGCTGCTTCCTCCCCATATCATTCCATGATATTTTTTTATATCTGGTAATATTTTATCAAAACTTTTTTCAGAACAGGGGTTAAAAACATCTATATTTAAATCTTTTGTATAATATGAAAGACTTTCCTTCAAACTTTCTGCGTGAGTAGGAATACCGTTTTTTTTAAAACTCTCATTTTCTTCTCGAAGATTTCCTTCTACCACTAGTAAATTTAAATTTTTCATTAAAATAGTTTTCCGCTCATACTATGTTCGTATAAAATTTTCATATCGTCAATAGACAATTCCTTTGGATTTGTTGTGGTTGATGGGTCATTCAAAGCCATTTTTGACAATTTCTCAATATTAAAATCTTCTTCCTTAATCACTTCAGATAATTTATGTGGAATATTTAATTTTGTTCTTAAATTTAAAACCCATTTAATAAATTCATTAAATGTATAATTTTTTAATTCTATGTATTTACAGATTTTAATTATCCTTTTCTCTATAACATCTTTATTAAAAGTTAAAACATATGGCATAAATATAGCGTTCGATAAACCGTGATGAATATTGTTTAAAGCATTTACAGGATGACTTAGTGAATGAATGGCTCCTAGACCTTTTTGAAATGCAGTAGATCCCATACTTGCAGCCGTAAGCATATTCATTCTGGCTTTAATATCTGAGCCATTTTCTACAGCTCTTAACAACCATTTATCAATAATCCTAATTCCCTCAAGAGCAATACCATCTGCCATTGGATGATAACCAAATGCACAATATGCCTCAAGACAATGAGCTAAAGCATCCATACCAGTTGCTGCTGTAATTTTTGGGGGAAGTTTCACAGTCAAAAAAGGATCTAAGATAACAATCGATGGTAAAAATTTTGGATGAAAAATAATATTTTTAACTCCTGTTTTCTCATTTAAAATGACTGAAGCTCTCCCAGTTTCAGATCCTGTTCCTGCAGTCGTTGGAACAGCAATAATTGGAGCAATTTTATTTGAGTTAGCTTTAGTCCAATTATCACCAACATCTTCAAAATCCCATATTGGCAAAGTTTGACCAGACATAAAAGCAACAGCTTTCCCAACATCTAAGCCACTTCCTCCACCAAAAGCAATTACACCATCACAATTATTTTTTTTATAATATTCAACACCCTCACTAACGTTAGTACCTGTAGGATTGCCAATTACATTTGAATATAATTCAACGGGAATTTCTTTTTTTTTTAGATCAGATAACGCATTTTTAACAATATCTGATTGTGATAAACCATCGTCTGTTACAAGAAGAGGTTTTTTAATATTTAAATTTTTACATGCAGATCCAAGATCTTTAATTCTATTTTCTCCAACCCACATTGTTGTAGGATAATTCCAATTATATTTTTTCATTATAAAAAATTTTTTTTAAAATAATGTCCCCATGTTTTTTTGGTGAATAATATTGCTCAAGTATTCTTCTACCGTTTAATGCAATATTTTGTCTTGATATTTCGTTTTTAAGATAAAATTTTATTTTTTCTAATAAATCCTCTTTGTTATCAAATGTTATAAAATGCATACCTTCTTTTAAAGGTATTGGTAATTCTAATTGATTTATAGAGTTTTCACATATCATAAACGAACAACTTGCTAAAATTTCTAAATGTCTAAAAGTAAACTCTCCTTTGCCTTCAAGAGCCAGATTAATACGAGAACTGTATATGGTTTCTAGATATTGAGGGTAAGGAATCTTTGAATTTTCAACTCCACCATAAAAGTTGAAGTGCTGACTTTTTATAAATTCAACTAATTTAGTTCTATATTCTGAGCTTTGTTTGCCAGAAAAAAATATATCATATTTGAATTTATCATTTTTTATAGATTTACCGATTTCATTCCAATTTATATTTTCTTTTTTTTTTAAAATTTTATAATCTATTAATTTGCAAGGAAGCATTGTAGTTAAGTATCTTTTATCAGATATAGATTTATTTTTTTCCCGCTTAATTACAAAATCAAATCTTTCAAGTACTTCATTTTTGATAACATTTGTACTTTCATCTCTAGCATCAACAATAACTTTTTTTATTTTAAATTTTTTAGATAATTCAATTAATTTTGACTCTATTTCTTTATCATTTCTATCATTAGTAAATTTAAAATTTACAAAAATACCATCAAATAATAAATCTAAAATTTTTGAAAAAATCCTACAATAATTATAAGGAAGCTCTAGAGTAAAGGCATTCGTATGAATGGCAGAGTCAATATAACCGGACGTACTTTTAGTCGCTTGTCTATTAAAAAAAAAATTTTTTAGAACAATCTTAATATCATGCAAAAAACATATAATATGATTTTTAAAATTTTTTTCTTTTATTTTTTTTGCTACTGGGATATATAAAATTTTCATTGTGTTTAAAATATCATTAGATTAACCATTTTTAACACACTTAAAAGCTTGGGTTTTTAGTATTTTTTAAATGTAATATCTTTTATTTAATTAATTATATCTTTTAATTTATTAAACTCGCCAATCTTAAAAATCACAGCATCTTCTTTTTTAAACCCAAATTTCTCTGCATTTTTTTTAAATCTTATGGGAGGTTCCATAATTGGTTCTAAAGACAAAACAAACGTACCCCAGTGAGTACCTATAATTTTTTTACTTTTTAAATCTCTGCCTATACTTAATGCTTCTTCAGGATTTGTATGATAAGCAGATTTATCTTTGTAAGGTGATATTGGATAAAAATTATAAGCACCAATATTAATAAAAGAAATATCTATTGGGCCATACTTATTTCCTAAGTCTTTATAAATATTTCCAACTCCAGTATCACAAGCAAATAAAATTTTTTTTCCATCATATTCAATTAAAAAGTTGCCCCATAAAGTTTTATTTGTATCTGTTAAGCTTCTTTTGGACCAATGAACTGCTGGAAGAAATGTAATCTTTAATTTTTCATTAATATTTATTTGATTATACCAATCCATTTCATTTACATCTCTAAATCCGTTTCTCGTAAAATATTTACCAAGTTTAAGTGGAAGTAGTACCTTTGCATCCTTAAATGGAAACCTTCGAATTGTCATCATATCTTGATGGTCATAATGATTATGAGTAAGTAAAAATAAATCAATTTTAGGAATCTCATTTAATTTTAATGCTGGTTCAGTAAATCTTTTTGGACCAAATATTAGCGGCCCTGCATTTTTAGAAAAGACAGGATCTGTTATTATTGTGGTATTACCTAGTTTAATAATAAATGTAGCGTGACCAATCCAAGCAATATAATCATCATCTTTAAATTTTTCTAAATCTGATAATACTTTTTCCTTTTTAACAACGTGTCCTTTAGAAACTGTCATATCAAGTTTCTTTTTTTCTTTATTAAAAACCTTGAATGACCACTTAAAATTTGTGTCTCTTTCAGGAGATCCCTCTGGATTTCTAAATGTTCCGTTTGATAAATGATGATAAGGTTTCTTGCTCATTTCTATTGATAAACTATTAAAAGTAAAAATTAAAACAAAAAAAATTACAGAATTAAATAATTTTATATTCAAAATTCTGAGTAGTTTCATTTTTTTGTAAAAGTTTAGCGCCATTTCTACTATGAAATTTTGTTGCCATTTCTGTAAGAGGAGAAAGTGTCACTAGCCTATTCAAATGATTAGATTTTTTTATTTTCTTAAAAACTTCTTTAACAATTAGTTTTCCACCACCTTTTTTTTTTGACCAAACTGTATAAGCTATAGCTATACGTCCAACATTTTGACCTCTTAATGTACTTTGCAAATGAGCATCCTGACTTAATATATCTAATTCCTCTACAGATTTTGGTATTTCGTTAGTATAAGCAAAACACATAACTGCATGTATCTCATCACCATATTTTACTCCATAAATTTTTCTTCCGTAACTTCTTCTAAAAACATTGTCTAATTCTGGTCTTACTGGATCTTCATCAATGTTACATTTTTTTAGTTCTATTAATTCAGCACCTTTTACCCAATCAAACAAATTATTAATATTTTTATTTAAGAGTTGCTTGTTTTTTCTAATTCTAGCTTTAATTCTAGGATTAAATTTTTTTGTTTTTTTTGAAATATTGTTATCTAAATATTTGCTAACCAATTTTTCTTTCACATTTTTGAAAATTTCTCTCATAGATTATTTATATATCATATTTATCATTTTTAATTTGTCGCAGGTATTCATTTTTATCATATAAGGTAATCGATCTGGTAATATTTAAGATTTAATTTTTTCGATTAATGTTTAAAATGGCTTTTAAGTAATAATTAAAAAAATTTATTTTGAAGAATATAATTAAAAATTTGCAACTTGGATTATTGATAATAATTTTATTAAGCACTATTATTGCAATATTCATAGAAATTATCAATATGTATGAAGTAAAAACAGTTACTCTAGCTGATCTATTGCTAATGTTTCTTTATCTAGAAGTTATGGCAATGGTTAGAGTTTTCTGGGAGGAGCAATCAATTAGAATAACTTTACCTCTATTAATTGCTATTACTGCATTATCTAGATTTATTATTATGCAGGGTAAAGAAATGGATCCGTCAGCATTAGTTTATCAATCTGGAGCCATTTTGTTGATAGCTTTTGCAATAGTTGTCATGAGACTAAGACATAGCTCAAAACTTGGTATTCAATCAAAAAATAAAAAAAAATAATTAATTTCCAAAAATTAATTTTTGATTAGTAAGTAAATAGCCAAAATTAATAATGAAGCAGCAGTGAGTAATAAATAATTTATTCTAATATTGAATTTTTTATAAATTATTTCATTAATTTTATCCCAATATAAGATAATCAAAAAAATAATAACAGCTGGAACAATAAATTTAATCATTAAAATTTAAATTAAGAGTTTTTATCACCAACATAAACTGAAACCCCTCTAGAATTAATATCAACGTCAAATTTTTTATGTAGGGGAGGAAAAGCTCGTTGTGAACAATCTAACCTATCACAAGTCCTACACGAAACGCCGATTGGTATTTCGGTAGATTTATCATTAATATTTATATTTTCTGTATACACAAAATCTTTTGCATATTTTGCCTCACATCCTAATCCAATAGATAAAATACTCTTCGATTGACCAAATCTTCCAATACCTTTTTCAACAGTTCTTGCAATACAAACATACTTTTCACCATTAGTCATTTTACTTACTGCTGCTTGAATAACTCCTGGTCTTGTTAGTGCAGAATAAACATTCCATCTTGGACAGGCGCCTCCATATCTTGGTATCTCAATTCCTGATAATGAAAATCTTTTTGAAATATTACCAGCCATATCAACTCTGAGAAAATGGAAAGGAATCCCTGGTAATTTTGGATCTTGCAAACAAGTTACTCTATGAGCTACTTGTTCAAATGATGTTGCAAAAGTATTTTGTAATAATTCTAAATCATATTTAAGCTTTTTACACTCAGTATGAAAAAGTTTATATGGCATTAATATTGCTGCACCACAATAATTTAACAATGCAACTTTTGTTAATTTTTTTGACTCTTCTGATGGAAATGTAAATTTAGATAAATAATTTTCTATTTCTTTTATAGCTCCTTCTTGAGCTATTTGAGCTGCTGCATGAAGTTTTTTAGTTTCTAATGAACTATAGTCGCTAAGTAATAATTCTTTTTTATTTTTGTGATAAATTTTTGAAAAAGGTTTATTTTCCTCGGGAATTACATCTTTAACAGAAATTGAATATTCAGATTTTAAGAAATCACATAAAGCTATATATCTTGTTCTATTATTTTTTTGAACTTTTTCAAAAACTTTATTTGCAAATTCTTCTAGTTTTGGAAAATAGTTTTTATTTTCTTGAAGAAAATCTGAAATAACTTCACCAGGAAATGCGCTTTTTCTTCCATCAACAATTTTTCCAGATATGCTCTCTATCTTGTTTACTAACTCATGATCTTTTTTTTTTAATATGTCTCCTAATCTTACTATTGCCTTTCCTATTTTTGGATTTGTTCCTACAAGATCTTTTACTTCAGGACCTAAAATATCTAAATCTTCAAATAATTTATCATCCAAAATTTCTGATAAAGTGTTTTCTAAATTAATATCAGTTTTTGATGTTAATTGAGAAAGCTCAATATTAAGTTTTTCACAAATTTTTAATAGCAAATCTCCGTCAATTTTTCTCTTTCCTCCCTCAATTAAGTTCAAATAACTAGGAGAAATACTTAATTCTTCAGCTAGTTTATTGGCTTGTAGACCTAGCTGTCTTCTAAAAGCCTTGATTTTTGGACCAATTTTTAAATCTAATTGACTCATATTTTCTATTTGTAAATTTTGTAAATTAATTTTTACAATTTTTTTCTTTTATTTACAAGCTTTTTAAACTTTTTTGTGGATTTTGTAAATCTTGTAAATTATAAGATTTACATGAACGATAAATTAAAAAACAACGAAAATGAGGCTCAAATCATTAGACACGAAGATCTTGCTAGACATAATAGTAGAGGGATCTACATGAGAGATGATCATTGTGATTGGGGTTCAAGTGGAATGAAAGATCTAGTTGAGACCCTTGACGACTCAAACTAATTTAATTTATTCAACTTAATTCATTTCTTAACAAGTAATATTAAACAGCACAGGATATTAATAATGAGCGCAGAAAATATCTCATACGATTTAAAAAGATTTGCAGGAATTAAAAGAGATTATACTCCAGAGGAAGTAGAAAGATTGAGAGGCTCAATAAAAATTGAATATTCAATGTGCAAACATCAATCAACAAAATTATGGAATTTATTAAATTCCGAACCGTATGTAAATACTCTAGGTTCTCTCTCAGGAAACCATGCTGTACAACATGCTAAAGCTGGTCTAAAGGCTATTTATTTAAGTGGGTGGCAAGTTGCAGCTGATGCAAATAGTGCTGGTGAAATGTATCCAGATCAATCTCTATATCCTTATGATAGTGCGCCTAAGTTAGTTGAGTCTATGAATAACGCATTAATAAGAGCAGACCAAATTCAACACATGGAAATTAAAGATGGCGATATGAAAAAGGAAAAAAAAGTTGATTACATGTTGCCAATTATTGCAGATGGTGAAGCAGGATTTGGTGGACCGTTAAATGTATTTGAACTTGCAAAAAAATTTATAAAAGCTGGTGCTGCTGGTGTTCACTTTGAAGATCAATTAGCAAGTGAAAAAAAATGTGGTCATATGGGTGGTAAAGTTCTAGTGCCAACTGGAACGATGATAAAAAATTTAAAAGCTGCAAGATTAGCAGCAGACATAGCAAACGTGCCACTGATTATATTAGCCAGAACAGATGCAAATGCAGCGAAACTAATTACTAACGATCATGATGATAACGATAAATCTTTCTTAACTGGTGAAAGATCCCCGGAAGGTTTTTATTATGTTAAGGCAGGTATAGATCAAGCAATATCTAGAGGATTAGCTTATGCACCTTATTCAGATTTAATTTGGTGCGAAACAGCAACACCAAACTTGGAAGAAGCTAAAAAATTTGCTGATGCTATTCATAAAAAATTTCCAGGCAAACTTCTAGCTTATAATTGTTCTCCTTCATTCAACTGGAAAAAACATTTATCTGATGAAGAGATTGCATCATTTCAACAAGAAATCAGCAAGATGGGCTATAAGTTTCAATTCATAACACTTGCTGGTTTTCACACTCAAAACATTGCTATTTTTGAATTAGCAGAAAAATATAAAAAAGAAGGCATGTCAGCTTATTCAAGAATTCAAGAACAAGAATTCGCTCGTGAAAAAGATGGTTACACTAGTGTTAAACATCAAAGAGAAGTTGGTACTTCTTATTTCGATGCTGTTTCTAATACTATAAGTAGTGGAAAAAGCTCAACTACAGCAATGGATGGCTCAACAGAGTCTGAACAATTCTAATAAAATAATTCCTCTTTAATGTTAGATTTGTAAATAACTAACTCAGAAATGGGTTGGTTATTTAAACGTTTGTAATCTTTATGGTCTATGCTATGAGCCCCTATGGTAAATAAAAATTTTGGTTTTGGAACTCAGATTAGAAAATCGCCTTATTTTGACTCGACAGTCAAATGGGGAGCTAAAGGTTTTTCGGTTTACAATCATATGTACATACCAAGGGATTTTGGGAGTCCCGAACAAAATTTTTGGAATTTAATTGAAAAAGCAATTCTTTGTGATGTAGCAGTTGAAAGACAAGTAGAAATTACTGGTCCAGATGCTTACAAATTTATTCAATTACTCACTCCTAGAGACCTCTCAAAATTATCAGTTGGTCAATGTAAATATGTACTAATTGTAAATAATAAGGGTGGAATAATTAATGATCCTGTTCTTTTAAGACTAGCCGAAAATCATTTTTGGTTATCTCTTGCCGACAGCGATGTTTTATTATGGGCTCAAGGAGTAGCTGTGAATTCAGGATTAAATGTAAATATTACAGAACCTGACGTATCCCCACTTCAATTACAAGGACCTAATTCAGCTGAAATAATGATTAAATTATTTGGTGAAGATATTAAAAATCTTAAATATTACTGGTTTAGAGAATATAAATTAGATGGAATACCATTAGTTGTTTCAAGAACTGGTTGGTCTAGTGAGTTTGGATATGAATTATTCCTCAGAGATGGTTCTAAAGGTAATGAACTTTATGAAAAAATAATGGAAGCAGGAAAAGAGCATGGTCTTCAACCAGGTCATACATCGTCTATAAGAAGAATTGAAGGTGGAATGCTTTCTTATCATGCAGATGCAGACATCAATACAAATCCATTTGAACTAGGTTTAGATAGATTGGTTAACTTAGAAAATAAGGTTAACTTTATTGGTAAAGAAGCTTTAAAAAAAATAAAACAGAATGGAATTAAAAGAAAACAAGTTGGTTTAGAGTTAAATTGTGAACCTTTAAAAGGACCTAACACTACATTCTGGTCAATATATAAAGATGGTAAAAAAATTGGTAAAGTTACTTCTGCTGTATATTCTCCTAGATTAAAAAAAAATATAGCATTAGCAATAGTAGATATTAATAATTCAGAGATTGGAAATAATTTTAAGGTTATTATAAATGGTGATGAGATTGGTTCTAAAGTAATTGAAAAACCTTTTTATGATCCAAAGAAAAAAATTGCTTCTTCTTAAGATTTAATATTATAACCTTTTTTCAATAATATTGAGACAGCGATCACACATATTACTAAAAATGACACCATTGAACCTACACTTATCCAAATATTAAAATCTGATATTCCATAAAATGAAAATCTTAAGCCGTCAATTAGATAAACTACTGGATTAAAATAAGACACAGTTTGCCAGAATGGTGGCAACATATCCAAACTATATAAACTCCCTCCTAAAAAAACCATTGGTGTAATAACTAAAGAAGGAATGATAGACATTTGTTCGAAGTTTTTACTAACAACACCAATTAAAAAACCAAATAATGCAAAAGTAAAAGAGACCAAAACTAACAAAAATATCATTAACATTGGATATTGAACAGTCACTTCAGCAAAAAATGAAGCGGTAACAAAGATCACAGCACCGACAATTAAAGTTTTGGTAGCTCCTGCCCCAACAAAAGCTAAAACTGTTTCAAGAGTTGAAATGGGTGCTGCTAAAATCTCATTGATAGTTCCATTAAATTTTGGAAAAAATATTCCAAATGAGGTGTTACTTATTGATTGAGTAAGCAATGTAAGCATTAATAAACCTGGAACGATATATGAACCATAGCTTACGCCATCAATTTTTTGAATGTAACCACCAATCACCGAACCAAAAACAACAAAATATAATGATGTAGAAATTACTGGTGAGAGAAGAGACTGACCTACTGTTCTATAAAATCTATTCATCTCATGAAAATATATGGCTTTAAATCCGTAATAATTAAATTTCATTATTTTCCTTAACTAAATTAACAAATATTTTCTCCAGATTACTTTGTTCTGTTTTTAAATCTCTTAATTTTAAACCGGTATCTTTTAAATCTTGCAACAAATTAGTAATGCCTGTTTTTTCGGTTCCAACATTATAAGTATAAATTAAAGACATATGTTCATCATCTATTTCAAGATTATATTTGGCTAAATCTTTAGGGATTTCAGTAATCTTTTCCTGTAATTCAATATTTAATTTTTTATGACCCATTTTCTTAATTAGTTCTTTTTTATCTTCGACAACTATAATTTCACCTTGATTAATAACAGCAACACGGTCAGCAATAGCTTCAGCTTCTTCAATATAATGAGTAGTTAAGATAATTGTGACCCCAGTTTTTCTAAGATCATCAACAACCATCCACATGTCTCTCCTAAGCTCAACATCTACTCCGGCTGTTGGTTCATCTAAAAATAATATTTTTGGCTCATGAGATAAAGCTTTTGCAATTAAAACTCTTCTTTTCATTCCACCTGACAATTGTTTTAATCGTTGATCTTTTTTGTCCCATAGACTCAAATCTTTTAAAATTTTTTCTATGTGTTCTGGTTTTGGAGATTTTCCATACAAACCCCTTGAATATGATACAGTATCAAAAACTGTTTCAAAAGATTCTAAATTTAACTCTTGAGGAACCATTCCTATTCTGGATCTAGTCTCTCGGTAATTTTTTATTATATCAAAGCCGTCCACAGTAACAGAACCAGATGAGGGGGTAACAATCCCACAAATTATACTAATTAAAGTTGTCTTTCCTGCACCATTTGGTCCAAGCATTGCAAGAATTTCACCCTGTTTAACTCTAAGACTAATTTTTTTAAGTGCATCAAAACCATTATCATAAACTTTTGTAAGTTCATTGATAATTATCTGATTGTCTGTCATTGAGACAGATTTATAACTATAAATTCCGTTAATACAATCGAGTAATATTAAAACTTTTTTGCTTTAAAAACTACAATTGGTAAAAAAGTTGCAATTGCAAAAGACAAAAATAATAATGATTGTGCTACAAATGGTCCAAACAGTTCTTTCGGCATCAAGACTCCAACTAGTAAACTTTTTGAAAAATCTGGAGATGGAAACATTAATAAACCACCAACTAACCCAATTATAATTGAGACATAGGCAGTTTTTTCATTGATATTCTTATTATAAAAACTGTAGAAGACAGTCAATACAAAAGCACAACAAAATAAGTCTGCTAATAAAAATAAATATAAAATATCAAATCCTCTGGAGGCAATAATAAAAGAAATAATAGATAAAAATATAATTATATATTTAGAAAATTTAAGATAATCTATTTTTTTTTTAAAATTAAACACAGCTTTTCCATCTACTACAATTAAACTTGATATTGCATTGATTAAAGTATCAACAGTAGAAATTGTTAATGCTAAACCTAGTACAATTATAAATAAAGACAATAACTTAGTTTGTTCTTTAAGTAATAATGTAAAAAATCCTAGATCAGGTCTTGAAGTTGGATCTATTGAAAAAGCAACCATTCCTGTAAAACCCATATAAAAAACTACTGGTACAATAATAAAGAAAGATATAATTAAGCTTTTTCTTAAAATTTCAAAATTTTTTGCAGCATACACTCTTTGCCAATTACCTTGGTGAAATAAATTTGTAGCAGCAACAGCAATAAAAAAAGTCAAACCGGCAGTATAACTAGGCATGTAAGATGAGCTTAAAAGTTGAGGATTCTTTCTTTTTATGAACTCAAAAGAAAATTCAGATCCATTAAAGGAGTTGATATAAGCTAAAGAAATCAATAATAAAACTCCAATCACAACCATTTGAATATTATCTGTAAATATTGAGGCTCTTAACCCTCCATATAAAGTGTAAGCTAGGGTAGATAATAAAACAATTAGAGCTGTAATCCATAGATCGGTGCCTGAAATATAATTAATTAAAACAGCTACTGCTGTAACTTCTGCACATAAAAAAATAAACATATAGAAAACAGTCATAAGCAAAATAAGCTTGAATAAACTTTTTCCAAACTTTTTTCTCATAAATTCAATTAATGATGATCCTTTAGGAAATTCATTTCTGATTTTTTTACCTAAATAAATCAAAAAGAACATTGGAAATGCTGTTCCCAATGAATAACCTATAATTGCTCCCATTCCTCCCCATGTTGCAGCTGAGGCTGGGCCAAATAAGATCCATGCTCCTAAAGCTGAAGCAGTTAAACTTGTTGTTAAAGAAAATAATCCAATATTCCTATTTGCTGTTAAATAATTATTTAGTCCTTGATATTTTTTTGAATAATAGAAACCTAAAAATGCAAAGATTAAACTTATGAAAATTACTAATGTTAGTGATGTTGATTGATTTATAAAGTATGTTTTATCCATTATTCTCCCTTTCTGAATTACCGGACAGGTTCTTAGGGTTTAATCTCAGTCTGTAAGGACACCCCTTTGGAACATTCTTATACTTTATTATCAATAATTTCAATCATACATGTAGTTGCATACTCACGCCATTCTGAAGAACTTTTACCTTTAAGACTATTTAGGTGATTTCTATTATTCTGAATGTCGTCTTTATGTTTAATTTTATCATTTTCATCTAAATTTTTTTCTATATTGTTTAAATTTAGTTCCATTGCATCAATCCATTGATTTCCAAGTTGAACACATTTTTCATCATCTTTTTCATCACAAATTTGTTTAAAAAAGTTGAAAATTACATCATCAGTCTTTACTGATTTATTCACTAGAAGAAAGATTATTTGTTAAAACAATTATTAACTAATATTGCCATTAAAATCCACATTACAAATACTTCACCGTTTGAAAATGAATAATCTGCACCTGCAAAGCCTGCAACGAAATTAATTGAATAAATAATAATTGTTGAAACTATTAAGCTTGTAATTAAATTTATAAAACCATTTATATATTTCATAGTCTAAGAATATATAAATTCAAATTTAACGCAATTTATATTTTATTACCCTTAATTAAAAAATAAAAACCACCAATCAAAAGAAAGATTTGTACACTTGTGAAAAGTTGTTTTGTTATAAACCAATCTCTATGAGCTACAGCAAAAATACAAATCATTAAAATGACAATATTCAAACCTGCCAATCTGGTTAATGTGTGGCCAATAGGATTTTTAATAAAATTAGCGATGATAAGGATAATACCTGTGGATACCTCTGATATTGCAACTAAACTTGCAAGAAATGGGGATAAATCAAAATACTCTATAAGGCCTTCAGGTGGTAAAGGAAACTTCCCAATACCATAAATGATAAAAGCTGTGCCTACTGCAAGTCTTAATAAAAGAGATCCTATAGCTTCAAAATTTAAGAAAAAATTATTAAATTTTGTTATTAAGTGATTCATATAATTAGATTTAGTTATTTTTGATAATTATACAAACTAATTTATCATTAAAATTTAAATCTTTTTTGTATTTAAGATTAATTTCATTAATACCAGTGACAATTTGCTCTTTATTTAAATTAAGAAGCGTAGAAATAAATTTTTTTGAAATCATACTAATATATTTTTTTTTACTAATTTTTACTTTATATGAAAAATATTTCATAATTCTTTTTGGATAAAGTTTTGAGATAAATTTTAAAATTTTTTCATCTCTTTTTAGAGATTTTAATAATCTTATTTTCATTAATGTAAAATTGGGTATTTCGTTCTTATGTGGTTCTAACGTGAATATTAAAATTTTACCATTAGGTTTTAAACTTTTTTTCATCTTAATTAACAAGGTTTTTATTTCACTCATTTTAAGTAAGTGAATAGTTTGCTTTAATAAAATTAAGTCAAATTTTTTTTTATTAGTTAAAAAAAAAGATGTGGCATCAATCTTTTTAAAATCAACTCTTTTATCTTTGTCTTTATGACTAACTAGGTCAATCCCGATCGGTCTATCTCTAAGCTTTAATTTAGAGCTTAAAGAACCTATAATTTTAGCTCGACCACATCCAATATCTAAAATTTGTGAACTTGTGTTCAATTTTATAACTTTTGTTAAGAAAAGATTAAAATCTGATATATAGCTTTTAGATGAAAGCCAATTATTTTTGTCCCAATTTTTAATGACAGTTGATACCAAACTTTTTTAATCTCCAATAATTATATGGCCATGGTGTCACAAAACCTACTGCAAGCATAATAGGAATGACCCACCAATTTAGAATTGCACCTCCAGTTAAAAAATAATCAGTGATATTCATTGCAACCTCCATACTAATCATAGAAATAAAACTCATTCCCATTGCTGTTTTAAAAGCTTTAGAAAAATCAAAATTTTGTCTCATCAAAATAATTGTTTCTAAAATGATACTTGTAATTAAACCATTAATAATAGCTAAAATCATTATTCCTAAAATAGGAAAAGGAATTTTTGAAAGCTGAAAAAATAAAATTGTACCCAAATCTCCAATAGCACAACCCAACAAACACCAACCTGTGTTTTTAGCACTTCTCTTCCAGGTATGTTTGCATGACCAATGAAAATTAGCTTTAGCTGCAGTGTCCATCAAGTTAATTTATATCAACTTTAGCAATCATTCCAACTTGATAATGACCGGGCACATTACAAGCTACTTCAATGTTGACAGCATTATCAAATTTCCAGATGATTTCTCCCTTTTGTTTTGGCTCAAGTAAAACACTATTACTATGTGAGTGACCCATGGCTTTATCCATTTTTGCCATTTTTTGCATTTTCTTTTTGTCGATTGAGTCAGCTAAAAGAATTTCATTTTCAACCATTTTCAACATTTCTGGTTGATGTTTCATATGCATCATTTTATTTGCGATATTAAATTCATGAACAAGCATACCGGCATTTTCTACTTCAAATTTTATCGTCTCGCCGACTTTAATTTGAAATGAACTTGGCTCATAATAATTGTCATACATAACAACTTTAATTACACGTGAGACTTCACTCTCTTTACCTTTAGAGCCAATTTTCATATTCTTGTCTGCATACGCAAATGAATGTAAAAATAGAAATAAAATTATAAATTTTATCAACCTCATATTTTAGAAAAATTAATATTAAATTTTATTTTAACAATGGGTCAATTTGTACTTTTATGGTATTATATTAAGATGATTTTTAAACAATTGTTCGATACAAAATCTTCAACATATACATATTTAATTTCATCAGGAAAAGGTCGAGAGGCATTAATTATTGATCCTGTTAAAGAGAATGTTGGTGATTATATTAAACTACTTAAAGAGTTAGATTTAAAATTAGTTAAAGTGATTGACACTCACATACATGCAGATCACGTAACAGGAGCATCTAAGCTTAAAGATATTACAAAATGTTCAACTATTATGGGTGCCCATTCTCCTGCAGATGCTGTTGAAATAAAAGTTAAAGATGATGAATATATTAATTTAGATAATCTCAAAATTAGAGCAATGTATACTCCAGGACATACTTCGGACAGCTATAGTTTTTTAATGGATAACTATTTATTTTCTGGAGATACACTATTAATTAATGGTACAGGTAGAACAGATTTCCAAAATGGAAGTTCAAAAGATGCATATAATTCAATATTCAATAGGCTTTTAAAATTACCAGAAGAAACCCTTGTATATCCTGCCCATGACTATAAAGGTCAAAAAGTAAGTACAATTGGAAAAGAAAAAAAAAATAATCCTAGATTACAAGTTAGCAGTGTTGATGAATATATTATTATTATGAATAATCTTAATTTAAAAAAACCTGCAGAAATAGAAACTAATGTATCTAGAAATATTAATTTAGGTGCTTAAACCTAAATTGAAGATTTAATAGCTTTATAAATTGCTTCTCTACTTGTTTCACCAATGCTTCTATAAACTTCTTTATTGTCTTTAAAAATTAAAAGAGTTGTTTGATATTGAATGTTAAATAAATCAGCTATTTCTTTATTTCTTACATCGAATTTAAAATATTCAATATTATTAAAATCGTTTTTAGCTTTATCTAAAACTTTCATTTGACTTGCACAAGACGTACAATATTTTACCCAAGAACTAACTATTACAACCTTGCCATCTAATTGGGCTTTATCGAATAACTGTTTATTAAAAGTTGTTTCTTTTGCATTTGTACTAAATGCGAATATACAAAAAATTAATGTAAGTATTTTTTTCATAATTGTTTTTAAACTCTTTTTTTCCCTTGAACAACCCTATCTAAAATTAATGCGACAAATAAGATAGCAACACCAGCAAGAATACCTTGTCCTACGTTAGCGTATTGTAAAGCCTCCAAAACATCTTGTCCTAAACCTTTTGCACCTATTAATGATGCCACAACTACCATTGCTAAACTTAACATTACAGTTTGGTTTACTCCTGCTAAAATTGAAGGTGTTGCTAAAGGTAAATCTACCTTTCTAAGCAAATACCATTTGCTTGCTCCATATGCTATCGCAGCCTCTCTAATAGTTTCAGGGACACCTCTTAATCCAAGTACAGTTAATCTAACAACAGGAGTGCCACCAAAAATCATTGTAATGATTACTGCTGCAACCTTTCCTGTTCCAAAGAAAGCAATAACTGGTATCATAAATACAAAAGCAGGCATTGTTTGCATAAAATCCATTATTGGTCTGATCATCGAATAAAATCTTTGACGTCTAGCACAAAAAATCCCGAGAGGTATTCCAATTACAATACTTAAAATTGCTGCTGTTCCAAGTAAGGCCAGAGTAGTCATCGCTTTTACCCAAAAACCTAAAAAACCCATGTAACATAAAAAACCAGCTGAATAAATTGCAGCACGCGGTCCTGCAGATAAACCAGTTAAAATAACGATAGTGGTTATGATTACTATCCAAGGGGTTTTAACAAACAACAATTCTAAAAAATCTAAAACAGAACGAATACCAATTGTAATTGCTGTAAATAGAGCATCACCTTTGATGACAGCATAGTTAAATACTTTTTCAACCCAACTAATAGATGTTAATCTAATTTCTGGATGTGTTGGAAATTCATTCATAATTGTAATTAACCCAGGAAAACTATAGTGAACTACTGAAAAAAACATTATCACTGATGTAAAAATAGTACTAAGAATATAATTCTTTGTATGCATACCAGGGCTAATAGTTTTATCGGATAACCACTCAGAATATCTTTTTTCCAATTTAGAATTTGCAATAATCCCTTGAATTATTTTTATTGAAATTAATAATATTATTCCAAAAATAGTAATCCAAATTGCTGAGGCTTCAATTCTATCAACTTCATTAATATAGCCTTGCATTGCATCCTCTAACGATTTGATATTTCGCTTATAAACATCAACTTTATCTGGATTATTGGTTATAGCAGCCTCTAATTGTTTATTTCTAAATGCTATAGTTGATTGAACTTGCTCAATTTTTTGAATTGCCTCAGCTGTAATATTACCAAATAAACCTCTTATAATTTGAACTACTGCAAAAGTTTCAATTATTAAAAATGTTAATGCCCAGTTCCAAATATTTCTTATCCCAAACCATATAGGTCCAAAAATTGCAGCATAAAGATTAAATGAGTAAGAAAATGTTGGTTTGCTACCTATTTTTTGAAACTGCTCTATATAATAATTAGGGTTTGTTTTGACAAAATCTGTGATCAATTCTGACCTAGAAGGGTTATTTTTATTCTCCATCGCTACCCTCAATTACAGCTTTTAAAAGATCCGCCTGTGTGATTACACCAATAACATTCTCATCAGAATTTTTTACCACTAATGGTTTTTCTTTAGATTTAGATTTTTCAATTAATTGGCTCAATAGTTCGTTGTCATGAACACTTTCAGGGTCATCCCATAATTTACCATATTTTTTTTCATAAGCTTCTACCGACTGCATTATTGATTTGGCTTGCACAACTTTTAATCGTGAAATACCTTTTACAAAGTCTGCCACATATTCATCTGCAGGACTAACTACTATTTCTTCAGGTGTTCCAATTTGTATTACTTTACCATCTCTCATAATCGCAATTCTGTGTCCAACTCTTACTGCTTCATCTAAATCATGTGTAATAAAGACAGTTGTTTTTTTCATCTGTTTTGAAAGCTTAATAAATTCAGATTGTAGTTGTCTTCTAATTAATGGGTCTAATGCACTAAATGGTTCATCCATTAAAAGAAATTCAGGATCAGCAGCTAACGCTCTTGCAAGACCAACTCTTTGTTGCATACCACCCGATAATTCATGTGCAAATTTATTACCCCAACCTTGTAATTCTACAATGTCTAAAATTTTATTTGCTACATCTAATCTGTCATTTTTGCTAACCCCTCTAATTTCTAGAGGCATTGCTATATTATCCACTACAGATCTATGTGGCATTAGAGCAAAATTTTGAAAAACCATGCCTATTTTCTTATTTCTTAATTCTTGTAGACTTTCCCTATCAAGTTTCATCACATCTTGATCATTAATTAAAATCTTTCCAGAAGTAGGTTCTAAAAGTCTATTGATATGTCTTACTAATGTTGATTTTCCACTACCCGATAGGCCCATGACACAAAATATTTCACCGTGTTTTACGTCAAAAGAAACATCGGAGACACCTATTACTGAATTATATTTTTCTAAAGCTTCTGTTTTTGAAATTTTTTGATTTTGAATTGCATCTAAAGCTTCACTGGAATTATTGCCAAAAACTTTCCAAACATTTTCAATTACAATGGCTGATCCAGACGAATTCATTAGTCTCTCTTATATTTTAGGAAAATATACTCGGCAATATTTAATTGCCGAGTATAAATAGTTTAATTTAGATTATAGTCCTAACCAACCATCAACAGTTGATTTATTTGCTTTCATCCAAGCTCTAGCTACATCAGCTGGATCTTTTTTCTCAACTGAAATTGCATAAGCCATTGACGAAACATCATCTGCTGTTAATTGAAAATTCTTAAAGAATTCTACAATTGCTGGTGATTTTTTTTCTAAAGACGTACCCCAACCTATTTGGATTTGTTTAAGTGCATCTTTTGAAGCTACGTATGATTTATTATACCAATCTGCATCTTCTTTTGGTTGAACCATTTTGTATTTAGCTGGATCGAATTTTGGTTCTTCCAACATAACTACATCTGCCATTCCCCAAATTGCATGTGGTTTGTAACAATAGAATGCATATCCTTCACCTTTTTTAATTGAGTCAAGAACTCTAGCATTTTTTACTGCTTCAGCAGCTCTTATTGGTTCAATACCAGCATCATATAAACCATAGTCTCTTAATTTAACTTGGTTAACATTTGCTGATGCCCAACCATCTGCTCCAATCCAAAATTCACCTTTACCATTGCCATCACTATCCATAGCTTTGACAACTTCAGGTCTTCCTAAATCTTCGATTGCAGTAATATTCATCTTTTTTGCAAACTGTTGTGAAACACAATAACCTTGGTTTCCTTCATAAGGTTTGCTGCTTAATTTTAAAGTTCCCTTTGGAACTAAATCATTTGTATAAGCTTGTTGATTTGGTAACCATATATCAGGGTGAACTTCTATTTCACCTTTACTTCTATCAATTGCACCATAGATAGCTGTATTGTTTCCTGGAACAAGCTCTGCTTCTCCACCCATTTTATCTGTAACAACTGCTGCAAGTAAATTTGCTATTGCAGTAGCACCAGTCCAACCTGGATCTCCAATTTTTACTTTTTCAGCAAATGATGAAAAAGTTGCAAAAATTGAAATTAATCCAGCTACAAGTGTAGTTTTAATTATTTTCATTATTTCCCCTTTTGTTTATTAAAAAATTAATTAAACTAAATTAAGAAAGACGAGTCAAAGAAAATGCTTGTCCATTTTGGGTAAAGACATTCAGTCTCGTATATCTAATTAATAGATACTATTTTTTATTGAGAAATTTTAAACTTACTTTGTTTTAATGCGCTAAATCCACCTTCAATATGTGAAACTTTTTCAAAGCCCATTTCTTTAAGAGATTTGGTTGCTAGAGCTGATCTTAATCCTCCAGCACAAAATAAAACCATCTCCTTATTCGGATCTAATTTTCCTTTTTTAAAATAAGCACTTTCAGGATCTAACCAAAATTCTAACATACCTCGAGGAATATGATGCGAATTTTCAATTCTTCCCTCATTTTCTAATTCTCGAATATCTCTTATATCAATCAAATTACATTTATCACTTTGTGATAACTCATATGCTTCATCGGTATTAATTGTTTTAATTTCTTTTAGAGCTTCCTGAACTAGAGTTTGAGATGATTTTATTGGCATTTATAAAAACTATATATCTTAAAATATAAAAAACAATTTATTTAATTTCTAGATAACTCAAAAAATAAAAATTATGGTCCAGTATGAAAATAAACCAGAAAATATTGTTGCTAAAACATTTTTACTAAAAACTCCAATAATCATAGCAATAATTGATGCTAAAATTTTAGGATTATCATCTAATTGAATAAATCCAGAATTATTTAAAAATATAGCTGGAAAAATAATTGCAGGAAAGATTGCTGATGGCACATAAGATAAAACTTCTCTAATTCTATCATTAAACATTTCTTTTTTAGTAGAGCAATCATTGAAAACCTTGTTAAAAAAGTAATCAATCCACAATAAATTATTAATGCTAAATTACTCATAATTTTTTTTTACAAATTTTGTTAATATAAACGCCACAAACAATCCTACAAAAGCTGCAACAATCACATATGCTTTATAAGGGATTATTTGGTAGCCTAATGTTGCAACGGAACCTGATATGATAATTACAATTACATTAATAAACTTTCTAAAATCATTAACTAGTAATGCTAAAAATGTTAGTGGAATTGCAAAAGTTAAACCTAATTTTTCTGGAATTATTGAACCCAGATAAATTCCAATTATTGTTGTAATTTGCCAAATTGTCCAACAATTCAATCCTCCACCTATTAAATGAAAATATTTATCTTTATCTTTTTTGTTTTTCTTAAAATGATTATTTGAAACTGCAAAAGCTTGGTCAACTAAAAAATATGAAACAATTATTTTCCAAGTTAAATTTAAATCAGAAAGATGTTCGGATAAAACAGTTCCATATAATAAATGTCTTGAATTTACCGCACCAACTGAACTTAGAATAACAAATGAAGAGGCTCCTGCTGAAAATAATTGGAGAAAAATTATTTGTGATGCACCACCAAAAATAATAACTGACATTGCAATCGTCATTAATGGCGTTAAACCTAAATCGATTGCTAACACTCCAAAAATAATCCCAAATGGTACCACTGGTATCATTAATGGACTCGTATCTTTTATACCTTTAAAAAAGTTTTTTGATTTATTGCTCATTTACAAAAGTTTTTATTAGAAGCAAACTATATGATCAATATGAATTGGTCTTTTAATTCCAAATTTTTCATCTACCTCATGTTGATGAATATGATGTGAATGAACAAAAACTGGTATTAGCATGTTATTCGGAGTTTTAAGGGTGTAAATAAAATTAGTACCTCTGAATTTTCTATCTATAACCTCAAATTTTAAATTACTTTTGTCATCGTGGTGTAGATCCTCTGGTTGTACTAAAAGCTTAACTTTTGATCCTATTGGAAATTGTTTTATAAAATTACCCGTAATTGTTCCAAGATCTTTATTTTCTAAACTTTTAGGACTTGTCACTTCTGCAGGAATAAGAGTACCTCTATTCAAAAAATTAACTACTTCAACCGAATTTGGTAAATGATAAACATTATATGGATCATCAAATTGTTTTAGCTCTTGATTTAAAATTATTCCACATTTTGACCCTAAATAAAAAGCTTCATAAGAATCATGCGTTACAATTATTGTGGTAATCTTTGAACTTTTTAATATTTTTTTTAATTTTTCTTGAATCTCTTCCTTAAAACTTTGATCAACATTTGATAATGGTTCATCTAACAACAATAAATCAGGCTGAGAAATAAGAGATCTTGCAAGTGAGGCTCTTTGAGCTTCTCCAGCACTAATTTCATGTGGGTATTTATTTAATATAAAAGAAATATCTAATAATTTGACAATTTCTTGAAAACTAACTTGATGATTTTTTTTATCTTTATTTCTATCTGCACCTAATAGTATATTTTTTTTCACAGTGTAATGTGGAAATAAACTATTTTCTTGGAAAGCAAGAGATATATTTCTGTGCTCAGGTTCGATGTTTTCTTTTTCTGAAGATAATATTTTTCCCTTTAATGCTATTGATCCATTGTTAATTTTTTCTAAACCTGCGATTGTTCTTAATATTGTAGTTTTACCAATACCTGATGGGCCTAAAAGACATATAATATCACCCTCCTTTTCAATAGCAAAAGATACATTTGAAACTTTAGTTTTACCTCCGGCTTTAAAATCAACATTTTTAACTTCAAAAAAATTATTATTCATTGTTTTCTCTTAAAATATATTTTGAACTAATTATAATAAATAAAGAAGCAATTAATATTAAAAACAATGAAGGTACTGCAGCAGCCTCTAATAAGTCCTCTGAAGCAGATATATATGCAGTTGTAGCAAAAGTTTCAAAATTAAAAGGTCTTAAAATTAATGTAATTGGTAATTCTCTTATTATTTCTAAAGAAATAAGGATAGCGACAAATAAAAGAGAATTTTTCAAAAAAGGTATGTGGATATTCATAAATGTCTTTTTTTTTGAATAACCAAGTAGGTAAGAACTTTCATCAACTGATATGTTGATTTTTTCATATCCAGATTTTATTCCATTAAAAGACAAAGAGTAAAATCTTACAAAATAAACTAAAACAAGACCAAAAACTGAACCAATAAAAAATTTTTTGATTGATAAAAAACCTAATGCTTTAACAATATTATCATCAAACCATGCCACAAAAGTTATAAATGCTAAAGCTAAAATTATACCTGGAATAGCATAACCGGAAATGGATAAAGTAGATAAAAGATTTAAGGTTTTATTTTTTGAAACTCTATTTCCATAGTTTGAAATTAAAGAAAGAATTATCAAAACTAAACTTGATAATGATACTAAATAGATTGTATTTATAGTTAAAGTAAATATTTGAAGATCAAAAAAATTTTCAGGAAATTTTAGTGTCCAATATAACATTTGACTTAATGGAAATAAAAAACTCAAAAAGAAAATAAAAAAACAAATCATAAATGCTGAAAATGCTTTGATACCCAAAAGCTGGATTTTCACCTTCTGTTTAATACCGCCTCTTGTGTTAGAATGATATTTTGCTTTTTTTCTAGATAAATTCTCTAAAATAAACAATGAGAATATAAAAATTAGAAGAAAAAAGGATATTCTATTAGAGAATGCTAAATCATCGAATGTTATCCATGAATTATAAATTCCTGTAGTCAAAGTATTAATAGAAAAAAAATCTACAGCTCCAAATTCTGCCAAGGTTTCCATCGCAACAAGAGATAAACCTGTTACAATCGCTGGACGCGCTGCTGGTAACAATAAAGAATGTAAAGATTTCAATTTAGAAAATCCTAGACTTCTTCCTAAATCAATTAAATTTTGAGATTGATAAAGAAATGATGCTCTAGCAAGAATATATACATAAGCAAATAAAGAAAAAGAAAGAGAAATCACAGCTCCAAATAAACCATCAAATTTTGGAATATTTTGATTATAATTTGCTTCTCCAAACAGATTTTTTAAAATTGTAAATAAAGTTCCATAATTTTCAAAAAAAGCAGTCAATGAATATGCATAAATATAAGGGGGTACTGCAAAAGATAATATCAAGGCCCATTTGAAAAAATTACTGAGTGGAAATGTATAAAAGGAAACTAGATATGCAGTAGTGGTTCCAAATATAAAGGTTAAAACTAAAACACAAATTAATAAAGTTAGTGAATTGAAAATATATTCAAATAAAAATGTATCTTTTAAGATTTGATAATAATTAGAAGTATCTTCAAAAAAACTAGCAAAGACGGTTAAAATTGGTATTAGAACAATTACTGAAATACAAAACGAACTAGAGTTCCATAAATTAATTTTTTTTAAAAACATTTTTACCCTTTTAACTTTAAGTGAACATAATTAATAGAGGGTAAAACTATTAGATTATGTTCACTTTTTTTAAAAATTATCTTTTAATACCAAAAACGTTTATGACATGATCAATATCATCATCTTTAATTTCAGATAATTTTCTTTTATTTATTTTTTTTTTAATTCTTTCAACTTCTAATGAGCATGGTTCACATGTTTCCTGACTACTATATGAGCCACTCGAACTAGAAGAATTGTTAAAATCAAAAGCAAATAAATTCTTTTTCATGTTTCTATTACTTCCAACCTGCAGCTGTCATTGCTTCTAATGCAGCAGCTTGATTTTTTCCATAAGAAGCTAACTTAGTATTCATATCTTGTTTGAAATCTAATCCTAAGTTATTCACTACTAATGGACTTGGTGAAACACCATCAATCATTGGAAACTCAAAAGTATTGTTTGTAAAGTGCTCTTGAGATTGTGGAGTTAATAAAAACTCTACAAGTTTAACGGCATTAGCTTTGTTAGGTGCACCTTTTACTAAAGCAGCACAGCTAACATTCATATGCGTTCCTCTATCGTTCTGATTAGGGAAAAAAGCTTTAACTTTTTTAGCAGCTTCTTGTTGTTCTGCACCTTTTTTACCAGATAACATTAAAGCTAAATAATAAGTGTTTGCCACAGCAATATCAGCTTCTCCAGCAGCTACTGCCATAATTTGAGCTCTATCATTTCCTTTAGAGTCTCTAGCCATATTTGCAACAACCCCTTTTGCCCATTCAGCTGTAGCTTTTTTTCCATTATTTTCGATTAATGAAGCTACAAGAGATTTATTATATATGTTGCTAGATTTTCTTATTACTAATCTTCCTTTCCATTTAGGATCAGCTAGACCTTCGTAAGTCATTCCAGATAGTTCAGCACCAGTTACTCTTTCAGGTGAATAATAAATTATTCTAGCTCTTTTTGCTATTCCAACCCATTTACTTGTTCTAAAACTTTTTGGAACAGCAGCTTTTATAGCTTTAGATGATAAACCACTTTGAAGATGACCTTTTGCATCCATAGCACCACATCTTCCGGCGTCAGCAGTGATGTAAAGATCTGCAGAAGAATCTGCACCCTCTTCAATTATTCTTTTTTCTAAAGCACCAGATTTTCCATTTATCAGGTTAACTTTAATTCCAGTCATACTTGTAAACTTCGAATAAAGCTCAGAATCTGCTTTATAGTGTCTTGCATTAAAAATATTCACTTCATTTGCAACTGCGATAGCAGACACACATAAAGTCATTATTAATGCAAATATTGATATTTTTTTCATATATTCCTATTATTTGAGTTATTTTGCGAATGAGAATTATTCGCAATGCGAATGATAATCAATCGCATATAGTGTCGCAGTTGTAAAGAATTTTTTAATAATTTTGAGATTAAGTGCTAATAAATTCTTACTTCCAGTCACCTATCTTGCTAAACAAGAAGTTTCTAAATGCCTGGACTCTAGCAGTATTTTTAAGTGATTGAGGATAAACAAAGTGGGCCTCTGTTATAGGTCCCTCTGATTTAGGGAGGACTTTTATAACATTGTTAGAATTTGTAACTAAATATTCTGGTAAAGCGGCTAATCCAACCCCTGATTCAACTGCTAAAAGTAAACCCATAACACTGTTAACTTTCATTATAGTTTTTCTTTTTTTTCCATCATGCATTCCAAGTTTTAACGCCCAATCAGGATTATAAACTGGTGAAGGAGCGCCTTTTCCAAAAGATATAAATTTATGTTTGTTCAAATCACCAATAGTTTTAGGCATTCCGTGTTTTTCTAAATATTTATTTGAACCATATATATAATACTTAATATCAACTAGCTTTTTTTGAATATAATTAAGTTGCTTAGGTCTTCTCATGAAAATACCAATGTCTGCTTGACGGGTACTTAAATCCAGCTCTTTATCATCAAAAACAAGCTCTATTTCTATTTCTGGATTTAGACGCATAAATTCTTGAATTCTTGGTGTTAACCAGTGAGTCCCGAAGCTTCTTACGGTAGTGATTGTTAATTTGCCTGTAGGCTTATTTTTTTGATCTCCTAAAGAAGTTTCTACCTCTTTTAACTTGCTGATTACTTCATGAGCTGTTTTGAATACATATTCACCATTTTCAGTAAGCGTTAACCCTCTTGCATGCCTTTCAAATAATTGAACCTTTAAATCTTGTTCCAAAGACTGAATTTGTCTACTAATTGCTGATTGACTAAGATTCAAATTAATTGTGGCATTAGTAAAACTGCCAGCCTCAGCGACAGCGTGAAATATTTTTAACTTATCCCAATCCATTATTTATTTAAATCAACTAAAACTCTTCCTGAAATTTCACCTTTTAATATTTTTGGATAAGTTTCAATTAACTCTTCTAAGCTAACTATTTGAATAGATTTTTCTAATAAACTAAAATCAATTAGATTTGCAGCTTCACTCCAAATAAATTCTCTTCTTTTAATACTGCAATTTGCAGAGTCCATTCCCCAAAGTTTTATTCCCCTAAGCATAAATGGAATTACACTTGTATTGAGTTCATTTGTATTTGCATTTCCACACACTGCAATTATTCCATTTGGGTTAGTTTGAACTATTGCGTTTGCTAAGATTTTTCCACCTACTGTGTCCACTACACCGTCCCATAATCCTTTATCAATTAGTCTTGGGTCTTTGTCAAATTCAGCTCTATTTACAACAGTTTTAGCACCTATTGATTTTAAATAATCAGCTTTTGAGTCTTTTCCTGTGACCGCGGTTACATTATATCCCATTTTGTTTAATGCAATAACGGCAACACTCCCAACACCGCCTGTTGCTCCAGTGACTAAAACATTGTTCACTTTTTCACCAAGCAATAATTCTTCTCTTGCTTTAATTGCAAATGCACTCATTAGTGAAGTAAAGCCAGCAGTTCCAAGTATCATCGCTTGTTTACTCGTTAAATTTTTTGGTTTTTTAACTAAAAAATCTCCATTGACTTTTGCAACTTGCGAGTACCCGCCGTAAAAGATTTCTCCTACTCTAAAACCAGTTAAAATAACCTCATCACCTTCCTTAAAATTTGAATTTTCACTTTCAATAACAGTTCCTGAAAAATCAATACCTGGTATATGAGGAAACTCTTTAACTAGTCTTCCTCCATTTTTTAAGATCATTCCATCTTTAAAGTTTAGATCAGAATAATCTACTTTAATTGTTACATCTCCATGTTTTAAAAAACTTTTGTCTATTGATTTGATTTCTCGAGTAAACTCTTCTCCTTTTTGATCAAGAATTAATGCTTTGAATTGATCTGGCACTTTAATCTTTTGAAATACTAATAAATCTTAAGTATCTATTTTGATAACTAAGATCATCTTTAAATTGACCTAAATAATAATTTGTTACTGTTGTTGCTTGTTCCTTTTTTATACCTCGCATCGTCATACATTGATGAGTTGAGTCTATAGTTACTGCTACACCTTTTGCATCTAAAGACTCCATTATTGTCTTAGCAATTTGCATAGTTAATCTTTCTTGTGTTTGTAATCTTTTTGAAAAAACTTCTACAACTCTTGCTAGTTTACTTAATCCTACAACTCTTTCTTTCGGAATATATGCTACATGTGCTTTCCCAATTATTGGAGCCATATGATGCTCACAATGACTTTGGATTGAAATATTTTTTTGGATGACCATGTCATCATAGCCCTCAACATCACCGAAGGTTTTTTCTAAGACTTTATTAGGATCTTCTTTATATCCTTTAAAATATTCTTTAAACGCTTTTACTACCCTCTTAGGAGTTTCTAATAATCCTTCTCTATTTGGGTCCTCACCCATCCAAGACAATATTGTTTTAAAAGCTTCTTCAGCTTCCTTATCAGAAACCTTATTTGAGATTTCGTTGCTATCTGTATCTTTAACTAATTTCATGATGAGTTTTATACCTATAAATCTATATTTTTAAAATATTTAAAATATGCCTATATGTGCTACATAATCACTTATTATGTTCAAAAAAAGAGAGAATGTGGTTGAAATTGAAGAAGGGAATCTTCTTTCCCCAAAATTTGATAATGATGGGCTTATTCCAATCATTACTATGTGCTCAAAAACTAGAGAAGTTTTAATGCATGGATACATGAATGTTGAAGCATTAAAAAAAACTATTGAAACTAAAGAAGCTCATTATTTTAGTAGATCAAGAAAAGCTATCTGGCATAAAGGTAAAACTAGTGGCTTTACTCAAAAAGTTACTGAAATGAGAATTGATGATGACCAAGATTCTATTTGGTTAACTGTTGATATTGGAGATGGAGCTAGCTGTCATGTAGGATATCGATCATGTTTTTATAGATCAATTCCCTTAGGCCCAATAAATAATGGTAGAGAAGTTAAAATGCAATTTACTGAAAAAGAAAAAAAATTTGACCCAGAAAAAGTCTATAAGGGACAACCAAATCCAACCAAAATTTAAATGTCAGATAAACAAAAAAATGTTCTTGGCGAAGATTTGGAGGAATGTTCTAACGATCCTGTAACAGGATGGTTTCGTGATGGTTGTTGTAACACAGATGAAAATGATCATGGACTTCATACAGTTTGTGCTAAGGTTACTACTGAATGCTTAGAGTGGATGAAAAAAGAAGGTAACGATTTAATAACCCCACATCCTGAATTTGGATTTCCAGGTTTAAAAGATGGAGACGGATGGTGTTTGTGCGCAAGTTGGTATGCAAGAGCAGTCCAAGCAGGTAAAGGATGTCCAATATTTTTGAAAAGAACACATGAAAATACTCTTAAACATGTGCCTATTGAAACTTTAAAAAAGTTTGCAATAGATTTATCTTAATCTACATATTTCCATATTTAGGACCACCACCGCCTTCAGGCGTAACCCAAGTAATATTTTGCGAGGGTTCCTTAATATCACAAGTTTTACAATGTATACAATTTTGAGAATTAATTACAAATTTATTTATATCATCTTCTCTTTGAACTTCATAAACACCAGCTGGACAATATCTTTGAGCAGGTTCATCAAATTTTTCTAATGTATAACTAATTGGCAAATTAGGATCTTTAAGTTTTAAATGTACTGGCTGGTTGTCTGTATGATTTGTACCAGTCAAATAAACTGAACTAGTTTTATCAAATGTTATAACGTTATCATATTTTGGATAATCTATTTTTGGCATCTCACTTGCAGGCTTTAAAGTCTCGTGATCTGCATGTTTGTGCCTTAAAGTAAAAGGTAATTTTCCTCTAAATAAAATTTGATCAATTCCTGTAAAAATTATTCCAAGAATTAAACCCCAGCTAAAACTAGGCTTAACATTACGTGCAGAGTGAAGTTCTTTATATACCCAGCTTTTTTTAAATTTTTCCTCGTAAATTGATAAATCTTTATTTTCTCTAATATTCTCAATTATTGTTTCAGCAGCAATCATTCCACTTTTCATAGCAGTATGAGAGCCTTTAATTTTAGGCATATTTAAAGTTCCAGCATCACATCCAACTAACAAAGCTCCAGGCATAAACATTTTAGGAAGACTTTGTAGTCCGCCTTCAATTAACGCTCTAGCACCATACGAAATTCTTTTACCACCAGAAATTATCTTTCTAATGGCTGGATGAGTTTTAAATCTTTGAAACTCATCAAATGGTGAAAGATATGGGTTTTTATAATCTAAACCTATTACATAACCCAAAAAAACTTGCTTGTTTTCTGCGTGGTACATAAAGCTTCCACCATATGTACTATTATCTAGTGGCCATCCAGCAGTATGCATGACCATTCCCTCTTCGTGATTTTTATCTTCTATTTCCCAAATTTCTTTAAAGCCAATTCCATATTGCTGAGGATCTTTATCCTTTGAAAGTTTAAATTTTTCTATTAATTGTTTTCCTAAATGACCTCTACATCCTTCAGCAAATACTGTAACTTTTCCTAATAATTCTATACCAGGTTCAAAACTATCTTTTTGATTTCCCTCTTTATCTATACCCATGTCTTGAGTAGCAACACCTTTTACTGATCCATCTTCATGATATAAAATTTCACTCGCAGGAAATCCAGGAAAAATTTCTACACCCAATGCTTCAGCTTGTTCAGCAAGCCATCTACACAAATTTGCTAAGCTAATTATATAATTATTATGATTTTGCTGAACTTTGGGAAGTAACCATGTTGGCCAGCTCAAAGATTTAGTTTTTCCTAAAAATAAAAATTTTTCTTTTGAAACTTTTGTTTTAATTGGTGAATTAAGTTCTTTCCAATTTGGCAAAAGTTCATCTAAAGCTCTTGTTTCAAAAACATTACCACTAAGAATATGAGCTCCAATCTCAGATGCTTTTTCAAGCAAGCATACATTTAATTTTGAGTCTAATTGTTTTAATTTTATTGCTGTTGCTAGACCTGAAGGACCACCACCAACTATCACTACATCATACTCCATCGACTCTTTACCCATGTGGTATTTTTATCTTTAAGAATTATTTTTGTATAGTATTTAATTTATTCAGTTCTTCTAAGAACTGTGGAAGAGCCTCAAATAAATCAGCCTCTAAACCATAATCTGCGACACTAAAAATTGGTGCTTCACCATCTTTATTGATTGCGACAATCACTTTACTTTCTTTCATTCCAGCTAAATGTTGGATTGCACCAGAAATTCCAACTGCGATATAAAGGTCTGGGACTACCACTTTGCCTGTTTGGCCAACTTGATGATCGTTACTTATATAACCTGCATCAACTGCAGCTCTTGATGCTCCTATTGCAGCATTTAATTTATCTGCAATAGCTGTAATCAATTTAAAATTATCTCCATTCTGCATTCCTCTTCCACCAGAAACAACTATTCTTGCAGTACCAAGCTCTGGTCTATCTGATTTAATTTCTTCTCTTTTGATAAATTTTGTTAATACAAATTCTTCTCCTACTTCAGCACTTTCTATTGGGGCTGAACCTCCTGAACTTTCACAAGGATCAAAAGAAGTAGGTCTTATAGTAACACATTTTTTTGAGTCAGAAGTTTTAACCGTTGCAAAAGCATTACCAGCATAAATTGGTCTCACAAAAGTATCAGGCGACTGTACTTTAATAATATCGCTTATTTGTGATGTGTCTAATTTAGCAGCAATCCTTGGCATTAAATTTTTTCCAAATGTATTTGCTGAACAAACAATATGTGAGTAATTTTGTGCAAGTTTAGTTACAACTGGTGCAAAGTTTTCAGCAATAAAATTTTCATAATGGGCTGCTTCGATAGAAATTACTTTTTTAACCGGAGGTAACTGAGATACAGCTTTAGCAACATCAGCACAATTATTTCCTATAACCAATGCATGAACATCAGTATCAATTTGAGAAGCAGCTGTTACTGCATTTAAAGTAAATGCTTTTAGCTCTTTATTGTTATGTTCTGCTATTAATAATACAGACATTATATGACTTTTGCCTCATTTTTTAATTTTTGAACTAACTCAGCAACACTTGAAACTTTTATTCCAGCCTTACGCTTAGGAGGCTCTTCAACTTTAATTTGTTGTATTTTTGGTACTACATCAACACCTAGGTCGGAAGCATTTAATTGTTCAATTGGTTTTTTCTTTGCTTTCATTATATTTGGCAATGAAGCGTATCTTGGTTCATTAAGTCTTAAATCACATGTAACTATTGCTGGAGTGGCAATTTCAATTGTTTCCAACCCTTCATCAATTTCTCTAACAACTTCAAGTTTTCTATCTTTAACATTAATTTTAGAAGCAAATGTTGCTTGAGGCCAATCTAATAAAGAACTCAACATTTGTCCTGTTTGGTTGCAATCATCATCAATTGCTTGTTTACCCATGAATACTAAATCTGGTTTTTCTTTATCTACTATTTTTTGTAATATTTTTGAAACTGCTAAAGGCTCAATAATACCATCTGCTTTTACGTGAATACCTCTATCAGCACCAACTGCTAAAGCTTTCCTAACTGTTTCTTGAGCTTTCTCCTCACCAACTGTTACCGCAACTACTTCTGTTGCTTTACCGGCCTCTTTTATTTTTACTGCTTCTTCAATTGCATTGTCATCAGGTGGATTAGTAGACATTTTTACATTGTCTGTCACAATTCCTGAGCCATCTTCTTTAACTCTTATTTGAACATTGTAATCTATTACCCTTTTAACAGCGACCAATATTTTCATTAAGCTCTCAATAATTTATTTTCAGAATCGTACGGACTTTCATCTAGAACTGTAGCGTCGTACATTTCACCCAAGATATCAACTTGTAATTTGTCACCCACATTTGCAAAATCTGGTTTTACCATTGCAAGAGCTATTGATTTATCCAATCTAAATCCAAATTCTCCACCTGTGGCTCTTCCTACTACCTTGTTGTCTTTATATATTGGGTTATTTCCTAAAACATCTGCATCTTTAGTATTATGAACTTCTAAAGTTACTAATTTATTATCAAATCCTTTTTCTCTCCACTTATTAAGAGCCTCAAGACCTATAAAGTTCCCTTTATTCGGATGAACAAATCTATCTAGGCCAGACTCATATGGAGAGTATTCTATAGATAATTCAGTACCAACTAATTTATATGACTTCTCAAGTCTCAAACTATTCATTGCTCTAATTCCAAAAGGTTTAATTCCTAAGCTTTTACCTGCTTCCATTAATTTATCAAAAATATGATTTTGGTATTCAATTGGATGATGTAATTCCCAACCTAATTCGCCAACAAAATTCACTCTCATAGCATTTACTGGGGCATATCCAACGTTAACATTTTTAGCTGTTAACCATTTGAAATTTTCATTTGAAAAATCATCTGTAGAAACTTTTTGCATTAATTCTCTAGCTTTGGGTCCTGCCACTACAAGAACACCTGTGCTATTAGTAAGATCTTCAAATATAACTGAACCATCATTAGGCATCCACTTTTGGATCCAGTCATGATCAAGTCTTAAATTTGCACCAGCAGAAACTAAATAATAAGAGTTTTCTGCTTCCTTCATAATTGTAAATTCTGAATGAACCCCACCTTTAGTATTAAGTGCATGACACAAATTAATTCTACCAATTTTTTTTGGAATTTTATTAGCTACTAAATAATCTAAAAACTCTTCAGATTTAGGTCCTTTTATTCTACATTTGGCAAATGCTGTCATATCTAAAAGACCAACGTTTTCTTTTACATTCTGACATTCTTTTTTAATTGCATCAAACCATTTAGATCTCCTAAAAGACCAATCATCTTTTTGTTCCACACCATCTGTTGCAAAAAAATTTGGTCTTTCCCAGCCAAATTTTTGACCAAACACTGCACCCAAATTTTTCATTCTCTCGTAACAAGGAGCAGTTCTTAATGGTCTTGCTGCAGGTCTTTCTTCATCAGGATAATGAGTAATAAAAACATGACTGTAAGCTTCTTCGTTTTTAGCTTTTAAATAAGATTTAGTTGCATAATTTCCGTAACGTCTTGGTTCAACACCAAGCATATCTATAGTTGGTTCGCCATCAACTATCCACTCAGCCAATTGCCAACCAGCACCACCTGCTGCAGTAATTCCAAAACTGTGTCCTTCATTAATCCAAAAATTTTTTAGTCCCCAAGCAGGACCTACAATTGGATTCCCATCAGGTGTATAACAAATAGCTCCATTATAAACTTTTTTAACTCCAACTTCTCCAAAAGCAGGAACACGATGAATTGCTCCTTCAATATGCGGTGCTAATCTATCTAAATCCTCTTGAAATAATTCATACTCAGAATTTTTTGAAGGTCCTTCAACATAACAAGCTGGAGCACCATCTTCGTATGGACCTAGAATTAATCCACCTGCTTCTTCCCTCATATACCATCTACTATCACTATCTCTTAAAACCCCCATCTCAGGAAGACCATCTTTTTTTCTTTTTTGAAT
>CACLMD010000004.1 GCA_902607945.1 uncultured Pelagibacteraceae bacterium | reverse complement strand
TTCTTATCTTTAATTCCTTTATTTAGTACAATCATGGCAATTACATTTTTTAATGAACAGTTTCAATTTTTCCACTTGATTGGTGCTGCATTGATTATATTAGGTTTATTCTTATCAAATAAGGAATTAAAAAATGCTTAAAGTTGCAATTTTAGATGATTATCAAAACGTCTCTCAACAATTTGTTGATTTAGAAAAACTATCTGGAAAGTATGAATTTAAGATTTTTAGTGAACCGTTTACTGATGAAGCTGATGCTCTTGAACAATTAGCAGATTTTGAGGCTTTATTAATTATGCGAGAAAGAACACAAATGACTAAAAATTTAATAAACAATCTTAGTAAATTGAAATTTATTATTACAAGCGGTCTAAGAAATAAATCAATAGATCTTGAAGCAGCTAAAAATAGGAAAATTATAGTTTGTGGGACTGACAGTAATATCAATCCAACGCCCGAGTTAACCTGGGCTTTGATATTAGGACTAGCTAGAAATTTAAAAGAGGAAATAGACAACATGTATCAAGGATATTGGCAAACAACTATTGGAGTAGAGCTCAAGGGAAAAATTTTAGGTTTAATTGGTCTTGGTAAAGTTGGATCACAAGTAGCTAAAATTGGTAAAGCTTTTGGTATGCAGGTGATGGCGTGGAGTGAAAATCTTAACTTAGATACCTGTAAAGAACTAGATGTGCTTCCTTGTAGTAAAGAAGATTTAATAAAAGTCTCAGATTTTTTATCTATTCATGTTCAGGGTGGAGATAGATACAAAGATTGTATTACTTTAAAAGAAATGGATAAAATGAAAAAAACCTCTTTTATTATTAATACTTCAAGAGGACCCATTATTAATGAAGATGATTTAATTATCGCTTTATCTACAAATGTTATCGCTGGTGCAGGAATTGATGTTTATGAAAAAGAACCATTACCAGAAAATAATAAACTTAGATTTTTACCTAATGCACTACTTACTCCTCACATAGGTTATGTTACTGCAGAAAATTATAGTATTTATTATACACAAATGATTGAATCTTTAGAAGCTTGTGTAGACGGAAAGCCTATTCGTATTATCGAGTAAAAATGGATTTACCAGTTATTAATCATAAAGATTATTTTGCTAAAATTGGTGATGATCATAAATTTCCAATTAACAAATTTGGTGAACTTGCAAAATATTTAATAAACCAAAAGATAGTTAAAGAGTTTCATAAACCATATCCATGTTCTCATGAGACCTTAAAAAGAGCTCACTCAGAGAGGTATATCAAAGATATAAAGAATAAAACTTTAGATAAAAATGGTGTAAAAAAAATTGGTTTTCCTCTAGTTGATAGTGTCGTTCAAAGATCTTTAGTAGCTACTGGAGGGACTGTTTTAGCATCAAAACTTGCGATTAATTATGGTCTTGCTTGCAATACTGCCGGGGGGAGTCACCATGCAAATTTTGATGGTGGTGCTGGTTATTGCGTTTTTAATGATGTAGCGGTAGCTGCTCAATATTTACTTGATAGAGGACTAGTTGGTAGAATTTTAATTGTTGATTTAGATGTACATCAGGGCAATGGAAATTCAGATATATTTAAAGATAATAGAAATGTATTTACTTTTAGCATGCACTCAAAATCAAATTATCCTGCTAAAAAATCAATAAGTGATCTAGATGTTGAACTTGAGGATAACTTAGAAGACAAACAATACCTTAAAACTCTTAAGTTTTATTTAAATGAGCTTAATGAGGAAAATTTTGATTATGTTTTTTATATAGCTGGTGTTGATATTCATCATAACGATCGCTTAGGTAAATTAAAAATTTCTGACGAAGGAATTAAAGAAAGAGATGAACTAGTTACTGAAAACTTCTTTTCAAAGGGAATTCCTCTTTGTGGTGTTTTAGGCGGTGGTTATAACAAAGACTTTGATAAATTAGTCGAATTACACTCATTTTTACATCAATCTTGTGCTAAATTATTTTAAATAGATGACAAAAAAAAATCCTAATCTAACAGCTGAACAAAAATTAGTAATGTTTGAAGATGGAACCGAACTCCCAGGTACAAGTGATTTAAATAATGAAAAGAGAGAAGGTAGTTATCATTGCGCTAATTGTGGAATAAAGTTATTTAATTCTTTTACTAAATATGAAAGTGGTTCAGGTTGGCCGTCTTTTTATGAGTCTTTACCAAATGTTTTTGAAACAAAAACAGATCATTTGATAGGTTATGCGCGTACAGAATATCATTGTAAGAATTGTGACGCTCATCATGGCCATATTTTTGAAGATGGACCTCGGCCTACTGGTAAAAGATATTGTAATAATGGAGTTTGTTTAGTTTTTAAACCTAAGGAATAGTTTTTATTTTAAAAGATCTTGAAGTTTATTTTCTTTTTCTAAGGCACGAACATCATCATAACCACCGATGTGTTGATCATTGAAAAATATTTGTGGTATTGTTTTTTTCCCATTAGATTTCTTGATCATTTCATCTTTAGCACCATCTACCTTTGAAATATCAATTTCACTAAAAACTGCATTGTTTCTAGATAATAATCTTTTTGCTGCTTCACAAAAATTACACATGGGACCTGTATAAATTGTTATTTTCTTCATAGATTATAGATAATCACCTTTTTTAATTTTACTAGTAATTTGTTTTCTTGAATATTCAAATTTTTTTCTATGTTTTATACTTTTCTGATTTACTCTTTTTCTCCATAATCTAAACGAAGATGGTTTAAGAGATCTCCTCATTATTTTTATTACTTGAGATTCAGTGTTTCCAGTTTTTTCCTCTATCTCCTCAAAAGTGATTCTATCTGCCCAAGCAGCCCAGATGACCCAATCTGGACTTTCGATATTTGGTTCAGGATTTTTAACCTTTGTAATCGGGGTGTGACCTTTTTTTTTCATTAATTCCTTATATTTGAAAAAAATCGATAATGCATTTTTTTTTAGATCTGTTATTATGGTTTTGGTAGTCCTTCTTAGCCATCTTTAGCTCCCGGTTTTTAAGGACTATCTTTTTTTTTTATATGCTCCCCCTAGATTTTATCCTTTTTTTACAAATCATAATTTTCTTATTTATTACACCAGGCACACCAAGGATTGTTATTATTTCATATTCCATGAGTTATGGAGTTCAAAAATGTGTTTGGACTGCATTAGGAGATATTACAGCAAATTTTATTCAGGCAACTTTAGTTATTTTTGTTTTAGGTAGTTTCTTTTCAGATAATCCAAATTTTTTAAATATTTTTAAATGGATTGGAGTAATTTATTTACTTTATTTGGCTTATGATGTTTATAAATCAGCCCCTAAACAAATAAATCAAAAAGTAGTTACTTCAAAAAGTTTTATTTCTTTTTTTAAAGATGGTTTTTTAGTTGCAGGAACAAGTCCTAAGGCTTGGTTGTTTTTTCCTTTAATATTCCCGCAGTTTATTGATTTTAATTCAAATTATGTTGTTCAATTCTTTATCTTAATTACAACTTATGTTGTTTTAGATTTTTTATCTTTAATTGGTTATGCTTTAATGGCTCAAAAATTAATTAATTGGATAAAAACTAATCCAAAAACAATAAATACAATCTCTGCGGGTGTTTTAGTTTTAATTGCTTTTATAATTATTATTACACAACAGTATTAGCTAATGCTGAAGGCACCTTTTGTCTCTTGCAAAACTATAGTTTTCTTTATTTAATCGGATTTTAATTAATTAAAAAGGGAAATAAAATGAAAATAAATAAAATAATATTAAGTTTTATTTCTGCATTAGCATTATTATTATCAACATCGGTAACATCTTTTGCAAAAGTTGTTGGGGATAAGATAATTTTAGGTTCTGCTATTTCACTAACAGGTAAGTATTCATCAAATGGTGTTCATACTCAAAACGGCTATAATATGGCTGTGGATAGAATTAACAGCATGGGTGGAGTAAAAGTTGGTGGAAAAACTTATAAGTTTGAAATCATTTATTATGATGATGAGTCAAACCCAAAAAGAGCAGCACAGCTTGCAGAAAGATTAATCTCACAAGATGGTGTTGAGTTTATGCTTGGCCCATACAGTTCAGGATTAACAAAAGCAATTGCACCTGTAACAGAAAAATATGGTGTACCAATGGTTGAGGCAAATGGTGCTTCTAGATCTTTGTTTACTAAAGGTTACAAATATCTATTTGCAGTTTTAGCTCCAGCAAACCTTTATCTTGATGTAGCTATTGAAACTGCAGTAGAGTTGAATGGTGGAAAAGGTGTAAGAATTGCACAAGCATTTGAACAAGATGCATTTTCTCAAGACGTTAGATTAGGTATTTTAGATGCAGCAAAAAGAACTGGATCTGAGATTATAATTGACGATAAACTACCTAAAGAGCTAAACGATATGGCTGCAACATTAGTTAAAGTTAAACAAATGAAGCCAGACGTTTTAGTTGTTTCAGGTCATACAAAAGGTGCATTAACTGCAGTTAGACAAATTGCGGAAATGAAAGTGGATGTTCCAATGCTAGCAATGACGCACTGTGATGCTGCGAAATTATCAAAACAACATGGTAAAAATTCTCAGTATGCTCTTTGTGCTTCACAATGGCATAAAACGTTAACTTATAAAGATGACTTCTTTAAGGATGGTATGACTTATGCGGCAGACTTTACAAAAGAGTTTGGATATGATCCGCCGTACCAAGCAGCTGAGTCTTCAGCAGCATTGTTAGTTTTCAAAGATGCTTTTGAAAGAGCTAATTCTTTCGATCAAAAGAAAGTAAGAGATGCTCTAGCAGCAACTAACATGCAAACATTCTATGGAAATATAAAGTTCGCACCGGGTGGTCAGAACGTTGACAAGCCGATGGTACTTTTCCAAGTTATGTGTGATAGCGCTGGGAAATGTGAAAACAAAGTTGTAGCTCCACTTAAGTGGGCTTCAGCTAAGTTGATTCACCCAGTTCCTAAGTGGTCTGAAAGATAATAACTAATCTATAAATACCCCCTAAACTCTAGGGGGTATTTTTTTTTAAGGTCGAATTATGGATTTTATGGTTTTCCAATATCCAATGATTAGCGTTCAAGCTTGCTTGGATGGGATACTTTTAGGAATTTTATTTGCATTGATTGCTTATGGTATGGCTTTGCAATGGGGAGTTATGAATATCATAAATATTGCACAAGGTGATTTAGTTATTCTTGGAGGATATATTGCATATTTTATGTATCTTTATGGAATTCATCCTGCTTGGGGCGTAATCGTTGCGCCAATTATAATGTATTTTGTTGGAGTTGGGCTTTACAAGTTGGTAATTAATAAAGTTGTGGATAGAGATTTATTCATTTCAATTCTTGCTACATTTGGAATTAGTATTCTTTTTATGCAACTAATGAATTTTGCATTTGGTGCAGATGTTGTTCTAGCTAACTCTGGTTATGGAACAACTTTTTTATTTGATAGTGCAGTAGTTTTACCAAACTCAAAAATATTTTCTGCATTCATTAGTATTTTATTCGCAATTTGTTTAGTGATTTATATGAAAAAATCTAAGCTTGGCCGTGCCATTAGAGCAACTGCGCAGAATTCAAGAGCAGCAAAGATTTTAGGAGTAGATACAGAGAAAGTTTATGCTGCTACATTTGGCATTAATGCAGCTCTTTGCGGAGTTGCAGGTGCGCTAATATCAATAACATTTACAATTCATCCATACATGGGATTACCTTACACAATTAGGTCCTTCATGATTGTAATTGTTGCAGGATTAGGAAATTTACCTGGAGTAGCTTTATCAGGAATGGGATTAGGGGTTTTTGAGGAATTCGCAGATTACATTTTAGGTACAGAATTTAGAATTGGTGCAGTATTTTTATTATTAGTTTTAATTCTTGTTTACAGAAGATTTAAGTTATCAAGAAAAAGAGAGTATTTAAAATAAGATGATTACAGCAAAAATTATAGCTATATCATTTATTGGTAGTTTTGTAATTATTTGGCCTATGGCTTATTTTCAGGATAAAGAAAAGTTCGAGTTTTTAAAGATTTGCGTTACAATATTAATTATTTTCTCTGCATACAATTTAATTGCTGGTATTTATTTGCTTTCTGGTTGGGAAGATCCTTTATCACAAGCTTCAAGTCAACAACAAGGAAGAGCAGCTGCTAGACGAGGTGGTGGAATAATTTTATTAGCAATCAAGTTTTGGCCTTATTTATTAATTGGTTGGGCAGGATATTGTTTTTATAATATCGCAACTGGATGGGGATATGTTTATAAAATTAAAGGGAAAAAATGAACAAAAATTTAATTTTATATACTGCAATTTTAATTTTTGGATTAGCTGCACCCTTTGTTTTTCCAGCATTTAAAGTTCAATTATCAATACTTTGTGTTCTAATTGTTTTAGCTCTTACTTGGAATATTCAAGGTGGGGAAATGGGTTATAACACTTTTGGTAATATTTTATTTTATGGCCTTGGAATGTACCTTTGTGCATCTGTTCAAGTTGGAATGTTTTTTCCTTTAGCTGAATGGACTGAAAGTGGTGGTGAGAAAACATTTGTACATACACCTGCTCAATTTTTTCAAGGAATGGCAGTTGGACTTGTGGTTGCCGCAGTGGTCCCAACAATTGTTGCTGGACTAATTGGTTACTCAATTTTAGGATTAAGGGGACATTACTTTGCAATTTGTACATTAGGTTTAGGAGTTGCTGCAGGAGAAATTTCAGGAGGTATAGAAATTATTGGAGCTGGACAAGGTTTTACAACTCCACCATTTCCTGATGTTGGTGGTTTAGAGTCGAGAGGAGAATTTTTTTATTTCTTAAGTTTTATGGCAGTTGTTTTAACTTTCATTACTGTCAAATCAATTTACTCAACTAGATTTAAGTTAATCTTAAATGCAATAAGAGATAATGAAGACAAAGCTGAGGCGATGGGAATTCAAACAATGAAATATAAGATTATTGGGTGGATGATATCCGCTTTCTTTTGCGGATTAGCTGGAGGAATTATGGGTGGACTAGTTGGTTACATAGACTCCACTGATGTAGCGTTTGATGGAAGAGAGATGGGAGTATTCATGGTCTTGATGGCAATCTTGGGTGGTAAAGGAACTCTATGGGGACCAGTTATTGGAGCAACTGTATTTCATATTTTCAAAGAAGGATTTTGGACATTCTTTTTAGGTTGGCAGTACGTTGCACTTGGAGTTCTTATAGTTGTAATAGTAATATATTTCCCTGAGGGAATAATGGGATGGCTAAGAGAAAAATACCCTGAAAGATTTGGAGAAGTAGTTGATGAAGCTGATCGAAAAGCACAGGTAGAATTAAAATGAGTATTTTGGAAGTTAGCAATGTAAGTAAATCGTTTGGTGGGGTTAAAGCCAATGTTGATATATCAATGAAAGTTGAGAAAGGTAAAATTGTTGGTTTAATTGGACCAAATGGTTCGGGTAAAACTACTTTATTTAACTCTATCGTAGGTACTTATCCAATAGATAATGGATCTATTAAGTTTAATGGAAAAGAAGTATCTGAATTACCAGTTCCAGTGATTGCAAAACTTGGTCTGCTAAGAACCTTTCAACAAACAAGAATTTATGGAAAGTTGAATTGTGTAGAAAACATGCTGATTAGTCACAAAGGTAGTGACGCTAGTTTATTTACAATATTTAATAAGATTCCAAAAGATTTGACAGAAAAAGCTGAAAATTTATTGAATTTTGTTGGTTTATACCAAAAAAGAAAATTAAGAGCAGGTGACTTATCTTTTGGTCAGCAAAAATTATTAGAACTTGCGATGGCATTAATGAATGAGCCTGAAATGTTATTATTAGATGAGCCTACTGCAGGAATTAATCCAACTTTAATCAATGGAATTATTGATAGATTAATTAAAGTTAATCAAGATTTTGGCATAACACTTTTAGTAATCGAACATAATATGAAGGTGATTATGCAACTAGCAGAGGATATTTTTTGTTTAGCTCATGGAAAAATGCTCGCAAATGGTTCACCAGATGAAATTAAAAATGATAAGCGAGTTGTTGATGCTTATTTGGGGGCTCAATAATGTCTAATCAATATGAAGTTTTAGGTAAAGCACCTATAGCTGAGGATTTAAAAAATCTTTCTCCTAACGATGTCCACTTAACTATTAAAAATTTAAATGCTGGTTATGGTAAAATGGAGATACTGCATAATTTTGAACTTTTTGTTAGTAAAGCTCAATCATTATGTTTGATAGGTCCCAATGGTGCAGGTAAATCAACAATACTTCATTCAATTTATGGGTTTACAAATATCTTTTCTGGAAAAATTGAAATTGATGGAAAAGAAATAACCAATCTTTCTCCAGCTGAAAAACTTAAATCAGTTGGAATAGCTTATATACTTCAGGATAATTCTGTATTTCCAGACATGACAGTAGAAGAAAATTTATTAATGGGAGGATTTATTAAAGATAAAACAGAAGAGTCTTACGCAGAGGCTGAAAAAATTCTTCAAAAATATGAAAGACTAGGAAATAGAAGAAATCAACCAGCAAAAGTTTTATCTGGAGGTGAAAGAAGATTATTAGAAATTTCTAGAGCATTAGTTATGAAGCCATCAGTTTTACTAGTTGATGAACCATCAATTGGTCTTGAGCCCAGATATATAGATATGGTATTTGAAATTTTAAGAGATCTTCAACAAAACGAAAAAAAAACAATTATCCTTGTTGAGCAAAATGCTAAAAAAGGTCTTGAGTTTGCTGATATTGGTTATGTTTTAGTTTCAGGTCAAACTGCTATAGCTGGAAAAGGAGATGATTTATTAGAAAACCCAGATGTAGGTAGATTATTCCTGGGTGGATAATGGTAAATAAAAGTTTTTTCTTAAAAGGTTATAGATCTATATTTACTTATGACAGTCCAGCAATAGCCCTTACTTGTTGCTTTGTGGCGATTGGAGCTCTTTTTAAAAATTTAGGTTTTAATATTCAAGAAAGTATTTTTTCAACTGTCTTAACTTATGCATTGCCCGGTTCACTAGTAATGGCTGAGTCCATGTTAATTGGAGCATCTCTACTTAATATTTTTCTAGCAGTTTGGATAGTTAATGCACGGCTTTATCCTATGGCTGTATCTTTGTTTCCGTTAATGATGCACAAATCTCAACCTAAGTGGAAGTATTACTTTTCTTGTCATTTTATTGCTGTTTCCGCGTGGTTAATAATGAAAAGTAATTACAAGAAAATTCCAAAAGAATATAGGATTGATTATTGGATTGGAATTGGAAGTGCAACATTAAGTGTTTCTGTTGTTGGAACATTTATAGGTTTCTATTTTTCAGAATACATGAATAAAGACATGATGATTGGATTAGCAATTCTTAATCCAGTTTATTTTTTATGTATGTTAATTGGAGCATCAAAAACTGTACAAGTTACTTTATCTGTCTTACTTGGAATAATATTAGGACCAATTATCTATTTATTTTCACCTGAGTGGTCAATTCTGTTAGCAGGTGTAATTGGTGGAACTATAGCCTATTTAGTCGGAGAGTATAATGTCAGCTAATATTGTTTATGCAATTCTAGTTACGTCTTTAGCAACATTTTTGTCTAGATTTTTGGGTACGATTACATCAGAGAGTATTAAAGAAACATCTCAGCTTTTTAAGTGGTTTAATTGTTTAGCCTATGCAACTTTAGCGGCATTAATAGCAAGAACTATAATTTTTCCTGCTGGTGTTTTAATAGATGCAAGCTATGCAAGCAGATTAGTTGTTGTATTGTTATCTTTATTTGTTTTTTTTATTTCAAAGAAAAACTTTGTTTATCCTACGATTTTTTCTGCAATTTCAATGGGAATATTAAATAGTTATTTTTAATACTTTAAAAACTTAATATATTTAGTTAAAATATAATATGAATGATATATCAGGATTTGAAATTTCAACTAATCAGTTATCTAAAAGAATTATTAATATCAAGATTAAAGATAATACTATTGAAAAACTAATTTTTCCTTTTAAAAAATTTGATCTAACAGCAATTGAATATAAACCATTTACAAGATTTACAATTGCTAAAAGTTTAGATGATCTAAGTCAAAATCAACTTAGTCCACTAATTAATAAGATAGTAAGAGAAAGAAATCTTGGATGTTTTATTGTAAGTGCACAAAATAAAAATTCAAATATTGATGATATTTTTCTAGTAAAATTATCAACTGCTATAGCTCATTTGATTGGTAATCCCAATCATGACTCTATGGCAGGAAAATTTTATGCTAGATTTCATGTCAAACATGAAGATAAAAGTGACTCTTATTTAAGAAAAGCTTATACAAATATGGATCTTCATACTGATGGAACTTATGTAAAAGAAACTACAGATTGGCTCTTAATGACAAAACTTGAGGAAAAAAATGTAGAGGGTGGAGAAACAGCAATGTTACATCTTGATGATTGGGAATATTGCGATGAACTGTTCAATGATCCTATCGGAAGACAAAATTTTATTTGGGGTTCTCCAAAAAGTAAAAATATAGATTATAAAGTTGAACACCCAGTTTTTTCAGAAGATAAAAGTGGTAAACCACAAATTTCATATATAGACCAATTTCCAGAACCTAAAAATATGGATCAAGGAGTTTTTCTGCAAAAACTGTCAGACTCGTTAGAAGAAAGTAAAAATAAAATAATAACCAAGTTACCTGTAGGTTCAATTTTGGTTGCTAATAATTATTTTTGGTTACATGGAAGAAAACCTTTCGTGGTAAACAAGCTTTTGAGTCGAGAGTTGATGAGAATAAGGGGTAAATTCTCTTAATATATTTACAATTTCAAATTGTATTTTAAAATAGTAAAAAAAGCCTTATAATTAAACCTTTTTTTGTTGTAATATTACAACACATAATAATTTTCTAACTATTATACTCTAATGATTGAATTTTTCTTCTTCTTATATGATACTAAGAGCGGAATTAAATTAATTTAATAAATATAAAAGGAAGAAATATGAAGAAATTATTTTTGAGCATAGTATTTTCAGTGCTTTATGTTTTGCCTACTTCTGCAGATATGGGTATTAACATTGGTGTTTCTGGAAGTGCTGGTTTATTCGCAGCGTCTGCGAACGAAAGTTTCTCAGATACAGGAGCTGCTAGTAAAGCAAGCAACCAAAATGGATCTGAACATGGTGAAGCGGCCTGGGGATCTATATTTCTAGAGAAAACAATAGGTAGTGTTTTAGTAGTTGGAATAGACTACGTACCTATGGCTTTAGAAACAGAAGAAACTGAAACATCAAAACAAGATAAACAGCAAGAGCCAGGTGGAGCACAAGGTGATGCAGATGCAATCACTGACGCAGTCAACAAACTTCAAGTTGATTTTGAAGATCTAACTACTCTTTATGTTGCTGCTAGAATTGGTGAAAATTTCTATGCAAAAGCTGGTGTAATGCAAGTAGATGTTATTACCAACGAAAAACTAGGTACTGGTGGTAGTTACCCGAATGCTGAATTAGATGGTACTGTATTTGGAGTAGGTTACAATGTAACTAATGACAATGGTACTTTCATTAGATTTGAAGGTAATTACATGGCATTTGATGCACAAACAGTAACTAACACAGTTGATACCAATAAATCAATCAAACTAAAGAATTTAGATGGTGTTTCTGGTAAACTTTCTGTTGGAAAAACATTCTAATTAAAAAATTAGTTTAAAAATTTAAAAGCCCCCTTTTGGGGGCTTTTTTTTTGCCTTATAATATTAGTTTTGTTGATATAGTAATGACTATGAAATTAGGATTTATAGGTACTGGAAAAATAGCATCCTCAGTAATTACTGGAATTTGTAATTCAAATATTAAATTTAAAAAAATAATAATCTCAAAAAGAAATAATAAGACATCTTTAAGTTTAAAGAAAAGATTTAAGAAAATTATTATAAATAAAAGCAATCAATATATTGTTGATAATTCTGATTGGGTTTTTTTATCTATAACACCTTCAGTTGGAGAAAAAATTATAAAAAATTTAAGTTTTAATTCTAAACAGACAATTATTAGTTTTATTTCAACAATTACATTATCAAAATTAAAGAAAATGATAAAAGTTAATGCCGATATAGTAAGAGCAATCCCATTGCCACCAATATCAATTAAAAAGGGTCCAATACCCATTTGCCCACCAAATAAGAAAGTCAAAAATTTTTTTAATAAAATTGGATCTACAATTGAAATAAAAAATGAGAGATTATCAATCAATTTTTGGTCGACATCAGGAATGATGGCATCTTATTATAATATGCTAAGAGAAATGAGTGATTGGCTTGTAAAAAAAGGAATTAATAAAAGAGATGCGCAAAGATATATAACTTCTTTATTCTTAGCTTTATCAGAAGATGCTGTGATACATTCCAAAAAAGAACTTAAATTTTTAGTAAAAGAGTCTCAAACACCTAGAGGACTAAACCAACAAGGTCTTAATGAAATGACAAAAAAAGGTGTCTATAAATCTGTTATAAGCACATTGAATAGTATTCACAAAAGATTGAATAAATAAATAATGTCAGAAAATATTTTAGAAATAAGTAATTTATCTAAATATTTTGGTGGGTTAGCTGCTGTTTCAGATTGTTCAATTAAAGTTAAAAAGGGAACTATTACTGGAATTATTGGACCAAATGGTTCAGGTAAAACTACATTATTTAATTTAATAGCAGGAAATTTAAAATCATCTGCTGGAAATGTTTTATTTAACAATGAAGATATTACTAATGTCCCATCTTATGAATTATTTTCAAAAGGATTGCTTAGAACTTTCCAAATAGCACATGAATTTACTAATTTATCTGTTTTAGAAAATTTAATGATGGTTCCGGGTAATCAATCTGGTGAAAAGTTAATGAATACTTTTCTTAAACCTTCCTTAGTAGCAAAAGAGGAAGAGTCAATTAAAAACAAAGCAAAAGAAGTAGTAAATTTTCTAAATCTAGGACATCTTTCAAATGAACTAGCTGGAAATCTTTCTGGTGGCCAAAAAAAATTACTTGAACTTGGAAGAACCATGATGGTTGATGCTAAATTAGTGTTATTAGACGAAGTGGGTGCAGGAGTTAACAGAACATTATTGAAAGATCTTGGAACAGCTATTGAAAAATTAAACAAAGAAAAAGGATATACTTTTTGCATGATTGAGCATGATATGGATTTTATAGGTAGATTATGTGATCCAGTAATAGTAATGGCTGAAGGTTCAGTGTTATTTGAGGGTTCTGTAGAAGATGCTAAAAATGATGAAAAAGTTATAGAAAGTTATTTAGGGAGAGGTTCAAAGTTAAAGAAAAATTAATAATGGCTTTTTTTGAAGGTAATAATATGACTGGTGGATATGGAAACGGTCCAGATATCATTAATTCATGTTCAGTAAATGTCGATCGAGGTGAGATTGTTTCTATTCTAGGACCAAATGGAGCTGGTAAATCAACAGCAATGAAAGCAATGTTAGGATTATTAAATCTAAAATCTGGATCAGTAATAATTAATGGTAAAAATATTTCTAAACTTTCACCTCAAGAGAGAGTTAAAGAAGGTATTTCGTTTGTCCCACAAACAAAAAATGTATTTGCAGGCATGACAGTAGAGGAAAATTTAGAAATGGGAGCTTTTTTGATTAACAACGATTATAAAGATACAATTGATGAAATTTATAATTTATTTCCAATTCTAGAAGAAAAAAGAAATCAATTAGTTGGAGAACTATCTGGTGGTCAAAGACAACAAGTAGCTCTTGGCCGAGCTTTAATGATTAAACCATCAGTCTTAATGTTAGATGAGCCTACTGCTGGGGTTTCTCCTATTGTAATGGATGAATTATTTGATCACATAGTAAAAGTAAAACAAACTAATGTAGCAATTTTAATGGTGGAACAAAATGCAAAACAAGCATTAAGTATCTCTGATAGAGGTTATGTTTTAGTTACCGGAGAAAACAGATATACCGGATCTGGTAGTCAATTATTAAACGACCCAAGAGTCAGAAGCTCTTTTTTAGGAGGATAACTTGGATTTTTTAAACGCTATAATACTTTTATTGAATTATATTTTTATACCAGCCTTAACTTATGGTTCTCAGTTAGCGCTAGGTGCAATTTTTGTTACTTTAATTTATGGAATTTTAAGGTTTGCTAACTTTGCAACTGGAGACATGATGTCTTTTGGAACGATGATAACCATTTTGATTACCTGGTATTTTCAATCTATTGGTGTTTCACTTGGAATATTACCAACGGCTTTATTAGCTATTCCATTTGCAATTATATTTATGATTTTTTATATGCTCTTTATTGATAAATTTGTTTTTAAATATTATAGAGTAAATAAAAGTCCACCTGTACAACTTGCTATGGTTAGTATTGGAGTGATGTTTGTTACTCAAGCTGTTGTTAGAATTATCATTGGCCCTTCTGATAGAAGATTTTTTGACGGAGAAAAATTTATAATCAAAGCTCGTGAATTTAAAGAAATGACAGGTCTCAATGAAGGTTTAGCAATTAAATCAACACAAGTGTTAACCATATTTGCAACTATTGTATTAGTTTCAATTTTATTTTGGTTTTTAAATAAAACTAAGACAGGAAAAAGTATGAAGGCTTATTCTGACAATGAAGATCTAGCACTTCTTTCAGGAATTGATCCTAAAAAAATTGTCATGATTACTTGGATAATTGCAGGAATTTTAGCAACAGTTGGTGGTGCTTTATATGGTTTAGATAAAAGTTTCAAGCCATTCACTTACTTTAATAATATGCTTCCTATATTTGCTGCAGCAATTGTTGGAGGTATTGGTAATCCGTTTGGGGCATTTTTAGGCGGATATGTAATTGCCTTTTCAGAAATACTTTTAACATACGCCTATAAGAAATTTTTTATTTATGTTTTACCAACAAGTATGGAGCCAGATAGTTTGGTTCAGTTGCTTTCAACTGATTATAAATTTGCAGTGTCTTTTTCGATATTAGTAATTGTATTATTATATAGACCATCTGGAATATTTAAGGGAAAAGTGTTGTGAGAAAAAATTTTAATGTAATTGCTGCTTATAGTATAATGATAGGGTTGATTATCCTTGTAGGAATATTTCAATCTTGGAATATTGCACTATCAATATTTAATCTTTGTTTGATCTCAGCTGTAATGACGATGGGTGCTAATATTCAATGGGGTTATGCTGGTTTAATTAACTTTGGAATAATGGGCTACACAGCCCTAGGTGGTCTAGCAGCAGTTTTAATTTCTGTTAATCCAGTTCAAGAAGCTTGGAGTGCTGGAGGTTTTAATATTTTATTTAGTCTATTCCTTGTTATAGGAATGGTACTAGCTGTTCGATTCGTTTTAATGAAATATAAAAAATCGAAATTAAGAAATTATATTATTGCTACAATAATCATTTTAGGAATTATTATTATTCGATTTATTTCTGAGCCTGGTATAGAGGCAATTGAAGAAGTAAATCCAGCAAAAACTGGTTTCTTAGGAGGATTAGGTCTTCCAATTATTTTTTCTTGGATTGTGGGAGCTTTATTTGCAGGTGGATTAGCATTTGTTATTGGAAAAGTAGCCTTAGGCTTAAGAGCCGATTATTTAGCTATAGCAACCTTGTTAATCTCTGAAATTGTGATTGCTATAATTAAACATGAAGACTGGTTAACACGAGGTGTAAAAAATGTAATTGGATTGAAACGTCCCGCACCTTATGAGGTTAATTTACAACAAACTGATTGGTTTATAAATCTAGTTGAAAAATTTAATTCTGGAAAATTAAATTTAATTTCAGATCTAATTGAAAGACAAGCTGCTCTTAACCAATTTGTGATTGAAGGTTCATCAGTTTTTGTAAAACTTTGTTACTCAGGATTATTTTTAGTAGTTGTGATTATTCTTTTGATTTTAACTCAAAAAGCTCTTTACTCTCCTTGGGGAAGAATGATGAGGGCTATTAGAGATAATGAGGAGGCAGCAAATGCTATGGGTAAAAATGTAGTCAAACAACACTTATTAATTTTTGTTTTAGGATCAGCAATAGTTGGAATAGCTGGAGCGATGTTAGTCACTCAAGATGGATTATTTACTCCAGGCAGCTATAGACCAATGAGATATACTTTTTTGATCTGGGTAATGGTTATTGTTGGTGGAAGTGGAAATAATTTTGGTGCAATTTTAGGAGGTTTTGTAGTTTGGTTTTTATGGATTGAAGCAGCACCAATAGGACTATATTTGGTTAATCTTACAACCGCAGGTTTGGAAGATAGTCACTTCTTAAAGATCCATTTAATTGAAAGTGTACCTTATTTTAGGTTTTTAATGATGGGAGTGGGTTTATTATTGATTATGAGATATAGACCTAAAGGTATACTTCCAGAAAAAATAGAAATAAAATAATTATCCTATATGAAATATATTATATTAGGTGCCGCAATAGCTTGGGCCATGTATATGGCTGATAAGTATATGTTTTAATGAATAAAAATCTTTGGCTACTAATTTTAAGTCAGATTTTCGCATTTACGGCTGCACCCGTCACAGTATTCTTGAGTGGAATTATTGGTTCTCAACTTAGTCCTATAAAATCTTTATCAACATTACCAATGGCATTATCAATAGTAGGAATTGCAATTTTTGCAATGTTCGCAGCAAAAGTAATGAGTATAATAGGACGTAGATCAGGATTTATTTTTGCATCGGTCGGAACTTCAGTTGCATCTTTAATAGCAGCTTACTCAATAATTATAGAGAGTTTTACATTATTCAATTTAGGATGTTTCTTAATTGGAGCAGGAGTAGCTTTTAGTCACCAATATAGATTTGCTGCAGTTGAAACAGTCGATAAAGAAATGGCCCCAAAAGCAATATCAATAATATTATTAGCGGGAATAGGTTCTGCATTTATAGGGCCAAATTTAGCTAATGTTTCTAAAGAAATTATTTCCCAGCATTTATATGCAGGTTCATATATAGCCCTTGCAGTTTTAACACTTACATCAACTATTTTTTTATTATTTTATGAAGATGGTCATAAAAAAAATAATTTTATAAAAAAAAGTAGCAGAAGTTATTTTGAGCTAATTTCACAACCTAGGTTTTTACAAGCTTTAATTGCTTCAGCATTTGCTTATGCAGTGATGACATTTTTGATGACTGCTACACCAATTAGTATGCATGTAATGGAAAAAATGAGTTTATCTAAAACAGGTTTTGTAATTCAATTACATATTGCATCTATGTTCTTACCATCTTTAATCACTGGAAACTTAATCAAAAAATTTGGTCATAGTAAGATTATGTACGCAGGAGTTATGTTATTTTTAATAACAATTTTATTAAGTTTTTTTGAACAAACTTTCTTTAATTATTTAGTTGCTCTAATTTTCTTGGGATTAGGTTGGAATTTTTTATTTATATCAGGAACTAGTTTATTAGTTTTATCTTATAGAGAAGAAGAAAAATTTAAGGCACAAGGTTTTAATGACCTTATTGTTTATACAGTTCAAGCAACAGCAAGCTTATCTGCTGGAGTATTTATTAATTTAACTAGTTGGAAAACAATGAATTTAGTTTGTATAATATTTTTAGTAATTATTATTATTTCAACTTTAAGAGCAGATTTTAAACAAAAAAAACCCCAGTAAATTTAATTACCGGGGTTTTTTGAATAAGATATTAATTATCTTTGTTTTTTAGTTTTAAACTTTCCGCCTTTAATTTCTTGTTCTAAGAAAGAACCTTCAGCTTCACCGACGTCAGTAAAAGTTACTCCAGTTGCACCTTCGTAGTCAACTTTTTTACCTTTAGCTAATAAATCTAAACCTTTTTTAAGTTCACCTGGGTAAATTTTTGTTCCAGGACCGTTAGCAACATCCATTACATTTTTTGCAATTGATGCTCTATCAGCTGATCCACCTGCTTGCATTGCTAAAACAATTAAAGCAGCAGCATCATAAGACTCACTTGTATAAGGACCTGAAGAGTCAATACCAGCAGCTTTTGCTACATTAGCAAATACACCTGCTCCTTTTCCAGTTGATCCAGGCATTGAACCAAAAGATTTTTTCAAATCTTTACCAAATGCATCAACTAAAGATTGACCTATCATACCATCAGATAAAATAAACTTATCAAAAGCTCCAGAGTCCAAAGAAGCCTGGATAATTCCTTTACCACCTTGGTCAAGATATCCTATAACAGCTACAGCATCACCACCTGCTGATGCAAGAGTTGCAACTTCAGAAGAGTAGTCTGCTTTACCATCTTCATGAGCAGTTACAGCTGTTACTTTAATACCATGCGCTTTTACAGCTGCTTCATAAACATCTGCTAGACCTTTACCATAATCATTATTTGTGTAAGTTATTGCAACACTTTTAACTTTTCTATCTTTTGTAATATCAGCTAAAATTTGACCACCTCTTGCATCAGACGGAGCGGTTCTAAAAAAATACCCTTTATCATCAAGAGTTGTTAATCCTGGTGATGTAGCTGATGGTGAAATCATTACTACACCATTTGGTACAGCAACGTTTGATGCTATTGCTCCAGTTACTCCAGAACAGTCAGCACCCATTATAGCAGCTACACCTTGCGAAATAACACCCTCAGCTGCTGCAGTTGCTGCTGCTGAGTCAACACAAGTTGAGTCTGCTCTTACTACTTTAATTTTTTTTCCACCTAATAGCGAACCAGAGTCTGATGCTTCTTTAAAAGCAAGCTCTGCTGATGCAGCCATTGCAGGAGTTAAAGACTCAATAGGACCGGTAAATCCCAAAATTATTCCCATTTTAATTGAGTGTCCATCTGCGAATATGTTTGATGTAAAAGTTGAGACAAACATAAAAGCAGCAATAAATATTTTTTTCATTATTTTCCTTTTTATTGTTAACAATTTATAAAAAACCAATTTAATTATGATTAATTAAATATTTCAATGGATAAATTATCTTATTTTATGAAGCAAAAAGACAGAGCCAATAACAATAATTCCACCCAATATGAACAAAACAGTCGGAACTTCACCTAAAATTAAAAAACTCAGTGCTATGCCAAATATAGGAAAGAGAGAATAGGAAGGGAAGATTTGACCCACAGTATAAAACTTATATAAATAAAACATTAACAAGTGAGCTCCTAAAGAAACAACGATTGCTTGGTAAGATATTAAAATCCAGGAATTAGAACTTATAGATTGAATAGTTGAGAGAGTATCTCCCTCTATTAAAGAAGATAGAATTAATAAAATTATAAAACCAAATAGACCAGTAAACGCATTAGTTAAACTAATATCTAAATCTCTTAGTTGTCTAGAAAAAACTTGAGAAAAAGCAAAAGCTAACGCCATTAGACTTGCAAAGAATAATCCTAAAAAATTATCGACTAATTTTGGATCAAAAAAGATTATCAATACTCCAATAAAAGCAGAAAATATAAAAAACCATTTTTTTAGACTTATGTTTTCATTTAACATGAAAGCACTAGCAAGAATTCCAAAAGGTACTGCTAATTGAGATCCTATAATCACAGGTGAGATAATAGAGGAATAGTACAATGCGAGTGTCATAAACACATAAACCATAACACCCATTGAAATTGAAAAAGCTACCAGTGAGGGCATATATTTTCTATCCGGTATTTTAAATTTCCAAAAAGGAATTAATATTAATAATACTAAACCCATTCTTAATGATGCCATAAGGATAGGAGGAACAGAGTCATTTAAGACCAATTTAGTAAAAGGAAATGCACTACCATGAGCTATAACAATAAAAAGTAAAATTAGTAAATGTTTAAAAGGCAAGATCTTAATTAAAAATATTTTTGAAAAGTTTCATTAATTGATAAAACCCCATAATCATTTAACCCACCTATGATTAACTGAATACCAACAATCAAAATAAAAAATAAACCAACATATGCAATCCAAATATGTTTTTGAATATAGTTAGCTAAATATGTGGCTAATGCTCCTGTCAGAACTACAGATAAAACGAGTCCAAAAATCATGAAACCAAAGTAACCCTTAGAAGCTCCAACTACTCCAATTACATTATCAAAACTGATTGTGATATCTGCAAATAATACTTTGTATACACTTTTAATAAATGATGGTTCAGTAGATTTTTTAACTGTAGTCTTAATTTTATTTTTCATTTCAGCTAAATCTTTTCTTAAATCATTAACGATCCAAATTAAAAGCAATCCTCCTAAAATTTTTATAAAATAAAATTCAAATAAGTAAGTAGCAAATAAAGCAAAAATAACTTTAAAGACTAATGCGCCAACCACACCCCAGAGAATTATCAACTTTCTATTTTTTGGTACGAAGTTAGCAGCAATTAAACCAATAATTATTGCATTATCTGCAGCCAAAATAATATCTATAAAGATAATTTGGGTTAATATAATTAATTCTTCTATCAAAGTAGAAACATACTATTAAATATTCATAATTATTCAATTAAAAGTAGTATCATTTTTTTATTGATAATTTTTTTAATACATAATGAAATGTAAAATATAGAAATGGAGGATAAATGAAATTCATGAAATATTTATTAACTGTTTTAGTTTCGTTAATTTTGTCAATAAATTTTGCAATAGCAGAAAAATGGGACATGGCGCTAGCTTATGGTGCTGGTAATTTTCATTCTGCAAATGCGACTGAATTTGCAAAAAATGTAACTGAAAAAAGTGGGGGGAAGTTGACTATTGTTACTCACCCTGGTGGATCCCTATTTAAGGGAGGAGAAATTTTTAGAGCTGTTAGAACTGGCCAAGCTCAGATTGGTGAGAGATTTATGTCAGCTTTAGGAAAAGAAGATCCACTTTTAGAAGTGGACTCTCAACCTTTTTTAGCAACATCTTACTCAGATGCTATGAAATTATATAAAGCATCAAAAGATGAGATAGCAAAAGGCTTGGACGCTAAAGGATTAGTTTTTTTATATGCTGTTCCTTGGCCAGCTCAAGGCTTATATAGTAAAAAAGAAATTAACTCTGTTAATGATCTCAAAGGTTTGAAATTTAGAGCATATAACTCAGCAACAATAAGGATAGCAGAGTTGACAGGAATGGCGCCGACAAAAATTGAAGCTGCTGAAATAAGCCAGGCTTTTTCTACTGGTGCAGTTGAAAGCATGATCACTTCCCCTACAACTGGAAAAAATTCTAAGATTTGGGAGAATGGTGTAAAATACTTTTACGACATAGCAGCTTGGTTTCCAAAAAATATGGTGATTGTTAACAAAGATGCTTGGAATAAACTAGATAAAGCAACTCAGGATTTAGTAATGAAACAGGCAGCTTTAGCTGAAAGAAAAGGCTGGCAATTATCAAAACAAGGAAATGTTGGAGACAAAAAAGCTTTAGCAGATGCCGGTATGGTAGTTGGTAAAGTTAATTCTTCTTTACAATCTCATTTTGAAAAAGTTGGAGAGACAATGGCTAAAGAATGGTCTCAAAAGGCCGGCTCAAGAGGAGATGCTGTCTTATCAGCTTACAAATAATTTAATTTTTTTATCTTAAGGCCACTTAACTAATACAAGTGGCCTTAATATTTATGTTAAGATTTTTAGATAAAAATTTAAATAAGCTTTACAAATTTTCAGGTTACATAGCTGCAACCTTTTTAATATTAGTTGCAGTATTTATTCTTATAGGTATTTCATCTAGAATATTTGGTTTTTATATCAGAGGATTAGCAGAATACTCTGGATACTGTATGGCAGCAGCGTCTTTTTTCGCTCTAGCATATACTTTTGTTGAAGGTGGTCATATAAGGATCACCCTTTTTTTAGAAAAGTTTTCAGGCAATAAAAGATGGTTAATAGAAATATGGTGCTTAAGTATAGCTAGTTTTTTTTCAGGATACTTAGCATTCTATTTTATTAAAATGCTTATAATATCTTATAAATTTCAAGAAAGAAGCGAAGGCGCAGATGAAATTTTAATATGGATACCACAAACCAGTGTAGCGATTGGATCAACGATATTTTTTATAAGTGTTTTTCATCAATTTATTTTAAATATAAAAAAAAATTAAATGGCTGAGATTTTTTTAACAATTTTTTTTATTACTGTTTTGCTATTTTTTTTAGGCTCTGGAATTTGGGTTGCATTGAGCATGATTGGAGTATCTGCTATTGGGATGATTTTATTTACTTCTAGACCAGTAGGTGACGCAATGGCGACTACTATATGGGGAACATCATCATCATGGACTTTAACAGCCTTACCTTTATTTGTTTGGATGGGTGAAATATTATTTAGAACTAAACTCTCAGAAAATCTTTTTAAAGGCTTATCTCCTTGGATGCAAAAATTACCTGGAGGCTTAATTCACGTAAATGTTGTAGGATGTGCATTGTTTGCTGCTATATCTGGTTCATCAGCTGCAACTGTAGCAACAGTTGGTAAGATGTCTATTCCTGAATTGAGAAAAAGAAACTATCCAGAAAAAATATTACTTGGAAGTTTAGCTGGTTCAGGAACCTTAGGTTTACTAATACCTCCATCAATTATTTTAATTATCTATGGAGTCGCTGTTCAAGAGTCTATAGCTAAATTATTCATTGCTGGAATTATTCCAGGTATAATGATTGCGTTAATTTTTATGTCCTATGTAATTATTTGGTCATTAATCAATAAAAAAGAAATGCCAAAAATTATTGAGGAATATTCTTTTTTAGAAAAAATAAAAAGATCAAGGCAACTTTTACCTGTAATATTGTTAATTTCTGCTGTTATAGGCTCTATATACACTGGAATAGCAACTGCCACCGAAGCAGCCTCATTAGGTGTTATTGGAGCTTTAATTTTATCTTACTTCCAAAAAAGTTTAACCCTAGAAACATTTAAATCATCTTTACTAGGTGCAACCAAAACCTCTTGTATGATTGCATTTATACTAGCTGGCTCTACTTTTTTATCTTTAGCGATGGGGTTTACAGGATTGCCAAGAAATTTGGCAATATGGATACAAAATATGGATCTTTCTCCTTATGTTTTAATTTTAGTTTTAATGATTTTTTACATAATTCTAGGAATGTTTCTTGATGGAATATCTGCAGTTGTATTAACAATGGCAATAATTGAACCTATGATCAGACAAGCTGGTTTTGATATGATCTGGTTTGGTATATTTTTAGTTATTGTAGTAGAGATGGCCCAAATAACACCTCCCGTAGGTTTTAATTTATTTGTCCTCCAAGGAATGGCAAACAAGGATATGGGCTATATTGCAAAAAGTGCATTTCCATTATTTTTACTAATGGTGTTAGCGGTAATACTTGTTGTGATTTTTCCAGAAATTGCCTTATGGTTACCAGAACAAATGGTTCAAAATTTAAATTAGTATTTAGAAACTTTTTCGCCAGCTATTATAGCTTTTAACTCTTCATATTCTTTACAATTACAACTTTTTAATACTTCAAGTCTTTCTATTGCTAGATTATGTCTACCAGTAGCCACATATAATTCTCCAAGATATTCATTAATTCCAATATGAGTTGGATTTATAGCTAGACCCTGTAAGTAATATTTTTCACCATTTTCAAAATCTCCTAATTTTCTAGTAGTAAAACCAAGATAATTTAATGTATCTGGTTTACTTGGATCTTTTTTGTTAGATTTTAAAAGGAGTTTTTGTGCTTTTGCATATTTTTGATTTGCTTTTTTTAATTTTCCTTTTTTTTCAAGTTTTTTAGCACTTTTAATATGCGACACAGCTTTTTCATAATTAGATTTCATTGATCCTCCATCTCCACCAGATGAACTTGAACCAGCTGAAAAACTAGTTGTTACTAAAAACATGTAAATAATTGATGTTACAATAAAACTTTTAATCATTTTTTAAATTTCTCCATTTTGTTTAAAGCTAATAATTTAAGGCCATTATCATGCAAATTATCCTTTATTGACTTTGCAGTTGCCAAAGAGCTTTTATTATCTCCATGTATGCATACCGAGTCTATTTCGCAAGGTATTTGCTTACCACTGTGACAATTGATAGCCTGATTTTTGACCATGCTTAATACGTGTTTTTTCGCTTGTTCAGGATTAATTATTAATGCGTGACTTTTTTTTCTAGAAACTAAATTTCCATCATCTTCATAGTTTCTGTCTGCAAAAATTTCACATGCTATTTTAATATTCAGTTTTTTTGCAGCCTTCTCCATTTTTGAACCAGTTGGCACTAGATAGATTAAATCTTTACCTATCTCATTAATAGTTTTTGCCAAAGTAGTAGCCAATTCAATATCTTCACAGGCCATATTATTTAAGGCACCATGCGGTTTAATATGAGTGACCACTTCTCCATGTTTGCTTGCGATTTTTTGTAGAATTTCATATTGATCAATTATTAATCTTCTAATTTCACCCGAAGAAAGATTCATCCTTTTTCTTCCAAAATTTTCTGGATCATTAAAAGAGGGATGAGCACCGATACTAACATTATTTTTTTTTGATATTTGAACTACCTGACTCATAGATTCATCATCTCCAGCATGAAAACCACAAGCAACATTTGCTGAATTTACTATTTCAAGTAAATCAGGATCATACTTATTAGAATGATGTTTAGATTTTTCACCTAAATCACAATTTATATTAATTTCAATAGTCATAAATTGTAAGTATAACATGGCATGTTAAAAAATATATCAAATCTTGGTGACGCAGCTTTATATTGTGATTTTGGTAATGAAGTTAATAAAGAAGTTAATTCTTTAGTTATTAGGTATTTTAAAACTTTAAAACTTAAAAAGATTGATGGAATTAATAACCTAACACCATCTTATAATAAACTAATTATATCCTACGATTTAAAAAGAACAAATTATAAGAACATTAAAAAAATTATTGAAAATATTACAATCGATCAAAAAGAAAATTTATCATCAAATAAAATAGAAATACCAGTTTGTTGTGATGAAACACTTTCTTTAGATATAAAAAGATTAGAAAAAAAACTAAATTTAAACCGAGATAAAATTTTTGATAATTTTTTTGCTAAAGAATACTTTTGTTACATGACAGGGTTTATAGCTGGTATGCCTTTTCTTGGTGACCTTGATGATAAGATGAGAGCAAAAAGATTGGAAACACCTAGGGTAAAAGTTCCAAAGGGATCAGTTGGGTTAACAGAACAATTTGCAAATATTTATACTTTTGAAAGTCCAGGAGGCTGGAACATTATTGGTAATTCACCCCTTAGAATTTTTAATAGTAAAAAAGAAAAAAAACCAAATTTAATAAATCCTGGAGACACAGTAGTTTTTAAAAAAATAAATATTGATCAATATAATGAATACAATGAGTAAAAATTATTTTAAAATAATTAGAGCAGGTATAAATACTACTTTTCAAGACTTAGGAAGAGAAAATTTATATCACATTGGAATACCTTTTAGCGGTGCAATGGATAATAGAAATTATTTATTATCCAATAAATTGGTAAAAAACGATTTAAATTCCCCTGTTATAGAATTTGCCTATCAAGGACCTTTACTTAAGTATCATGGAGATAAAATAAATATAGCTATAACCGGAAATGTAAAGTTTAGATTAAAAAAAAATCATAAAGTATTTGAAGGAAATTGTTATGAAACTTATTTATTAGAGGATGAAGATGAAATAGATCTTTTATCAACTAATAAATCTGTTTATGGTTATCTTGCAATTGGTGCAGAGATTGATCTAGAATTTCAATGGAAAAGTTGTTCTATAAATACAAAAGCTAAAATTGGATCTAACGATGGAAAAAAAATTGTAAATGGTCAGGAAATTCAAATTAAAAAAATAAGCAAAGATTTTTCAAAAAAAAAACTTAATTATCTTAATTCAAAAATTGAAAAGATAAGAGTTATTAAGGGTACTAATTATGATTATTTTTCTGATAAAGGAAAAAAAATATTTTTTGAAAAGGAGTTTATAGTTTCAAAATTATCTGACAGAATGGGTATGAGATTAGAAGGTCCAAAGATTGAAAATATTGTTGATACAAACATTAAATCCGAGGGAATATTGAAAGGTGTAATTCAAATTCCTGCTGATGGTAATCCTATAATTATGCTTTCTGACCATGGAACAATAGGGGGTTATCCAAAGATAGCTGTAGTTATTAGTGCTGATTATGACAAATTGGTTCAACTTATGCCTGGTTCAAAAATTAAATTCCAAGAAGTCGAATTATCTAGCGCAGAAACTTTATTTAAACTATATGACTTAGAGACTCAAAATCTAATTTCACAAATATAATGACTTTTATAAGAAACTTACCTGGCCCATTATTAATCTTTTTAGGAGCTTTAAGTTTAAGTTTTGGTGGATTGCTTGTTAAATCATTTGAGGGTGCAACTTTATGGCAAATTTTATTTTGGAGATCTTTATTTTTTTCTCTTACTATTTTAGCTTTCTTAATTATTAGCTATAAAGGAAAAACTTTGAAATCATTCTACGTTTCAGGTTTACCAGGATTTTTTGGTGGAATCATACTATCTATTGGTTTCTGTGGTTATGTTTTTGCAATGTATAATACGACAGTTGCAAATACTAATTTTATCATTTCACTTCAAATACTATTTCTTTCAGTATTTGGGTATTTTTTTTTAAAAGAAAAAATAAGCACTTCAACTTTAATTTCAATTATTTTAGCAATGATAGGTGTTTTATTGATGGTTGGAAATTCACTCACACCAGGTGAGTTATCTGGAAACCTAGCAGCATTTTCAATGCCAATAGTTTTTGCAATTTTAATTATAATAATAAGAAAATATCCGACTGTAGATATGGTCCCAGCTCAATTTGTAGCTGGGGTATGTTCATGTTTAGTTGGGTTTTTGCTCTCAACTAAAATAATGATATCCCCTCATGATATTTTTTTAGGTTTTCTAGCCGGTTTTTTTCAAGTTGGATTTGGTTTTATATTTATTACAATCGGAGCAAGAACAACTCCTTCTGCTACGGTTGGAATAATTATGCTTTCCGAATCTGTACTTGGTCCGATATGGGCATTTCTTTTTGTGAGTGAAAGACCTTCAACGTTTGGATTAATAGGAGGTGCAATTATACTTTTTGCTGTATTACTTCAGTTTTATTCACTTTTAAATAAGCGAAAAAAAATTGTTTCTGATTGACTTTTTCACATACATGTAAGATTATTCTTTTACGGGAGAGACTACAGAATATCGTAGCGCCGAAGGAGCAACCACCCAGGAATCTCTCAGGCAAAAAGGACCGTAGCATATTAACTCTGGAAAGAGATTTAATTCTCGCCGAAGGAGCAAAACTCTCAGGCAAATATACAGATGGGTAAAAAGAGTTAATATGAAAACAAAAAAAACATCGCTGTACCAACTACATCAAGATTGTAATGCAAAATTTGTCGAATTTGCAGGCTATCAAATGCCAATTCAATATTCTGAAGGTATTGTAGAAGAGCATAAATTTACTAGAAATCACTCAGGTATTTTTGATGTTTCTCATATGGGCCAATTATTTATTTATGGCGGTGATGACTTAATCAAAGATTTAGAAAAAATCTTTCCATTAGATTTGAAAAATTTAAGACTAAATCATTCAAAATACAGTTTCTTAATGGATAAAGATGCTGGTATTCAGGATGATTTGATTATTACAAAAATTAATGATGGTTTTTTAATAATTCTTAACGCAGCATGCAAAGACAATGACTTCAAAATTTTAAAGGAATTATTAAAAGAAAAGTATAAAATGGTATTGGATGAAAATAGATCTTTAATTGCAATCCAAGGCCCTAAATCATCACAAATCCTAAACGAACTTGTTGATGGTGTAAAGGATCTAAATTTTATGTCAGGAAACTGGTTTTCACTTGAAAATCAGAAAATTTATATTACGCGATCTGGGTATACAGGTGAAGATGGTTTTGAGATATCTATCCCAAATGATTTTGTAGATAAATTAACTAGAGAATTAATCAACAAAGGATCCAAATTAATAGGTTTAGGAGCAAGAGATACTTTAAGACTGGAAGCTGGTTTATGTTTATATGGTCATGATCTTGATAAAGATAAAACCCCAGTGGAAGCAAATTTAAAGTGGGCAATTTCAAAAGAAAGAATATCCAATGGAGATTTTATAGGATCTGACATAATTATTAAACAATTAAATAATGGTGTCAGTAAAATTAGAGTTGGAATCAAACCAGAGGGAAGAGTAATAGCTCGAGAAAAAACTAAAATATTTAATCAATCTAACGTTCATATCGGAGAAATTACAAGTGGAACATTTGGACCAAGCGTTAATGGACCAGTAGCTATGGGATATGTAGAAAATGAATTCTCAAAAAAAGATACGAAAGTATTCCTGGAAGTGAGAGGAAAAAAACATCCAGCAAATATTTGCGGATTACCATTTTATAAAAAAAATCATGTGAAAGGAGTAAATAAATGAGCGAGGTAAAATATTCAAAAGAACATGAATGGATTAAATTAGAGGGTGATATAGCAACTATTGGAATAACAAAGCATGCAACTGAAATGTTAGGAGATATAGTATTTGCAGAACTTCCTGAAAAAGGATCTAATGTTGAAAAAGATGGCACAGCAGGAGTAGTAGAATCAACAAAAGCTGCTAGCGATGTTTACACTCCAGTAAGTGGTGAGGTGGTAGACACTAATCAGGTGATAGTTGATGATCCTTCAAAAATTAATGAAGATCCAGAAAGTTCTGCATGGTTTTTTAAACTCAAAATGAAAGATCAATCTGAAATGGATAGTCTTATGAATAAAGAAGATTATGACAAATTTGCAAAAGAGAGTTCTTCATAATGCTACATAATTCTCAAAAAGATTTTATTCGTAGGCATATAGGTCCCTCAGATAATGATCAACAAAAAATGCTCAAAGATCTAAATTTTAAGTCATTAGATGATCTAATTAATAGTACTGTTCCTGAAAAAATACAGTTTAAAGGTGAACTTAATATAGGAGAATCAAATTCAGAATATGAAGCACTGAGAAAACTAAAAGCAATTTCAAAAAAAAATCAAATTTACTCCAATTTTATTGGTATGGGTTATTATGGAACGTATACACCATATGTAATTTTAAGAAATATTTTAGAAAATCCAGGTTGGTATACATCTTATACTCCTTATCAGCCTGAAGTAGCACAAGGAAGATTAGAAATGCTTCTAAACTTTCAACAAATGATAGTTGATTTTACAGGAATGGATATAGCAAATGCATCTTTACTTGATGAAGGTACCGCAGCAGCTGAGGCTATGGGCTTAAGTCATAGACTTAACAAAAGTGATAGTAATCTAGTTTTTGTTTCAGAAAATTGTCATCCACAAACAATTGACGTTATAAAAACAAGAGCAGAACCAATGGGTTTAAAAGTTCTTGTTGGAAATGAGGATAAAGTTTTAGAACAGTTAAAAGAAGATTTAGTTTGCGGAATTTTACAGTATCCTGGAACTTTAGGTGACATTAAAGATCCTAGCGAAGCAATAAGTAAAATTCATAAAAAAAATGGTAAATCAATTTTAGCATGTGATCTTCTTGCACTCGCAAAGTTAAAAACACCAAGGGAACTTGGGGCTGACATTGCAATTGGAAGTTCTCAAAGGTTTGGTATTCCGATGGGTTATGGGGGTCCCCACGCAGCATTTTTTGCAACAAAAGATGAATACAAAAGATCTATGCCAGGTAGAATAGTTGGAGTTTCAGTTGATAGACATGGAAATAAGGCATATAGATTGTCACTGCAGACCAGAGAGCAACACATCAGAAGAGACAAAGCTACAAGTAATATTTGTACCGCTCAAGCTTTATTAGCAATTGTGTCAGCAGCATATGCTGTTTATCACGGTCCAGATGGAATTAAAAATATTTCTGAAAGAGTATCACAATTAGCAAAAAATTTTGCTGATAAAATAAAACAATCTGGATATGAATTATATTCAGATTATTTTTTTGATACCGTAACTATTATTACTAAAGAAAAGACAGACCAAATTTTTAAAAATGCTTTAAATCAAAAGGTGAATATCAGAAAAGTAAGCTCAGATATGCTTGCCATTTCTTTTGATGAAAAAAAAAATGTCTATAGAGTAAATCAACTTTTAAAAATTTTTAATGTGGCAGAGTCAATTAAAAAAGAAGATCCTACAGTCAGTTTACCTAATCTTCCAAAAAATTTATTAAGAACTTCAAAATATTTAGAACACCCTGTTTTTAATTCATATCATTCAGAGACAGAAATGCTTAGATATCTTAAAAAGTTAGAAGATAAGGATATAGCTCTTAATAGAACTATGATTGCACTAGGTTCATGTACTATGAAATTAAATGCTACTGCAGAAATGATACCTATTTCATGGAGAGAACTAGCTGAGCCTCATCCGTTTGTGCCTATTGAGCAGATGGAGGGATATAGAGCATTGTTTACTGATCTTAAAAATTGGTTAAGGTCAATTACTGGTTTTTCTGGAGTTTCACTTCAGCCAAATGCAGGCGCTCAAGGTGAATATGCAGGATTAATGGTAATAAGAAAATATCATTTAGATAGAGGAGATCAAAATAGAAATATATGTTTAATACCAAGCTCAGCTCATGGAACTAATCCAGCAAGCGCACAGATGGTTGGAATGAAAGTAGTAGTTATTAATTGTGATAAAGAGGGAAATGTAGATTTTAAAGATTTGAAGAAAAAAGCAGAATTACATTCTGAAAATCTTGGAGCTTTAATGGTCACATATCCATCTACACATGGTGTATTTGAGGAAAAAATAAAAGATATTTGCGAGTTAATTCATAAACATGGAGGTCAAGTTTACATGGATGGAGCAAACTTAAATGCACTTGTTGGAATAGCTAAACCTGGAAATTTTGGTCCAGATGTTTGTCATATAAACTTACACAAAACATTTTGTATTCCACATGGTGGAGGAGGACCTGGAATGGGACCTATTGCATGTAAAAGACATTTACAAGTTTATCTACCTAATCATCCTGTTGTTAAAGATTGTGGACCTGCAACTGGAATAGGAGCAGTTTCAGCCGCACCATGGGGTAGCTCAAGTATTTTGTCAATATCTTGGATGTATATAAAAATGATGGGTTCTCAAGGTTTAAAATTAGCAACGCAAGTTGCTATACTAAATGCAAACTACATAGCTAACAGATTGAAAGATCATTACCCAATTCTTTATAAAGGCTCAAACGGTAACGTAGCTCATGAATGTATAATTGATATTAGATCTATCAAAAGTGAAACTGGGATAACTGAAGAGGATATTGCCAAAAGATTGATTGATTATGGTTTCCATGCTCCCACAATGTCTTGGCCAGTAGCAGGTACAATGATGATTGAACCAACTGAAAGTGAAAGTTTATCTGAATTAGATAGATTTTGTGATACTTTAATAAGTATTAAATCAGAAATAGATATGCTTAAGTCAGGTAAATTTGATAAATTAGATAATCCAATTAAAAATGCACCTCATACTGATACTGAACTTGCATCTGATGATTGGGATCATAAATATTCTAGAGAGCAAGCTGCTTATCCAGCTAAATTTTTAAAAACAAATAAATTTTGGCCTCCAGTTGCAAGAGTTGATAATGTATATGGTGATAAAAATATCTTTTGTACTTGTCCTAGTATGGATGAATTTAAAGAAGATGCAGCATAATCATTAATGAAAATTGCAGTTATTGGGTCAGGTATTTCAGGATTAAGTGCAGCTTATTATTTATCTAAAAAACATCGTGTAGATATTTTTGAGAAAGAGGATTACTTTGGTGGGCACTCATGTACAACTGATCTTACTTTTGGATCAAAAAAAATATCAGTTGATATAGGTTTTATAGTTTTTAATTTTAAAACATATCCAAACTTAATTAATTTTTTTAAAGAAAATGATGTTCAAATTGAAAAAAGTAATATGTCATTTTCAGTCTCAGTAGATAATACAAATTTTGAGTATTGTGGCAAAGGCCTGGGAGGTATTTTTTCAAATAAATTAAATTTATTTAATATTGAATTCTTAAAGATGTTTTTTGATATAATTAGATTTTACAAAAAAAGTGACCAAATATCCATTTCAGATGAAAAAAAAACCTTAGGTGAATATTTAAAAATTAATAAATTATCTCAAACATTTATTAATTATCATATTATACCAATGGTATCTGCAATTTGGTCGATGCCTCCATATGAAGCTAGTAAAATGCCAATTGATTTTTTTTTGAAATTTTTTCAAAATCATGGACTGTTTAAGTTAAAAAATAGACCTGAATGGTATACAGTTGCAAATAGAAGTAGATCTTATGTTAATAAGATTATTTCTAAAGTGAGTGGAGAATACTTCAAAAATTATAAAATTACAAAAATTAAAAGAAAATCTACTGGTTTAGATTTATATTATGGAGGAGAAAATGAATTCTTTGATTATGACAAAGTAATATTAGCAACACATGCTGATGAAGCTTTAAAACTAATTGAAAATCCTACTAAAGATGAGAAAAATATTCTATCAAATTTTAGTTATAAAGAAAATGTAGCCTACATTCACACAGATCAGAGAGCTATGCCAAAAAATAAAAAGGCTTGGTGTTCATGGAACTCTTCAATTGATAATAAAGATCTTAAAAAAAATTCAATTACATACTGGCTGAATTTACTTCAGAACTTAAAGTGTGATGAAAATATTTTTTTAACTTTAAATCCTTATTTTGAGATTGATAAAACAAAGGTATTAAAAAAAGTCAAATTTACCCACCCTTATTATGATCATAAAGCGTTAGATGCTCAATCAGAGCTTGTTAAATTACAAAATCAAAAAGATTTGCTTTTTTGTGGAAGTTATTTTGGTTACGGATTTCATGAAGATGGAATAAAATCATCTATTGAAATGCTGAAAAACCTTAATGATTAATTCTTATATATATAACGGGACTGTAATCCATAAACGATTCAAACCTAAAGAGCATTATTTTAAATATAAAGTATTTTCTTTATTGATAAATTTATCAGAACTCGAAGAACTTGATAAAAAGATAAGTTTTTTTTCTTTAAATAGGTTTAATCTAATTAGTTTTTATGAAAGAGATCATGGAGCACGTGATGGATCATCTTTATCTGATTGGGTGAAGCAAAATTTAAAAACCAACAATATCATTACAGAAAATATAGAAATTAAGCTTTTATGTTATCCAAGAATACTTGGTTATGTCTTTAATCCTCTTAGCGTTTTTTTTATTTATAATAAAAATGAAAGACTCATTTCTATCTTATATGAGGTTAAAAATACATTCGGAGAACAACATACATATGTATTTAGGGTACAAAATGAAAATAAATTAATTCAAAATAATTGCCCAAAAAAATTTCATGTATCACCATTCATTGAGATGGATTGTAATTATTTTTTTAGAGTATTAAATCCAGCAGAAAAATTGTCAATTATAATTGATCAATATGATAAGGAAGGTAAAATTCTCTTTGCATCTCAGGATGGTATCAGGTCTGATTTGACGACTAAGAATTTGATGAATTCATATTTAAAACACCCATTAATGACATTAAAAATTATTTCAGCGATACATTTTGAAGCGTTTAAATTATGGATTAAAGGAATTAAGCTCATTAAAAAAAAATTTAAAATTAAGAATAATATAACAATTGAGAACTAATGTTTTTAAATAAAGTAGCAGATAAATTAGTTATTAAATTTTTAAATAAAATTAATTACGGTTATCTTGAATTAGTCTCATTTGATGGACAACATTTAAAATTTGGAAATCCAAATGAAAAATTAAAAGCAAATATTTCAATTAAAAAACCAGATTTTAATTATAACTTAATCAGAGGTGGCAGTATTGGATTTGCTGAAAGTTATATGAGGGGTGAATTTGAAACTGATAATTTATCAAATTTAATTGAGTTAACTGCAAGAAATATACAGATTATATATAAATTTTCAGGGCTTCTTGATTTTTCAATGATAAATTTTTTAAAGAATAAAATAATCAAAAATACAAAAAGTCGAAGCAAAGAAAATATTGCTAAACATTATGATTTAGGAAATGATTTTTTTTCACTTTGGTTAGATGATACCCTTACTTATTCCAGTGCTATTTTTGATGAAGAGTCAAAAAATCTTTCTGAGGCTCAAAATAATAAATATCAAAAATTAATTGATCTTATTAAACCAAATAATGGTGATAAAATTTTAGAAATAGGATGTGGTTGGGGAGGTTTTGCAGAATACTTAGGTAAAAAATATGATGTTAAGCTAGATTGTATTACAATTTCAAAGAAACAATTTGAGTATACAAAAGAAAGAATTTTTAAATGTGGTTTAAACGAAAAAGTTAATATTGAAATAAAAGATTATCGAGACCTTCAAGGTAAATATAATTCAATAGCTTCAATAGAAATGATAGAAGCTGTTGGTCAAAATTATTTAGAGGGATATTTCAAAACTATAAAGAATAATTTATCAGATGGTGGAAAGGCAGCAATTCAAGCAATTACGATTGATGATAGTTTGTTTGATAGGTATAAAAATAAACAAGATTTTATCCAAAAATATATTTTTCCTGGAGGCTTTCTACCAAATAAGAATAGTATCAACAGATATGTTTCAGATAATGGATTGGCTATTAATTCCTATGTCTCTTATGCTGACCATTATGCAAATACTTTAGCTATTTGGAGAAATGAATTTTTAAAAAAATGGGAAAAAATTAAAAACCAAGGATTTGATTTAACTTTTAAAAGGATGTGGGAATTTTATCTTTCATACTGTGAGGCTGGTTTTAAGTCTAAAAATATCGATTTAATACAATTTTCAATTCAAAATAAATAAAACTAAGGAGATAATAATGCAATATTCTAAAATTATTAAGTCAATTTCATTGATAATTTCATTATTCTTAATTACAAGTTGCTCAAATAATAGTGCTATGAAACCTGAGGATTTTAAAAATAAAGAACCAAGACTGATCATTGAAGAGTATTTATCTGGAAATATAAAAGCCTGGGGAGTCCTTCAAAATAGATCAGGAAAAGTAACAAGACAGTTTTCTGCTGATCTAAATGGAAAATGGGATGGAAAACAATTGATACTTGATGAAAAGTTCAATTGGGATGATGGAGAAATTCAGACCAGACAATGGCAAATTAATAAAATTGATGACAATAATTACGAGGGCACTGCGGGTGATGTTGTTGGTAAAGCAAAAGGTTATTCTTATGGTCCAGCTTTTAAATTTGAATATGTTTTGTTAGTACCGGTCAAAGGTAAGGAAATTAAAATTACATTTGACGATTGGATCTTTAAACAAGATGATCGGGTAGCCATTAATAAAGCAACTATGACTAAATTTGGTTTTAAAGTTGCTGAATTAACTGTCGTATTTGTTAAAGATTAATTTTTTTTAAATATCATATTTGATAATTAATAATTAATATATATTTTTGCAAAATTTAAAGATAAAAAAAGCATGTATAGAAGGACATATTTTTTTGCAACTAATTCAATTTTCATTAAATAATTATTACTAAATTTTATTAAAAAAAGAATTAAAAACATCACTAAAGGGTCAAAATATTTATAATAGATCGAAAATTGGAGATTATATAAAACTAATAAAAAAAAAATTAAAATATTATTAAAATTATGAAGATTAAGAGAATAAAATAATAGAATACTGATAGTAAATATTAAATAAACTATTAAAGAATTGTTTAATAAAATATTAGATAAATGAAAAAAAATTCCTCCACCTGCATTTTCTAAGAAATTATAAAAATATATATTAATAGCAATAAACAAAAGAATGACAAAAAATTTCCAATTTAAATAGTTTGTTTTTATTAGTATAGATTTTAAATCTTTTAACTTAGGAATCAAAGGTAGAAAAAATAAAAAAAGTATAGTCGTTATAATAATAATTTTATTTGATATATTGTATTTTGTTAAAGGATCAACTTTGTAAATATCACTATTTAATAAATAAAAATCTTTCAAAATTAAAAAATAAATTGCTGGTAACGCCAAAAAGATATTTAAGAGAATAATACTCAAAGTTTTTTTGGAATTTCCAAAATTTAAGTAATATTTATAAAAAAAATAAAGTGAAAAAACTGCAAAGTTTGGTGTAAAATATGATGCTAAAGCTAAAAATATGACATTATAAAAAGCAAATTGTATTTTTTTTGTATTATTCAATGTCTCTTCAAAACTTAAATAAAAATAAACGGCTACAATAAAAAAACACAAAGCCCATAAAATGGGATATGGCCAAATTAACAATGTTCTTATTGTTGGTGATAGCAAAAGTACAGAAAGTATATAAAATTTTGTAGAAGAGGAAATTTTTTTATACTTAATATCAAGACATTTATTAAAAAAATATACTATTGGTATAATTATGATTAAATTTATAAGTTTTAAACCATCTATTCCAAGTCCCATTTTTAAAAATAAGGAAAAAATTATATAAAAAAAAGGTGAATTTCTTACATTTTCATTTATCTGATCCATTCCATAATTTTTTAATGTAGTAAAAAAATCATTATAAAAATAGACAAAATATTTTTCATGATACAAATAATCTTGTTTTCCACCTCCAAGAGTGTCTTCACTGAAGATAAATCCAATAATAAAACTTAATAAAACAAATAATGGAAAAATTTTATTTTTTAACATGCTTTAGATGTGACACAAAATGGTGCTTTTTGTTTAAGATAAAATTAAAAAGACCGTCATGTTGCTGGAATGAATCAATAATTTTTACTTCTTTTAAACGACTTTTTTTTATTGTTTTTTTCCACGAGGAATAGTCATAATATTTTTTTGGAATATTTACGTCATACGCATAATTTGCATAAAAATCTACAAATCTTAATAATTGTCTTGAAAAAAAACCATGTTCAAAATGATCTTTAATAACAATATTTTTTGAAAATTTTGATAATTTTTTTAAAATTTTATATGAACCATCAATACCCATATGATGAAGAACATCGATTATAATAATTAGATCATATTTTTTTTTATTATTCTTAAAAAAATTGTTGTATTGCATATACTTCATTTTTTTCGTTTTAAATCTTGATGCAAACGTATCTACACCTGTTATTTGTTTAACATATGATAATTCTTCAAGTTTTTTTGATATTTCCATTGAGCCGCATCCAAAATCTAAAATTGTGATTTTTTTTTTATTTTGCAAATAAATTTTTTCACTTTGAGTAATCATCATTTTTGATAATCTTCCAATTCTATCCCCACCGCATAATCTTCTGATGAAGTCTGAAATAAATATTAATAATTTCTTGTTAAAAGGCCTTTTACTATTATGAAATCTAATCATTATTTTTATAAAACGTAAGGCTCTGGTCTAGCTTTTTTACCCAATACTCTTTCAACAGCCATATTTGAAATATCAATAGATTGATAAGCTCCAGTTGTAATTAATTCTGTTAATGCTCTTCCTATTCCTGGCGCTTGCATTAAACCTCTTCCAGTAAAACCAGTTGCTAAGTAAACATTTTCAAATTTTGGATGTTTTCCAACCACTGCATTGTTATCAAGTTTATTACAATCATAATATCCAGCCCATCCCCCTGTTAATTTTAGCTCCTCCATTGCAGGAATTCTTTGAGCTAATGCTGGCCAAACTAATTCCTCAAAATCATTCCAAGCTGGCTCCAGATCTGTTGCATTAAAAACTGAATTAGGTGAGCCTGCTAAATATTCTCCACCCTCCGGTCTCCAATAAACACCTGTGGTTAAATCTCCTGTTAAAGGCATCTCTTTAATATACTTAGGGCACTTGACTCTAAAAACAGTATGTTTTTGTGGTTCAACTGGAATATCTTCTAATAGCTCCTTAGTCCAGCAACCTGCGGCAGAAATAATTGTTTTAGCTTTTATTTCTGAAAGAGATTTTACTTCTCCTTTTACAAATTCAGCACCAAGCTCGATTGCTTTACTTTTTAACGCACCATGAAACATAAAAGGATCAATCCATCCTTCACTTTGATTGTCTGTAAATGTAGCAGTTTCTATTCCGTCACTATTTATATATGGAAAAAATTTTGATAATTCAGACCCTTTAATATTTTTTGTACCTGCGTCGCATGCCTTATGATTTTCTAAAGCCGCATACTGTTCTTCAGCATGTTCTCGACCAAACATTAATAGATAACCATTGGTTACCATACTTGCTGTAGGATTGGGGTTTTTTTCTGTTTTTAGTAATTCTGGTATTTGAAAAATGAATTCTCTTGCAAACTTACCGAGTAAAATATTTTCAGTTTGAAAAAATTGTCTTCTAAACCCACCTAATGATAGAGGAAAAGAGGCAGTTTTATATGTCGGATCTCTTTCAATAACTTTTACTTTTCTACCTTCTTTAGATAAGAAATATGCCGTTGCAGTACCAATTATTCCTCCACCAACTATTACAACATCATCCATAATTAATTTAACATTAATAAGTTAAAATTGAGAAATAGTGCATAGCAACTCCAAAGTAAATAGGGAATCATTAAATAATAACTTATAATATTGGCACGTTTAAATCGTAAAATAAGAATAATTATTAATAAAATTAGAACACTCAATACAATTAATGCCAAAAATATTTGATGAAGACCAAAGAAAACAATACTCCAAGTTGTATTAAATATTATATGAATGAAATATAAATAAACAGTATTCATGTCTCTATTTTTGCTGTGCCAAAAAAACCAAATTGCAAAAGTCATCATTAAGTATAGCGTTGTCCAGACTGGAGCAAATACCCAATCTGGTGGATTAAAGTCAGATTTCTCAAGCTGTGAATACCAAGGATCTTTAAGACTGATGGTTACCAAACCTCCAATAAATGACGCTGAAAATGTAATTATTAAAAAAAGTAATAATGATAAAAATTTATTTTTTAGCATATAAGTATTATACATCTTAATAAATGAATAAAAAAACTATTTGGATAACTGGTGGAAGTACAGGTATTGGAAAAGCTTTAGCTATAAAATTTGCTAATGAGGGTTGGAATGTTGCTATATCTGCAAGGAGAATTGAATTATTAGATGAGCTTTCTAACAAATATGAAAATATTTCAAGTTTTCAATTAGATGTTACAGATAAATTAAAATGTAAAGAGGTGTTCAACAATATAAAAAATAAGTACGAAAATGTTGATATTTGTTTTTTTTCTACAGGTACTTGGGACCCTAAAAAAGAGAAAGATATAGATGTAGAACAAATGGAAGAAGTATTCAGAATAAACTTCTTTGGTACTGTAAATAGTATTAAAGCTGTAGAAAAATACTTTAAAGATAAAAAAAGCGGTATTATTACTATTGTTTCCTCGATTGCGGGGTATAGAGGATTACCAAATTCAACTGGTTATGGGCCATCAAAATCTGCCTTAAATAATTTAGCTGAAAGTTTATATTTTGATTTTAAAAGATTTAATGTTCGCGTTTGTTTAGTATCTCCAGGATTTATCAAAACACCAATGACTGATAAGAATGATTTTAAAATGCCTTTTTTAAAAACTACAGAATATGCTGCTGAAAAAATTTATGATGGTTTGATTAGCAAAAATGTTTTTGAAATTCATTTTCCTAAATCACTTACATTAATACTTAAAGTATTAAGCTTATTGCCAAGCAAAATTTATTTTAGCTTGGTTGGTAAAATGACAAAATATCAAAAAAAAGATTAATATTTTTTTTAGCTTTTTGCTGAAAGCAAATATCTTTTTCTAAAAGGTATATTTGCTTATTAAGATTATGTTAATTTATTTCATTATTTTTAAGTGCCACAAAAAGTTTTATATTCTTTATCTGACATAGAAGGAGATTGATAGTCCCCATTTACTTCCTGTTCATTGTAGGGTTTTTCCAAAATTTCTAAAATTTTATTGAATGGTTTTAGGTCATTTTGCTCTGCAGCCTCTAAAGCTTCTTCAACCTTATGGTTTCTTGGAATAAATAATGGATTGTTATTTCTCATTAATTCTGTGGATTTCTTTAATGTACTGTTATTTTTTGACGATCTATCTTCCCATCTTTTTTTCCAGTTTATAAAATCTTTATCTTCATAATTTTTATCTTCTTTTATTTTTTCATTCATTAAATGACAAAAGGTATTTGTATAATCAACTTTTTTGTGATGCATCCAAGTTAATAAATCTAAAATTAAAAATTTATCTTTTTCTTCAGTGCCAAATAAACCCAATTTATTTCTCATCATATTTAGCCATTTTTTCTCATATTTTTTTTCAAAAGAATTTATTATTTCAGTTGCAAATTGAACTGCTTTATCTTGGTCTTTATTAATCAATGGCACTAAACATTCAGCAAATCTAGCTAAATTCCATTTTGTAATAACAGGTTGATTGCAATAAGCATATCTGCCTGTTTGATCAATTGAACTAAATACAGTTTTTGGATCATAGATATCCATAAATGCACAAGGGCCATAATCAATCGTTTCACCTGAAATACTCATATTATCAGTGTTCATAACGCCATGAATAAACCCAACCCTCATCCAATCAACAACAAGGTCGATTTGTTTTTCTAAAACAATATTTAAAAGTTCTATAGCTTTGTTTTGAGAATTTTTTAAGTTTGGATAATGTCTATTAATTACATAATCTAACAATACTTTTAACTCATCTTTTTTTTTTCGTGCAGCAATATATTGAAAAGTTCCTACTCTTATATGACTTGAGGCTACCCTCGTTAGTATAGCTCCTGGCAGTGAAGTTTCTCTAATTACTTCTTCTCCAGTCTTGACAACAGCTAAACTTCTTGTTGTAGGTATTTTTAAGCCATTCATGGCTTCACTGATAATATATTCCCTCAACATTGGACCTAATGCAGCTCGTCCATCCCCATTTCTTGAAAATGCAGTTTTTCCTGACCCTTTAAATTGGATATCATATTTTTTATTTGATTTGGTTGTGTGTTCTCCTATTAATACCGCTCTACCGTCGCCAAGCATTGTAAAATGACCAAATTGATGACCTGCATAAGCTTGAGCTATTGAATTGCAATCTTTAGGCAACTTATTTCCAGTAAATACTGCAGATAACTCTGACTGATTTAAATTAGAAAAATCTAAATCAAGATACTTTGCTAAAGATTTATTAAGTAAAATTAGACTTGGATTTTTAACTTTTACTGGTTTAATTATTTCTCTAAATGACTCTGGCAATTTGAAATAAGTATTATCAAAGTTCCAGTTGATATTATTTTTCATAAAATACTACATTCCCCAAATTCTTTCTAAAACTTCTTCCCTCCTACAAGCCTCTTTGTATTTTAAATAATTTAAAAAATATACTTCATAATAATTTTGATGATGATCTTCGGCTTTGTAAAATTTTTTAAATTCCCTTATATAAGTAACAACTTTTTTATTAAACTTATTCTCGAGTTTTTTTATGTCTTTTTCAATTAAATCTTTTTCTTTCTTATTGGTATAAAATGCTACAGATCTATAGCTATAACCTTTATCACAAAACTGCCCGTAAGGATCAAATGGATCGATGTTGATCCAAAAATTTTCCAGTAACTCCTCGTAAGAAATCAAATTTTTGTCGTAAATCACCTCAACAACCTCAAAGTGACCTGTGTTACCATATGTAACTTCTTTATATGTTGGATTTTCAGTTTTCCCTCCAGAGTATCCTGAAATCACTTCCTCAACACCAATCAATTTCTCAAAAGATTCCTCCACACACCAAAAACACCCACCTGCAAAATATGCTTTACCTTTTTCAAAGGCTAGTACAGAATTTGTCAATGCTATACTTAAAAGTATAAGTATTAAAAACCTCATTATTCGGAAACTTATACAAAAAAGGTAGACTTAGTCTAGATTATTAAAGGTAGCTACTTTAAATAGCTTACCTTTAATAATTAAAAGAATTATTTATTTTTTCTTATATTTAGCTGCTTCCTCTGAACCACCAGTTGCAGAACCTTTACTGTATGAGTGTGCACCCATACCAGCTAATTGACCATCTTTAACAATTAAGTATTGGTCTCTGATTTCTTTGCCTTCAAATAAACATTCTAATATTTCTCTAACACCATCAGCATATCTTGCTTGTGCTGTTAAAGATGTTCCTGAGGTATGAGGCGTCATACCATGATGTGGCATGCTTCTCCATACATGATCATTAGGTGCTGGCTGGGGAAACCATACATCTCCAGCATAACCACTTAATTGACCACTCTTTAATGCTTTTGCAATTGCATCACGATTACAGATTTTTCCTCTAGCAGTGTTTACAATGTAAGCTCCTTTTTTCATTTTACTTATCATTGCATCATCAAATAAATTCTCAGTTTCTGGGTGAAGAGGGCAATTAATAGTCACTACATCACAAACTTTAACCATTGACTCAACAGATTCATGAAATGTGAGGTTAAGCTCTTTTTCAACTGCATCAGGTAATTTATGTCTATCAAAATAATGTAAATGAACATCGAAAGGTTTCATTTTTCTTAAAGCATCTAATCCAATCCGTCCTGCAGCTACTGTTCCAATATGCATTCCTTCAACATCGTAAGATCTTTGAACAGCATCAGCAATATTCCATCCACCTTCATTAACTATTCTATGCTGATTGTGGTAATCTCTTACCATTGAAACTATCATCATAACAATGTGTTCAGCTACTGATCTAGAGTTACAATAAGTTACCTCAACAACATCAATTTTATTATCCATTGCAGCTTGTAAATCAACGTGGTCTGAACCAATACCTGCTGTGATTGCCATTTTCAAATTTTTAGCTTTCGAAATTCTTTCTTTAGTTAAATAATATGGAAAGAAAGGTTGAGAAATTACTATATCAGCATCAACAATATGTTTGTCAGCTTCACATCCATCTCCATCTTTACTATTAGTTACTACTAACTCGTGACCGTTACTTTCTAGAAATTTTCTAAGTCCTAATTCACCAGAAACACATCCTAACAATTGTCCTGGAGTATAATCTCTACCTTTTGGTGAAGGCAAGGTCATTCCATCTGGATATTTTTCTATTTTTGGTAATTCAGAAAGTGCATATGATTTTGGCATTCCACCCTTAGGATCATCATATAGTATGCATAATATTTTCATTTAATCTCCCACGTATATTTTTAATATTTATTTATGGCATCTAACATTATTTTGTAAGACCTAGCAAATGAATTATTTAAGACTAGGGTAAGATTTTTTTAAAATAAAACGATTAATAATTATTGCAAAAATTATGATTATAATTGAGCCAGTTATTACTGGACTAAATAAGTAGTCAAAGGATACACTTCCTATAATTACTATTATTGGATTTCCTCCAGCTGGGGGATGAGTGACATTTAATAAAATCATGAAACTCACTCCAAATCCTACAGCTAATGGAATAATTATATAAAGGGGTAAAGGAATAAAATTTAAAAAAAACAAACCCACTAATGATGTAACTAAATGACCAAAAAAAACATTTTTTGGTTTAGCAAATGGACTTTCAGGATATCCATAAAGTAAAACCATAGAGGATCCAAAGGAAGCTAATAAAAATATTCCAAACTCAGTTTTATATGTTAGAAAAGTTAATACTGCTATTGTTATTATAGAAAAAAAGCCTGCTAAAATAGATTGTTTTAAATTTCCCATTAAACTATTTAGATACAATTTTTTTTAACACTTTAAAAGGTAATAAAATGCACTCTTTTCTAGCAAGATTCTTTTTTCTAAATAATTTTTTTAATAATACCCATTTTTTCTCTTCTATTTCAATATTTTGATCAAAATAAAATTTAGCTTCTTCACACAAATTATTGATTTTGTCTTTTTGATTATTAATTGTAATCCTTGAAAGTAAACTAGCAGATGCTTGGCAAAAAACGCAGGACTTACCATGATATCCAAAATCAACTATTTTATTATTCTTAATTATTAATTCTATTTGTAATTCGTCTCCACATAATGGATTTTTTAATTTAGAATAATGTGTATGATCCTTGATATTCCTGTTGTTATCAGTATTAGATGCAATATTAATTATTTCTAAATCCATTTTAATTTATATGCTATTTATATAGTAAAAAAAATGAGATCTTATAGCCAAGCTGTTAATATACTTAAAAGAGGTAAAATTATTGATTATTTTTTCCCCAGCTGCTTAAAAAAAATTTTAGATTAATATGCTCTAATTTTGTTGTAGTTCTAAATTTTTAGATTTAATCTTCTGTGAATGCTTGAATTAAAAAACCCAAAAATAGCAGTTCCAGTTGTCTTATTCGCAGGAATTTTATGGTCATTCGGACCTTTAGTAGTCCGATATATGGATAACCCTAATCTAGTACCTTGGCAGTATATATTTGGAAGAGGGCTAACCATTTTTATTATTCTTAATCTTTATCTATATTTCGAAGAGGGAATTAAATTCTGGAAAAACTATTTAAAAATAGGTACATCTGGAATCATAGGTGGTTCAGGTCTAGGTATTGCGATGATCTCTTTTATCTACTCAATTACGAATACTACAGCTGCAATTACTTTATTATGTTTGGCTGCAATGCCTTTTTTTACAGCTCTCTTAGCGTTTATTTTTTTGAAAGAACAAATTTCTTTAAATGTCTGGATTTCAATTGTTATAGCAACAATTGGAATAATAATAATGGCTTTTGGAAATGTTGAAGAAAATTCTCTAGTTGGATTTATTTTTGGAATAACTTCTTCAATTGGATTTTCAGTTTTTTCAGTTACTTTAAGATGGAGAAAAGAAACACCTAAGTTTACGACAGTCGCATTTGCAGGACTTTTTTGTTTTGTATTTGCAACAATAATGATTTTACTTAAAGAACAAGTTTTTTTTTCATCGAGTTACAATAGTTCACTATTTTCATTACATGGTACTTTAGTTTGCCTTGGACTAATTTTATACTCAATTGGTTCCAAAGCGATTCCTGCAGCTGAATTAACCTTACTATCTTTAACAGAGGTTATTGGAGGAATTTTTTGGGTATGGCTACCATTGTTTGGCATTAATGAAGTACCAGATGCAAATACTATTATAGGTGGTTTCTTTTTATTCATATCTTTATTTTATTACAGTTTAATAATGAGATGGAATAAACGGTTTATTGGATTAAATTAATTTCTTGGGATAATAAAAAAATGATTAAGAATAAGAAAATTGTTAATAGTTGGAATGAATGGGACCCTTTAAGGCATGTAATAGTTGGGCGAGCTGATGGAACTTGCATTCCTGCTCCAGAACCTGCACTTGATGCAAAAGTTCCAGAAGATAGTGACATGAGAGGTCAATTTGGTCCGAGAACAAAAGATACTGTCGATAAAGCAAATAATCTTTTAGATGATTTTTCAAAAATTTTGGAAAAGAGAGGAATTAAAGTTGATAGACCAACCCCATTAGTTTTTAATCAAAAAATATCAACCCCTGATTGGAATGCAGAAACGATGTTTGGTTGTATGCCTCCAAGAGATGTTTTATTGACTGTTGGAAATGAAATTTTAGAAGCGACCATGAGTTATCGCTGTAGATGGTTTGAATATTTGTGTTATAGACCTTTACTTAAAGAGTATTATAATCAAGATCCCAATATGAGACATGAGTCTGCGCCAAAACCAAGACTAACTGATGCTGTTTATAGAAAAGATTATTTATCAGATAAAATTGGTGTTAAGAAAAGATTAGAGTGGACTGAACAAAAATACTTTGTAACAACAGAGGAAGAACCACTTTTTGATGCTGCAGATGTTCTTAGATTTGGTAAAGATCTAGTAGTTCAACATGGGTTTACAACAAATTTAAAAGGAATTGATTGGTTAAGAAGACATTATAAAGAACACAGAGTTCATGCTGTGAATTTTCCAGGAGATCCATACCCAATTCATATAGATGCAACTTTCACACCAATTAAAGAGGGCTTGATTATTAATAATCCTCAAAGAAGACTGCCTAATGATCAAAGAAAATTATTCGAAAATAATGGATGGGAAATTATTGATAGTGCTCAGCCGGCACATAATGAACCACCGCCACTTTGCTATTCTTCAATTTGGTTGTCAATGAATGTTTTAGTTCTTGATCCTAAAACAGTTTGTGTTGAAAAAAGTGAGGTTTATCAAGCAGAGCAATTAGATAAACTTGGAATGGAAGTAATTCCCGTTAATTTAAGAGATGCATATGCCTTTGGTGGAGGACTTCACTGTTGTACAGCGGATGTTTATAGAGAGGGAACTTTAAAAGATTATTTTCCTAAACAACTGTAATATAGTATTTGTTTTATATTTAATAATTTAAACTTACACACTAAAATTAATGAGGAATATAATATATAAATTTCGACAAGGAATATCTTTATATA
>CACLMD010000003.1 GCA_902607945.1 uncultured Pelagibacteraceae bacterium | reverse complement strand
TTTTTTAATTTTAATTTTTTTTTTCTTTTTTCGCATTTTGTTAGAAACTTATTTCACTAGAGAATAAATTTTTTTTCAATAGATATTTTAGATATTATTATTATTAATTAGTTTAAATTGGGTACAACCCTTAAGGGATAAAAAGGATTAATTAATCTTCAGCATGAACTTTTTCATTCTTTTCATGCTTTTCTTGGGCTGCAATTGTATATTTAGCAATTGGCCTAGCCATTAGTCTTTTTAAACCGATTGGTTCAGCTGTATCTAAGCAATATCCATAAGTATCATCCTTAATTCTTGTAAGGGCTTTGTTGATTTCTGAAATCAATTTTATTTGTCTATTTATTGCTTTCATCTCTACATTTTTATCAGTATATGAACTTGCCTGATCTACTATATCCGCTGAAATACTGTTATCGTCCATACTTCCATTGTATAAAGCTTCATTATTAGCTTTTACCAATTCTTTTCTCCATTCCTGAAGCTTAATTTTAAAATATGCTTTATGTTTCTCACTCATGTATTTTTCAGTGTCTTTAGGAACATAAGTTTTAGAAATTTTTAGTGGAGCTTTCTTTGTTTCTTTAGGTTTTACTACTTTTTTTAATTTTGTTTTTGTGATTTTTTTTTTGTTTTTTGTAATTTTGGGCATAGCATTAAATTAATAGCGGCGGAGTATATTCAGCAAAATTAGGGTGTCAAGCTGGGTTAATTTATGTAAATGTTAGATTATGGATGTTTTTAAAAGAAATATTAAGAATATTTTTTTTATTTTTATTCTCTCTCATTTGATTATTTGGACTCTTGTTCCATCATTAACTAATAATAATTTACCGCTGGACACCATTGAGGCTCTTGCGTGGGGTAGTAACTTAGATTGGGGATTCAACAAACATCCACCAGCCAGTGCTTTTTTTTTAGAGTTTTTTTACTTTATATTTGGTCCTCAAGATTGGGCATATTACTTACTGAGCCAAATATTTGTAGTTATAGCATTTATAGTTGTATTCAAATTCACAGGGGAACTATTTAAAGATAAAACTTTAAGCCTTATTTCAGTTCTTTTACTTGAAGGTATTTATTTTTATAATTTTACAACACCAGAATTTAATGTGAATGTCTGCCAATTACCTTTTTGGGCTTTATGTGTTCGTTATTCTTGGAAATTGTTTGATAAACAACAAGTAACTTTTAAGGATTGTTTTTTCCTAGGAGTTTTCGCAGCTATAGGTTTTTTATCTAAATACCTTTTTATTTATCTTCTAATAGCAATAGATTTATTATTTTTTTATGCAATTTTTATAAAAAAGTATAAAAAATTTGATTTTAAATATTTAATATCTCTTGAAGTTTTTATTGTTTTATTAGTCCCACATTTAATTTGGCTAACAAATAATGATTATATAACTATCACTTATGGATTAGCAAGAACAGGACTAGAAAATTCAAGTTTTCTAGATCATATAGTTTATCCGTTAATTTTTTTAGGTAAACAAGTAGGAATATTAATTCCATTTTTTATTATGTCATTTTTTTTGATTAAAAAATTTAAGTTTAAGATATCTTTAAAGGATAAAAAATTTCTATTTCTGATATTTATTAATTTAACACCTATTGCTCTGATGTTTCTAACCTCAATGCTTACAGGATCAAAAATAAGAACAATGTGGATGACACCATTCTATTTATTCTTTGGTGTTTTAATTGTTTATATTTTCCAATCTCAGATTAATTTAAAAAAATTGAATGGATTTATTTCAGCTTTTTTAATTTTATTTATCCTTTCACCTTTTGCTTATGCTTATATTTCAATTACAAAAACTGATAAAAGAACAGATTATCTTGGGTCTAATATTGCAATTATAGTTGAGTCAGAATGGAAAAAATACACAGACACACAGTTAGTATCTATAGTTGGTGATGAGTGGATAGGAGGAAATTTGGTATATCATTTAAAATCAAGACCAAAGTTGTATGATTATTCAAAAGATACATTAAGTTTAAAAGGTGGATTTATTTTAGTAAATCATCCAAAGGTTAAATGTGATGTTTCTTTTGAACCAATTTTTAAATCAATAAAATTTGTTGCTTTCAATACTAAGCACTGCTTAGTAATGTATAGAAATTATTGAGAATCATGAGTAAGATTAAAATATTAATTCCCGTATACAATGATTGGCAATCAGTTTTTAAGCTAATTGATGAAATTAATAACTTATCGATAGATCCAAAATTTCAACTTTCTATTATTATTGTTAATGATGGATCAAACCATGATCGCCTTGTAGAGGAAAAGAGTTTGGAAAATCTTTATTCTGTAAAAATATTAAATATGAAAATAAATCAAGGCCATGCAAGATGTATTGCTACTGGCCTAAAGTATATTCATGAAAAAGAGGATTTTGATTATGTTATTCCAATGGATGGAGATGGCGAAGATAGACCCGAAGAAATAAACGATTTTTTAGATCAAATAAAAGATGCTGATGAAAGACCTATTGTTGGTGAAAGAATAAAAAGATCTGAAAATTTGTTATTTAAGATTTGTTATCAATTACATAAATTAATAACTTTAACGTTTACTGGTAAGACCATTAAATTTGGTAATTTTACTTGTTTACCAAAAACAACTGTTGAAAAAATGATTAATGAAAAAGCTACATGGAATAGTTTTTCAGGATCTTTAACAAAGGTAGAAAAAGATTTGTTATCAATACCTTCAATAAGAGGTAATAGATATTTTGGACCTTCTAAAATGAGTTTTTATAATTTGATAAAACACTCACTTTCAATTTTAAGTGTCTTTAGAAAAACATTTCTAATTCGTTCTGCTTTATTTATCACTTTATATATTTTGTTAATAAAAACTAATGCTTCCGTAATAACTGCAATACCATTGATATTTTTACTAATTGCCGTTTATTCTATTTCGAATTTAGCTTTAAGAGAAAATATGGAAGAATTTGATAATTCTTTGAAAAATATTTTAGATATCTCTAAAATTAAATAGCTTTTATTTTAGGCAGGCAATAAAAATCAGCTGTATCTATTTTGGAGGAATATTGTCTTCGCATATTCCATTTTTTTTGAACACCTGCACTAGCAAGACTTAAAGTTGATCTTCCATATCTATAATTAGTATTATCAATTGATCTCATTAAACTATTTATTTTTTCATCTTTTTCAGATGAAAATAAATTTTTTCTTCCATCATCATTACGCAATCCTGTAAGCATGACACCTGCTTTTTGATATTGATAACCATTTTTAAAAATATTTTCTAATATAGAAACTGCAGTCTTAACAGTTTCAATGCTATTATTTGTTGCAATAGGAAAATCAATTGTCTTTGCATTTGAATAGTAACCATAATTTCTTTGAAAAGGACTAGTTCTAATAAATACAGTAATTGCTTTTGCAACTAACGACTCTGATCTAATTTTTTCAGACGCATTTAAACAATAATTTGCAATTGCTTCTTTTAACTCTTGAAAAGTTTCAATTCTTTTTCCAAATGATCTCGAGACAACACAACTTTTTCTTTTAGTTTGTGTTGTTTCTAAATTAATACAAGGGACACCTCTAAGCTCCATTGCAGTTCTAGAACTTAAAACATTTGAACATTTTTTGATCCAAGTATTAGATTTATTCTTAAGTTGCTTAGCATTATAAATTCCATTTTTTTGATAAAATTTTGTAAGCTGTCTACCAACACCCCACACATCATTAATATCTATTTTTTCCAGTATAGGATCAATATTTTTAATTCCGATTAAACTAGTAACACCCGAAATTTTCTTTTTCGCAATATGATTTGCGACTTTGCTTAATGTCTTTGTTTTAGCAATACCAATACTAGTTGGAATCCCAGTCCATTGTAAAACTGTTTCTCTAATTTCTCTTCCAATTTTTTCAACTTCATTATCAGGAAAATTTGATAAATCTAAAAATGCTTCATCAATCGAATAAACTTCTATTTCAGAGTTGAATCTTTTAAGAGTTCTCATTACCCTTCTAGATAAATCTCCATATAACGAATAATTCGATGAAAAGACTTCAACTTTATTTCTAACAATAATATCTTTAGCCTTAAAGTAAGGTTCACCCATCTTAATTCCTAAAGCTTTTGCTTCGTTGGATCTAGAGATAATGCAACCGTCGTTATTTGATAAAACTACAACAGGTTTTTTTCTTATTTTTGGATTGAACAATCTTTCACAAGAAACGTAGAAAGAATTACAATCAACTAAAGCCAACTTTCTAGTACGTTGAATGGATGACATAAGTTACAACCCCCCAAATAAAAACATCTTCTTCTTCATTAATTAAAATTCTTTCAGAAAAATCTTTAGAGCCTGATGTTAGAAATCTTTTATCTCTTTCTTGGACTAAAGTTTTAACAACAAGCTCGTCATGAACATTTGCAATAACTGTTGAAAAATTTTTAGGTTTTAAACTTTTATCAACAACCAATAAATCTCCATCATTAATACCAACATCCACCATCGATTTTCCTTGTACTCTGATGATGAAAGTGGCTGGAACATTTCTGATTAAATGCATATTTAAATCAATATCCTCTTCGATATAATCAGTGGCAGGTGAGGGAAAACCAGCGCCAGCTTTATGTAGATAATAGGGAATAGTTAATTTCATGTTCTTGTTTTGTTCTTATTTATAGACTATTTGTACAATACACGCAAGAGGTTGTATTTTGAGTCTGTAACTGAATCAAAAGTGAATCAAAACATGAACATCAAAACTACATTATGTATCCTTGTGGATAACTTCAACCAGAGATAGTTTAAATAATTCGAAATGAAAAAAATTTTATTAATTCTAATCTCAGTAATAACATTAAACTCTCAAAGTATGGCGTATGAAGAAGCAAATTATAAAGTGGTAATAGAAAATAAAAACTATGAAATTAGAAAATATTCTGATCGCCTAGTTATTGAAACGAATTCTATAAAAGGTAATGGTTTTAGGAAACTATTTAATTATATTTCTGGAAACAACGAACAAAAAGAAGAAATAAAAATGACAGTTCCAGTAACTCAAGAAATTAAAAATGGAAATATGACAATGCAATTTTATTTGCCATTAAAATTTAATAAAGATAATGCACCAAAACCCTTAAATGCGGAAATAGAAATTTTAACTATCGAGGGTGGATATTATGCAGTAATTAAGTATTCAGGAAGGTCTTCAGATAAAAATTTTTTAAAGAATAAAGACATATTAGAAAAACAACTTAAACAAGATAATGTTGTAATTTTGAGTCCCCCAATAAGAGCGTCTTATAATTCACCATTCACCTTACCAATATTAAAAAGAAATGAAGTAATGTATAGAGTAAATTTATAAAAATGAAAAAACTTGTATGTCATTGTGGAGCTATAGAAGCAGAAATTAATTTAGAAGGCGATTTAGCTAAAGTAATAAAATGTAATTGTTCTATTTGTAAAAGAAAAGGTGCAATTATGTCGATGGTAAAAAATGAAGATTTTAAAATTACTAAAGGTAGAGATAAACTAAAACTTTATCAATTCCATTCAAAAGTTGCTAAACATTACTTTTGTTCTGATTGTGGAATCTATACCCATCACCATCCAAGGATCAATCCTGCAATGACAGGATTTAATCTTGGATGTATAGATGAAATAAATACCTTTGACTTAAAAGAAGTACCAGTCAATGATGGTCAAAACCATCCATTAGATAAAAAATAATTTTCATGCAACAATTCAGTTTATGTTTTAGTAAAGTTAAAAAAGATTGTTTGAAGTTTATTAAATCTCAAGAAACCAAAGCTGATAAATTTAAGAATAAAGAAAAGATGATAAAATCTTTTTTAATTCCTTTATGTTTTTGGATTAGTAAAAAAGCTGATAAAAAAAATCCTTTTTTTGTAGGTTTAGCAGGAGGTCAAGGAACTGGCAAAACTACAATCAGTTCTTTAATCAAAATTATTTTAACAAAATACTTTAAATTAAATGTTTTTAGAATTTCAATTGATGACTTTTATAAAACAAGAAAAGAACGAATAAGCCTATCAAAAAGAGTTCATCCTATGCTTTTAACAAGAGGTGTTCCAGGAACACATGATATCAATATGATGTTGAGTTTCTTTATGCAGGCGAAAAGTAGAAAATTTAAAAGACTTAAACTGCCAACTTTCAATAAGGCTGTTGATGACAGATTTAGTAAAAAATATTGGTATGATTTAAAAAATAAACCAGATGTTATCATATTTGAAGGATGGTGTGTTGGTGCAAAACCAGAGAAAAATAATACCTTAAATAAAACAATCAATTTAATGGAAAAAAACAAAGATAAAAAAAAGATTTGGAGAAAATACGTTAACCAACAATTGAAATTAAAATACAAAAACTTATATTCTCAATTAAATTGTCTAATTTATCTTAAAGCAAAAAACTTTAAATTGCTTCAAAAATGGAGATTAAAACAAGAGAGGAAACTTTTACTAAAGAGTAAGAAAAATTCAAAACTTAAGATTATGAATAAAGAGGATGTTTTAAGTTTTATGCAAACTTATCAAAGAATAACTCAGAATATGTTTAACAATATGCCCAAGTATGCTTCAATTATACTTAATTTAAATAGTAACCATCAGATTAAAACTGCATTATATAAAAAAAGATGAAAAAAATTCTATTAATATTATCTGGATCTTTACTAATAATTACAAATATAAATGCTGAAAGTTTTAATACAGCTTTATCAAAAGCATTTAAAAATAATTCTGAATTAAATGCTGAAAGAGAAAATATAAATATTTCTGAACAAGAGTTTAAGATTTCTCAAGGTAATTATCTACCTACAATAACTTTATCAGGATCTAAAAGTTCCGAAGATACAAATAAACTCACAAATCAATCTGGTGGTGATACCTCTATAAATGATGTTGATCCTCTTACTAAATCTATTTCAATTACTCAAACTTTAATTGATTTCGGAAGAGGAGCAGAGTTATCAAAAAACAAAATTGGTTTAGAATTAGCAAAAGCCAAATTATTAAAAAAAGAACAAGATATTTTATATAAAACAACAGAAGCTTACACTGGTTTAGTCTCAGCAAATGAAAAATTAAAGATTAATATAGACAATGTTGAACTCTTAAGTAGACAAGTGGAAACAGATCGAATTAGAGTTGAAAGAGGTCAGATAACTTTATCAGACGTTTCTCAATCAGAATCTTCTCTTGCTGAAGCTCAAGCAAGATTAATTCAAGCGGAGAATGAATTATTAACAAGAAAATTAGATTATGAAAATATTATAGGCACTTTAAATAATCCAAAATCTTTAGATAAAAAGTCGATTAACAAATATCCCTTACCAGAAAGTATAAATTCTGCTATTGAACTTTCGAAGAAAAATAATCCTGATTTAATTATTGCTCAATTAGAATATCAACAAGCACAAAAAGATAAATCTATTGCAAAATCAGATTTAGCACCAACAGCAAATTTATCTTTAGAAAGATCATATACAGATGATTTAAGCGCAACATATGACGAGAGAGAAAAGGATACACTTAAAGCAACAGTTACGTGGCCATTCTACTCAGGTGGAAAAAATCTTGCTTCTTTAAATAAGAGTTCAAGTTTAGAGATAAAGTCTAGATTGATTTTGGACAGTGTCACAAAACAGAACCAAACAGATGTTGCTAGTGCATGGTCTTTCTATCAATCAAACAAGAGTTTATTAAATTCAGTTCAGGCACAAGTAAGAGCCGCAGAGATTGCTAATGAAGGAATTTCTGCTGAATACAATAGTGGTGCAGGTAGAACAACCCTGGAAGTAATACAATCCAACTCTCTACTTCTTAGAGCCCAAATTTCACTGGCAGATTCCGAGAGAAATTTCATTCTCTCTCAATTTAATCTCCTCAAATCAATTGGTTTGCTTCATAGTGAGTACTTAAAAATTAGGTAAATAATCAAAATTTTAGGGCAATATAAATAAATCTTGCTAATGAGAACAAAATGTGTACATTTATCTTATGATTCGAATGTTAAAAAAATTAAAAAAAAAGGCAAAAAATGACTAAAAATAACCTTAAAGTAGTTAAATCTACTAAAGATCAAGAAACAGATATTAAAGAAAAGAATAAAGCATTAGATGCTGCGATCAGCCAGATAACTGACAACTTCGGAAAAGGTTCAGTTATGAAGCTAGGTGAGAAAAGAGCTATGGATATTGAGTCAATATCTACAGGATCTCTAAGTTTAGATTTAGCACTAGGAATAGGCGGATTGCCTAAGGGAAGAATTGTTGAAGTTTACGGACCAGAGTCATCTGGAAAAACAACATTAGCATTACAAGTTGTTGCTGAAGCCCAAAAGGCTGGTGGCATTTGTGCATTTGTTGATGCAGAACATGCTTTAGATCCAGTTTATGCAAAAAAATTAGGAGTGAACACTGAAGAGCTTTTAATCTCTCAGCCAGATGCTGGGGAGCAAGCTCTAGAAATAGCAGATACACTAGTAAAATCAGGCTCTATTTCAGTAATCGTAATTGACTCTGTTGCAGCGTTAACTCCAAGAGCTGAAATTGAAGGTGAGATGGGCGATCATCATGTAGGTCTTCAATCAAGATTAATGAGTCAGGCTTTAAGAAAATTAACTGGTTCAATTTCAAATACAAATACAATGATGATTTTCATTAACCAAATTAGAATGAAAATTGGAGTTATGTTTGGAAGTCCTGAAACAACATCAGGTGGAAATGCACTTAAATTTTATTCATCTGTAAGAATGGATATTAGAAGAATTGGTGCCATCAAAGATAAAGATGAAATTATTGGTAACTCTACAAGAGTTAAAGTAGTTAAAAATAAAGTTGCGCCACCATTTAAAGTCGTTGAGTTTGACTTGATGTATGGAAAAGGAATTAGCAAAATGGGTGAGTTAGTAGACCTAGGAGCTAAAGCTGATATTATTGAAAAATCAGGTGCATGGTATGCTTACAAAGGTGAGAAAATAGGACAAGGTAGAGAAAATGCTAAAGTCTATTTAGCTCAAAATCCAAAAGTTGCCGCAGAGATTGAAATGGCAATTAGGGAAAAAGCTGGTGTGATTTCTAAAAAAATTGAAGGAAATCCATTAAGTCCTGAAAAAATTGAAAAAGAGAAGAAAGTAGCTGAAAAAGAAGAAGCAGATAAAGAAGCTACTCCTCCTAAAAAGAACTAGAATTAAAGGTCATCTTTAAATTATAAAAGGCGCTTATTATAAGCGCCTTTGCCCCCTTATCGTTATCTAGACATAAAATAAAAAAGCTGTATTTTAAAAATATGGCTCAAAAATCGTTAAATCAAATAAGAGAAACTTTCTTAAAATATTTTGAGAAAAATGATCATAAGATTGTTGAGTCTAGCAATTTAGTACCAAATAATGACCCAACATTGATGTTTGCTAATTCTGGCATGGTTCAATTCAAGAATGTATTTACAGGTTTAGAAAAAAGAGATTATCAAAGAGCCACTACTTCACAAAAATGTGTTAGAGCAGGTGGAAAGCATAATGATTTAGAAAATGTTGGTTATACTCCAAGACACCATACTTTTTTTGAAATGTTAGGAAACTTTTCTTTTGGAGATTATTTTAAAGAAAGAGGAATTGAGCTTGCATGGAATTTAATTACTAAAGATTTTGGTCTAGATAAAAATAGAATTTATGTAACTGTTTTTCATGAAGATGATGAAGCCTTTAATTTTTGGAAGAAAATAGCGGGTTTTAGAGATGACAGAATTATCAGGATTTCAACATCAGACAATTTTTGGTCAATGGGTGAAACGGGCCCTTGTGGACCCTGTTCTGAAATATTTTATGATCATGGCGATCATTTAAAAGGTGGCTTACCAGGAACTAAAGATGAGGATGGTGACCGATTTATTGAAATTTGGAATTTAGTATTTATGCAATATGAGCAAATTTCAAAAGATAAAAGAATAGATCTTCCTAAACCATCAGTAGATACAGGAATGGGATTAGAGAGAATAGCTGCACTATTACAAGGTACTCATGATAATTATCAAACCGATCACTTTAAGAAACTAATAAGTTCAATATCAGAAATTACAAAAGTAAATCAATCAGAAGATAATATTTCGAGCTTTAGAGTTATTGCAGATCATTTGAGGGCGAGCTCATTTCTTTTAGCAGAAGGTGTTTTGCCATCTAATGAAGGTCGTGGATATGTTTTAAGAAGAATAATGAGAAGAGGAATGAGACACTCTCATTTGTTGGGATCAAAGGAACCGATTTTTTATAAAATTTTTGACTCTTTAAAAAAAGAAATGTCAGGAAATTATCCAGAACTTGAAAGATCTGAGACTCTGATTAAAGAAACATTAAAGATGGAAGAGGAAAAGTTTTTAGTTTTACTTGATAGAGGTATCAAAATTTTAAATAATGAAATATCTAAGATAGATAAAGTTTTACCAGGAGAGGTAGCTTTTAAATTATATGACACATATGGTTTCCCATTAGATCTCACTGAAGACATTTTAAAAAATAAATCATTAAAAGTTGATCATGTAAAATTTGATGAGTTGATGAAAAAAAGTAAAGAACTTGCAAAAAAGAATTGGAAAGGATCTGGAGATAGTTCAGAAGAAGCAATATGGTTTTCTATAAAAGATAAAATTGGACCAACAGAATTTTTAGGTTACGAGTCTAACCAATCTGAAGGAGTTGTATTAAATTTAATTAAAAAAAATCAAGAAGTAAAAACTTTATCTACAGGAGAAGAGGGTATGATTATCACAAATCAAACTCCTTTTTATGGAGAGTCTGGAGGACAAGTTGGAGACAAAGGCACAATAGTATCTGGAAACTCTGTTTTTGAAGTCGAAGATACACAAAAAAAACTTGGAGATTTATTCGTCCATTTTGGATCAGTTAAAACTGGTGAAATTAAAATTAATGATGTGGTTGAAATGAAAATTGATGTTGAGAGAAGAGATAATCTAAAAGCTTATCATTCTGCTACTCATTTACTTCATGAGTCTTTAAGAAGAACTTTAGGAAAACATGTTATGCAAAAAGGATCATTAGTTGCACCAGATCGTTTAAGGTTTGACTTTAGTCATATGAAACCAATAACTAACGAAGAGTTAGAAACAATAGATAAATTAGTTAATGAATACGTTAAAAACGGCTCAGAAGTTACTACAAGAATTATGACACCAAAAGCAGCTATAGAAAAAGGAGCATTAGCTTTTTTTGGTGAAAAATATGGAGAAGAAGTTCGTGTTGTTTCAATGGGTAAGGAAAAAGATGCATATTTTTCAACAGAATTATGTGGTGGAACACACGTAAAAAACACTGAAGATATTGGAAAATTTAAAACTATAAGCCAATCTTCTATTGCTGCAGGTGTTAGAAGAGTTGAAGCATTAAGAGATAAACAGCTTGAAGATTTTATTAAAAATAAAGAAAAGTTATCAACATTATCAACTCAAAAAGATGAGGAGATTATTAAAGAATTGTCTTCTCAAATAATCAAATTTGGTGGCAAACCAAATATTGATAATAAAGATTTAAAAGAAATTATTAAAAATCTTACAAGACAACTTGAACAATTAAATATTAGTTCAGTCCTTCAAGATAAAACCAAAAATATTATTAATGACCAAAAAATAAATGATGTAAAAGTTAGATTTCAAAAAGTACAAGATTTACCCCCTAAAGATTTAAGAAAATTAGTTGATAGTGGAAAAAAAGAATTAGGTGATGGAATTATAATAGTCTTTGCAAGCAGTGAAGATAAGGTTGGTTTGGGGGTTGGTGTCACTGATAAACTAGTTGATAAATATGATGCCGTAAAATTTGCTAAATTAGGTTCCGAAATTATTGGTGGAAAAGGAGGAGGTGGAAGAAAAGATTTTGCTCAAGCAGGCGGACAAGATAAAAGCAAGATTGATGAGGCTTTTGAAAAAATTAAAAAATTAATTTAATTTTTTTTTTAAATTTTTGTCTATTACATCTAAAAACTGATTAGTTGTTAGATACTTACTTGATGGCCCAATTAATATTGCAAGGTCTTTAGTCATTGATCCACTCTCAACACATTCTATACAAACTTGTTCAATCGTGTTTGCAAATTTAATAAGTTCCTCATTCCCATCTAATTTACCTCTATGAGCTAACCCTCTAGTCCAAGCAAATATTGATGCTATTGGATTAGTTGATGTTTCTTTACCTTCTTGGTGCATTCGATAATGTCTTGTTACAGTTCCGTGTGCCGCTTCTGCTTCCATAATTTTTCCATCAGGAGTTAATAAAGTACTAGTCATTAACCCTAGAGATCCATAACCTTGAGCCATGGTGTCAGACTGAACATCTCCATCATAATTTTTACAAGCCCATATATATTTTCCACTCCATTTCATTGCACAAGCAACCATGTCGTCAATTAGTCTATGCTCATACGTAATTTTAGATTTCTTAAATCTTTCTTTAAATTCTTTATTAAACACTTCTTCAAATATATCTTTAAATCTCCCATCATATTTTTTTAAAATAGTATTTTTTGTCGAAAGATAAACTGGCCACTTTTTTATTATACCATAATTAAAGCAAGATCTTGCAAAGTCTTCGATTGATTTATCTAAATTGTACATTGAGAGTGCTATACCAGGACCAGTGAAATTAAATACTTCATATTTGATTTCATCTTTGCCATCTTCAGAAGTCCATTTAACTTCCATTTTACCTTTTCCAGGAACTTTAAAATCAGTTGCTCTATACTGATCACCAAAAGCATGTCTTCCAATAACCACGGGATCAGTCCATGAAGGAACTAATTTTGGAATGTTAGAACAAATTATAGGCTCTCTAAAAACTGTTCCTCCAATAATATTTCTTATGGTTCCATTAGGAGATCTCCACATTTTCTTTAAATTAAATTCTTTTACTCTATCTTCATCTGGAGTAATTGTTGCACATTTAATACCAACACCAATTTTCTTGATTGCATTTGCAGATTCTATTGTAATTTGATCATCAGTATTATCTCTACTTTTCATCCCAAGATCGTAATATTCGATGCCAAGATTAAGATAGGGCAAAATCAATTTGTTTTTAATGAAGTCCCAAATAATTCTAGTCATTTCATCACCGTCTAATTCTACAACGGGATTTTTTACTGTAATTTTGCTCATTTATATGAAATATATCTTATTAATTGAATTTCGTAGTTTTATATACATATTAATCAAAAATTATCAATTTAGAAGAACATGTTTAGTAAAATTTTTCCAAAACTTCATTCTGAAGGTTATAAATTTTTAGTTATAGCGGTTGTACTAACAATCATTTTTTATAGCTTTAGCAACTTTTTAGGATTGATGGGATTAGTTTTAACTATTTGGGTTTATTATTTTTTCAGAGATCCAGAAAGAGTTATTATTGAAGATGATAATTACTTAGTAAGCCCTGCTGATGGTGAAGTAATTAAAGTTGAAGAAGTTGATGGCCCTAATGAATTAGGATTAGATAATAAAAAATTTAACAAAGTTAGCATCTTTATGAACGTTTTTGATTGTCATGTAAATAGAACTCCATGCGCAGGAAAAGTTGAAGAAATATTATATAAACCAGGAAAATTTTTAAACGCCTCACTAGATAAAGCAAGTGAAGACAATGAAAGAAATTATTATAAAATTAAAGATCCTCATGGAAATGAGATTATAATTGTGCAAATAGCTGGTCTTATTGCTAGAAGAATTGTTTGTGAAACAAATAAAAATCAAGATTTAAAACAAGGTGAAAGAATTGGCATGATAAGATTCGGAAGTAGAGCAGATGTTTATTATGAAAATTATAAGCCCTTAGTTAAAATTGGTCAAAGAGCCATTTCAGGAGAGACTTTATTGGCTAAAAAATAATTTATGGAACAACCAAAAAGTAAATTCAAAATTGTTTCTGACAAGAAAACAAGAATGATATTGCCAAATGCTATTACATTAATAGGTGTTTGCATAGGTTTAAGCTCAATTAAGTTTGCAATAGATGGAAAGTTTACAATTGCAATTATTGCAATATTATTTGCAGGATTAATGGATGCACTAGATGGTCGTATAGCCAGATTAATTAAAGGAACATCTAAAATGGGTAAAGAGTTAGACTCTCTTGGAGATGTAATTAGTTTTGGAGTTGCACCAGCACTAATAATGTATTTCTGGAATTTACAGTATTTAGATAAATTAGGTTGGTTTGTTTGTTTAATTTATGTAGTTTGTGTAGCTCTAAGACTAGCAAGATTTAATGTGAACACCGAGGAAGAATCTTCATGGAAAGATAATTTTTTTGAAGGATTGCCATCACCAGCTGGAGGTGTATTGGTTCTAATGCCTTTAATTATTAGTTTTAGTGGTCTAGAAAAATTTTTATTCAAGATTAATTATGATTTATTAGTACCTATATTTTTTATTATAATTTCAATATTACTAATAAGTACAATTCCGACATATTCATTTAAAAAAATAGTTATACCAAGAACAATGACAAAATTTTTACTATTTGGAATAGTTTTATTTTTTGGAGCTCTATTAGTTTATACATTTAAGACTTTAACAATAAGCTCATTAATTTATCTAAGCTTAATACCAGTAAGTTATTTTCATTATAAAAAAATTAGAAAAGAAAAAAATGTTACCCCAGATAAAGATGAAGAATTAGAAGATATATTATAGATGAAAAAAAACGTAATTGTTTCTTTAGCTGATGCAAACTATTATCCTTTATTAGACGAGTTGGTAAATTCTATAAAACAGTTCCGTGAAAGTGACAATATAGCAATTTGTATATTAGATGCAGGTTTAGAAATTAAGCAAAAAGAAGCGTTACTTAAAAAAGTAGATGAAATTAAACCAGCTAAATGGGATATAGAAGTTCCAGGGTTTAAAGTTAAAAATAAAGAATGGTTAAAAAGCCAGGTATCAAGAGCATTTTTACCAAATTATTTTCCAAATTATGACAAATATTTATGGATCGATTGTGATGCCTGGGTGAATGATTGGCAAAGTATAGAACTTTATTTTAAAGCTTGTGATAATGGAAAACTTGGAATTACCCAATCAATTGGGCCAGGTTATAAAACCACTTCTAAAGTAAATTGGTTATTTGGTAAACTTGCTATTATTAAATCTCAAAATTTTAAGCATGCAGTAAAATCAAATATTGGATATTCTAAAGCCCGAAAACTCGCATTTGCACCTCATATTAATATAGGAGTTTTTTCATTGGAATCTAATTCGCCTGGGTGGGCTTCTTGGCAAAAAAATTTAAACGAGACTCTAAAAGCAGGTAACATATTTGGGTCAGAAGGATTAGCAATTAACATGTCAGTTTATATTGATGATTTAGAAACTGAATTTTTACCTTTAAATTGTAATTGGATCACAAGTAATTTGTTACCAAAATTTGATGAAAAGCAAAATACTTTTGTAGAACCCTATTTACCTAATTACAAAATTGGAATAATGCATCTTGCTGCAGGAATATGGAAAGACGGTAAAGACATGAGAACCAATAAAGATTTGACAATAAAGATAGAAACCCTCGAAAAAAAATCTTTAAATAAAAGTTTAAGATTCTGTAATTAATTGAAAAAAAATAAAATTTCAAAAAATTGGGTTAATAAGCAAAGACGAGATACATATGTTCGTAAATCTAAAATTGATGGTTATAGAGCTAGATCTGCATATAAGTTGATTGAAATTGATCAAAAGTTTAAAATCTTTAAGGGAGGATTATTGGTGATTGATATTGGTGCTGCGCCAGGAAGCTGGTCACAATATGCATCAAATACTGTAAAAAATGGAAAAATTATTTCTATAGATCTAAAAGAAATGGAGCTAATTCCAAATACAATTCAAATAAAAGGTGACTTTACAGAAAATGTAATTCAACAAAAAATTAAAGATAAATTAACCAGCAATGCCGATGTAGTTATGTCTGACATGGCCATTAATACAACTGGAATAAAAGATATTGACTCAATTCAAACAGGTGAGCTTTGTAAGGAGTCTATGGTTTTTTCAAAAGAAGTGATTAAAAAACAAGGTTTTTTCATCTCAAAAATATTTATGGGAAGCACATTTAATGAAATTGTCGCACTAGGAAAAAAAATTTTTAAGGAAGTAAAGGTTTTTAAACCCAAATCTAGCCGAAAAGATTCTAAAGAAAGTTTTATAATCTGCAAAAACCTTAGATAGACTCTTTTAAAACAAAAGGAATCGTATATAAATGATCATGGTTCCTATAAAAGAAGCTCTTACTTTTGATGATGTTACGTTAGTACCAAAATATTCAGAAATATTACCATCAGATGTAGATACGAGTATAAAACTAACAAATAAATTAAAGCTCAAGATACCTTTGTTGTCATCAGCCATGGATACGATAACAGAAAGTAGGATGGCAATTTCAGTCGCAAAAGCAGGAGGAATTGGAGTTGTTCATAGAAATTTAGAAATAAAAAAACAAATTGAAGAGATAAGAAAGGTAAAAAAACAAAAGCTGCTTGTTGGAGCAGCTGTTGGTGCAGGACCAAAAGAATTACAGAGAGCTAAAGAAATTTTATATGAGGGTGTAAATTTGATTGTAGTTGATACCGCACATGGACATACCAAAAAAGTTTCTGAAATTATTAAATATATAAAAAGTATAAAAGATAAAAAAACAGCTTTATGTGCAGGAAATATAGCAACACCAGAGGCAGCAAAGTTCTTACTTAAATTAGGTGTAGACATCATTAAAGTTGGAATTGGTCCCGGATCCATTTGCACTACAAGATTAGTAGCAGGAATTGGAGTCCCTCAATTAAGTGCAATTCTTTCTGTTAGAAAAGGAATTAAAAATAAAAATGTAAAAATTATTGCCGATGGTGGAATTAAATATTCAGGGGATTTAGCAAAAGCATTTGCAGCCGGTGCAGACGCTGTAATGATAGGATCTTTATTTGCCGGAACTGATGAAACACCAGGAAAAATAATAAAAATAAATGGAAAACTTTTTAAAAGTTTTAGAGGAATGGGATCTGTTGGTGCAATGAATAAAGGTTCAGCGGATAGATATTTTCAAACAAAACAAAGAGATAGTTCTAAATATGTTCCTGAAGGTGTAGAAGGTTTTTCAAAATATAAAGGCAAAGTAGAAAATATCATATACAAATTGATAGGAGGACTGCGTTCATCGATGGGTTATTTAGGTTCTAAACAAATTAAATATTTAAGACATAACCCAAAATTTGTAAAAATTACAAAAGCTGGATTTTATGAAAGTATGGTCCATAATGTGGATATAGTAAAAAGGGATATAAAATATTAATGATTAAATTTTTAAAAATATTTACATTAGTTACTTTTATAATCAGCTTTTCTAATATTTCATTCAGCAAAGAAAATTTTTACAACGAAGGTGTAAAGTTATTTAACATCGAAAAATATGAAGAAGCGAAATTTTTATTTGAAAGGAATATTGTACTAGATCCAAAACACTCTGAGTCTTATTTGTATTTAGCTAAAATTTATAAAGAAAAAGAAAATAAGGAGAAGGAAGAAAAGAATTTAGAAACCACATTGTTAATTGATCCAACCAATGAAGAGGCAATTTTAATGTTGATGGTAATTGCCCTAGAAAAAACTAATTATTCTAAAGTGAAAGAATTATCTGTTAGATTTACAAAAGTTTGCAAAAAATTGTGTGAAGAAAATGAAAAAATAAAAAAAGATTTAGAGAATTTAGAACCAATAAGCAATGAGTCTTGATTTGAATCTTGACAAAATCTTAATAATAGATTTTGGTTCACAATTTACACAATTAATAGCCAGAAGAGTAAGAGAACTTGGAGTATTTTCAGAATTAATAAGTCATAAAAAAGTAAAAAGTTTTCAAATTAAGCCGAATATTAAGGGAATTATTTTATCAGGCGGACCTTTAAATGTTTATCAATTGAATAATGATTTATTTGATAAGAAAATTTTAAAACTTGGAATACCAATTTTAGGTATTTGTTTTGGACACCAAATTTTATCTAAATTTAATGGTGGAAAAGTTAAACAATCAAAACATAGGGAGTTTGGTCTAGCAAATATTCATAAAAAAGATAACAGCCAATTAATTAAAAATTTTTTTAATAAAAAAATAAAAAAAGTTTGGATGAGTCATTCAGATCAAGTGACTAAACTCCCAAAAACTTTTAGGGCTATTGCTTCAAGCGAAAATTCAAAATTTGCTATAGTCGAGAGTAAAACATCTAAGTTTTTTGGTGTACAATTTCATCCTGAAGTTACTCATACTGAAAATGGAAAAAAAATAATTAGTAATTTTATATTTTTAATTTGTAAAATGAGACCAAATTGGTCTTCAAAAGACCAGAAAATAAAGTTAATTAAAGAGATAAAAAACTTGGTAGGAAATAACAAGGTCATATGTGCACTCTCAGGAGGTGTAGATAGTAGTGTGGTAGCGCAACTTCTAAACAAAGCGATTGGAAAAAAACTTTTTTGTATTTTTGTAAATACTGGGTTGCTTCGAAAAAATGAAGAAACCCAAGTTGTTAAAACTTTTAGAAAAAAGCTAAAGATTAATTTAATATATGTTAATGCTGAAAAGGAATTTTTAAAAAAATTAAAAGATATTTCTGATCCAGAAAAAAAGAGAAAAATAATAGGCAATTTATTTATCAAAATTTTCGAAAGGTATTCAAAAAAGATAAAAAATGTTAAATTTTTAGCTCAAGGAACACTTTACCCAGACTTAATTGAGAGTAAATCAGTAACAGGAAGCCAAACTTCTAAAATTAAATCTCATCATAATGTTGGCGGTCTTCCTAAGAAAATGAAATTAAAGTTAGTAGAACCATTAAAATTTTTGTTTAAAGATGAAGTTAGAAAACTTGGTTTAGAATTAAATTTAAGTAAAGAAATTATTTCTCGCCACCCTTTTCCAGGACCAGGCTTAGCAATTAGAATGCCAGGCATTATTACTTTTGAAAAAATTAAAATTTTAAAAGAGGCAGATTATTATTTTATTCAAGCGCTGAAAGATCATGGTCTATACCATAAAATTTGGCAAGCTTATGCGGCTTTACTTCCAGTAAAAACTGTTGGTGTGATGGGAGATAATAGGACTTATGAATATTTATGTTTATTAAGAGCAATAACTTCTGAGGATGGTATGACTGCAGATTTCTTTGAATTTAAAAAATCATTTTCTCAAATGATTTCAAATAAAATTGTAAATAACATAAGGGGAATTAATAGAGTGGTATACGATATTACTTCAAAACCACCCAGTACTATTGAGTTAGAATAGTTTGTGTGTGATAAAAAATGAATGATTAAAAAAATATTTCAAATTTATAAGAAAGAGTCATTAGAGGGAATTAAAAGACGCTTAGTAATTCGATTTTGCTTATTTAAATTTGTAATTTGGAAATTTTTTAAGCGAAAAATCGTAAATAGTTATTATGGTGTGAAACTAAATGCAAATTATGACGATGCTACTTTTAGATTTTATGTGACTGGTACTTATGGTGATAATTACTGGAAACACATTAAAAATAAGATAAAGCCATTTATTTTTTTAGACATTGGAGCAAATCAGGGCTTATATACGCTTGCTGCTGCAATGAATAAAAATTGTGTTGCTTGTTTTTCTTTTGAGCCAGTTTCAAAAACTTTTGAGCTACTCAAAAAGAATGTTATAGTTAACGATCTTTCAAGTAAATGTTATCTAATTAACAAAGCTATTACTCGCAAAAGTGGTTTTTATAATATCTCAATAAAAAATAATCATTCAGGTGTAGCAACTTTGCATCATAGAAATAGTTTGGTTGGTGAGACTAATGATAATACAGAAACTATCGAAGCTATTTCACATATAGAACTTAACGATTTGATTACAAATAAGGATAACCTAGGACTCATTGTTAAGATTGATGTTGAAGGCTTAGAAATGGATGTCATTAAAGAGCTTTTAAAGACTCAAATGGCCAGAGAGATTACAGAAATATACTTTGAAGTAGACGAACGATGGGTGAATTATAGCGATATTGAGGTTTTACTAAAATCAAATGGATATAAATTTTTTTCTAAAACATTGACAGATACAAAGCATTATGACGTTTATGCTTGTAAAGAATAGAATTGTATATCAAAATTTGATTATTTATAAAAAAACACTTTTATTTAGTAAATTAGTAAATTAGTAAATGTATAAAATTAAAAAGCTTCTTAACAAAAAGAATAAATCTAAAGTTATTTGTCTTACAGCTTATTCAAAAAATATCGCATCAATTTTAGATAAATATTGTGATCTTGTTTTAGTAGGAGACTCATTAGGCTCAGTCCTTTATAATTATAAATCCACAAAAGAAGTGACATTGGATATGATGATTAATCATTCTAAAAGTGTAAGACTAGGAGTTAAGAAATCATTAATGGTAGTTGATATGCCATTTAACACATACCGAAATTCAAAAGAAGCTTTAAAAAATGTAAGATTAGTAATGAAAAAAACAAAATGTGATGCAGTCAAGTTAGAGGGAGGAAAGAAAATTATTCCTATTGTTAAGAATTTAGTAAAAAATAAAGTACCTGTTATGGGTCACTTGGGTATTTTACCACAAACGGCAAAAAAATTTACTTTTAAGGGTAAAAAATTATCCGAAAGAAATAGAATTTTAAATGATGCCAAGCTACTTGAAACAGCAGGAATTTTTTCAGTTGTTTTAGAATGTGTTGAATCAAAATTAGCGAAAAAAATTTCGAGCCAATTAAAAATACCAACGGTAGGAATTGGTTCCTCTGTGAATTGTGATGGTCAAGTATTGGTAATTGACGATTTGATTGGTTTAAGTGATAGTAAATTTAGATTTATTAAAAAATATGTTAATATAAGACAAATTATTGATAAAGCTGTAAAAAAATTTAAATCTGAAGTATTAAAAAAACAATTTCCTAAATTAAAACACTCATTCAAGAATTAAATTAATTAACCCATAGTGAAAGGATCTGACATCGGTTTGTCAGAAGAGTTATACCATGTGGTTTTTATTCTGGTATATTCTTTAATCGACTCAATACCTGCTTCTTTGCCATAACCACTGTCTTTTATTCCCCCAAAAGGTGCCATAGGGGAAATAAGTCTATACGTATTTATAAATACTATACCTGCTCTTATAGCTTTTGACATTCGATGAGCTTTAGCAAAATCAGAAGTATAAACTCCAGAGGACAATCCATATTTATTATCATTCATTTTTTTAACCACCTCGTCCTCTTTATCAAATTTCATTACTGATAAAATTGGACCAAATAATTCATTTTCTGCAACTGGAAGGTTGTGATTTTCACATTCTATTATAGTTGCTGGAAAATAATAACCTTTGTCTGAAACTGAGGACCTGATTCCACCACATCTAACTTTACCTCCTTGATCAATTGTAGCTTTAATATTTTTTTCTATATTTTCTAGTTGCTTATAACTATTTAAAGGCCCCATTTGAGTATCTTTATCCATTGGACCACCTAACTTTATTTTTTCAGCTTTTGTAATTAGTTTTTTTAAAAATTCATCATATATTTTTGATTGCAAATAAAGTCTGGACCCCGCAATACAGCTTTGCCCACTAGCACCAAATATCCCTGCTGTAATTCCATTTAATGCATTCTCTTGTTCAGCATCGTCAAATACAACTACGGGACTTTTTCCACCAAGTTCTAAACTTACTTGTGATAAATTTTCTGCAGAATTTTTTACAATATGTTTTGCAGTTTCAGGCCCACCTGTGAAAGCTATTCTTTCAACAAGATGATGAGTAGTTAGTGCTTTACCACACGGTTCCCCAAGTCCAGTAATTATATTAATTACTCCTTTTGGTATTCCAGTTTTTTCAATTAATTTAGCAAATTCTAAAAGAGTAACTGGAGCAAGCTCTGAAGCTTTAATAACAACTGTGTTACCCATTGCAAGAGCTGGTGCGAGTTTCACTGCTGTTAAGAGCATTTGAGAGTTCCAAGGAATAATTGCTGCAACAACACCAATAGGAATTCTTGTTGTCGTAACTTGCATATCAGGTTTATCTATTGGAACGACTGTACCTTCTACTTTGTCAGCCAAACCTGCAAAATAATCATAATATTCTGCTATGTAATTTGCCTGAGTTTTTGTTTCTCTATAAAGTTTACCTGTATCAATTGTTTCTATTTTTCCAAGGTGTTCCGCATTTGCTCTTAGTTGATCAGCAATTAATTCTAAATACTTTGCTCTTTCTCTTGGATGCAGTGTAGACCAATTATTTTCAAAAGCTTTTTGAGCTGATTGAACAGCTTTATCCACATCTTTTTCATTTGCCTCAGGAACAGTTGCCCAAACTTCATTATTTTCAGGATTTAATGTTTCAATTTTTTTTCCAGAAGATGAATCTACCCATTCACCATTAATATACATTTTAAAATCTTGAATTTTTGACATCTAATTATTAATAAAATTTTTAATTTTCATATTAACATCATCTACACATTCTATACTACAAAGATGTTTTCCATTTTGAATTTCAATATAAGTAGAATTAACAAGGTCTTTAACCAATTCTTTAGACATTGCTGGAGTTGAACCAACATCGTTTGAACCAGTCATTACTAAAGTTTTTCTATCTATCTTTTTTATAGCTTCAAAATCATCATAATGATTAGCAAATAAATCATAAGCTTTAAGAAAATTTTTATGATCCTCTGGTTTTTTATTTAAGATACCCATAAATAAATCATAAGTGTTTGGATTTTTTTCTAGATATTTATCAGTAAACCATCTTTTTAGAGCCTGTTTAGATATTGGTTTGTTTAATTTTGCTTGATTATATCTCTCTAATACAAGTGATCTTTCCTCATCTGATCTTTTATAAGTAGTTCCAATTAATATAAGTTTTTCAATTTTTTTCTGAAAATGAGACGAAAAATCTAAAGCAATCAAAGAACCTAAAGAAAAACCTATAAGATTTACTTTTTCTATTTCCAAATGATCTAAAAGTTCCAAAAGTTGGTTAGAAAAATCTTTAAGAGTTAACTTATTTTTATTCCATGGCGTCTTTCCATGTCCTAATAAATCATAAGTTAAAGTTGAATATTCATTGAAATAACTTATTTGATGACCCCACATTTGATGATCAAGACCAACTCCATGAATAAATACAAGAGGGACAGTATCTTTTTTATTAAATAAATAACAATTTTGATTTGGATCAAAATTTAGAGACATTAAATTATTTGGGATCTAATCCCATTTCTTTCATATCTTGATAACGATCTCCAGTTCTTGCATGCGCTCTACCACTTGATGCACCTCCAATAGCTATTACAATTTCATCATCAAATGGTGCGTCATGTATAGTAAATTCATGAGTTAAATAATATGGTCTTAAACCAGAATCTGTTTTATGCATCATAGGAATAGATATTTTAGATCCCGCAGGTCCTCTTGTATTAGTAAAACTTAAATAAGAAGTACCACCAACAGCATCTCTAAATTTATTTCCAAATCTTAAAGTATGAATAAAGGCTGAAGCATGTTCTATTTCACCATTCAAACCTACAGTTCCAGCTTTCCCATAAGCTAAAATTTTTTCAGGTGATCCAATTTCTTTAATTAATTCTGGAACCAATAAGTCACCAAGTTTTGGAGCTAAATCTAAAATGATTGGTTTTAAATCTTCTACAAATCCTTGTCCTGCCCATGGATTTTTGAAAACAGCAGCTACAGAAACTAATAAGACAGGTTCTTTTGCTATCTTTTCACCTTCAATGAAAGTCTTATCAACAAATTTTGTAAACTTTCTAAGCTTTAAATCCATTAACTTGCTTTTTCTATACCAGAAGAGTCTAAATTTATTTTTGGAATTACCTCGTCATTAAATAATTTGATACTTCTCATACAAGCTTTATGATCAATACCAGGAAAGTTAGACCAAACTTGAAGATTCTGTAGATTTAACTCAGATTTCAATTCATTAATTTTATTAACTACATATTCAGGAGTACCAAATAATAAATTCCTTTTATGAAGAAAATTATAGTTTAATAAATCTAATTTATGTTTTGTTTCAGGCAGTTCTTCACCAGGATCCATATGATTGCCTAGGCCCCTCCAATGACAAACCCATTTCATATAATTAATAATATGTTCACCAGCCATTTTTTCTGCTTCTTCCATAGTTTCAGCAACAAACATATCTCTCACTAGAGATATACCTTCTCCTAATGGAACATCTCTGTTTTCAGCTTTTGATTTTGCGTCTCTATATATCTCAAATCTTTTCTTAAGAGCTTTAACAGTTGGTATCCACATAATTGTATTTAAACCATTTTGTGCAGCCCACTCAATGGATCTAGCACCATCAACAACTTGCCATATAGGAGGATGGGGTGATTGTTTGGGTTTTGGAACAATACTTATTTTTTTTATTTCATTTGTTTTTGTGTCCAAAAACTTTTCACTCGGGGGACTCATGTCATGTTGCCAAACAAAGTTTGGTGATGGATAAGTGTAAAATTCTCCTTTATGACTAAAAAATTCTTCAGTCCAAGCTTTTTTCATTATTGTTAAAGACTCTTCAAATAATCTAAAGTTTTTAGCTTGATCTTTTAGATCAGCTTCTTTATTCATATTAATTGCTTCTCTTCCATAAATTCCTCTCCCAATACCAACATCGACTCTACCACCAGATAATTGATCAAGTAATGCTATGTCTTCAGCTAGACGAATTGGGTTATGGAATGTAATTACATTGCAAGCTTGGCCAATTCTAATTTGTTTAGTTCTAGCTGCAGCATCAACACCCATCATCAATGGGTTTGTACAGGATTCCATTCCTTCATGATTAAAGTGATGTTCAGTATACCAAATAGAATCCCAGTTGTTTTCGTCACAATAAGTTGTGATCTCTTTAGTTTCATCTAACAATTGATTGTAGGGTTTATGATCCCAGTTTGTGGTATTGCAAAAATATCCAAATTTCATTCGAACCTCCTTAAATAATTAAATTTAAGACGATTGATCCCACTTTCGTATTTTGTAAATATCGACGAGTTATGTATCGCTCAAACAAGACTGTAATTTAACTAGACTATTTAATCAATATATATTTAATCAAGTTCTAAATGAAATTAACTAAGATAGAACCAAAATATCTAAAAAAGCATAATCCCAGGGTAGGGTTAATTACATTGGCTAGTGATTTTAGAATCGAGAAAGATTTTAATAATGTAATTTATGGTAAGGACATAGATTTATACTGCAATAGAATTAAATGTTACAATCCTTTAACAAACAAAACATTAAAAAAAATGGCAGACGATATCCCAAAAGTGACCGAAGATATTTTGCCAGATCAACAATTGGATTGTGTTGCTTATGGATGTACCTCAGGGACAATTGCTGCAGGATATCAATCAATTTTTGAGAAAGTAAACTCAGCAAAACCAAACACTAAAGTTACAACACCAATAACATCAGCAATAAATGCGTTAAAAAGTTTAAAGATAAAAAGATTATCAATTTTTACTCCCTATACAGATGAGATAAATCAATCGGTAATTAATTATTTTAAAAAAGAAAATATAGAAATTGATGAACTTTCTTATTTTGATATAGCATCTGATCTAGATATCGGTAAAGTTGATCCACAACATGTATTTGATACACTTACAAAAATAGATTTAACTAAAAGTGATGCTCTATTTGTTTCTTGCACTGCATTACCAATACTCTCAGTAATTGCTGAATTAGAAAAAAAAATTAACAAAATTGTTTTATCAAGTAACCAAACTTTAATTTGGGATACTCTAAGAGAAATTAATTATAACAATAAAGTTGAAGGTTTTGGTGAATTATTTAATAATTAAATTATGAATTTTACTAATGAAGAATACAAATCAAGATTAAAAAAAGTTCAAGCTTCAATGCAGAAAAAAGGTATTGAACTTTTAATTTCACAAGATCCATCTAACATGAATTACTTAACTGGCTATGATGCTTGGTCATTTTATTATGCTCAATGTGTAATAGTACATGTTAATGCTGATGAGCCAATTTGTTTTGTTAGAAATCAAGATGCAGGTGGTGCATATATTAAAACTTATCTTAAAGATGAAAATATAATTAAGTATCATGAGAAATATATTCATACTTGGCCATTACATCCTTATGATGCACTTGTAGATCTTATTAAAGAGAGAAAGTGGAACAAACTTTCTATAGGACTAGAAATGGATAGTCATTATTTCACAGCTTATTGTTATGAAAAAATAAAACAAGGTTTGCCTAACGCCAAAGTTTTAGATTGTGAAAGATTAGTTAATTGGGTGAGAGTTATTAAATCAGATACTGAAATAAAATTTATGAAAGCAGCAGCTCAAATTACTGAACTAGGAATGAAGAAAGCTTTTGATGCTATTAGTCCTGGAGTAAGACAGTGCGATGCAGTTTCAGAAATCTACACTACATTAATAAAAGGAACGCCTGAATTTGGTGGTGATTATTCGTCTATAGTCCCAATGATACCAACAGGAAAAGGCACATCAGCTTCACACTTAACTTGGTCAGAAGATAAATTTGTTGAGGGGGAAGCAACAATTATTGAGTTATCAGGAGTTAATAAAAAATATCATTGTCCAATGGCTAGAACAGTTTTACTGGGTAAACCAGACCAAAAGAAAATTGAGACAATGAAGAAAACAAACGAAGCACTTCAAGCTGGTATTGATCAAGTAATACCAGGTAATACTGCAGATGATGTTGCTCAAGCTTTTTGGAAAATATTAGATAAATATGGAATTGAAAAAACTTCAAGGACTGGATATTCGATTGGTATTGGTTATCCACCAGATTGGGGAGAACATACTTTAAATATATCTAAAGGTGATATGACAGTATTACAACCTAACGTTACTTTTCATATGATAGCAGTAATGCAATTTGGAAATTGGGGAGTAGAAGCCTCTGAAGCAATTAGAGTTACAGATAAAGGATCTGAATTATTTTGTAATTTTTCTAAAGAACTTCATATTAAAAGCTAATTATTAAGGGTTGATATTTATTGCCACAAATGTTTTAAATTCATGAAATTATTTCAATGAATAAAGAATTCGTCAAATTTGATAAAGTAGATAAAAGTTATGATGGTAAAATACTGGTCGTAAAAGATCTTCAACTAGATATTGAAGAGGGTGAGTTCGTAACGATGTTAGGACCATCTGGTTCTGGTAAAACAACATGTTTGATGATGTTAGCAGGATTTGAAACACCAACTCATGGTGAAATTTATTTAGATGGAAGAGCAATATCAAGTATTCCACCTCATAAAAGAGGTATTGGAATGGTATTTCAAAACTACGCTTTGTTTCCACACATGACAGTATATGAAAATTTAGCTTTTCCTTTAAGAGTAAGAAAAATTCCAAAGGACGAAGCAGATAAAAAAATTGATAAAGCGCTATCAATGGTATCTCTGCAAGGTTTTGCTGACAGAATGCCTGGACAATTATCAGGCGGACAACAGCAAAGGGTAGCAGTTGCAAGATCTTTAGTATTTGATCCACAGTTAGTTTTAATGGATGAACCTTTAGGTGCCCTAGATAAAAATTTAAGAGAAAGCATGCAGTATGAAATCAAACATATTCATGAAAGCATTGGAGTAACAGTTGTTTATGTTACTCATGATCAAAGTGAAGCTCTTACAATGTCAAATAGAATTGCAGTATTTAATGATGGAAAAGTACAACAACTTTCAAGTCCTGACGAACTTTATGAGAAACCAGTAAATTCTTTTGTTGCAGAATTTATTGGAGAAAACAATACCTTCGCGGGTGAAGTTTCAGATATTTCAGGTGGAAAATGTAAAGTTAAAATAGCCAACACAGAAATATTAGCAAATCCTATATCTGTAAAAGGTAAAGGAGAAAAAACAAAAATTTCTTTAAGACCCGAAAGAGCTTTGATAAATCCAAGTGATAAAATGGATAACATTTACTCAGGAAAAATTGAAGAAGTGATATATCATGGAGATCATACAAGAGTTCGAATTAACGTCTTAGGTAACAATCAATTTATTCTGAAAGTTCCTAATAGTTCAGCCAATATGGATATCAAACTTGGAAAAGATATTAAGATTGGCTGGAATAGTGACGACGCTAGAGCTTTAGACCCAAAATAGACTTAAATAACAATCCAAAATATCCTAAAATCAGCAGTTGACTCTCATTATCGATCTTGTTGTAATCTATTTTTATAAAAACGTTTAAACGGAGGAAAAATGAAGACAATTAGTAAATTATTACTAGCCATTTCTTTTGCTATCTCTGTAACTACTTCAGCATTTGCAGTAACTGCAGTGTCTTGGGGTGGAGCTTACACAGAGTCTCAAAAGTTAGGTTATGGTGATCCTACTGCTAAAAAACTTGGTATAGAAATTAACTGGGTTGATTATTCAGGTGGATTATCTGAGATCAAAGCACAAAAAGAAGCTGGCGCAATTACGTGGGATATTATTGACGTATTTGCTATGGATACCATCAATGGATGTGACGAAGGATTATTTGTTGAATTTGATTTTGACAAAGACTTCCCACCTGCACCAGATGGAACTCCTGCAAGTAAAGATTTCTTTACTGCAATGCCAAGTAAATGTGCTGTAGGAAATATTTTATATTCTTGGAACTACGCTTATAACAAAAATAATGTTAAAGGCACTCCAAAGACTATCAAAGATTTCTTTAACACTAAAAAATTCCCTGGAAAAAGAGCTATCTACACAAGCGCTTTGACTAACTTAGAAATCGCTTTAGCAGCAGATGGAATCAAACCAGGAAAAGGTGGAGCAAAAATCTACAAAGCTTTAAACACTGAAAAAGGTGTTGAAAGAGCTATGAACAAGATCAAAGAATTATGTACAGATCCAAAAGGTGGATGTGTATTTTGGTCTGCAGGTGCTCAACCGCCAGAACTATTAGTTTCAGGTGAAGTTGTAATGGCTACAGGTTGGAATGGTAGATTCTTCAATGCAGAAGTTGGAGAAGGTGCACCAATCGTACAAGTATGGGATGGACAAGGTCTTGACTACGAGTATTTCGTTCAAGTTAAGGGTGGACCAAACGATGCTAATGGTAAAGCTAAGAAAGCTTTAGCTATGATGACTAGTACAGAAATGTTAGCTGGAAGTGCAAAATATATTGCATATGCTCCTTGGAGAAAATCTTCTATAGCGATTATGGAAGCAGGAGAGCCTTGGTATAAAGATGGTAAGACTAATATGGTACCACAAATGCCAACTGCACCAGCAAACACTAAAAATTACTTCTTAGTAGATCCACTTTTCTGGGCTGATAACGGCACAGAACTTGGTGAAAAATGGGAAGCTATGAAAGCTGGTCTATAATTTAAGTTTTATTAAACTTAATTATATATTATAATTTAAGGGCGGTTATTTGATAGCCGCCCTTTTTATTTATGAGCTCAGAAACAAAACAAATTTTAACAACTGATGGAATTCCTTTAGAAGTAAGCCTTAAGAAGGCCGAAAGAAGAAACAAAATTAAAGCCTTTTTACTTGTCGCGCCTTTACTGTTATTTTTAATTATTACCTACGTATTTCCAATTGGTGAAATGCTTATGAGAAGTGTGGATGATAAAATGGTAACTGAAATGCTTCCTAAAACATATAAAGCAATGGAAAAGTGGGATGGGAAAGAATTACCTGAAGAGGAAGTTTTTGCAGCTTTTCATGAAGATTTTATAAAATTAGTAGAAGAAAAACGAGAGGGTAAATTATCTACTCAGCTCAATTATACAAAAAATGGATTTAAAAGTATTATCAAAAAACTAAGAAGAAAATCAAAAAACTTTGAAGAAGGAAATTACAAAGAACAAATAATGGCAGTTCACAAAAGATGGGCTAATGTTGAATATTGGAATGCAATTAAACGAAGAGCCCCAGCTATTACGGGTCAAAAATATCTAAAAGGTATGGATATGTATAAAAATGAAACCGGAAAAATAGTTAGTGTTTCTGAAGATAGAAGAATTCATAGGATTTTATGGCTTCGAACATTGGAAATCGCATTCTTTGTAACACTATTTTGTTTTTTGATGGCTTATCCAATAGCTCATTTGTTAGCTACTCTCCCCATGAAGTATAGTAACTTATTAATGATCTGTGTCCTGCTTCCCTTTTGGACATCGTTACTTGTAAGAACTGCCAGTTGGATGATTTTGTTACAACAACAGGGGGTCGTTAATGATTTCTTTGTTGGAATAGGTTTGGTTGCTGATGATGCAAGACCTGAAATGATGTACAATAAAACAGGAACATACGTTGCAATGACACAGATTTTGTTGCCTTTTATGGTTTTACCTCTTTATAGCGTTATGAAAACTATTTCACCAAGCTTAATGAGAGCAGGAAAATCACTAGGTGGAACACCAATTGTTGCTTTTTGGAAGGTTTATTTTCCTCTAACAATTCCAGGTATTGGAGCTGGATGCTTATTATGTTTTATATTAGCAATTGGCTATTATATTACACCAGCCTTGGTTGGAGGAGCATCAGGTACTTTAATTAGTAACCAAATCGCTTTTCATATGAAGAGTACACTTGACTGGAGTTTTGCATCGGCCATGGGTCTAATGTTGCTTACTGGAGTTTTGGCAATTTATTGGGTGTATAATAAGCTAGTTGGAATAGATAATATTAAATTAGGATAAACAGAATGGCTTTACCAAAACATACAGAATTACATTACAGAATTTGGCACTATTTTTATTTATTTATCTGTGGATCAGTTTTCTTTTTTTTAATTGCACCTTTGTTTGTAATCTTTCCATTATCTTTTAATGCAGAAGAATTTTTAAGTTTTTCTGATGGTATGAAAAGTTTGGATCCAGATGCTTTCTCATTAAGATGGTACAAGGATATGGTTTATGGAACAAAAAACCCATGGGGCTTAGCTGCTAAAAATAGTTTTATAATTGCAATCTTTGCAACGATTGGTTCAGTTTTACTTGGTACTGTTGCAGCATTAGGTTTAAGTAGTAGGCATATGCCATATAAAGGTATTGTCATGGCAGTATTAATCTCTCCTATGATTGTTCCTTTAATTATTTCAGGTGTAGCAATATTCTTTTTTATGGCTAAAGCTGGTTTGGCTGCCACTCATACTGGAATAGTTTTAGCGCACATTATTTTAGGAACACCATTTGTTGTTATTACTGTGACAGCTACTTTGTCTGGTTTTGATCACAGTGTAACAAGAGCTGCAGCAAGTCTTGGAAGCAATCCTGTAAATACTTTTATGAAAATTACTTTACCATTAATATTACCTGGCGTGATCTCAGGCGGATTATTTGCATTTGTAACATCATTTGATGAAGTAGTTGTTGTTCTATTTTTAGCTGGACTTGAAAATACTACTATCCCAATTCAAATGTGGACAGGTTTAAGAGAACAATTAAGTCCAACTATTCTTGCAGTTGCAACTTGTCTAATTATTTTATCTACACTAATATTAGTTACCGCTGAACTCTTAAGAAGAAGATCTGAGAGACTCAGAGGAATAAACCGATAATATAATCATTTAATGAAAATAAAGAATGTAGTGGTGATTGGCTCTGGAACAATGGGAAGTGGTATTGCTGCTCATTTATGTAACGCAAATGTGCCTGTAATTTTACTTGATTTAAAAACAGAGATTAGTGAGAAAGCTAGAGAAAAAATTCATAAATCAAGACCACCATTATTAATTGATAAATCAAAAATTAATAACATTAAAGTTGGAAATATTTCTGATGACTTTGATGTAGTTAAAGAGGCTGATTGGATTGTTGAGGCAGTAGTAGAAAGAATTGATATTAAACATCAAATTTATGAAAAGATATTTAAAGCAAGAAAAAACGGTGCAATAGTCTCATCAAACACATCTTCTATTCCAATTAAAGTTTTATCTCAACATTTAACAGACACTGAAAAAAAAGATTTCTGTATCACACACTTTTTTAATCCTGTTAGATATATGGGTTTGTTAGAAATTGTTAAAAATGAAAATAATGATCTTGATAAGATTAATCAGTTAAAAGAGTTTTGTGAAATTGAATTGGGTAAGGGAGCAATAGTTTGTAATGATACACCGGGTTTTTTAGGAAATAGAGTTGGTGTTTATGCTATGCAAATAGCAATGACTGAAGCTTTTAAAATGAAACTTTCAGTCGAAGAAGCAGATGCAATTTTTGGAAGACCAATGGGTATTCCCAAAACAGGAGTATTTGGATTGTATGACCTAATTGGTATAGATTTAATGGCCGATGTACTGAAAAGTTTTATTAAAGAGCTACCAGAAACAGATGAATTTCATGAAGTTGCAAAAGAAATTCCATTAGTAAAAAGATTAATTGAGACAGGTTATACAGGAAGAAAAGGCAAAGGTGGTTTTTATAGAATGAATAAAACCGGAGCTACTAAAATAATGGAAGCAATAAACCTTGAGACTGGCGATTATACACTTGCTAAAAAGATAGATGTAAAATCAGATAAAGTAGACTTGAAAGGATTAATTAACAGAAAAGACAAATACGGTGAATATGCTTGGTCGGTTTTATCTAAAATAATTAAATATGCCTCTTCGTTGGTTCCGGGTATTACAAAAGAATTTAATGATATTGACGAAGCAATGAGACTTGGTTTTAACTGGGCCAAAGGTCCATTTGAAATGCTCGAAGAAATAGGTGTTAAAAATTTTTTTGATAAAGTCGGTGAATTTAAAGGAAATAGTTTTTTAGAAAATTTATCAAAAACTAAAAATGAAGATTTTTATGGAGAGAGACAAAAATATACAAACATAGAAACTTTAGGAAAGGTAAAAAAAACAGCATCAAATTTAGATGGAAATGACTCTGCGAAAATTTATAGATTTAATGATTATAATATCGTTGAATTTACTACTAAGGCTAATGCTTTAGATTATGACTCAATGGATGCTTTAAAAAAAGCAACTGATAAACCTTTGATAATAATAAATGAGAGCATGCAGTTTTCTGCAGGAGTAAACTTAACTTATACGATGCAATTTGCAGACAAAAAAGATTTTAAATCAATTGAAAAATTTATTAAATATTTTCAGGAAACTTGTAAGCATTTAAAATATTCAAAATATCCAGTTGTCTCAGCTCCATCAGGGTTAACGCTAGGTGGTGGATTTGAAGTAATGGTACAAAGTAATTTTGTTGCATCTCATACAAACATAGTTGTTGGATTAGTTGAAACTATTGTTGGCTTAATTCCAGCAGGTGGTGGGTGTAAAGAAATGTTAGCAAGATGGCTTGATACTACCGAGGCAAAAAAAGATCCTAATTATGCACCTTTGAAAGTTTTCGATATTATTGGTTATGGAAAGACAGCCACATCACCAGTTGAAGCTGAGCCAATGAAATATTTAAGACCTAGTGATAAAAAAATAATGAATAGAAATAGTTTATTAGAAGTTTCAAAAAAAATTCTTTTAGATAATAAAGATTTTAAAGCACCAAATGAATTACAATTCAAACTTCCTGGAAAAGCGGTTAGAGGTGAAATGGATAAAATTTTGGATAAACTCTATAATGATAAGGTAATTTTAGAACATGGAGTAGAAGTTGCAAAAGAATTAGCGCACGTATTAAGTGGTGGTGATACCACGATAGATAAAACTTTATCTGAAGACGATTTATTTCAATTAGAATTAGATGCTTTTATGAAATTAATTGAGACTAAAAAAACCCAAGAAAGAATTAAGCATACATTAGCAACTGGTAAACCTTTAGTTAATTAACATTCGAAGAGTATTAATATAGTCGGGCCTTAATACATATTGGGATTTATCAAGATATTTAATTTTTTTTAAAGCTTCCAATCCGTAAATTACCTTTCCAATTGGAGTATACTCAGTCTCATATAATGGTTCATCTCTCAATATTATAAAGAACTGACTATCCTCAGTATTATACTTTTGTGTTCTAGCTAGTGCTACACTTCCTTTTTCAAAATTAAAAGGAACATCTACTTCAGAATTAATATTTCCTAATCCAGATTTACCTGTCCCAATTTTTCCATAATCTAAATTTCCTTTTTTACCAAATTCTAAATCTCCAGTCTGTACAAGTGCATCTTTTATTACTCTGTGAAAAGCAACATCGTCGTATGCTTTAGATTTAATTAAAGTTTTAAATCTTTCTACAGCATTAGGAGATACATTTGGATAAAGTTCAATAATAACATTTCCACATGGTATATTTAATATGGCAATATTTTTTGGGTTATCAAAAGTGATTTTTAAAGGATCGTAATCTTTAACAAATAAACATTTATCTTTTATTAAAAGAAAAGAAGTTAGAGAAAATATACCAAGCAACAATAAAAAAGTGAATATTATTTTTTCAGATAGTGAAGACTTAATTTTTTTAATCATAATTTAGAATTTGAAATTTTTATTAATTTTCAAAATATTTTTTTTTATGAATTCTACTTTTTTTTTAAGTATAGGATCATTGTTAATTTTTAATTCAACAATATCTTTATCTGATATAATATGGGAATACACTTCAGCCATATCCTCAGAAGCAGTTGATTTTGAGTATTCTGTAAAAAAGCCATTAAATTCTTTGTAAACATATAATCCTGTTTTATTAGAGCAGGTAGAACATGCTGTATATTTAAAGTTAACATCATTTAGTTTTGACCATTCATTCTCATCAAAATAATCTTTATATCCATCGTTTATTATATGAAACACTTCATGATGTAGAACTCGTTCAAAATATTTACTATCAAATTTAATGTCTATTATTAAAGTCTTCATTTTATGGTCTGGAATTCCTGCAGTTAAAATTCCAGAAATTGATAATTTTTCACAAAGAACAATATATTTAAGATTTATTTTTTTTAAAAATACTTGATCATATTTATTCAAGTTTTTCTGAATTATTTTATATTTTTTGTCTAATCCTTTTTTTTCTGAATTATAACAATTTATATTGTTATCAATGCCAATCGTGAATGGTTGTTTGGCATATAAATATCTAAGATTATTTGAAGTATTGATTTCATATATTTCAAGGTTAGGAATTTTTATAAGATTATAAATTGTATCAGCTTTAGCCTGAATAAAAACAAACAAAGATAATATAAATATTTTAATTAAGGTCATAAATACACATATAGAAGATATTCCAATTTAATAGAATGTGATACAATTTTACTGTGAAAAAAAAAAGAAATAAAGATCCAATCCAACCAGTAAGTGGAACTATAATTCCAAGATTTGCAGGCCCCTCTACATTTGCAAGATTACCAGAGTTAAGGGACGTTAAGAGTTGTGATGTTGCGATTGTAGGAATACCTTTTGATGCTGGAACAAGTTATAGACCAGGTGCAAGATTTGGACCTCAAAGTATTAGACAAGCTTCTAGACACTTAAGAACTAATTACCATCCAAGTTATGACGTAGAGCCTTTTAAAGTTCAACAGGTTGCTGATGCAGGTGATATTACTTGTAATCCATTTAATATAGAAGAAGCTATCAAACAAATAGAAGCAGGTGCTGAAGAACTATTAAATAAAGTAGGTGGAATTATTAGTCTTGGAGGAGACCATACAATTGCTTTCCCATTATTAAAAGCAATTAACAAAATAAATGATGGTCCAGTTGCTTTAGTACATTTTGATGCTCATTTAGATACTTGGGATACTTATTTTGGCGCACCATATACACATGGAACTCCTTTTAGAAGAGCGAGAGAAGAAGGTTTATTTTTAGATGACGCTTCAATGCATGTTGGTATAAGAGGCCCACTGTATAGTAGAGATGATATTAAAAATGATGAAAGTTTTGGTTTTAAGATAATTCACTGCGATGAATTTCAAACAGAAGGTACAGATAAGGTAGCAGAAAGAATTAGAAAAAGAGTAGGTGATAATCCATTGTATCTATCAATAGATATTGATGTGCTAGATCCAGCTTTTGCTCCAGGTACAGGCACACCAGAAATTGCCGGAATGACCACAAGAGAGATGGTAAACGTTTTAAGAGGACTGTCTGGTTTAAATCTTATTTCAGCAGATGTAGTTGAGGTTTCACCTGCTTACGATCATGCCGAGGTTACATCATTAGCTGCAGCAACAATTGTTTATGAACTTACAAATTTATTTGCAAAATCATAAAGAAAGGATAGTTATTAGAAATGTTAGATAAAAAAAATTTCTATATTAATGGACAGTGGGTATCCCCAAAAAAACCTAATGACATTAAAGTAATTGATCCTTCAACAGAGGAAGAGTGTGCGGTAATTTCTTTAGGAGGAGTTGAGGATGTTAATAATGCGGTAATTGCAGCAACTAAAGCTTTTGAAACTTGGGCATTTTCTACAAAAGAAGAAAGATTAAAATATCTTGAAGCTCTATATGATCTTTATAAAAAAAGATGGGCAGATATGGCCAAAGCTATATCATTAGAAATGGGAGCGCCAATAGATTTTTCAACTCAGCTACAAGCTGGAACTGGTGCTAGTCATATCAAATCATACATTAAAGTTTTAAAGGAATATACTTTTGAAAAAATTTTAGGTGATCATGCTCCTAATAATAATATTTTACATGAGCCGAAAGGTGTTTGTGCATTAATTACACCTTGGAATTGGCCAATGAACCAAACTTGTTTAAAAGTAATTCCGGCAATTGCTGCTGGTTGCACAATGGTTCTTAAGCCTTCAGAAATAGCACCATTATCTTCAATGATTTTAGCAGAAATGATTGATGAAATTAAATTACCAAAAGGTGTTTTTAATTTAGTAAATGGAGATGGAGCAGTCACAGGTAATGCTTTAACTAGTCATCCAGATGTAAATATGATTTCATTTACTGGATCAACTAGAGCAGGAGCTTTAATTTCACAAAATGCAGCTAATGATTTTAAAAGAGTAAGTTTGGAATTAGGAGGAAAAGGTGCAAATATAATTTTTAAAGATGCTGATGCAGAAGCAGTTGAAAGAGGTGCTTTAAGATGTTTTAGAAATACAGGTCAATCATGTAATGCACCTACAAGAATGTTAGTTGAAAAATCTATTTATGACGAGACAGTTGAAAGAGTTAAAAACTTTGCTAATTCAATGAAAGTTGATGTTGCCACAAAAGAAGGAGATCATATTGGCCCCGTGGTGTCAAAAACTCAATTTGATAAAATTCAATCTTTAATTAAAGTTGGAATTGATGAAGGTGCAAAATTAGTTGCTGGAGGAACAGGCAAACCTGATGGTTTGGATAAAGGATATTTTGTAAAACCAACAGCATTTGCAGATGTGAATAATCAAATGCAGATTGCAAGAACTGAAATTTTTGGACCAGTATTATCAATTATACCATTTGAGACAGAAGAAGAAGCAATAGCAATTGCAAATGATACTCCTTATGGATTGTTAAATTTTATCCAAACTCAAGATCAAGAAAAAGCAAATCGTGTTGCTAGAAAATTAAGATCTGGAATGGTTGATATCAATGGTGCAGGACTAGCTCCAGATGCACCTTTTGGTGGATATAAACATTCAGGTATAGGTCGTGAAGCTGGCAAACTAGGCTTAGAGGAATTCTTAGAAGTCAAAGCTGTTAGTGGTTGGAATAATTAATTTGTAATAGATTTATCTTTAATTCCATCTAAAAGATGAATGCATTTTTTAAGTTCATCTAAAACTATAAACTCATCAATTTTGTGAGCTTGTTCAATTGATCCTGGACCACAAACAACAGTGCTAATACCAATTTCTTGATACAACCCAGCTTCTGTTCCAAAAGAAACAACTTGTCTTGAATTATCACCAGTTAAGCTTGAGATAAATTCACAAGCATCTGATTTATCATCTCTATCAAATCCAATTATTTCGCCTATAATTTTTTTTTCAATTGAAGCATTCGTAAAAACTTTTTTCATATCTGGAAGTAAAACCTCATTTGCAAATTTATCTATTTCCTGATTTAAAAATACACCATCCTCTTTTACAACAGGTCTTGTTTCCCAATTAATATGACATTTATCTGCTATTACATTGTGAGCTATACCGCCAAATATTCCACCAATTGATAGTGTAGAGTGAGGCGGATCAAAAATAGAGTCTTTAGGTTCTCTCTCTTTAAGTTTTTCTCTTAATTCAATTAATTTATTTACATATCTTGATGCATACTCAACAGCACTTACTCCTTTGTGAGGTGCCGAACTATGGCCAGCCAAACCTTTAAAATATGTTGTGTATTCGTAACATCCTTTATGAGCATCAATAATTTTCATATTAGTTGGTTCTCCAACAATACAAATACCGTCTTTAATATTTCTTTTTTTTAATTCTTCAATTAATATTGGAGCTCCTATACATGCTGTTTCTTCATCAAATGTAAAAGAAAAATGAATATCTCTATCTAAATTAGATTTAGAATATATAGGTGCATAAGCTAAAGTACATGCAATAAATCCTTTCATATCACATGAGCCCCTTCCAAATAATTTGTCTTCTCTAATTGTTGCTGTAAAAGGATCTGAATTCCAACCTTTTGACACCGGAACAACGTCTGTATGGCCTGATAAAATTATTGGTTTCTTATTATTTGAATTTTTAGCTTTGAGAGTTGCAAATAGATTAACTCTTTTTTTTTCATTATCATAAGTTCTAAAAGAAGTAGCACCTAATTTCTTTAATATATTATCGCAGTAGTCTATTAACGCAGTATTATCTTCTCCAGATATAGTCTTAAAACTAATCAAGTCTGTTAAAATTTTAACGGAATTATCAAACAAAACATTTAAATTATTTTCTGTACTCATATTATGCATCCATTATATATTAATTATATGAAAGAACAAATTACCTTTGATGATTTTGATAAAATAGATATTAGAGTTGGGACAGTAATCTCTGTAAAAAAAAATGAAAAAGCTAGAAAACCTTCATTGGTAGTTGAAGTTGATTTTGGTGAAGAAATAGGAATTAAACAATCATCAGCTCAAATTACTCATTTTTATAATGATGAAAACCTTAAAGGAAAACAAGTAATTGGTGTTTGTAATTTTGCTGAAAAAAATATTGCTGGAGTTGTGTCTCAAGTATTAATTTTAGGGTCAATTGATAAAGATGGTAAAGTAATTTTAGTACATCCTTCGCAAAAATCTGAAAATGGCCTTCCTATAGCCTAAATAGATGAGTTCAGAACTACTCTTGTTAATTGGAATTTCATTTTCTTTAGGTTTTACACCAGGTCCAAATAATGCAGTAGCCTCTTATTCAGCTTTTAATTTTGGCTTTAAAAAAACAATTCCTTTAATAATGGGAGTTGGTTTTGGATATACTGTATTAGTTATTTTAATAAACTTTGTACTAATTTCTGTATTTAAAGAATACCCAATTATTCAAGAGATAATAAGAATTTTAGGGACAATATTTTTAATTTATTTAGCTTATAAAATAGCCACAGCTGATGTTTCTAATGATGAAAGTAAGCGTAACCCAGTAACTTTTTATGACACATTTATATTTCAATTTATAAATCCAAAAGGTGTCATGGCAGCTATTACATTAATTTCAAAATTTGTAGATCAAGATGACTATTTTCAAACATCATTAATGGTTATTTTTGTATGCTCTTTTACAGCTTTTTTATCAATTACTGCTTGGACTTTATTAGGTAAATTTTTAAGAAAATTTGCCGCAAATAATAGTTTTATTAAACGTTTTAATTATGGTATGTCCGTGTTGATTTTAGTCTGTATAATCGGATTTTACATTTAACATGAAACCAGGAAACAAAAACTCTTTTAATTCAAAAAGTAAAATAAAGATTAACAACCAAGAGTACATTTTTTATTCTATTCCAGAGGCTGAAAAAAATGGTTTAGACGGAGTTTCTAAGCTTCCAAAATCATTAAAAGTATTATTAGAAAACTTATTGAGATATGAAGATGATTTAACCGTAAATAAAGATCAAATTTCAGCAATTAAAGATTGGCTTAAGATAAAAAAATCAAATACTGAAATTGCTTACAGACCAGCAAGAGTATTACTTCAAGACTATACCGGAATACCAGCAGTAGCAGACTTAGCTGCTATGAGGGAGGCAGTTAAAGAAAAAGATAAAGATCCAAATACAATTAATCCATTATCTGCAGTAGATTTAGTAATAGATCACTCTGTACAAGTAGATCAGTCAGCAAAAACAGATTCTTTTGATAAAAACGTTGAAATAGAATTTAAAAGAAATGGGGAGCGTTATTCTTTTTTAAAATGGGGTCAAAATGCATTTAATAACTTTAGAATTGTTCCTCCAGGTACAGGAATTTGTCATCAAGTAAATCTGGAGTATTTATCCAAAGTAGTTTGGTCAGAAGAAGTAAAGGGTGAGAAGTATATTTTCCCAGACACATTAGTTGGTACAGATAGTCATACTACAATGGTAAATGGATTATCAGTTTTAGGTTGGGGTGTAGGAGGCATCGAAGCAGAAGCTGGAATGTTAGGCCAGCCCATTTCAATGTTAATACCTGAAGTTATTGGATTTGAAGTTAAAAATAAAATGCCTGAAGGTACTACTGCTACAGATCTCGTCTTGACAGTTGTTAAAATGTTAAGAGACGAGGGGGTGGTAGGAAAATTTGTTGAATTTTACGGAGAAGGTTTAAAAAATCTTACTTTAGCAGATAGAGCAACTATAGCTAATATGGCACCTGAGTATGGAGCTACCTGTGGTTTTTTTCCAATAGATGAAGAGACTTTAAAATATTTAGAATTTTCTGGTAGAGACAAACAAACTGTGAAAATAGTTGAGGAGTATGCAAAAGCCCAAGGCTTATGGGCAAGCAGCGACATTGAATTTACAGATAAATTAACATTAGATATGTCCTCTATAGTTCCAACTATTTCTGGCCCTAAAAGACCACAAGATAAAGTTTTACTTTCTGAGGCTTCTAAAAGTTTTAGAGATAGTTTTGTTGAGATTACAAATAAAAAAGAATTTAAATCATCAAAAGTTGCAAATACTGATTATGAAATTAAAGATGGAAGTATATTAATTGCGGCAATAACATCTTGCACAAACACATCTAACCCAAATGTTTTGATTGGAGCTGGATTACTTGCAAAAAAAGCTATTGAATTTGGATTAGACGTTAAACCATGGGTAAAAACTTCATTAGCTCCTGGATCTCAAGTAGTTACCGATTATTTAGAAAAAGCAGGACTAAATACATATCTAGATAAATTAGGGTTTAATTTAGTTGGATATGGTTGCACTACATGTATTGGTAACTCAGGACCTTTATCAGGTAATATTGTTGAGGCTATTCAAAAAGAAAATTTATATGGAGTTTCAGTATTATCTGGTAATAGAAATTTTGAAGGCAGAATTTCTCCACATATAAAAGCAAACTATTTAGCTTCTCCACCATTGGTTGTTGCTTATGCATTAGCAGGCCATATGTCTTTCGATTTATATAAAGACTCTTTTGGCAAAGATAAAGATGGCAAAGAAATATATTTAAAAGATATCTGGCCATCAAATAAAGAAATAGAAGAAACTTTAAAAACATCTCTGAATGCTGAAATGTTTATTAAAAGATATTCCAATGTTTCTCAAGGTCCAAAACAGTGGCAAGAAATTAAAACTGAAAAAAGTAGTATTTATAATTGGGATGAAAAATCGACATATGTAAAAAAACCTCCTTTTTTTGAAAATTTATCTGATCAACCAGAAGGATTCAAACCTATCAAAGACGCAAGACCTTTACTTATTTTAGGAGATATGATTACTACAGATCATATTTCACCAGCTGGGAATATACAAAAAGAAAGTCCAACTGGAGAATATTTTATGAAACACCAAATTTTACCAAAAGATTATAATTCATATGGTTCAAGAAGGGGAAATCATCAAGTTATGATGAGAGGAACTTTTGCAAATATCAGAATAAGAAATGAAATGGCCCCAGAAACTGAAGGTGGATTTACAAAATTATATCCAGAGGAAAAAATAATGCCAGTGTATGATGCAGTTGTTGAATATAAGAAAAGAGGAACTGATTTGGTGGTAATAGGTGGAAAAGAATATGGAACTGGATCCTCTAGAGATTGGGCTGCAAAAGGAACAAAATTACTTGGCATTAAAGCTGTCATTGCCGAAAGTTTTGAGAGAATTCATAGATCTAACTTAATTGGAATGGGAATTTTACCATTACAATTTAAAGATAGTATGAATAGAAAAAATTTAAACCTAAAAGGCTCAGAGTTAATTAGTGTTTTGCATATTGAAAAAGGCTTCAATCCATCAGATATAGTAAAATTAGAAATAAAATATTTATCTGGTGATATAAAAACGATAGATACTCTTTGTCGAATAGATACTAAAAATGAACTCGAATATTATAAAAATGGTGGCATATTACAATATGTTTTAAGAAATATGATTTAATTATGGATGAAGATACAGCAATAATTAATAGCAATACACGTAACGATAAAATAAAAAATTTTTTTGTGAATAATAAAAGATTATTAATTACGATTATATTGCTAATTATATTTTTATTAATTAGTTATTTTACGTTTGCAGAATATAAGCAGAAAAAAAGTTTAAAAATTTCAGATCAATATAATTCAATAATAGCAGAGTATTCGGAAAGCAATAAAGAGATTACTAAAAATAAATTAATAGAATTAATAGATAAAAAAGACCCAACTTATTCACCGCTTTCTTTGTATTTTATTATTGATAAAAAATTAATTTCTGATGAATTAATAATTAATGATTTGTTTGATATTGTAATTGAGGATATTTCACAAAAAAAAGAAATTAAGAATCTTATAATTTATAAAAAAGCTCTTTATAACGCTAATTTTACCAATGAAAATGACCTTTTGAAAATATTAAAGCCTATAATTAATTCAGATAGTGTGTGGAAGTCTCATGCTTTGTACTTGATGGCAGAATATTTTTATTCAAAAAATCAAAAAGAAAAATCAAAAGAATTTTTTAATCAAATAATTTCTTTAGAAAATGCAAATCAAGATTTTAAGATTGAGTCACAAAAAAGATTAAATCGAGATCTAAGTGAATAAAATAATTATATTTATAATTTATATTATTTTAATTATAGGATGTTCATTAAATAAAAACTCAAAGTTTTGGACAACAGCGAAAAACATTCCAAAAGAAAATAATAATAACTACAAAGAAGTTTTTATTGAGGAAGAGGTTTTGGCTAAAGAGTTAAATGCAAACATATCAGTCAATCTTGGAAATAATATAAATGATAACTTTAATATTAAAAATTATTTTAATAATGACGGTAGACTTAATTATGATGGAGAATTAAAAAAATCTTCAAAATTTAAATTTTCAAAAATTAAAAATTTTTATCATTTTGAACCAACAATTTCATTTAATAATGAAAATCTAATTTTTTTTGATAATAAAGGTTCAATCTTACAATTTAATGAAGAGTCTAAATTAATTTGGAAAAGAAATTTTTACTCTAAGTCAGAAAAAAAACATAAGCCAATCTTACAATTTGCAAATGATAAAAACATTTTGATAGTTGCTGATAGTATTGCAAAATATTATTCACTTAATATAAATAATGGTGATTTAATTTGGTCAAAAAATAATTTAGCACCATTTAACTCTCAAATAAAGATATACCAAGATAAGTTTTTTATAATTGATTTTTCTAATACACTAAGATGTTTTTCAATTAAAAGTGGAGATGAGCTATGGAATATTAAAACAGAAAATTCACTAATTAGATCACCAAAAAAACTTTCAATGGTTATAGTTGATGGCTTATTATATTTTAATAATTCTGTAGGAGATATCAGTGCTGTAAACATTGAACAAGGTGAATTAATGTGGCAATTACCAACACAAAATAGCTTGATTTATGAATCGGCTTTTTCACTAGAAACTTCTGACATTATAACAGATGGTAACACTTTATTTTTTTCTAATAATAAAAATCAATTTTTTTCTATTGATCTTGAAACAGGAAGTTTCAATTGGAAAAATAAAGTTAATTCAAATCTTAGACCTAGTTTAGTTGAAGATTACTTATTCACTGTTTCATCAGAAGGATATTTAATAGTAATTGAAAAAAATAGTGGAAATATAATTAGAATGACTGATGTTTTTAGAAATTTTAAGAAAAAAAAAAGAGATAAGATCAAACCTATTGGTTTCATAGTAGGTATTAATAATATTTACTTAACTACTGATAATGGTAGATTGTTAGTGATAGACATTAAAACTGGAAGAACAAATTCAATATTAAAAATAGCTAATCAAAAGATTTCTAGACCTTTAATTTTTAATAAAAATCTATTAGTTATTAAAGATAATGCAATTATTAAACTAGATTAATGTTTCTAAAATTATTGGAAAAATTAGGTAGAAAAAAAGTTGTTTTAGACAGAGGCCCCTCGCACCCAAAATACAATGAGGCCAAACCTTGGATGAATAGATATTATTTGTTAATGAGATATCGTCCAAAGTGGTTTCCATTTAATATATTGATTCATGAAATGTTAGCAGACGATCATGGTGATGGTGTTCATAATCACACATTTCCTTATATTACCATTATTTTAAGGGGAGGGTATTGGGAAACAACAATTTCAGGAAAATATTGGCGGCCTCCAGGTTATATAGGTTTTAGATCAGCAAATAACTTACATAGAGTTGACCTTGAGCCAGGCACTAAACCTCTTACATTATTTATATCTGGTCCCTTTGGATTGAGAAAAGGTCCTAGATCTGAATATGGAATAGATTTCAAAACAAAAAAATGAATTTAAAAAGATTGTTTTTAAAACATTGTGAAAATCAACAATATGAAATTAATCAAAATCAATTAGATATAATTAATTATCTTAAAATATATTATTCTGAAAATTTTAGACACACTTTTTTAACTAAGTTTTTTAAAAAGAAAAAAAATAAACTTGGTTTTTATCTTGTAGGTGAAGTTGGAGTTGGAAAAACAATGATTTTAAATTTTTTATTTAATGAATTAAAAGAGAAAAAACTGAGACTTCACTTTAATGAATTTATGATTAAGTTTCATGATTTTATTTTCCAAAACAAAAATAAAGAAAATGGAATTGAACTTTTTGTAAAAGATTTAAATAGGAATACCCAGATTATTTATTTTGATGAATTTCAAGTCACCAATATTGTTGACGCAATGATTTTAGGAAAACTGTTCAAAAAAATTTTTGATGAAAAAATTAAAGTCATTTTTTCATCAAATATAAATATTAATGATCTTTATAAAGATGGTTTACAAAGGGACCAATTTATACCCTTTATTAAAATTTTAGAAAATAATTGTTATGAAAAAGAATTATTAATCAAAGAAGATTATCGATCAAGTAAAAATTTAGACTTAGAAAGATTTATATTTCCTATTAACAAAACTTCAAATTTTATATTTAATAAATTTTTTAGAAAAATCACTAAAAATAAAAATAAAACCTCAAAGATTTTAGAAATAAAAGGACGTAGTTTTGCAATAGAAAATTTTTATGACAAAGTTGTCAAATTTGAATTTGAAGAATTATGTAATCGAAACTTAGGCTCAGAAGATTATATAAAGATTGCTGAAAATTGTGAATTTATTTTTATCAAAAATTTACCAAATTTTAATGAGAATAACTCAAATCAACAACAAAGATTTATAACTTTAATCGATATCATTTATGAAAAAAAAATTCCTTTAATGATCACATCACAAGTTGATCTAAATTTAATAGAGTCTTCAAAAAGTTTGGCTGATCCTTTTAAGAGAACTATCAGCCGTTTATATGAATTGGTTTCAATAAATTATAACTAATTTCATCTTTTATAAGGATCATAAGCCCACTGCAATATTGCTTGTCTTTGTTTTTTTCTGCAACCAAGATCTCCTTTTTCACAATTTTTTTCTATTGCCAGTACGTGCCTTCTAAAATTTTTCCATCTTTTAATTTGAATTATATCCATGTGAGCAATTCTTCTTCCATTTGTAAATCTACAGTACCATTGAAACCATCCCAGTGGATCTTCTTTAAAAATCCATCCCTTTTCAATCCAATGCTCTCTAGACAACCCAGAAACAACTTTAAATCTATTTAAATTTACATCAAAATTTTTACTAATTTTGACATTTTTAAACCAGGACTTTGGATACTCTTTTATATCTAATCCAAAGTAAGCACCTCCAAAAACACCCAATTCCATCATTCTTTTTGGAGATAGCTCAGGTTTGAAAATTTTATAATAATCTACATCATCAAATTTTTTTTTTGAAATTTTTCTCATTATACTCTTTTATTGACTTATAAGTTTTTGATACATTTGTTTATCAGTATCGCCTTCACAACCAATAACTAATATATTAGATTTGAAACTTAATTTTAATTTTTCTCTTATTTTATCATCAACGCAACTTGTAATTAAGCAAATTACACCTGGGGCTGAATTTTCTCCTGCTATAATTTTTTCTTCACTAAAACTAGAGTTTCCTAGAAGCTTCATGGTTTTTGCGATGTCATCATCAGGTAAACTAATACAATATTTGACAGAATTTTCTAATATTTCCCATGGGACAAGGGATACTTCTCCACAAGACATTCCACCCATTAAGCTTTCTCTCTCTATATCAATTTTCTCAATTTTTCCTGCTTTAATACTTTCCATTACACACGCAGCACTGTCTGGTTCAACAACTATAATTTCAGGAATTTTTTTTAAATATCTTGCTATACCCGCAACCATTGCACCAGCCATACCTCCAACGCCTGCTTGTAATATAATGTGGGTAATTTGATCAGTTTTAATCTGATCAACTATTTCTTTCATCATAACAGTGTAACCAGCCATAGTGAACTTAGGAACAATCATATAGTCTTTCCAAGCAACATCCTGAACAATTTGCCAATCATTTTCTGTAGATTTTTTAATGCATTCGATTAAAGATTTTTCATAATTACCTTTAACCTTAATTACTTCAGCTCCAAGAGCAGACATTGCTTGACCTCTAGCTTCACTAACAAATTCACTGATAAAAATTTTACATTTTAAACCTAGTCTTCTTGCTCCCCACGCAACAGATCTACCATGATTACCTGCTGTAGCAGTTGCAACAACAATATCTTTATTTCCCTTAGTAATTTTTTCTACCGCATATGCTCCTCCAAGAGCTTTAAAAGATTTAAGATCAAATCTTTTACTTTCATCTTTATAAAAAATTTTACTTAAATTTAACTCCTTTGCGAGTTTATTAAGTTCTATTAATGGTGTTGGAGAATATCCTTTCCAACTAGATATACTTGAGTAGGCTTCATCAATTTCTTTTACTGATAAAGAGTTTAAAATTTTGGCTTTATTAAAAGAATAATTTTTATTTTCAATAAATTCAGTGTACTTCCATAAATGGCCGTTAGATAAAATGCTCATAATCTAACAGTCTAAGGTATTATCTCTTTCCCATCTAGTGATTGTTTTTGTTTTATCAAAAATTTCTTTTTCTTTGAATTCATTAATTTCTGAAGTTCTAAGTCTAATATAACTATTTATTGAATCTTTACCAAAAGCTTCATTCATATCTTTATTATTTTTTAACTTTTCAAGTGATTGATCTAATTCATCAGGAAGTTTAGGAAGGTTTGGATATTTTTTGAAGTCTTCATACATATTACAGTTTAATGGCTTTCCTGGATTAATCTTATTTTTTAAACCGTCTAAGCCAGCAGCTAAGATACTTGCTTGTAATAAATAAGGGTTAGCTGAACCATCCATTAGTCTTAATTCAAATCTTCCAGGATCAGGAATTCTGATCATATGAGTTCTATTATTACCAGTATATGAAATACTACTTGGTGACCATGATGCTCCTGATTTCGTTGGAGGAGCATTTATTCTCCTATAACTGTTTATTGTAGGATTGAAAAATGCTGATAATGATGATGCATTCTTAATAACTCCTCCTAAAAAATTATAAGCCATTTTACTTAAGCCAAGATTATCTGATTTATCTAAAAACCTATTTTTTCTACCTTCCCAAACAGAAATATGTGCATGACATCCATTACCAGTTAAACTTTCGAAGGGTTTAGGCATAAATGTAGCTCTTAATCCATGTTTTTCAGAGATGGTCTTAACCATAAACTTAAAAAAAGTATGTCTATCTGCTGTAACTAAACAATCATCATAATCCCAGTTCATTTCAAATTGACCATTGGCATCTTCATGATCATTTTGATAAGGACCCCATCCCATTTCAATCATACAATCACAAATTTCTTTAATTAAATCATATCTTCTCATCAAAGCTGATTGGTCATAACAAGGTTTTGATTGAGTGTCTCTTGAATCTGCGATTGAATTGCCATCTGGAGTAATAAGAAAGTATTCACATTCTACACCAGACTTCATTGTAAGACCTTTTTTTTGAAGTTTTTTAATTTGGTTTTTGAGCATAATTCTTGGTGATGCTTCTACAGGCTTTCCATTCATCCAAAGATCTGATGCCAACCAGCCAACCTCTTTATTCCATGGTAATTGAATAAGACTATCAGGATCTGGAATACCAAACATATCAGAATCAGCAGGAGACATGTCTAACCATGCTGCAAATCCAGCAAATCCAGCACCAGTTTCTTGCATTTCTTTAATAGCTCGCGCAGGAACTAATTTTGATCTTAATACCCCAAATAAGTCTACAAAACTAATTAAGAAGTATTTTATTTTTTTTTCTTTGGCAATTTTGAATAAGTTTTTTGTCATAAATTAAATTAACATAGTTATTTAAAAAAAGAAAAAATTGTTTCTTTGTAATATATGATATTAACAACAATAATTATAATCACAGCTAAGATTACACCATACTTTGCTTTAGGAAAAACAACACCCCGCATTTTAGTTGGTCTTAACTCTTCGTTTTTATTTTCTTTTGACATGTTAAGATTAAGATTAAAAAAGGGCGCCACAATTAAGTAGCGCCCAAATTTTTATTTTTAATTACCAGTCGGTAATATTGTTCTTATGATCATTAGCGCCATGTCTTTTTCTTGCTAACCTTGAAAGTTCCTCGCTCTCAGATTTAGCAGTTAAAACATGCCAACCGATCCATAAAACTATACCGACAATAACTAGTAAAGTTTCACTAGATCCAGCTCCCGGATAAACTGCTCCGACAACTTCTTCAGCACTTAAATGATCTATCCAGTTTGTTACTGTAGCCATATATTTCTCCTTTACCTAGTTGCTGATGAGACCGCTTTTTCATCACTCTTAGCGTCCTCCATCATTTCATAGTCTAGTCCAGCTATTTCTACTTCACGTGGGATTCTTAATTTACCCATTCCGTGAAGCACCTTAGCTATGATGTAGCCTGGTAACATTCCAAGAACACCAAACATTATGATTGCTCCTAAGAATTGCCCCAATGGATTGATTGTTGCATAAGTTGTTCCATCCCACATAGCACCAACACTGTAACCAGATGATGGATAACCATTTAAGACAAAACCACATATTACTAAACCAACAAAACCAGCATAACCGTGTACTGCTACTGCACCAACTGCATCATCGATTTTGAACTTACGTTCAACCCAGTAATGTAGTTTGTATGCTATCACAACACCAATCATACCAATGATCATTGCTTGAATTGGATGATATAAATCATTCCCAGCTGAAGCACATATGATACCTGCTAGTCCACTTGAGTATGTCCAGAAAGGATCACCTTTAGCAATCCAATAACCGGCTAATAATCCACCTGATAGCGACATCAAGAAGTTAAAAGTGATACCACTAAGTGTAGTAGGGGTTACGTATATGTTTGTAGCTGTCCAATAAGTTACACCTTCCATCCCGTACTCAGGTCCAAGGTCAAAGATTGGTATATTACATGCTGCATAAAATCCCCAGAAACCAGTGTAAATTAAAAATAATCCTACTGTAACTAGCCAAGGATTTCTTGGTCCTATATTTCTTGGTTCACCACTAGATGAAAATTTACCAATTCTTGGTCCTAAAACACATAGAACACCTAAAGCAAATCCACCCGCAATTGCGTGAATTACTCCTGATGCGTAAGCATCATGATATCCTAAAATTTTAAGCATCCATCCATCAAAGTGCCATCCCCAAGCAGCATCAATTGTCCAAAAAACAGAACCAATAGCAATTGCTAAAATTCCAAATGCAAAAGTTGTAATTCTTTCAATGATTGCTCCTGAAACGATAGAAGCAGCTGTCCACGAAAATAGTAAGAACGCAGCCCAGAATACACCACTTATGTGGTCACCCAAGTTAATTGCCATATACTCTGTGTTAGCTAAGTACCATTTAGCACTAAAAGTACTCTCATCAGTGATTAGAGCCGTGCTTTCATTCATTATTGAAGGTGCTATCCCCGGTCCTGTAGGAAAAGCCCAGTAAATCCACCAACCAAAGAAAAACCAAGTCACTGTTACCAACGGTATCAGCATTGTGTTTTTCATAAGAGTATGTTGATGGTGTTTGTATCGAGAAGCTCCGACTTCATACATACAGAATCCAACGTGAATTAAAAACATTAATACTACAGTTACCCAGTAGTAAAACTCTGTAAATATAGTTGTAAGAGCACCTAACTGATCAGTCATATTCTCTATCTCCTTATTTAGTTTTCAAAATCCTATAAAACTTTAGAGGGTGTGACAAATGAAACAATCTTCTAAAACCTATTACGGACGTAGGGTCTAAAAGAAAAAAACAACTTTAGATTGTGAGATTAAAATTTTAAATATGCTTTTTTAAGATCAACAAGCGGATGTTTCGGAGACATCTGAAATTTAACTAATAGCTCTCTTGCTATCATGTCTCTATCCTGTTGATTATCAGGTAATTTAATTGATTTTGGAATTGTAACCCAACCATTAGCATTTCTACAAAATACTGCTGGTCTATCTTCTTCATAACCCATATGTACATCTTCTAACCAATTAAGATCATCCCATCCCATAGCTTCAATATACTTTTTTAAAAAAGGTGTTATCTTTTTATAATCTGGAAGTAAATTGACGTCATATCTATAACCAATATGCTGACCAATTAGTTTTTCTCTAGCAGTTTCTTTAAAAGTACCAAGTTTCATTTTCTTCTTTTTTTTTGGTTTACTTTTAATAATTTTTTTATTCTTTTTCTTAACCATAATTATCTTTATATTTTGTGATAGTTATCAACTCCAACAGTGTAATTAGTTCCTGCCAATGGTACTTTTGCTAAAGCAGATGACTCAGTAGTTAAAGCAGCTAAATCTTCAGGTTCTAAAGAATGAATATTAGTTTTTCCACAAGCTCTTGCTAAAAGTTGAGCTTCTAACGTCATTGAGTGCAAATAATTGTATACTCTTAATGCAGCATCATCTGGATTTAATCTTGCTCTTAATTTGGGATCTTGAGTTGCAACACCAACTGGACATCTACCAGTGTGGCAGTGATAACATTCTCCAGCTTTAACACCCATTTCTTTTTCAAAATTTGCTTCTGGAATATCTTTGTTGCAATTTAAAGCTATCATTGATCCAGTACCTATTGCAATTGCATCAGCACCTAAAGCTAAAGCTTTTGCCATATCTGCACCATCTCTAACTCCACCGGCATAAATCAAAGTAACTTTTCCAGTCTTACCGACATCATCGATTGCTCTTCTAGCTTCTCTGATTGCTGCAATTCCTGGTATACCAGTATTTGCTGCAGCGATGTGTGGGCCTGCTCCAGTAGAACCTTCCATTCCATCAAGATAAATAGAATCAGGATCACATTTTGCAGCCATACGAACATCATCATAAACTTTTGAAGCTCCAAGCTTTAATTGAATTGGTACTTTATTTTTTGTTAATTGTCTCAACTCCTCAACTTTAAGGGCTAGATCATCTGGACCTAACCAGTCAGGATGTCTTGCGGGCGATCTTTGATCAATACCAGATGGTAAAGATCTCATCTCAGCTACTTGATCGGTTACTTTTTGACCCATTAAATGTCCACCCATTCCAACTTTTTGACCTTGGCCAATAAAAACTTCAATTCCATCTGCTAGTTGAGCATGGTGAGGATTAAATCCATATCTAGATTGAATACATTGGTAATACCATTTTTCAGAATATCTTCTTTCATCGGGTATCATTCCACCTTCTCCTGAACACGTTGCACTACCCGCCATTGTTGCTCCTCTCGCTAAAGCTGTTTTAGCTTCGTATGAAAGTGCTCCAAAACTCATACCGGTGATATAAACAGGAATATCCAATTCAATTGGATTTTCACATCTTGGACCAATTACAGTTTTTGTCTCACATTTTTCTCTGTAACCTTCGATTACAAATCTTGTTAGGGTTCCAGGTAAAAAAACTAAATCATCAAATGTAGGAATTTTTTTCATTAATGCCATTCCACGCATTCTGTATCTTCCTAACTGTGCTTTTATGTGAATATCATCTATAACGTCAGGAGTGAAGATAGCGTTGTGACCTAATAAACTTTTATTTCTTTTTCCTTCTTCATGCGCATGAACATCAGCTTTTCCACCAACATTTCCATTGCTTTTTTTCTTTTTAGATTTTTTTTTAGGCATTAAATTGCTCCCTTCTTTTCTGTAGGTTCTAAATTATCGTAATTCCAAAGTTTTTTACCAGCTACTATTTTTTTCATTTTACTTACATCAAAACTTTCACCAATTTCTGCAACCTTTAATTTTCTTTTTAACCAATCTTGATCATTTTTAGTTAGTTCAGAGTCTACAGCATCACTACCATAAGATCCTATTTTTCCTCCTACGAAAATTGTCCCATCATACATAGAATCACCTAGATTTATTCCGACATCACCTAAGATAATTATTCTTCCTCTTTGCATCATGAAACCTGTAAAAGCTCCAGCATCTCCACCTATAATTATAGTTCCACCCTTCATGTCGATACCTGTTCTAGCCCCAACACTTCCTTTACAGATCAAATCACCACCTCTTATAGCAGCACCAAAACATGATCCAGCATTTTTTTCAATTACTACTTTTCCTGCCATTAAATTTTCAGCACAAGACCAACCAACTCTTCCATTAATTCTCACAATCGGACCATCACATGAACCCATTCCAAAATAACCTAAACTACCTTCAAAAATTAAATTTAATTTATTTAATATACCAACACCTAAACTATGCTTACCTTGTGGATTTTTGATTACAATTGTACCATAACCTTGGCTCATTAATTTATCAATTTCTTTGTTTGCTTCTGGTGCAGTCATCTCTTTAACATCCAAATCTGTTCTTTTATTAAAATCTACATCATAAGTTCCAAAATAATAAAAGTTTTCTGCTTCATCTGGATTAAAAAACTTTTGTTGAGTTCTTCCTGTTAAAACTTCAGTATGCATACCCATTGACTGGGATTTAGATTTGTTTTCGGTGTTTTTTAAATTTGCCATACTTTTACCTCTCCATCAAATGGATCATAAGTGTCGATTTCTTGTGGAAGAACTGATCGGATTGCTATTTCTTCTGAACCCATTGCAACTAATTCATCTGACTCGTAAAGAACCAAAGGTTTTGCAGCCATAGTATCTTTTGCCATACCTAAAGAATTTTTTGTTGCCACAAAGTAAGTAAACACACCATCAAGACCTGACAAAGAATCTTTCATTCCCTCTTCAAGAGATGCACCTTCCCTCATTTTTTGGGCAATATAAACTGCAATTAATTCTGAGTCACATTCTGACATGAATCTCATTCCTTTATTTTCTAAAACTCTTCTATTATTCCAATAATTTGTTAATTGCCCGTTATGAACTACTGATACGTCACTAAAAGGATAACCCCAAAAAGGATGGGCTGATTTAATATCCACACCTGACTCCGTGGCCATCCTTGCATGACCAATTGCATGAGTACCAACAAGTTTGTCTAAATTGTATCTATCACATACCATTTTTGCATTTCCAAGATCTTTAATTACTTCTAAGGATTTACCCATGGATAAAATTTCTACTCCTGAAATACTTTCAATCCTTTGAGAAAATTCTAGTAAATCTTTGGTATTATAATCAATTTCGTATCTAAGTGAGTAAGGAAGAGTTCTTTCTTCTTTGATTATTTTTGCACCCATTTCATTAAGGGTTTGGTCAACAATTTTTTTTCTTTCATCATAAACTGATACATCTTCCATAATCGAAGAACTTCCCTCTCCAACATTTTCTCCAACTTTGAAACGCATAATAAAATTTTTACCATCAGTATCTCCATACAGAGCATAACCTGTTGAATCTTCACCTCTATGTTTTAAGGCCTGAAGCATACCCTGAAGTTCACTTCCAACATTAGAAGACTTTCCTCTATGAATTAAACCTGCAATTCCACACATAAACTTTACCCTTTCTTCAATATATTAAGAACTATGGTAGACAATCAAGATAAGTATCTAGATCCCACTGAGTTGTTGCACCTAAAAATCTTTCCCATTCATCATTTTTATACCAATGGAATATTTTATACATCTCATCGGGCATAGCAGATTGAATAACCTTATCATCTGCTAAGCTATCTAGAGCTTGACCAAGACTTAATGGTAATTTTTTTACATCTTTGCCAGCTTTTTGAGCTTCATAAATATTTCTTGATTCAGGTTTACCTGGATCAATATTATTAGTTAAACCATCATCCATAGCTTTAAATAGTGCTGCACCCATCAAATATGGATTATGCATAGAGTCTACAGATCTATACTCAAATCTTCCAGGAGCAGAAACTCTTAAACCACAAGTTCTATTTTGATATCCCCAGTCAGCATAAACTGGAGCCCAAAATCCTTGATCCCATAATCTTCTATAAGAATTAACCGTTGAAGATCCAATCGCAGTTAATGCTGGAAGATGTTTCATTATTCCACCTATTGATTTTAACCCTACCTTGCCAGGTAATTGAACATCTTTTGTATCTGGCATAAAAGTATTTTTTCCACCTTCAACGTAACTAAATACTTCATCCATAGCCGGAATAGACTTATGTCCTAATTTATTTACCCTATCTTTTCCACCAGTCCATAAAGACATATTTGTATGACAACCACTTGCAGAAACACCCATAAATGGCTTAGTCATAAAACATGCTATTAAATTAAACTCTCTAGCAACTTGAGCGCAGATTTGTCTATAAGTAGATAATCTATCAGCATTTCTTAAAACATCATCAAACATCCAGTTTAATTCTAATTGCCCAGGTGCATCTTCGTGATCACCTTGGATCATATCAAATCCCATCGCCCTTGCATATTCCATCACTTTCATGAATACTGGTCTTAAAGATTCAAATTGATCTATATGATAACAGTATGGTTTAGAAAAACCTTTACCAGTTGGAGTCCCATCCTGATTTTTTGTTAACCACATCATTTCAGGTTCAGTTCCAACTCTCAATTGATAACCATGTTTTTTCTTAAATTCTTCAGCTATAATTCTTAAGTTACCTCTACAGTCAGAAGTTAAGTGACCACCTGGGTTTTCTCTTTCTTCCCTGTTTCTAAAGCAAGTAACAAAAACTCTTGCTACCTTTTTATCCCAAGGTAATTGACAAAATGTTTCAGGATCAGGTATACCAACAAGCTCTTTAGCCTCAGGTCCATAACCTATATAATTATTGTGACGATCTAAAAATAAATTTGCCGTTGCACCATAAACTAATTGAAAACCTTTTTCACATGTTCTTTCCCAGTGATCTGCTGGAATTCCTTTACCAACAACTCTGCCTGTAACAGAAATGAATTGAAAAAAAATATATTCTATTCCAAGTTCATTAATTTTTGCTCTTACTTGCTTTACTTGTTTTTCCCGACCTGGCTGGCTAACATGTTTTTCTAGATCAGTCATTTATTGTACCTCTTAATGAATTATAATTTTTTTATTAAACGTAGCTGAAAAATTTATTAGTGTCTAGGCTTGAAGTTTAACTCCAAGGGAATGGACTGTTCGAAGTAGGGTGAAGCTCACCTTTCTCGTAACGGTTGAATCTAAACGGTTTTAATAAATCACTTTCAGTACCAAGAATTTCTTTTGCAACTAGTTCACCTACACCAATCATTTTATAACCATGATTTGCGTCGGCAATCATATAAACATTTTCTAAAAATCTATCAAATATTGGAAATGAGTCTGGTGTCATACATCCAAGACCACCTGATGGTCCTTTTCTGTAAAGATTTGATTTCCCTTCAAATCTTTTTTGACAATGAGCTAAAGCTGAACACCACATGTCATTAAAAGCCTCTGTAGTTTGATATTCAGGTGATTTTAATCCATACGGATCAACATTAACTTTATCAAAATGTTTATCAACTATGTAAGGAGACGTTCCCCCTTGAACACCTAAACCCTCAATATCTGGTTTGTAATAAATTCCCCAAATTTTGTCAGTAATCAATTTCTTATTTTTATCTGAATACAAAGGTGCAGTAGAGTCAACGTGAATTACTGGTGGTTGTTGACCATCATTTGTTTTTAAAAAATCTGCATCAACTCCAATTACCCCCTCCTGAAGCATCCAATATGTCCACATATCAGTTTTATGCATTTTACCATCTTTACCTTTTATGTTTGCAGTTTTTGGAAGCTCTAACATGTTCCAAAAATCTCTTACCCAAGGTCCTGAGCCAACAACAACCTGTTCACAATCTATAGTTCCTTTATCAGTTTCTACTCCTGTAACAGCCTTACTATTGCTACCTCTTTTAAATCCTGTAACTTTTACACCTTTCATTACCTGGACTCCATTTGAAGTAGATTTGTTTTCTAGGGCTTTAATCGAGTCTTTATTAAAAGCATAACCACCTTTTTTTTCATGAAGTACAGATGTGATACCTTGTGCTTGCCAATCATCGAACATCCCCTTCATGTAGTTTGTACAATCTTTTTCACCCTCAATAAATTCTGACTCATAACCAATTGCTTTTTGTTGTTCATATATCGTTGCAACATCTTCGTGCATTACTTCTGGTGAAATTTGCAAATAACCAACCGCATTGTACTTAAATGCTTTAGGGTCACTTTCCCAAACTGAAACTGAATGAGCCATTAACTCTCTCATTGCTGGTTGAAAATAATTATTTCTAACAACTCCGCAAGCTATTCCACTTGCACCGGCTGCGGTATCATCTTTTTCTAAAACAATGACATCACCTGGATTTTTATATT
>CACLMD010000002.1 GCA_902607945.1 uncultured Pelagibacteraceae bacterium | reverse complement strand
ATCACTAAAATCAATTTTTTTATTTGAATCTATTATATTTTGAGCAAAATCTATTAAATAATCACCAGGATATAAATCATCATTATCTTTAGGAAAAGGTTCTTTATAAACAATCTCTCTAATTCTAAAATAAACAGACCTCGTAAAATTTATAATTTGATTACCATAATCATTAACATAATATTCTTTTGTAACTTTATGTTTATTAAATAATAAAACGTTAGTTATAACATCACCTAGAATTGCACCTCTACAGTGACCTACGTGCAAAGGTCCTGTTGGATTAGCTGAAACGAATTCAACTAAATAATTATTTTTTTTTTCTTTTGTATTAACTCCAAAAGTTTTAGAATTCTTAATTATTTCTTCTATAAAATTTGTCCAAAAAATTACTTTAAATTTTATATTAATAAAACCTGGTTTAACTATTGATATATCATCGATCAAATTATCACTTTCTTTAATTGCTTTGGCTAAAGTAACTGCTAAATCTGTTGGGGTTTTGTTATTTGCTTTTGATAAAACCATTGCAACATTTGTTGAAATATCGCTATTAAATTTTACAGGAGGTATTTCGGTGGTAATTCCATCTAATTTATCTGGTAAAATTAAATCACCATTTTTAGATAAATCTAATAATATTTTTTTAATTTTATCTAAATATTTATCAAAAATGTTCATTAGTTTTTATTAAAAAGATTAATTGCATATCTATCTGTCATGCCTGATATAAAGTCTGAAATTGCTCTATATTTACCTTTAGATAGTTGTTGATTTGATATAAATTTTTTTGGATTCTGTTTTATCTTATTAAATAATTTTTTTATAATCAATTTACCTTTATTGTTTTTTGCTAAAACATTTTTATTATTATACATTTTTGACCTTAAAAAATTTCTTATTTCATTTTCAGAATTCTTAATTTTATCAGAAAAATTGACCATTAGAAAACTTGTTTTATTAATGTCTTTGAATGTTTTAATATTGTTTAATCTTAAATTATTTTTTGTATTATTTATTAAATCTTTTATCATTTGATCTATAGAGTCTCTTATAATCTGATAAGTTGCCACTTTATAATTTTGTTTATTGATTTTTTTTTTATATTTTTTGTAGATATCTCTGAAAAAATCAATTTCAACCAATTCTTCTAATTTAAATAAGTTTGCATTTATTCCATCTTGAATATCGTGATTATTATAAGCTATATCATCAGAAATTGCTGAAATTTGTGCTTCTATTGATGGATACGTATTAAAATTAATCATACCTTTAAAATTTTTAATACCTATTAAATCATCAACTAAATTAAGGTTCTCTACTGGCCCATTATGTTTTAATAGTCCTTCTAAAGTTTCAATAGAAAGATTTAAACCATTAAATTTTAGATATTTATTTTCTAAGAACATAATGATTCTTAAAGTTTGTAAGTTATGATCGAACCCTCCATGATCTTGCATACATTCGTCTAAAGAATCTTCCCCAGCATGTCCAAATGGGGTATGGCCTAAATCATGCGCTAAACTCAAAGTTTCTGCTAAATCTTCATTAAGATTAAGATATCTAGCAATAGATCTTGCAATTTGAGCAACTTCCATGGAATGAGTAATTCTTGTTCTATAATGATCACCTTCGGTATTAACAAATACTTGGGTTTTGTGTTTGAGCCTCCTGAATGAGGCGCTGTGAATTATACGATCTCTGTCTCTTTGAAATGGAGTTCTATATTTAGATAAAGATTCTTTAAAAATCCTACCTTTACTTTTAAATAGTCCAATCTTTGAGTATTTTTTCATCCTTTAAAATAAAATATTAAGTATTATATTAGTAATACCAGTGATCAATAATGATAAAAGAAATTAAATTTACTGATAAAGCTTTAAAACAGATCAATACCCTATTGTCTAAAAAAGATAAGGGTTCTTTTTTTAGAATCGCTATTAAAGGTGGTGGGTGTTCTGGCTTTCAATACGAATTTACATTTGATCAATCAATGGACAAAGATGATCTTAGCTTCGAAAATATACTAATTGATAAAACCTCAGCTGATCTCTTAAAAGGTTCAGAAATTGACTATGTTTCAGAATTAATAGGTGAACAATTTAAAATTACTAATCCACAAACAAAATCTTCTTGTGGTTGTGGTGTTTCCTTTTCTCTTTAATGCTCATTTCATCATGGAATGTAAATTCAGTACGTGCTCGAATTGAAAATATCAAAAGTTATCTTTTAAAGTACAAGCCAGATATTTTAATGATGCAGGAAATTAAAACTGAGGATGTAAATTTTCCTTATGATGATTTTTCTTCAATGGATTATGAAAGTCATGTTTTTGGTCAAAAAAGTTATAATGGGGTTGCAATTATATCTAAAGGTAAACTAAAAAATATTAGAACAGATTTAATTAAAGATAAATTAAAGCAATCAAGAATTATTTCTGCTGAGGTTGAGTATAAGAAAAAAATTATTCAATTAATAAATGTATATACCCCAAATGGTAATCCAGTTGATACTGAGAAATATGATTATAAAAAAAATTGGATGGATCAATTAATCAAACAACTAAAAACATTATCTAAAAAAAATTCTAATATAATTATTGCAGGTGATTTTAACGTAATACCAGCTGCTGAAGATGTTTATAATGTAAAAAGTTTTGAAGATGATGCTTTATATAGACTGGAGATAAGAAAAAAATTTAGAGAAATGCTAAATTTAGGATTTGGTGATGTTTACAGACATTTCAATGAAACTAAAGAAGGTTATACCTATTGGGATTATATGAGAGGAGCTTGGCAAAAAAATAATGGAATGAGAATAGATCATTTTCTAGCTTCAAACTCTTTAATTGATCAAATTAAGTCTATAAATATTAATAAAGATCCTAGAGGAAGAGAAAAACCCTCTGACCACACTCCAATTGAAATTAAATTAGCTTAACGATTTTATTTTATTAACTAATTCCTCGTTTATATTACGAGGACCTTTATCTAGTCTATTTTTATGTCTTCTTTCACCAGGCAATCTTACTTCACCCATCGATTTCATTTTATCAAAAAATTCATCTGCGTGTTTTTGCCAGTTAGTTCCTGCAGTTTTATCTGGTGATATAGCTAAAATAAATTCTCCTCCACTTGGTGGACCGCCATCATTATTATCTTTAGCAGCTGTTTCAAAACTAAAATTATCACCTACTAATGCACCAGCCATTAATTCAACCATCATCGCTATTGCAGAACCTTTGTAGCCACCAAAAGGAAGTAATACTCCACCATCTGCTATTGCGCCTGGGTCAGTTGTCTCCTTACCATCTTTAGTTAAACCAGTTCCTAGAGGAACTTTATGCCCTTCTCTCTTAGCAACTTGTACTTCACCCATTGCCATTGATGCTGTTGCCATATCATAAACAACAGGAGTTTTACCAGGTCTTGGCCAGGCAAATGAAATTGGATTTGTTCCAAATAATGGTTTGATTGCTCCAGCAGGAGCTACTGCAGGCTTGTATGATGTACACGCAAAAGCAACTAAACCTTCTTCAGCTAATTTTTCTGTTTCAGGCCACATCGCTGCCATGTGATGAGAATTATTTATTGCTAGAACTGCTACACCATTTTCTTTTGCAGCTTTTACTAATTCAGGTAGACCTTTACTTAAAACAACTGGAGCTAAACAGTTGTTACCTTGAACTTTAATTACTGATGCAGAAATCTTTTTTATTTCTGGCTTTCCTTTACCATTAATTTTACCACTTTTTAAACCACTTACATAAGCTGGTAATCTAAATAAACCATGAGATAACGAGCCATCTCGTTCAGCATTTCTAATTAAATCAGATAATATAGATGCTGTTTCATCATCACATCCATTAGTTAATAAAGTCTTTTTAGCTAAATCAAAAATTTCATCTAATGTAAGGGAAACTGTGCTCATCCCTTTATTAGATATTATTTATGATCAAAGATCAATTTTAAATTAACAGCCTTTGAAAGATTTTGACATGTTACTGATTAAATCAAAATATAAATCTTTACCAGGGTTAAGAGTTGCTCCTAATGGATCTATGACCCCTGTTGCAACATTAGTATCTTTCGCTACAGCTTTTATAATATCAGGATTAAATTGAGGCTCTGAAAATATACAGCTTACTTTATCATGCTCAATTACTTCTCTGATTTCAGCTAATTGTTCAGCACCAGGCATTACGTCTGTATTTACTGTAAATGCACCTAAAATATTAATACCAAATCTTTCTTCAAAATATTGATACGCATCATGAAAAACTATTGATTTAAAATCTTTGTTTAATTCAGATTTAACTTTCTTCGTTAGTTTATCTAAATCTTTATGTGCTTTTTTTAAGTTTTCTTTATATTTAGTCTCATTTTTTGGATCATTCTCAATCAAATGTTCTGCCATTTCACTTAAAATTACTTTTGCATTCATTGGATCTAACCAAATATGTGGATCATACTCACCATGAGCGTGCCCTTCATGACCATGATCATCGTGATCATCTTCTTTATGCTCATCGTCATGTCCGTGGTCATCGTGATCATCTTCTTTATGCTCATCGTCATGTCCGTGGTCATCGTGATCATCTTCTTTTTTTGCATGATCATCATGATCATCCTCTTTATGACCATGATCGTCATGACCTTCAAAAATATTTCTTTCTCTAAATTTAAGTTTGGTTAACCCTTTAATTTCCATTAATTCAATTTTTTCAGCTTTTTTTGCAATAGTTTTTAATGGTTTTTCTAAGAAATTTTCTATGTCCTCACCTACCCAAAATATAATATCAGCGTTTTGAATCATTTTTGCATGGGATGGCTTGAGTGCAAATCCATGAGGTGAAGCGTAACCATCAACGATTAAATCTGGTTTACCAATGCCATCCATTAGATAACTTGCAAGTGAATGAATTGGTTTTATTGTTGCAACTACTTTAATTTCAGCATTTGCTGGTACAAAAGTAATTAAGAATGATAGTATTGATAAGATTAATGGTAATTTTTTAATATTTTTCATATGTTGTATATTTAAATTGTTATAATATAACACTATGTAATAATATAACATATTCTAGTCAAGGAATAAAATGAGCTCAGATCAAAATATTTTAGTAAAATTAAATGATACTGGTTTACGTATTGACGATAAGTGGTTAGTGAAAGGAGTCTCACTACAGGTTGAAAAAGGTAAAATAGTTACTTTAATTGGCCCTAATGGATCAGGAAAAAGTACAACAGCTAAAATTGCATTAGGTATTTACAAAAAGATCGATGGCTCAGTAGAAAAATACACCACTAAAGTTGGCTATGTACCACAAAAAATTTCAATTGATTGGACGCTACCGCTAAGAGTAAATGATTTCATGGTTTTAACTGAAAATCTTGATAATGAAACAATAGATGAAGCTTTATCATTGACAGGTGTCATTCATCTTAAAGATAAAAATTTAGGTGATTTATCCGGTGGAGAATTCCAAAGAGTATTACTTGCAAGAGCCATTTCAAAAAAACCGGAGCTATTAGTACTTGATGAACCAGTACAAGGAGTAGATTTTACTGGTGAAATCGCTCTATACGAACTAATTAAGAAAATTTCTGATGAATTGAATTGTGGAATCTTATTAATTTCTCATGATTTACACACAGTAATGACTGCCACAGATCATGTAGTTTGTTTAAACGGTCATGTATGTTGTTCAGGATCTCCAATGGATGTTGCAAAAAATAATGAGTATAAAGCTTTATTTGGTGAACAAGCTTCACAAATATTATCAAGATACGAACATAGGCATGATCATATACATACAGATGAAGGTAAAATAAAAAAAAATTAAATGTTTGATGATTTTTTTATAAGAGCTTTGGTAGCTGGAATTGGAGTGGCTTTGGTTACAGGACCTCTTGGTTGTTTTGTAATATGGAGAAGATTATCTTATTTTGGTGATACACTAGCCCACTCTGCACTGTTAGGAGTTACATTGGCTTTTACTATGGAATTTAATATTGCATTATCAGTATTCATTATTTCATCACTAATAGCACTTATTTTAATTCAACTTCAAAAAAAAACAAATTTGCCTGGTGATGCATTGTTGGGTCTTCTAGCTCATTCATCTCTTGCTGTTGGACTTGTTGTTATTGGTTTTTTAACATTTATCAGGTTTGATATTATGGGATTATTATTTGGAGATATTTTAGCAGTTTCAGTTGATGATTTGTTAATCATATGGATAGGAGGAGCATTGATCTTATTAACTCTAAAATTTATTTGGAAACCTTTATTTGCATCAACAGTAAATTATGAGTTAGCAGAAGCTGAAGGTTTAAATCCTGACAGAGCTAAAGCGATATTCACTATCTTGATGGCTGCGATCATCGCTATTTCAATTAAAATGGTTGGATTGTTATTAATTACTGGGATGTTGATTATACCAGCAGCAATGGCTAGGAATTTATCAACTAGTCCACAAAGTATGGTTATGTATTCAGTGATAGGAGGCTTATTATCTGTAATTATAGGATTGTTCGCATCTTTAGAATTTAATACATCTTCAGGTCCATCAATTATAACAGCTGCCTTATTATTATTTATACTTTCATTATTCAAAATAAAACAATCAATTAAATTGAAAAATTAATGAGGAATCAGTAAAATGAAAATAATGCATAAAGAACATACTCTCACAAAAAATCAGCAAATTATTTTTGATTTAATTGATAAATCTCCTGAGCCTTTAAAAGCTTATTCAATACTTTTTAATGTTCAAAAAAAAGGTATCAAAGCCCCACCACAGGTTTATCGAGCATTAGACAAATTAGTTGAAATGGGAAAAATTCATAAAATCGAAAGTCGAAATGCCTTTATTGCCTGTCATAATTCGAGCTGTCAGGTAGCTAAAGCTACTGCTTTTTCAATCTGTGAGATTTGTGAAAAAGTAACAGAAATAAGTAGCGCAGGTCTTTCTAAATACTTAGCTAATTTCAAAGACAAAGATGGTATGAAATATAGTAAATACAATCTTGAGTTTTTTGGATTATGTAAAAAGTGTAGATAAGTTATTATCTAAAATCTAAATAAAATAAGCTGAAAGGAGAATTAATGTTTATTAAGAAATATCTTAAATGGATAAGTACGTTTCTAGTATTAGTTGGTATTCTATTAACTAACCTAAATATATATCCTTTAAATATATACTTTCATGGATTAGGTGTTGTTGGATGGACTATCGCAGGATTTATTAGCAAAGATAAAGCGATACTAACTAATTTTGGACTACAAATACCATTGTTCTTAATTGGAATTTATAAGGTTATAATTTAATAATTCTTAGATTATGAAGAATAAAATTTTCATTGGTGAATTTATTGGTAGTTGTTTTTTAGTAATGATTATTGTTGGCTCTGGAATAATGGCTGAAAATCTTACAAATGATAATGCTTTAAGACTCACTGCAAACACACTTGCTACCGGAGCAGGTTTATTTGTCTTAATAACTGCCTTCGCTGATATTTCAGGTGCTCACTTTAATCCTTTTGTTAGTTTATCAATGTATTTAACTAAAAAAATTAAAGGAAAACTTTTAACTACATATATTCTAGCTCAAATATTAGGATGCTTATTAGGCGTAATGTTAGCTAATGTATTTTTTGAACATAGTATAATTGAATTATCTACTAAAAGTAGAGATGGCTTTCATATATTTCTAGCAGAAATTGTAGCAACTTTTGGTCTAATATTTATTATCTTTGCAACTTTAAAAGATGGAAAAACAACAGTTGCTGCTTGTGTTGCAACTTATATTACAGCTGGTTATTGGTTCACATCATCAACATCTTTTGCAAATCCAGCTGTTGCTATAGCTAGGACTTTTACAGAATCATTTACAGGAATTAATTATTTGAATACGCCTACATATATTTTAGCTGAATTTTTGGGAGCCCTTATAGCTGTGTATTTTATTAAGAAATTAATTAAATAAATACAACTTTATTGAGAAATAAAAAATATTTAAAAGTAGACATCAATATTTAATAGTTTATTAGTTGACGAATCCACCCCTTAATTCTCAGATTAGTTTATTATTTTATAGAATTTTTTTTACTCTCACATTACATAGATCTTAAGTCATGAATCGATAGGAACCGAAAACAATAATATAAAGGAGATAAAAAATGGAAATGACTTTAGCTTACACGGTTATAGGGTTTGCCCTTGCCGGTTATAGCGTAATCGCTAACGACTCAATTCAAACACTTGGTACATTTATAGCTTCAAAGAAGAAGTGGTTTAAATGGTATACACTTGCAGGATCTGCATCAGCTGTAATGATTTTTGCGTTAGCATGGGGATGGTATTCATATGATGGTGATATTTCTTATGGAAGATTAACTAGAATACCTTATCAAGAAATTCAGTGGTATCATGCAGTAGCGCCTGCAATATTGCTATTATTAACAAGAATTGGAATACCGGTATCTACTACTTTCTTAGTTCTTTCAGCATTTGCTTCAACAGTTGTGCTTGAAAAAATGCTATTAAAAAGTGTAGTTGGATATGGTTTAGCGGCAATGGTCGCTTATATTGCTTGGATAGTAGTATCAAAATTTATCAATGAAAAATTAGATGAAGTTGATGAAAAATATATTGGCTTTTGGAGAAATGCTGTTTGGGTTTCTTCAGGTTGGTTATGGTGGGTTTGGTTATCTCACGATGTAGCTAATATTGCAGTATATCTACCTAGACAGTTAGATTTAACATTACTTTTGATTGTAATGGCTTACTTCACTACATTATTATTTTATATTTTCTACATTCAAGGTGGACCAATTCAGAAAGTTGTTTTGGAGAAGACTGGAACAAGATATGCAAGATCAGCTACAATTATTAACGTAATTTATGCTGCAGTTCTATTCTACTTTAAAGAACTTAATGATTTGCCTATGTCAACTACATGGGTTTTCGTTGGTTTATTATGCGGTAGAGAACTTGCGATTTCAACAATGAACAAAGAATATAAATTTAAGTATGTCTTCCCATTAATTGGTAAAGACTTTCTTAAAATGATCTTTGGATTAAGTGTTTCAGTTGGAATTGTATTGGCAATTCACTACATAATCATTCCAAATAATTGGTTTTAAATAAATCTGTATGGTCGTGTTAATTTTATTAACACGGCCAAAATTTAAGAACTTACTTTTCCTAAATAGTTTACAAGAATAACACCAATAATTATTAAAATTATACCTATAGTTCCATAAATATTAGGTAATTGATTATATTTCAAAATACCAAAGATTGTTACAGCTGTAATGGTTAGACCTCCATACGTGGCATAAGCAAAACCTACTGGGATCATCATCATAACTTTAGACAAACAAAAAATGCAAAGAACTATTGAAATTATACAAAATAACGTTGGCATTAAATTTGTAAAACCGTTTGTGGTCTTTAATAAACCATTTGAAGCAATACCTAATATCACTGCAAAAAATAAATACAAATATCCAGAAATTTTAAATGTAAGCATTATTACATGATCTTCATAATCATATAATAATCAATAAAATAAATTATTTAATTTTAGATCTTATAAATGCTGATAGATGATCTATAATAAAAATTGTCACAAATATTAGAATTATAATTGCAGAAACTCTTTCATATTCAAACATTCTAAATGATGATTGTAATTCATATCCAATTCCACCTGCTCCAACTATACCTAGCATTGTAGCCATTCTAACATTTCTATCTAAGATATATAAATTGTTTGCAACAAAAGATGGTAAGATCTGAGGTATAACACCGAATGAAATAATTTGACTTTTAGTTGCACCTGAAGATTTAAGAGCATCAATTGGTCCTTTGTTAATATGCTCGATATCTTCTGCATAAAATTTTGCTAAAAATCCCATAGTATGCAAACCTAGTGCAAGTACTCCTGGCATTGCTCCAAATCCAATCGCAATAACTAAAATCATTGCTATAATAAATTCAGGAATTGCTCTAAAGAATATAACTATAGTTTTACATATTAGATAAACAAAATAATTAGGAGCTAAATTTCTTGCTGAAAATAAACCTAAAGGAATTGATAAAACTATTGCAATAAAAGTACCAAGAAAAGCAATTTCAATAGTCTCAAACATTGCATAAATTAATTGATTTAAATTACTAAAATCAGGTGGAAGCATCCTTGATAAGATATCTCCAAAATATTTTGAAGAGTCTGTTACTAATTTAATAAAATCAATCTCCAAATCATTTACAACAAATACCAAAATAAAAGAAAATATCCCTATAGTGGTAAGGGTTTTCCAAGACCATTGTGGTTTTAGATAAGTCGCAAGATCTTTATCTTTATTGTCAACTTTGAGCTTTATAACGTTTCGATCCATATTATATGTATATTTTCTCTAAATTAGTTTTGTTAATATTTTCAGATTTTTCATCAAATATGATTTTACCATCCAAAAGACCGACTAATCTATCTGAATATTTTTTAGCTAAATCAACTTGATGAAGGTTACAAAGAATAGTTGTGCCAAACTCTTTATTAATTTTCTTTAATAGGGATAAAATTAGATTTGCAGCTTTAGGATCTAAGCTAGCAACGGGCTCATCAGCTAACAATAATAATGGTCTTTTAATTATAGCTCTTGCTATTCCAACTCTTTGTCTTTGACCTCCAGATAATTCATCAGATCTGTTATAAGATTTTTCAAGTAAACCTACGGTTTTTAAAGATTTTAAAGCTTCAATTTTTTGATCTTTTTTAAATAAATAAAATAAAGATAAGAATTTATTACTTGAATTTAATAGACCAGTTAAGACATTGTTTATTGCAGATAGATTGTTTACTAGATTAAATTCTTGAAAAATCATTCCAGTTTTTTTTTGGACTTCTGGAATACTGTTATTATCTATTTTTTTATCATTAAAATAAATTTCCCCTCCACTTGAGGTTTCAAGTCCATTAATTGTTCTAAGTAAAGTTGTTTTACCTGAACCACTTGGCCCTAAAATACTTACAAATTCTCCCTTATTAATTTTTAAATTTACACCTTTTAATGCAGGACTGCCGTTATCAAAGGTTTTTTTAAGATCGTTTATTTCAAGCATAATTCTATATAATTTTAACTTTTATTCTTATTTAATAATTCAATTACTTCTCTCAAAACATTGTAGTCAGAATCTTTAACTTCCATATAGTGAGACATCTTTCCACCATATCCACCTATTTCTCCATGCTGATGAGCTTCTAGGACAGCATTTTTAATTTTATCCCTATCTTCTTTTGGTATCATTTTTGAATAAGCTAATGGTGGTGGTGGAACTCTATCCGACTTATGTATAATTCTTACATCTTCTTTTTTAAAAGTTCCATCAGCTAATCTTGCTTCAAAATTTCTAGAACTCATACCGCAGACATCAGATTGATTATTTAATACTGCTAATAAACATGCATCATGACTTCCAGCATAATAAACTTTATCAAAGTGTTCTTTATTTTTTATTGAAAGATTAATTTTACTTAATTCTACTTGAGGTATTAAATCACCACTCGTTGAACCGATTGTATTTAAAGATAAAATTTTACCTTTAACATCATTAAATTCTTTTAACTTACTATCTTTTTTGACGACAAAATAAGTGTAGTAACCTGCATCTTTTTCTCCTGGTCTTACACCAGCTGCGAAGGCTTCTGCATTGGCAATCTCAGCGGCCTTAACATATGTTTTTCCTCCATACCAAGCAATATGAGCCCTACCAGCTCTCATTGCTTCAACTGCTGCATTATAGTCTGTTACTTTAATTGTATCGATATTAAAACCTGTAATTTTTTCAGTAATTGAAATTAAACTTTTGTAATCGCTTTCATCACCCTTTTCACTAGCAGGAACAAATACCATTTTATAGGTTTTTGATTCAGCATTTAAGTTTCCAGTAAATAAAACTAGAAACATTATAAATATGTATTTTTTTATCATAATTTGTCCTTTTGTTACCATTAACTGTGTTCGCAGACAAGTTAATTATATATACATTATTTAGCGAACATAAAAGAACAATATTATTAAGTTTTTGTTAAAATTATCGATTAAAGTCAATTAAAGATTTTTTATAGTCTTCTACAGTATCAATTTCTTTCCATCCTCTTTCAATGATTACACAATGAACTTTGATGCCTATATCAACAAGTTCTTGAATCATATCAGTTAAATATGCTTTTTGAAAAATTTTTGCTCTTTGAAAGGGTTTGTTCCAGTATATTTTTTTAACACGATGAAAGTTTTGTTTTAAAATTTCACATCCTCGATGATTTAATTTTATCATTCCAATAAATTCACCATGAACTTCTTCTTTTTCAGATGCTATTTTTCCAATTTTAACGACCTCGTTATTGGAATTAAAGATAACATTTTCTGCTTCAGATAAAGGATGATCTTTTCTATCTATATAATAATCACGCCATTCAACATCTACTACAACAGAAATATCATGATCAGATTCCATTGCTCTTTTGACTACAAAAGGTTCAAATAAAATATCAGAATAAGAGATTATAATATTACCATTAATAACTTCTTCACCATAAAAAATTGAATTTAGTATATTGTTGTTTTTGTAATCATTATTATCAAAATATTTAATTCCTTTATAATTTATTTTATTTTTTTTATATCCTCTTATAAGTGAAATATCTTTTATTCCATTATCTTTATAGGAAGATAATTGCCTTTGTAATAAGGTTTTACCTCCAAAATCTAACATACATTTAGGGTTATTTTCTGTATGTCCCTTAAGTCTGCTACCAAGTCCTGCAGCAACTATTAAACATTTAGTTTTTGATTTATTTATAGTTTCTTCAATTTTTTCAAATTCAAAATCTTTTAGTTTATTGTTTTTGGCAGATCTAATTAACGATATAAATTTAGGATTTTTTTCTAAATAATCAATTATATCAGGTGGTAAGGTTTTTTTAGAGGCTCCAACTAAATCATTTAATAAATCTAAGTCAACTTCTAAAATTAAAGAGATCTTTTTTATTATTTCATTTTTTGGAGCTGATCTTTTATTTTTTTCAATATCATTTAAATATGATGCTGCAATACCAATTTTTTTTGCAAATTGCCTTTGGCCCAGTCCAAGACTTATTCTTTTTTCTCGAATGTATGAACCAAATTTTTTAATCATTATAAGTATTTACTCAATCAACATTAGAAATTATATTATAAATATCTTTTCCATCAATTTTTACAGGGTTATTTCCAAGTCTTAACAAATTTATACCCTTTATTATGTTTTCTGAACTTTTATTTATATCAATATTTAATTTTCTTATATCATCCTCTAAATTTGCTTGTTTTTTAATTAAAGATATTTTTGTACAAAAGTCATCTATATTTTGAACATTAAATAAATCAAATATTAGATCAAATCTTTTTTTTAAATCAAAAGTGGTCTCTGATTTATTTAAATTATTATAATTAAACCTAAAAAATTTTTCAAAAAATAATCCCACGGCATGACCATGACTAATATCAAATAAAGAAGTAAATGGATATGAGGTTGCATGTGGAGCTGTTGTTTTTGATATACTAATAGCTTTTCCAGCTAAATTTGCTGCTATACTCATTTCTGATGCATTACTTAAATTAGGTTCATTTAAGAAAGGTATATAGGTATTAATAGAAGCCTTTAATGATTTTGATGCGTAATGCACACTTTGATCATTTGATTTTTTTGATACCAAAGACTCCAGCGCTTGTGCTATAGCGTCAAAACCTGCAGATGCTCTAATTTTATGGGGAGCGGAAGTTAAAAAATCTGGAATTAAAAAAAAATTATCGGGTATTAATAAATCACTTTCAAACGAATGTTTTATACCTTTTACGTAAATAACAGCATTAGAGGTTACTTCAGCTCCAGATCCAGCTGTAGTTGGAATTACAGCTAATCGGGTATATTTTTTATCAAAAGGATATGAATAATTTTCAATTAATTGATCAAGATCAGGTCTAACATCAACTACATTGGCAACTTTAGCATAATCCATTACAGTACCTCCACCGATAGCTAAAATTAAATCTGGTTCAAAATTTCTTACATCTTTGATAATTTTGATTAATTCATCAAGTATAGGAAGTTCTGAACTTTTATAGAAAAGTTTTATCTTTTTATTTAAAGTTATATCTTTTAATAAATTTTCAGCACCAGAAGTTACAAAAGATTTTTTTCCACATAAGATAAAGATCTTTATTAAGCTTTTGTCACTTAAGAATTTTTTAATATCTTTAATAGAACTAATCATTAATTCATAAATTGATTTCTTATTTTTATCAAATTTTTAGGTCTTGGTAATTTTTTAATTTTAGAATTAGAAATCTTTACTTCTAAAAAACTTAATTTATTTGAATCTAAAAAATTTTGAATATTTTTTTTTAGGTTTTTTCTATTTGTAATAGAAAAAAATTTCTTAAAACCAAAACTTTTTGATAACTTTTCAAAATTTACATTATTTGCATAAGTATTTTGACCACCAACAGAGTCATGGGTGTTATTATTTAAAACTATATATTTATAGTTTTTATTAGCAAATGTTCCTGCTGATTTAATTGATCCTAAATGCATCAAAAAAGATCCATCTCCATCAATGCATACCGTTTTATTTTTACTTGTTAAGGAGTATCCTAAGGCTACTGATGAAGTATGACCCATTCCCCCAACCATATAAAAATCTTTACCATTCTTAATTTGGTATTTTTTTCTTAGGTGCATTAATTCTCTCGAATTATAACCTGTACTAGAAATAATTTTTGTTTTTTTCGGTAAATTTTGTAAAAAAGTTTTTAAAAATAATTCTTTATCTAAGCTATAAAAATCTTTTTTTTTTTTAAGTTTTGTTTTTTTCTTTAGGACTCCCTGTTCTATTAAACATGCAACAATACTTTTATTTTTTTTCGCAATTTTTATTTGCTTGTCAAATTTTTTCAAATCTGAATCAGACCTCAGAATTGTATATTTAATATCTAAAAGTTTAAGTATGCTTCTTGTGATTTTACCTTTTACATTGTGTTGAGGTTCATCTTTAGTATTTGGAGAACCTCTCCACCCTATAACTAAAATCAGAGGTATTGAGTATACTTTTTTATGAGCTATAGAAATTAGTGGATTTAAAGCATTTGATAATCCTGAATTTTGCATATAAATAACAGGAATTTTTTTTGTAGACAGATATTGGCCTATACCAATAGAAACTGCCGAACCTTCGTTAGTTGCAATTATATGTTTTTTGCTATCTTTTAATAATGAAGAAAAATTTTTTAATACACTATCAGGTACCCCTGAAAAAAAATCACTTTTATTTCTTTTTAATAGATTAATTAAACCCTCTACTTTAATCATTTTTTATTAAGCTAATTATTTCTTTAATAGGTATTATTTTTTTATCAGCTTCAAATGCACGACTATTTCTTAAAATTGTTCTAGCTGTATTTTGCATAGCTGGATATGCAGCTCGTAGTAGTTGGTTTGCATAAATAACTAGTTTAAATCCATTTTTAATTAAATCCTTTTCATAAACTTTTGAATAAGTTGAGGGCACAGAAACTAAAGGGATAAAGTATCTACTTTTTTTAAATTTTTTAGCAAAAGAAAATATTTCTTTTGTATTTTTTTCTTTGCTATGAATTAAAATTGCGTCTGCACCTGCCTTTGAATAAGTTTCAGCTCGTTTTAAAGCGTCATTTAGACCTTTTCCTAAAATAAAACTTTCAATTCTAGCAATTACCATGAAGTCTTGAGATTGTCTTGTACCACAAATTCTTTTAATCTTATTTGCAAAAAGGTTTGGTTTATCCTGTTTTGTACCAATTTGATTTTTAAATAATGAGTTTTTTTTTAGACCAATTTTATCTTCCATAATAATTGCCGAAACACCAGATCTTTCTAATGATCTTATCAAATAAGGAAGATGTTCTATTTGGCCTCCATTATCAGCATCAAAAACTACAGGTTTTGTTGTAACATCCATTATATCGTTTAATGAGGAAATTCTCGCAGAAAAAGATAAGGAAGAGTTGTCTGGCAAACCTTTTGTTGCAGAATCTGTAAGACTAGAAGACCACATACCGTCAAACTCTATATTTTTATTTTTTTTAATTATTTTCAAATTTTCAATTATTAAACCTGTTAAAGAATTATGTGACTCCAAAATACGTACAATATTTTTTGACGAGATTAAGCGTTTAAGCCTACTTACTCTATTTTGAGGTGAAATACCAATTTCTAAAATTCTATTTTTTATTAACGTTGATGAAATATTTTTTGTATATTTTGGTTCAATTAATTTTCCAGACCATCCTTTAAGAGTCTTAATTACATCATGACGTGTTTGTTTTTGAACTCCTTTTTTCCAATCATCTCCATGAACAACAAAATCAGGTTTTATCAATTTAAGGTTTGGGACATAACTTAAGGTATTCTGAGGTATTACCTTTTTAACATACTTAATGTTCTGAATAATAATCTTTCTTCTATTATAATTTAAATAAGGAATATTTTTATAAGAAGCTATTGCTTCATCTGTCAAGAGACCAACAATTATTTCACCATATTTACTTGCTGTTTTAAGAATATTAATGTGTCCTTCATGAATTATATCAACAGATAAACCAACATAAACTTTTTTTTTAAATTTCATTATAACGATAGAAAATTAAATTATGTTATATATGAAAAACTAAACAGTTCCATTAATATATTTTTAAGGCTTTTCAGATAATGCTTTTGATTTATTCTTGCTATTTTCTTTATCTTTAAAATATTGATCATATTTTGAACCATTTTCACTAAGAGTATAAGTATAATATATTATTCTTCTAATTTTTTGAGAATCATTCTTTTTTGATCTATGTGGACATCTATTTGAAAAAATAATCATATCACCAACTTCTAAGTCTATTAAATTAAATAACGTTTTGGACTCAAGCTCATTAGAAAGTGCAGGAGTGCCGTCTTTTTTTGTATTTTCATAAAGCTGATCAAAATTTCCTTTGTGGGATTTAGCTATTTCAAGAGCTCCATTTTCTTTATTGCACCTATCAATAGCCACTAATGCACTTACAAAAAAATCTCCATATTCATACCATCCTTTTTTTCTCTCATTATTAGAATTTATAAATTCAAACACTCCATCATAATGAGCAAAAAAACCCTCCCCTCCAGGTGGTTTGGAATTAAATTTATCTTTAAATATCAAAAAATCCTTGGCAAACACATTTTTTAAAAGGATTAAAATTTTTTCATTCATGCTTATTAAATATTGACCTTTATCATATAGTTTTTCAATTCTTCGTAGATTCTTTGAATTATCAAAGTATTTAACAGTATTGGTAGATTTATTAATTTCATCAACCAAATAAGAAATAAAATCTTCTTTTACAAAATTCTTCAAAACAAAATAGCCTTCATCATCAAATTTTTTTTTAAAATTAAGATAATCAATTGTCATAATTACTTAACCCTTCCATAAGCATCCTTAAATCTTATAATGTCAGACTCTTTTAATAATGACCCTATTTGAGCCTCTAAAATTTTGACTGGTTTTTTTCCTAAATTTTGGATTCTATGTATAGACTTTATTGGAATAAATAGATGTTCATTAGGTCTTTTAAAAAAATTATTATTATCTAATGTGATTTTTGGATTACCTTTTGTAATAAGCCAATGCTCTGATCTATGATTATGTTTTTGTAAACTTAGAATTCCTTTAGGTTTAACGAATAATTCTTTAATTAAAAATTCTTCCCCTTTAAACAAATTTGTGTATCTGCCCCACGGACGGTAATAAACATTCTTTTTCTTAACGTATTTATATTTATTTTTATCGTACATCTTTAAGATTTCTTTCCAACTTCCAAGATCTGACCAAGGTATATCTAATTTAATAGCATTGATTTGTTTAGTTTTTTCTAGAATTGCATAATCAAATGATTTTGCTGTAGCTTTAATATATGAGGTCTTATTTAAATAATAAGTATCAGCTTTAAGCTTAGCCTTTTTAACAGCATTAACACAGTTTCTATACATAGTTGGTTGTTTCTTCTTAAAGTTGTTTATTATTGAGTCCTTTCTGAGGAAAAACATTCCAGAATTCCAATAACCTTTTTGTTTAATTACTTGTTTGGCTATTGCTAGTTTTGGTTTTTCAATAAATTTAGTAACTTTGTTGATATTTCCTTTAATTCTTTTGGTTACAAAATATCCATATTCACTTGATGGTGATGTTGGTTTAATGCCAAAAATAAAGATGTTTTGATCTGTCAGATTTGATTTGTTTTTATTAATTGCTTTATTAAAAATACTCATCTTTTCAATTAAATGATCTGCAGTAAAAAACATTAACGGTTGATCATCAGGAATAACTTTAATTAGAGCTGTGCTTAAAATTGCCGGTGCAGTGTTTCTTTTTGCGGGTTCTAAAACTATTTTATATTTTTTAATCTTATTTTTTTTAAGATGTTGTTTAACTTGTTTTAAGTATTTATTATTAGTGCTTATAATTGGGACATCATAAATTGAAGCTTTAATTCTTTCTAAAGTTTTACCAAGTAAAGTCCATTCACCAAAATCAATAAATTGCTTTGCTTGATGATTTTTAGAATTTGGCCAAAGTCTAGTTCCGGCGCCACCACATAAAATAACTGGACGAATTTTCATTAAATTTCTGAATAGTCCTTAACTTCTTTTTTTTTACCTGGATGAGTTGGTGCACCTAAAAAAGCAGGTCCAACAGTTTGTGCATATTTCCACAATGTACCAGAACCAAAATCAGATTTTCTTGGCTTCCATTTTTTTTTTCTTGAAGCTAATTCTTTTTTAGAAAGTCTTACATTAATGGTCCCTTTTTTTGCATCTATATCAATAAAATCTCCATTACGTAATAGAGCTATAGGTCCTCCTAGAGCAGCCTCAGGGCCTACATGACCTACACAGAAACCTCTTGTAGCACCAGAGAACCTTCCATCAGTTATAAGAGCTACTTTTTCTCCTTTTCCCTGACCATAGATTGCACCTGTAGTAGATAACATTTCTCTCATACCAGGACCTCCAACTGGTCCTTCATATCTAATAATGATTACATCACCATCTTTGTATTTTCTTTTTTGAACAGCTTCCATTGCAGCCTCTTCATTATCAAAACATCTTGCTCTACCAGTAAATTGTAATTTTTTAAGTCCAGCAATTTTAACTATACCTCCATCTGGAGCTAAATTTCCTTTTAAACCAACAACGCCGCCATCTGGAGATAATGGGTTATCAAATTTTCTTAAAACTTTTTGCTTAGGATTAAATCTAATATTCTTTAAATTTTCCTTCATAGTTTTTCCTGTCACTGTCATACAGTCACCATGAATAAAACCACCATCATATAAAGTTTTAAGTAACATTGGAACACCCCCTGCTAACCACATATCTTTTGCAACATATTTTCCACCAGGTTTTAGATCAGCAAGATATGGAGTTCTTTTAAAAATTTTTGCAACGTCCATTAAATCAAATTTTATTCCTGCTTCATTAGCGATAGCTGGTAAATGTAGTCCTGCATTAGTTGATCCGCCCGTTGCAGCAACTATTGTTGCGGCGTTTTCTAAAGCTTTCTTAGTCACAATATCTCTTGGCTTAATTCCTTTTTTTAAGAGGTTCATAACCATTTTTCCACTTGCTTTTGCGTACTTATCTCTTTCTTCATATGGAGCTGGAGTTCCAGCTGAATAAGGAAGTGCTAAACCAATAGCCTCAGATACACAGGCCATAGTGTTAGCTGTAAATTGACCTCCACAAGCTCCAGCACTTGGACAAGCAACTAATTCTAACTTTCTAAGTTCTGCTGCTGACATTTGACCAGATGAATGTTTACCGACTGCTTCAAATACATCAACAACAGTTACGTCTTTTCCTTTATATCGTCCAGGAAGAATTGATCCTCCATAAATAAAAACACTTGGAACATTTAATCTTACCATAGACATCATTAGGCCAGGTAAGGATTTATCACATCCAGCTATGCCTACTAACGCATCATAACAATGTCCTCTTACAGTTAGCTCAGCTGAATCTGCAATTACTTCTCTTGATATTAAAGAAGATTTCATTCCTTCATGACCCATTGCAATTCCATCGGTAACTGTAATTGTGCAAAATTCTCTGGGAGTTCCTCCGTGAGCTCTTACTCCCTTTTTGACTGATTGAGCTTGTCTCATCAAAGCAATATTACATGGGGCAGCTTCATTCCAAGTTGAGACAACACCCACAAAAGGTTTTGCTACATCTTTTTCTGTTTCACCCATTGCATAGTAAAAAGATCTATGAGGGGCTCTATCTGCTCCTAAAGATGTGTGTCTACTTGGAAGTTTCTTTTTATTAAATTTTGCCATTATATACCCTTTATTGTTACTAATATCTTATCAATATCATTCTTTAAACTATTATAATTAGTTTTTTCTTGTTCAACAATCTCTTTTGGTGCTCTATCTACAAAACTTTTGTTCTCTAATCTTTGAGATATTTTATTCATCTCTTCTTGAATTCTATTTTGTTTGTTAGTTAGATTTTCTTTTATAAGTTTTAAATCAACATCTTTATCGAAATAAATCTTAAATAAATCACCTGAAACAACCATGGTTGCTGCAGGTTTGTCTAAGTCATCATCAAGAATAGTGTTTATTCTACCTAATTTTTTAAGGATAATTTCATTATCATTAATGAATTTTTTTTGAACATCATTAATACTATTAATAGACATGTCTATGAATGAACCAGGGCCTATATTTAGTTCATTTTTAAAGGACCTAATTTCAGATATTATGCTTATGATGTTATCAACTTCTTCAGTGTTAGAATCTTTATTAATTTTACCAGAGGGCCAATTAGTAAGCATTAAATAATCTTTACTAGAATTATCAAATTTATTTTTAAGCCAAATTTCTTCGGTAACAAATGGAATAAAAGGGTGCAATAATATCAAAATTTGCTTGAAGACATAGCTTGAAACTTTCTTAACCTCAGATTTGGCTTCTTCATTATTTGAAGATAGTATTGTTTTTGACAACTCTAAATACCAATCACAATAAGAATGCCATGCAAATTGATAAGCATTTTTTGCAGCCTCATCAAATCTGTAATCTTTTAAATTTTTCTCAATTTTAGATTTTGCTTCAATTAATTCTGCATAAATCCATTTATTAATATTAACTGATAAATTTGGGGTTTTATCAATATCAGAGAAATCACATTCATTTGTAATTAAAAAATTATTTGCATTCCAAAGTTTATTTAAAAAATTTCTATATCCTTTAACTCTATCTTCAGATAGTTTTACATCTGTACCTGGAGAAGCCATCGAAAGAAGAGTAAATCTTAGTGCGTCGGCACTATATTTTTCAATTAAATCTAAAGGATCAATTACATTGCCCTTAGATTTTGACATTTTTTGTCCCTTCTCATCTTTTACTAATGCATGAACATAAATATCCTTAAATGGTTCTTTGTTTAAAAATTCAGTTCCAAACATAATCATTCTTGCAACCCAAAAGAAAATAATATCAAAGCCTGTTACTAGAACTGAAGTTGGATAAAATTTATCAACATAATCTTTATCGTCTGGCCAGCCTAAAGTAGCAAACGGCCAAAGCCCAGATGAAAACCAAGTATCCAAAACATCAGGATCTCGAATTAAGCCAACATCTTTATTATAATGTTTTTTTGCCTGAGATTTTGCCTCGGCTTCATTTACTGCTACAAAAATTTTTTTATCAGGCCCATACCAAGCAGGAATTTGATGGCCCCACCATAGTTGTCTTGAAATGCACCATGGCTCAATATTATTCATCCATTGAAAATAAGTTTTTGACCAATTTTCTGGGAAGAAATTTATTTTTTTTGAGTATACAAGTTCTTTAGCTTTAATAGATAATTTTTCAGCATCAACAAACCATTGTTCAGTTAAATATGGTTCAATAATTGAATTTGATCTATCTCCATAAGGTACTTTATTTTTAATACTTTCTTCTTTAACAAAAAAATCTTTATTTTTAAGCTCTCTTAAAATTTTTTTTCTAGCCTCAAATCTATCGAGACCGATATATTCTTTAGGTGCATTCTCATTAATTTTACCCGCAATAGTAAAAATATTGATAATTTCTAAATTATTTCTTTGCCCAACGTAGTAATCATTAAAATCATGAGCAGGAGTAATTTTTAAAGCGCCTGTTCCTTGCTCAGGATCAGCATAGTTATCCTCAATAATTCTAATTTTTCTCCCTACAATCGGAATAGTTACTGTTTTTCCAACGATAGACTTAAAACGACTATCCTTAGGATTTACAGCAATTGCAGTATCTCCCAACATCGTTTCAGGTCTTGTAGTTGCTATAGATATAAATTCTTCAGTCCCATCAATAGGATATCTAATATAATAGATTTTAGAATTTACCTCTCTTTGATCTACTTCAAGATCAGAAATTGCTGTTTTTAGAACTGTATCCCAATTAACTAATTTCTTATCTTTGTATATTAAGTTTTTATTATAAAGGTCAACAAAAACTTTTATCACTGATTTAGACAAATTTTCATCCATAGTGAACGCATTACGAGACCAATCACAAGAACAACCTAATTTTTTTAATTGATTAATTATAATGTCACCATATTGCTCCTTCCATTCCCAAACCTTCTCGATAAATTTTTCTCTACCAATTTCATTTTTGTTAATTTTTTCATTATTAAGTTTTTGCTCAACTAATGCTTGAGTTGCAATACCAGCATGATCAGTACCAGGCTGCCACAGAGTCTCATAATTATTCATTCGATGATAACGAACTAGTAAATCTTGTATGGAATTATTCAGTGCATGACCCATATGCAAACTTCCAGTAACATTTGGAGGTGGTATAACTACTGAATACTTTTTTGAATTTTTTTTAGGTTTAAATAGTTCATTTTTTTCCCAATAATCATAGATTTTTTCTTCAGATTTAGAGTGATTGTATTTGCTATTATCCATTATTATATATTTATGAATATTGTGATTTTTTTTAAAATTATAAAAAAATTTATTATTTTATTGGCTTAACATAACTCTAATATAAAGTAAATCGACAATGAATATTTTAAAAAAAATTTTATTATTTTTTATACCAATTAAATTTATTCTTAATAAGTATAATCCCATATTTGTTTACCATTCTTTAGGAATAACTTCGAATTTTAATGTTAATATAGATCATGTAGATCTAAAAACTCTTGAAAAACAATTAAAATATATTCAAAAATATTGGAAATTTGTAACAATTGATGAATTCGTAAATGTCAAAAATAAAAAAGGACTTACTAGTCTAACAGTTGATGATGGTTATAAAAATGTGATAAATGAGGCATTAGGAGTTTTTGAAAAATTAGAAATCCCAATAACGATTTTCATAAATTCATCTACCTTTAAAGGAAAAGTTTTTTGGCGAGATAAAGTTAGATATTTGATACAACATAAAATGATTGATAAATTCATAAAAAGTTCCAAACTTTTCAATGAAAATGATATTAATAATTTTTATTACATTTCAAAAAATCCAAAATTTAACAGTAAACAAGTTGAAAAGGAAATAGATGATTTTATTTCAAATGAAAATCTTAAAGTCAGTTCGAGCCATAATTTTTGTTTTGATAGCGAAAAATATTTGATTAATCATCCCTTAGTAACTTATGGAAATCACTCAGCAAATCACTATGTACTATCATCACTTAATAAAGAGGAACAATATCAAGATATATTAGAATGCAAAAATTTTCTTGGAAGGTTTGATATAAACAGATCAAATATATTTTGTTTACCATTTGGTGGTGTAAACACATTTAATGAAGATACAATATCTGTTCTAAATAATTTGAACTATAAAACACTGCTATTAACTGAGAATAAATTAAACAATTTTTCAATTAAACATAAAATAAACAGAATTATGCCAAAGAACTTAGCTATTAATTTTTTTTTGAAAAAACTTTATTTAAAACAAATAATCGATAATAAAATATAATAAAATTTAATGTATGAAAATTTCATATATATCAAATAGCTCATGCCCCTCACAACTACCAAATTCACTCCAAATTGTAAAAACCTGTGAATACTTATCAAAATATAACAATCAAGTTTTTTTAATACTACCAAACACTCCAAGCTATAATCTCAAAATATCAAATTTTTATAATATAAAATATAAATTTGATGTAATTAGATTATTAAGATTTAAAAAACTCCCCCTTGGTCTAGATTATTATTTATTTTCTTTTCTTTCATTTTTAAAGGCTAAAAGAATAAGTGAATTGATTATTACAAGAAACTATTTTGTTATATTTCTCTGCGTTTTATTTAAAAAGAAATGCATTATGGAATTACATAATGCAATTACTAATGAATCAAGAATTGTGAGATTTATATTCAGTTTTTTTAATATTCTAAGTTCAAGGTCAATATCTAAGATAATATGTATTTCTCATGGAGTTAAAAAAAAGTACGTTAAAGATTTTAATTTACAAAATAAAAAAAATATAGTTGTTTTACCATCAGGATCATCTTTAGATATAAAATACAAACACTCTTTAAATCAAAAAAGATTGAAATTGGGATATTTTGGTACAATAAACCCCTCAAGAGGAATTGATATTATTCTTAAACTTGCACAAATAGATAAGCTAAATAATTATTATATTTTTGGTGGTACAAAAGTCCAGATGGAAACTTTAAAAAGAAAATACAGATTAAAAAATCTTTTTTTAAACTCTCATCAAAATTATAAAAAAATCCAGATTATACTCTCTCAAATGGACATTTTATTAATGCCTTATTCAAATAAAGTCACAGTATCTGGTAATGTTTCAAATACGGTAACTTTCATGTCACCTTTAAAACTTTTTGATTATATGAGTGCTGGTAAATTGATTATTAGTTCTGATTTAGAAGTTTTAAAGGAAATAGTCAGTAATAAACAATGTGTATTTGTAAAGAATTATCTTAATCCAATGTCCTGGTTGCTTGAAATCAAAAAAATAAAAAATAATGTATTAAAAAGAAATGTTATTGGAAAAAATTCATTTATAAAATCTAAACTATATTCTCATAAACACAGAGTATTAAAATATTTAGAGCATTAATAGAATTTAATTAAAACATCATTTAAAATTGATGAAATTTTTTATTATTTTAAAAATATTATAAATTTTTAATAAAAATTTTTCTATTAAAACTGTATAAAAAAAGGTTTCTTTTTTATAGTTTTTTGATAAATACACTTTCTTGTTAGAAGTTCTCAGAGGTTTTTTCCAATTACCATAAACAAATGTTAAATATTCTTCGAGATTGTTTGGACAATTAAATTCTCGACCTAGAAAATTGAATTTTAAAAGCTTTTTTAAAAATTTTGAAGGTATTGATAATTCTTTTCTCCAAAACACATCTCTTATTTTGGAGTATTGCCATCCATAAATAGTGTAAGACGTCACATCTTCAGGATAAGTACCCATAAAATCTATTTTTAAATTATTCTCATTCCTAATAATTTTAATAATTTTAAATCCAGATTTTTTAAGGGTGTCAGAAATCAAATCAATTTTTGGGAGGAAGTCATTTTTAAAGACACTTATTTCAACATCCCAGTCCCATCTTATAAAAGAATTATCTCTTATTGCTCCTAAAAGAACACCAGAATTTAAAAAGAAATTAATATTAAGGAGATCTAGAATTTCACAAATCTTTAAAAATTCTTTTTTTCTAATTAATAATTCTTCATCTGTTCTATCTCTAACTTTTAAATCCATGTAATTTTGGTAAATTGGGATTGCTATTTGTTTATATTAGATATCGATAAAAGTCATTAATGAATTTGTCTTTTTATATAATTATAGTAGTTATAACAAATAGATGAATAATCTAATTAAAAAAAAAGGTATTGTGTTCTGGGTAACTGGATTGCCTGGATCAGGCAAAACTACTATTGCAAAAAAATTAAAAAGACAAATTGAAAATATTTATGGCAAAACGATTATAATCAGTGGTGACGATATAAGAAAAATTTTAAATTTAAAAGATTATGATGTTAAAAAAAGATTATTAATAGGCTTATCTTACTCAAAATTAGTAAATTTTATATCGAGCCAAAACATTAATGTAATAATTGCTACTGTTTCTTTATTTAGAAAAATACATTCATATAATAGGAAAACTATAACAAATTATTGTGAAATATATATAGAGTCTAAAACAAAAGATATTATTAAAAATAAAAAAAAAAGGTTATATTTTAAGTATAAAAAAAATCTTGTGGGAATTGATATAAAACCAGAATTTCCTGTTAAGCCACATATAAAAGTTTACAATAACTTTAAAAAACCAGTAAATACTTTAAGTAAATCTATTCTTAATAAAATTAATCTTTTGTATAAATACTAAATATATTAAAAACTAATAAGTGAATAATTTAATTTATAGAATCAAGAATAAATTCTTTAGAATTTCAAAAGAATTTGCTAAAATTAATAGGCCTACTTATAATGAATTAATTAAATATCAAAATTTTAAAAAGACTGATAATAATAAACTTGCACTTAGTTTTAGTGCTGGAAGAAGTGGTTCTAACTGGTTTTCAAAAATATTTAATAGTCATTCCAATTGGATAGGCACATGTGAAAGATTTGCAGATTATGAAGCTTTTTATAGATTTGTTAGTTATTATAAATTACCAGTAAATACTCTTGATTTCCTAGAACTAATTGAATTAGCTACAAAAAGGGATATGGCTAAATACCAGAACAGTTTTATTTCATCATCATACCTATCTTTTGGAGTTAAAGAACTGACAAAAAAACTTAACCCAAATTATATTTTTTTTAATATTAGAGATCCTATTCTTTGTGTTGAGTCACTTCATAGAAAAGGATGGTATCTTTATTACGAAGGTAAAAAAGAAATTAAAAGTCCACTTTTTGATATCTCAGATAGTCAATATAGATCATTTTCAAGAATAGTGCCAAAAGATGAATTTTTAGATAAATGGTTATCATTATCTAGAGTAGGAAAAATAGCTTGGTTTTGGTCCACAGTTAATAAAGCTATCAAAAATGACTTTGATGAAATACAAAATGCTCAAAAATATTATATTAAACTATCAGATGTTGACCAAAATTTTGATGCTTATAAAAACTTAGTTACAAAATTTAATTTTGAGAATAGCATGACAGAAAAAGATTTTTATAACGTTGTAAATAAAGCTTCAAACAAAGGTCATAATGATAAATATGCATATAAAAATTGGAACAATTCAGAAAAAAAAGAATTTGAAAATATTATAAATGAAATATTTCCTCATTATGATGAAATTAAAACAAATATTTAGATACAAATTATTTTTATAATTATAAAACTTGTATTAAAATTAAACGTTGATAATACTCCACATAATTAGATATATTAAGTTATTGGCAACGTGGCGGAATGGTTACGCAGAGGATTGCAAATCCTTGTATCCCGGTTCGATTCCGGGCGTTGCCTCCAAAAAAAATCTTGTTTTAATCAAAAAAAAAAGTAAGTTGAGTTTTTTAATATTCCTCGGTAGCTCAGTTGGTAGAGCAGTTGACTGTTAATCAATTGGTCGCAGGTTCGAGTCCTGCCCGAGGAGCCAATAATAAAATTTATTAAACTGCTTTTGAAATAACTGTCCCTGAAATTTGTAAAGATTTATTAAATTTAATTTTTTGATCAGCACTAAGCTCTGAATATAATTTTATTAAAAAATTATAATTGATACTCATATGACCTTCTTGAGATTTTTCTAAATTTATTAAATATTCTGAAAAGTCTTCAAAAAAATAATTTATTGGTACTTTCAAATAATTTGATAGTTGTAGTAATCTAATAGAGCTCACTCCATTAGTTCCTTTTTCATATTTTTGTATTTGTTGAAATGTGACGTTGATTGCTTTTGCAACTTTAGTTTGCGTTAATCCTAAAGCTAGCCTTCTTAGCTTAAGCTTATTGCCTAAATGCTTGTTAAAATTATCTTCCATTAAGACCCCTCTTAATTATTTAAAAACACATTCAACTAGTTTTTGTTACTCACTGCAACTAAATTTTTTTTAATTTTTTATGTAATAGCCCAATATATGAAAATTATGTCAAGTATTACTTATGGCTTAATTTGAGAAATATTACTTAAAATATATGTTGACTATAGTATTTGACTGAGGAAAAGTTTAGTTCTATCACTCTTAGGATTAGCGAAAAATTCCTTTGTATCTGCTTTTTCTACTATCATTCCTTCATCCATAAATATCATTTGATCTGCTACTTCCTTTGCAAATCCCATTTCATGAGTTACAACAATCATCGTCATTCCTTCTTTTGCTAAATTAACCATTACATCAAGGACTTCTTTAATCATTTCAGGGTCTAAAGCAGATGTAGGTTCATCAAAAAGCATTATTTTTGGTTTCATACATAAAGCTCTAGCTATAGCTACCCTTTGTTGTTGACCTCCAGACAGCTGACCAGGATATTTTTGTGCTTGATCTAATATTTGAACTCTTTCTAAATGTTCTAAAGCTAATTTTTCTGCTTCTTTTTTTGGTAATTTTTTAACCCATATTGGTGCTAATGTGCAATTATCCAAAACTGATAAATGAGGGAATAAATTAAACTGCTGAAATACCATTCCAACCTCAGATCTTATTTGTTCTATATTTTTCGTATCTTCAGTAAGAGTATTGCCATCAACAATTATATCTCCCTCTTGATGTTCTTCTAATCTATTTATACATCTTATTAATGTAGACTTTCCGGAACCAGATGGACCACAAACAACAATTTTTTGTTTTGGTTTAACTTCTAAATTAATTTCTTTTAAAACTTGGAAATCACCAAACCATTTATTAACATTGTTTATTTTAATAATATTATCTGACATATGTATCTATCGATCTGTTTTGTATTTTTCTTCTAAATTATAACTATATTTACTCATTGCATAACAAATAATCCAGAAAATTATTGCTGCAAACACGTAACCTTCCATAGCAAACCCTAACCATTCTGGATTGGTTTTAGCTAAATTAAGCATTCCTACTATTTCCAATAAACCAACTACAAAGATTAATGGAGTATCTTTGACCAACGCTAAAAAAGTATTAGCAATGCCAGGTATAACTAATTTTAAGGCCTGTGGTAAAATTACAAATATATGCATTCTCCAATATCCCATTCCTAAAGATTTTGCAGCTTCATATTGGCCTCTAGGAAGAGCTTGTAACCCTCCCCTTATAACTTCAGCCACATAAGCTGCCTCAAACAATGAAATTGCTATTATACATCTTACCAATTTATCTATGAAAAAGTCTGCTGGTAAAAACATTGGGAACATTACAGCAGACATAAATAATACTGTAATTAAAGGGACACCTCGCCAAAATTCTATAAAACCTATTGATATATATCTAATTAAAGGAAATCCTGACCTTCTACCGAGCGCAAAAGCCATACCTATTGGAAAACAAAAAATTAAACAGAAAAAAGAAATTATGAATGTAAGTGATAGTCCGCCCCATGCACCAGTTTCAACCCAATTTAGCCCATCTAATTTTCCAAGTTCAATTAATTCTTCATAGAAAATAAAATATTTTAATAAAATATACAAAGCAAAGGGAACAATTAAAAAATAATAAAACTTAAATTTATTTGGAATAAAAAAACCAAGAATAATTGATAAAATAGCAGCAATTATTCCATAAGAAAAATCAAAAAAAACTGGGCCACCTGAAATAAAGAAAAAAATAAATAAAAATGCTATAAATGGATATATTATAACATAATAAAGTGTTAAGTATTTTTTAAATCTATCAGTTGCAAAATATCCAACTGATCCAAGTAAAGCCAAAGAAATAAAAGATAAATTAATTCTCCATTGTTCCGCATTTGGATACATCCCATACATAAATCTCCTAATCCAAACTTTTATATAAGTCCAACAAGCTCCTGAACCTGTGCAAACGTCTTTTGAGTCTCCGGCAAAACTTGCATCAACAAAAAACCAGCTTAATATTGGTGGAATTGATTTTAAAATTATAAATATTATTAATAAAGATAATACAGCGTTAAAATTATTGGTATTAATATGCTTATTTAATAGATCTAATTGTTTAATGCCACTTAACTCAATTCTAATAAAATAAAGCCCAATAAACCCAATTATTAATGGTAACAAAAAACTTAAAAAACTTGGCAAGAAACCTGTAATGTTCAAACTAAAAAAAGAATTTAAAAGAACGTCTAAAACGCTAACAAAAAACAAAAAAGTACCTAAATACAAAAAAGTATAAAGATTAGATTTATCTGGTTTTAAAAAATTAATTTTTGACACTATTTTTCCTGTATTGCTATTTTTTTATTATACCAATTCATCAATATCGAAATTGAAATACTTAAAGATAAGTAGGTAAACATTGTTATAGATACAATTTCAATTGCCTTACCGGTTTGCATCAAAGCTGTTCCTGCAAAAACTAACACTAAATCAGGATAAGCTATTGCTGCAGCTAATGAGGAATTTTTAGTAAGATTTAGATACTGGTTAGTTGTGGGTGGTATTATTATTCTAAGAGCTTGAGGCATTATTACAAGTTTAAGTACTTGATTTGGAGTAAGACCAATTGATGCTGCTGCCTCTTTTTGCCCCTTACCAACACCTTGGATTCCTGCTCTAACACATTCAGCAATAAAAGTTGCAGTATATAAAGATAAAGATAACGCTAATGCAATTAATTCTGGTGGCAAACTTACACCACCTTCATAAATAAATGATGTGGTTGCGAGTTGTTTTAAAACTGGGACTTCAAATGAAAGTTTTACTCCACCAATTAAAAAACTTAAAAGAGGTAAAATTAATAATAAACCTATTGATATTAATAAAACTGGTGTTTGTTTACCTTGAGTTTCCTGGACTTTTTTTGCGTGAGTTCGAATTACTATTATAGCGATTATTGCTGCAACTAATGAATAAAAAAAAATATTGAAATTTTGCCAAATGAAAGCTGGAACAAAGTATCCTTTGATAGTTAAAAAAGTAACCCCTAATAAAGGTTCGGCATCTTGCGGTAGTGGTAAAGCTCTAAGGGCAGCAAAGTACCAAAAAAATATTTGTAAAAGTAAAGGTATATTTCTAAAAAACTCTACGTAAAAAGCAGCAAATTTATTAATTAGATAATTAGGAGATAATCTTGCTATACCAACTATTACGCCAAGTATAGTTGCAAGAATAATTCCAATAACTGAGACAAGTATAGTATTTAATAAACCAACTAAATATGCTCTAAAATAAGAATGAGATCCATCATATTCGATTAAAGAAAACTGAACATCAAATGATGACTCTTGTGATAAAAATCCGTAACCAAAATCAATACCCCTATTTTCCATATTGACTTGGGCATTATAGGTAAAAAAACCAAATACTAGAACAACAGCTAAAACTGTAATTAATTGTGGACCAATATCTTTAAGTTTAAAATTCACAGTGGGAATAATATATGGGTTTATAAAAAAAGGGCTAGAAAAATCTAGCCCTTTTTAACTAATTTATAACTTAAATTATCTTGATGGTGGAACGTATAAAATACCGCCTTTAGTCCATAATTCGTTTGGACCTCTGTCAGGTAAAATACCAGTGTCAGCTATATTTCTTTTATAACTTTCACCATAGTTTCCAACTTGTTTGATAATTCTTAAGTTCCACTCATTATCTAAACCAAATGCTGCACCCATTTCTCCTTCAGCACCAACAAGTCTTTTAATTTGTGGGTTATCTGAAGTTTTCATTGAGTCTGCATTAGCTGAAGTAATACCGTACTCTTCTGCTTCAATCATAGTGTTCAAAGACCATCTTACGATATCTTCCCATACTGAGTCACCTTGTCTTACAACTGGTCCTAAAGGTTCTTTAGAAATAGTTTCTGGTAAAACAATGTGTTCATCAGGGTTTTTCATTTTAGTTCTTTGAGCAGCTAAACCAGATTTATCAGTAGTATAAGTATCACATCTACCTGCATCATATGCAGCTACAACTTCGTCAGCTTTTTCAAAAGCAACTGGCTCATAAGAAATTCCTCTAGAATTAAAGAAGTCTCTCATATTTAACTCAGTTGTTGTACCAATGTTTGTACAAGCTGAGATACCATTTTTGAATTGGCTAGTTGAAGTAATACCTGAACTTTTTCTTACCATGAAACCTTGTCCATCGTAAAAGTTCACACCTACGAAAGTAAGTCCGATATCAGCATCTCTTGAAAGAGTCCAAGTTGTGTTTCTTGATAAGATATCAATCTCACCAGAAGTTAAAGCTGTAAATCTTTCTTTAGCACTTAGTGGTGTAAACTTAACTTTGTTTGCATCACCTAATACTGCAGCAGCTACCGCTCTACATACATCAACGTCAACTCCAGTCCAATTTCCTGCTGCATCAGCATTAGAAAATCCTGGAAGACCTTGAGATACTCCACATCTTACAAAACCCTTCTTTTGAGTGTTTTTAAGTGTCTTAGATTTTTTAGCAGCCATAGTTTCTGTTGTAAAAGTAAACAACACTGCAACCATAGCAACTAAAGAAGTTAATTGTTTTAAGTATTTAAACATTATTCTTCCTTTTAGTTATTATTATTTGTTAACAAATAATTCAAAAATTAATTTGAATTTCCATAATTTAAACATGTAAGAAAAAAGTCTGCAAGAAAAAATTAAATCATAACAGCTAGAATAGTGCGTCAAATAAAACCCATTTTGGTCTTTAACTGGCGCGCCCTGGAGGATTCGAACCTCCGACCCTCGGTTTAGAAAACCGATGCTCTATCCAGCTGAGCTAAGGGCGCAAAGTTTTTATACATATACAGTAAATAACTAATCTTTAAAAAGAAATTTTTTAACAATTATCAATATTGTTAACAGTTCGATTCTGCCGATAATCATAAATAAAATTAAACAATATTTGGTGAAATAATTCAGATTATAAAAATCAAATTCAGATAAACCGTATGATGCAGAATTAACTGTATTCATTATTGTTAATATTGATAGTTTAAAAGCACTTTCAAAGTCAATTTGACTTAAACTTAATAAAATAGTCAAAATAAAAAAAGAGACTATAAATGTTATAATTGTTAAAAAATATTTATTAATTTCTTTGAAATCAAAATTTATTTTAGTAAATAATAGTTTATTCATAAAAATATTTTTAGGCCTACTAAAAGACAGAATTTGGTTAATTGAATATTTAAATAATGAATAAATCTTTATAAATCTTAAACCAGAGCTAGTAGAAAAAAAAGATCCTCCAATTATAACCAATATCAAATAAATAAAATTTAAATTTGATTGATCATGTTCAAGTGAAAATCCAATATTAGACATACTGCTCGATAGAGAAAGGAGATTTATTGAAAAATCTTTGTTAAATGAAAAAAATAAAAAAAAAATTGATACTATTATTAAGTAATAAAATATTAAATGTAAATCTTCATAAAAAAAATTAATATTTTTTTTTTTAAAAAAAAATAAATTATAACTAAAAAAAATACTAAAAAATGAAAATAATAATAATAAAGAAAAAATAATTATCTGAGTATTATTTTTTAAAATATTATCGAGTTCATTAGTTGGTAAAAAACCACCAGATGAAATAATAGTAAAAGCTAAATTTAAAGAGTCAAAACTTCTTATAGAAATTAAATTTAAGATTGTGAATATTAATAATGTTAGTCCTGAGTATAATAAAAAAATTTTTATTGATTGTTTTAAAATTTCAGAACTATTAAAAGAAAGGTAATTTGTTAAAGATTTTTTAAAACTTTCGTCATAAATATCGATTAAATATATTATAGAAAACAAAAAATATAAACCTCCAATCCATTGTATTGATGATCTCCATAAAATTAAACTTTGATCAATATGTTTAACATTTTCAAAAATAGTAAAACCTGTTGAGGTGAATCCTGATATAGACTCAAAAAAAGAGTTTAAAAAACTTAAATTATAAATACTGAAATAAAAAGGAAGAGATAATATAAGTGGAATTGTAATATAACCAAAAAAAACTGTTAATATTTTATCAAAAATAAAAATTTTTTCTCTTTTATTTTCAAATCTATAAAATACTAAAGCAATTAATAAAGAAGAAATTAAACTTATGTAGTATGTATTTAAGTTAAGATATAAGTTTAGATAATAAGAGTATACTACATTAAAAAAAGATAAAATAGTAATTAAACCAAAAAAGAAACTTAAATATTTAATTCTTATGTTAAGCATTAAAAATAAATTAACTTAACCTAAAAATATTTTCGACAGTTGGGATTGAATCATTTTTAGCAATAAAAACAACATTGTCATCTTTTTGAAATACAAAATCAGATCTAGGTATAATTACTTTTTTGTCTCTTAAAACAGCTCCAATCCTAATTTCATCAGGTAAATTAGCATTTTTAATTTCTTTATTTATCAATTCAGATGTTTCTATAATTTCTGCTTCTATTACTTCGTATTCTCCATTTGAAATAGTATAAGCATTTTCAATTGTACCTTTATGAATATGTTTCAAAATACTCGAAACTGTATTCATTCTTGGATCAATAATATCATCTATCTTTAGAGATGATTGAAGTAAACTATAATTTGGTTTATTAATTAATGCCATAGTACGTTTATCCTCAATTTCTTTTTGATCTTTAGCAAATTTTTCAACAAGAACACTTACCATTAAATTGTCTTCATCATCATTAGTTAAGGCAAGAACTGTTTCAGTTTCACCTAAATTAGCCTCTTCAAGAGCCTCTTCATCAAGACCGTCACCATTAATTATAATAGTATTATTTAAATTGTTAGCTAAGTACTCTGCTCTCTCCTTATTTTTTTCTACAATTTTAACTCTCGTTTCATCTAAACTTTCCTCTAAATTTTTAGCCAAATTAAATCCAATATTACCTCCACCTACAATAAGAATTTTTTTAGAAATTTTTTCTTCATGACCAAATGCATTTAGAGTTTCTTCCATCTGAGAAGAGTTAATAATAGCATAAATTTTATCATCGCATTTTATCTGATCAGTTTTTTTTGGAATAAATGTTTTATCATTTCTAACAATGGCAATAATATTTGCATCTAGTTGAGGATGCTTTTTAGTCAATTCATTCAATTTATAATCAATCAATTTACAGTTATCTTTAATTAATATTTCAAGTAATCTAATTTTATTATCAGAAAAAGGAACGCTATCTAGCGCTCCTGGTGCTTCAAGTTTTCTTTGAATAGATTTTGCAATTTCAATTTCTGGTGAAATAATTACATCTATTGGTAAATTTTCTTTATTATATACTCTTGAAAATTTTGGGTTTAAATAATCTTGTGAGCGAATACGTGCTATTTTTTTTTGAATATTAAATATTGAATAAGCTATTTGACATATAAGCATGTTAATTTCATCATTTCTGGTTACAGCTATGATCATATCTGCATCGGAAGCATTAGCTTTTTCAAGTATTGATGGATAGGTTCCTTTACCAACTATTGCTTTTACATCTAAACTATCGTTGATTTTTTGTATATCCTCACTAGATTGGTCAATTATGGTTATAGAATGTCCTTGCCCACTCAACAATTTAGCAATAGTAAACCCTACTCTACCAGCTCCACAAATAATAATATTCATTTAGTTAAATTCTTTAATTCCAAGTCCTTTTAATTTTCTGTGAAGTGCACTTCTTTCCATTCCAACAAAATTAGCTGTTTTAGATATATTTCCATTAAATTTTTTTAATTGAACAGTTAAATACTCTTTTTCAAATTTTTCTCTAGCTTCTTTTAATGGCACAGAAAGGCTATTTTCTGTTATTTTATCATTTAAGTTTTCAGTTTTAAGAGATTCTTTAATTATATTTGATATTTTTTGTTTATTATCTGGTTGTAGTATTGCAATTCTTTCAATTAAATTTCTTAATTCTCTAACATTTCCTTTCCAATTGTGGTTTAAAATATAACTGTCATTGTCGTCTATTTCTAAAGTCTTAATATTATAATTTTCTGAAATCATATTTGAAAAATATTTAATTAATAAAGGAATATCTGAAATTCTATTATTTAAAGGCTCTACATAAATTTCGAATACACTTATTCTATGATAAAGATCTTCTCTAAAATTACCTAACTCAATTTCATTTTTAAGATCTTTATTAGAAGAACAAATTAATCTTACATCAACTTTTACATCATTAGATCCGTTAATTCTTTTAAATTTTTGATCAATTAAAACTCTAAGAATTTTAGACTGAATATCTAATGGAATCTCTGATATATGATCAATAAGTAATGTTCCTTTGTTAGCTTTTTCCAAAGCACCATATGATATTGAACCATCTAATTTTTCTTCACCAAATAACTCAGACTCATATTTATTATTATCTAGTAAAGCTCCATTAAGAATTACAAATTGATTATCTTTTCTTTTTGATTTTTTATGAATTTTTCTTGCAATAAGTTCTTTACCTGATCCTGAAGGACCGTTAATAAAAATTCTACTATCTGTTATTGAAATTTTTTCAATTTGATCTCTAATAGTTGATATATTCTTGCTATCTCCTATTAGATCATAAGAAGAAAAAAGTTTAGTTTCGTATTCTTTATTTTGATTTTTTAAATTTAAATTTTCTACAGCCCTGCTAATAAAATTTAATAATCTTGCTTGATCAAATGGTTTTTCAACAAATTCAAATGCGCCATGTTTTAAAGAATCTACAGCCATTTCAATGTTAGCATGGCCTGAAATCATAATTACTGGAACATCTTTATTTTTAGATTTAATATGAGAAAGTAATTGGATGCCATCATTGTCACCTTTATCAAGTTTAACATCTAGTATTGCTACATCAGGCATTTTTTTATCAATTTCACTTAAAGCCTGATTATAATTAGCTGCAACTCTAGTTGAGTAACCAGCATCAAGAATAAGTTCTCTTAAAATATTTCTTATATCCGAATTGTCATCAACTATAAGTATTTCAGCTATCATTTAAATTAAAAGTAATATTAACCTCTGCACCATTTTCTATTGGGATAAAATCTATTTTTCCATTATGATCATTTATAATTTTGTTTACAATTGAGAGACCTAATCCAGTTCCATTTTTTTTAGTAGTGAAATATGGGTGCAATATGTCCTTAATGTTATTTTTAAAATTATCAAAACCTTTGCCATTATCAATAATAGTTATAAATATATGATCATTATTTTCTCTAATTTCAATAGATATTTCCTTATTAAAATCAGGGTTTTTTTCCTCTTTTTGCTTAATACTTTCAATTGAGTTTTTAATTAGATTAAAAAACACTCTACTTAATTGTTCTTTATCTCCTTTAAAAAAAACTATTTGAGAATTAGTCTTAAATTTTATTTTAATATTTTTATCAAGTTCTGATATTAACTTAATATTATCATTTATTATCTTTACTAAATCATTTTCTTTCAGGATTGGTTTAGGCATTCTTGCAAAATCAGAAAATTCATTTACTAAATTTCCAATTTGTTTTATTTGAGAGTTAATAATTTTAAGATTCTCATCAAAATTTGATTTATCTTTATTGTCAATTTGATTTAAGTATTTGGTCTTAATTGTATCAATTGTTAATTGAATAGGTGTTAATGGATTTTTTATTTCGTGGGCTAATTTTCTTGCCAGACTTCCCCAAGCCTCATGTCTTTCATTTATAATTAATTTTTCCTGTTGAGATTTAAGCTGATTTATCATTGAATTAAAATTTGAATTTAATTTTTCTAAATCTTTATCAGTTTTAATTTCTGGGACTTTAATATCTAAATTTCCTTTACCAATAGCTGAAGAAGCAAAAATTAAATTATTAATTGATCTAAAAAATCTTGATGAAAACCGAATTGCAATCGAGATTGAAATAAACATTAGTAATGTAACAATTATTAAATAAATAATAGCAAAAGAAATTTTTATACCAGTACTTTTTTCCTCAACAGTATAGTAAAAGTTAATAGCTTCTTGAGACTCTGTGAGATAATTTGAAATGTTTTTATCTAAATATTTAACAACATACAAAAATCTATTATCAAAAGCCTGTAACCTTATTATAGCTGCTGAAATATTATTAGGTGCATTAATAATCTTTAAAGGTCTATCATCTTCTAGGACTAATTTTAAAGCTTTATCCAATGGTGGAATATATTTTTTTTTATCATCTAAATTTGAAAAAAGTAAATTTTTATCCTGATCAATAATATGTATTTCATCAATGTCTCTAATTAATTTTTGTGTCTTTAAAAATCTCGAATATTCATTTGAATCATTATTAAGAAAATTTGCACTTTTGTTAGTATCAAAAGCTATAAGAATAATGTCTGCTTCAACTTTACTTCCAACATCCTGAACATAATTTTTTGCTAATTCATAGGAATTGTTAACAACTGTAGTAACTTTTTTGTCAAAATATTTTTCTAGAGCAAATGAAAATAGAAATAAGGAGAAAATAGAAATAAGAACAGAGGGTATGAGGGTAAATAGTGAAAAATAAGTAATATATTTTTTATTCGATATTATACCATCTTTATCTATGTCAGATTTGATTGATTTTTTGATTTCAAAATAAACAAGAACAAACAGTAGAATAAATAAGAAAATATTTGAAATTAATAAATATTGAAGATTTTGTTGGTTTAAAACGATAATACTTTTGTCAATAAATGTTAAAAATGTAAAAAAACCAGCAGATAGAGTAATTAGAAATAATATGATAATTAATATATTCTTTTTAAAAAACTCTCGCATAATTTAGAGATAATATAGTAACAATAAATGAACAACTACTTTATAATTTTAGCAGCTGGATCAGGCAAAAGATTTAATTATAAAAAGCCAAAACAATATTTTTTTTATAAAAACAAAGAATTATTTGAGCATTCACTGGAAAAAGCATTAAATTCAAAGCTTTTTAAGAAGATTATTTTGGTTGTAGATAATCCAACAAAAATCAAAAAAAAATATCCTAAAAATGTTTTAATAATAAAAGGCAGTAAAGAAAGATCGGACTCTTCTTTAATTGGTCTTAAAAAAATTGAAAAATTTCAACCATTAAATGTTTTAATCCACGATGCTGCAAGACCTGATTTTTCAATAAAACTATTAAAAAGTTTAATTAAAAATTTAAAAAAAAATATTGCAGTTATTCCAGTGATCATTTCAAAAGACTCTATTAAATATAAAATTAAAAATGAAATATACAACTTAAATAAAAACAAAGCTTTTTTAACTCAAACACCTCAAGCTTTTAGATATAAGAATTTATATAACCTTGCTACCACACAAAATAAGGTTATTTCTGATGAAGCTACACTATTTATTGAAAACAATATAAAAATCAAATTTATAAAAGGTGAAAATAAAAATAACAAAATAACTTATCGAGAAGATATAAAAAAAACAAAAAATTATTTTGGAATTGGATTTGATATTCACAAATTAATAAAAGGAAAATCGTTGTATCTTGGTGGTATTAAAATTCCTTTTCATTCAGGTTTGCAAGGTCACTCTGATGGTGATGTAATTTTACATGCAATAACTGATGCTTTATTGGGTGCTTTAAGACAAAAAGATATTGGCTCTCATTTTCCAAGCAATAAAAATAAATTCAAAAATATTAGATCCTCAAAAATGTTAAAACCAATTATTAATAAATTGCATAGTAAGAACTTTTTTATTAACAATGTTGATATCAATTTGATTTGTCAAAAACCCAAGGTTTCAAAATACAGGAATAAAATTACAAAATCTCTCTCATCTTTATTAAATTTAGATTTGAAATTTATTAATCTTAAAGGCAAAACAGTTGAAAAATTGGGATTAATAGGTAAGGAAAAAGCAATTGCTTGTGAAGTTATAACCTCAATAACAAAATATGAATAAAAAATTTAATTCATTATTTGTAACAATGTTTGGTTTAGGAAATGTAAGAATTATTCCTGGAACCATTGGTTCCTTAGCAACAATTGTTATATTATATATCTTATTTCATGTTTTCAATATTTCATCAAATTTAATATTGGTAGGTTTGGTATTGATTTTTATTTATTCTTTTCCAGCCATAACGAGTCATATCAAAGACAATGAAAACAAAGATCCTGGTGAAATTATAATTGATGAATTTATTGGTCAATCAATTCCAATTTATTTATATGAAATTTCTCATGGAACTGAAAAATCTTCTGATGAAGCAATTATTTTTTATTCTATCTGTTTTGTGTTATTTAGATTTTTTGATATTAAAAAACCATTTCCGGTTAGTTTTTTTGACAAAAATTTTAAGAATAGTTTTGGAGTAATTATGGATGATGTTTTTGCAGGTTTATATGTTGTTTTATCTTTGATTTGCTTTATGGTTTTAAGTAGCTATTTAATTTGATGAATTCCTTAGTAAAAAAATTAACTAAAAAAAAACTAAAAATATCCTTTGTTGAGTCTTGTACTGGTGGATTGCTTGCAAATACTATTACATCTGTAAGTGGTGCATCTAAAGTATTTAATATGGGCTTTATTACATATTCAAATCAAGCAAAAATAAAAATTTTAAATATTAATAAAAATATAATTATTAAATATGGTGCTGTAAGCCCTGAGTGTTGCAAAGCTATGGTGATAAATTTGTCAAAAATATCTAAAGCAAATATTAATGTTTCTATAACAGGTATTGCAGGACCAAATGGAGGAACTAAAAAAAAACCTATCGGATTGGTTTATATTGGCATTAAAAAAGCAAATAAAATAATAATTATTAAAAATCTATTTAAAACAAAGAAAAGAATATCAATTCAGAGAGCTACAGTTAAAAAGGCTATTAAAGCTGTAAATTCTCTAATTTAGATTTTTTCAGCTCTATCTTGAAATGCGTCTGCAATTTTATTCAATCCAAATTCAAATGATTTTGTCATAATAACATCTAAAAACTTATTTTTTATTTCAAAATCAACATCAAAATGAACTTCGGTAAAATCATCTTTTTGAATAAACTTCCAGTTATTTTCTAGGTGTTTTAAAGGACCACCAATATTAGTTACGTGAATTGTGTCATCTTTTTTATTATATCTAACGTCACTTTTATAAGTATCAACAAAGGGTTTTTTACCAATAGTTAAGTCAGCTATGATTGCTATTTCATCTTTGATATCATTTCTTTCATAGACTTTTGACTCTATACAAAATGGAATAAATTCTGGATACTTTTCAATATCTAATACAAAGTCAATTAATTTTTGTTTTTCACGTGCTATTTGACGTGTAACAGAAGCTTTGGGCATTAATGGTTATTAATTCTGTTTTGTTGTAATTTCAGAAAATCTTCATCAGCATGATAAGAAGATCTTGTTAAAGGAGAAGAAGAAACTAATAAAAATCCTTTTGATTTAGCAATAGCTCCAAGTTCATCAAATTCCTGTGGAGTATAATATCTATCTAATGGAAAATGTTTTACTGATGGTTGTAGGTATTGTCCAATGGTTAAAAAGTCGACATCAGCTGATTTAAGATCATCCATTACTTGAACTATTTCATGTTTGTTTTCACCTAAACCAACCATTATTCCAGATTTAGTAAAAACTTTTTTATTAATTTCTTTAGCCTTTTTTAGAAGTTCTAAAGATGCAAAATACCTCGATCCAGGTCTTACTTTTAAATATAAACTTGGTACAGTTTCAATATTGTGATTAAAAACGTCTGGGTTTGCCTCTAAAACTTTTTTATAAGCATCACCTTTTCTTAAAAAATCTGGAGTTAACACTTCTATAGTGGTATTTTGATTAGTCTTTCTAGTTTGATTTATTACTTTAAAAAAATGATTTGATCCACCATCATCCAAATCATCTCGATCGACTGAAGTAATTACTACATGTTTTAAATTCAATTTTTTAACTGCTTGAGCAATTTTTACAGGTTCAAATTCATCTAGTTTACCTGGTTTGCCAGTTTTAACATCACAAAAAGCACATGCTCTAGTACAAGTATCTCCCATAATCATAAATGTTGCGTGTCTTTTACTCCAACATTCAGTAATATTGGGGCAATTAGCTTCCTGGCAAACAGTTACCAGATTATTTTTATTAACAATTGTTTTTGTTAAAAAAAATTCTTTACTATTAATAAGTTTAGATCTTATCCAGTCAGGTTTTTTCTTAATAGGATTGATTGGATTTTTTACTTTTTCTGGATGTCTGGGTCTAATTTTCATTATTTTTAATTATATAAATTTTTTCTCCTTTTTTACCAAATAAAAACCTTTCTCTAATTAGAATTTCTACATAATCAAGATCAAGATTGTCACTTAATAAAGAGTTCTTTAAATCATATTTTTCAATATTTTTAGTCAATTTTAAATCTTTAATTTTTAAATCTTTAAGAATTTCTTTTTTTTCTAGATATGAAATTAAACCTCTTTCACCTGACATTAAATTAAAGAAAAAATAAAAGACTAAAAAAGTCGAAATTAATAAAAAATAGTTTTTATTTAGATTTTTTAGCATTAATGAATTTTATTCATTCTAGCTTTTTTTCCAAGGTCTTCTTCTATACGTATTAGTTGATTATATTTAGCTACTCTTTCAGATCTTGCTAAAGATCCGGTTTTGATTTGATTAGAATTAGTTCCAACCGCTAAATCAGCTATAAATGTATCCTCACTATCTCCTGATCTGTGTGAAATGACAGTTTTATAACCTATTATTTGTGCAAATCTAATAACATCAATTGTTTCAGAAACTGTACCAATCTGATTTAATTTAATTAAAATTGCATTGGAGGAAATATTTAAAAAACCTTTTTTTAATCTTTCTAAGTTTGTAACATATAAATCATCTCCAACAATTTGGACATTCCTTAAAGATTTCATTAATTTATTCCAAGCTTGCCAATCATTTTCAGCAAAAGGGTCTTCTATTGATTTAATCTTATATTTCTTTACAACTTTTTTATATTCTAAAATTGATTTTTTTACAGAAATATAACTTTTTGAGTGTATAGAATATTTATTCTTTTTATATAATTCGTTAGCCGCAACATCTAAACAAATTGAAACATCTTTTCCATTAGTAAAACCGGCTTTTTTTATTGCAGAAACTATTAAGTCTAAGGCCTGATTGTTACTACTTATCATTGGAGCAAATCCACCTTCATCACCTACTGAAGTGGATAGACCTTTGTCTTTTATTAATTTACTTAAATTTTTAATTACTAGAAAACATATTCTAATAGCTTCAGTAAAGCTTTTTGCTTTGTCTGGTCTAATCATGAATTCTTGAATTCTGAGACCATTATTAGCATGGGCACCGCCATTTATTATGTTCATTAACGGATATGGTAACTGAAAATTTTTTTTGATTAAAAAACTTTTATATAAAGGAATTTTTTTTATTTTAGCTGATAATTTTTTAACAGCCATTGAAACAGCTAAAATTGCATTTGCACCTAATTTAGTTTTTTGTTTTGTGCCATCTAAATTTATCATTAAAGTGTCTATTCTTTCTTGATCATGAACACTGTAACCTTTTAATTTTTTTGAAATTTTTGTATTAATTAGATTAACTGCATTTAGTACACTTTTACCAAGATATCTTTTATCATTTTTATCCCTTTTTTCAAAAGCTTCATACGTTCCTGTTGATGCTCCTGAGGGGCAAATAGCTGACGCACTTAAATTAGAGGTATAGACTTCAGCTTCTACAGTAGGATTTCCCCTACTATCATAAACTTGTCTTGACTTAACTTTAATAATTTTACTCACTAACTTTTAATTAAATTATCTATATCGTTAAGTTGCTTTAATAAATTTTCTAATTTATTTAAAGGTACCATATTAGGGCCATCTGATGGTGCGTTATCAGGATCTTGATGAGTTTCAATAAAAACTCCTGCTACACCTACTGCAACAGCAGCTCTTGCTAAATGCTCTACGAATTCTCTTTGTCCACCAGACGTCTCTCCTTGACCTCCTGGTTGTTGAACTGAATGCGTGGCATCAAATATAACTGGATAACCATTTTTTGCCATAATAGGTAAAGATCTCATATCAGAAACTAAAGTATTATATCCAAAACTAGCTCCCCTTTCGGTAACTAAAATATTCTCATTACCAGAGTCAGAAATTTTCTTTGTAACATTAACCATATCCCAAGGCGCTAAGAACTGGCCCTTTTTTACATTAATAATTTTATTTGTTTTCGCCGCAGCAATTAATAGATCAGTTTGTCTGCATAAAAAGGCAGGTATTTGCAAAACATCAACATGGTTTGCAACAAGTGAGCATTGTTCAGAATTGTGAATGTCTGTTAAAATTGGGACTTTTAATTCTTTTTTAATTTTATCAAAAACTGGTAACGAAGCATCTAAACCTGCTCCTCTTTTTCCTTTTAAACTAGTTCTATTCGCTTTATCAAAAGAAGTTTTATAAATAAATCCAAGACCAAATTTTTGAGTAATTTCTTGTATTTTGCCTGCCATATCCATAGCATGTTGCTCTGTTTCAAGCTGACAAGGTCCAGCAATGATGCAGATCTTCTTATTATTTGAAATCTCTATATTTCCACAATTTACTTTTTTGTTACTCATTTATGATTTTTTGTTGCCTTGATAAAAGATGAGAATAATGGATGTGGGGTTAAAGGTCTAGATTTAAATTCTGGATGAAACTGAACTCCTATAAACCATGGATGATTTTTAAGCTCTATTATTTCTGGTAAATTATCGTCTGGTGACATCCCTGAAAAAATTAATCCCTTTCTTTCAAATTCGTTTTTCAAATTATTGTTAACTTCATATCTATGTCTGTGTCTTTCTTTAATTGAATTAGATTTATAAATCTTTTTTATGGCAGAATTGTTTCTTAATTTAGCTTCGTATAAGCCTAATCTCATAGTTCCACCTAATTCTTTATCTGTACCTTTAATGATTTTGCCATTTTTATCCCACTCATTAATTAATCCAATTACTGGATAACAATTTTTATCTAATTCGCTAGAGCCAGCTCTTTTAATTTTTAATTTATTACGAGCAAATTCAATTATTGCCATTTGCATTCCAAAACAAATACCAAGGAATGGTATCTTGTTTTCTCTTGCATATTTAATTGCAGAAATTTTACCTTCTGTTCCTCTTTTTCCAAATCCACCTGGTATTAATAAACCTGAAACATTTTTAAGTTTTTTTCTAATTTGATTAACTTTTAGCTTATCTGATTCAATTCTTACTAAGTTAACTTTAACTTTATTCGAAATACCTCCATGAATTAAGGCTTCATCTAAAGATTTATAAGCATCTTTTAAATTCACATATTTACCTATTATTGCAATATTAACTGATTTTTTTGTATTTAAAGAAATTTTTGTTATTTTTTTCCATGGAAGTAGATTTGGTCTTTTTTTGGATTTAAGTTTAAAATATTTTAAAACTTGTTTATCAAGTTTTTGATTAAAAAAGCTGATCGGTGCTTCATAGATAGTTCTTACATCAACTGTTTCAATTACATTATCAATTGGAACATTACAAAATAAAGATATTTTTTTCTTTTGATCCAATGGTATTGACTGTTGTGACCTACAAATAATTATGTCTGGCTGAATACCTATACTTCTTAATTCTTTTACTGAATGTTGCGTGGGTTTTGTTTTTATTTCATCAGAGGATTTTAAAAAAGGAACAAAAGTTAAATGAATAAATAATGTTTTTGACTTACCATGTTCATTTGAAAATTGTCTTATTGCTTCTACAAATGGTAAACTTTCAATATCACCAACAGTTCCACCAATTTCGCAAATAACAAAATCTTCACTGGAAATATCTTTTTTAATAAACTCTTTAATTCTATCTGTAATATGAGGAATTACTTGAACTGTCTTTCCAAGATATCCTCCTTGTCTTTCTTTTTTTATTATATCACTATAAATACGACCTGTTGTAATATTGTCTGATTTTTTTGAAGATATATTTGTGAATCTTTCATAATGACCTAGATCTAAATCTGTTTCTGCTCCATCATCAGTTACAAAAACTTCTCCATGTTGAAATGGACTCATTGTGCCTGGGTCAACATTTAAGTACGGATCCATTTTTCTTAATCTAACTTTGTAGCCTTGAGATTTTAGCAAATACGCTAAAGAAGCAGATGACAATCCTTTACCTAATGATGAAACCACACCGCCCGTGACAAATATATATCGCGCCATGGAATTATCTTATAGCGAATAAAAAATGAATTGAAAAGTATTAATTAATTATTTTCAGGAATTTTTGGGGTATCCTCAGTTTTTTCCTCGATCGTATCTAAGACTGAACTGGTTGGTTGAAGCTCTCCTCTAGATACAATGGTTAGAGCAAGACTGCATATTATAAATAATGTAGCAACAACACCTGTGGCTTTTGTCATAAAATTGCCAGCTGATTTTGAAAACATAAGGTTTTCTTGTGAAACACCAATACCAAGAGCACCTCCTTCTGATTTTTGCATCAAAACTAGTAAAACCAGAACTATTGCAAAAACAATGTTTAATACTAACAAAATATTTTCCATGCGGATTAATTAAAGGTTTTTTTAACTATATCAATAAATTTTTTTGAATTTTGTGATGCTCCACCAATTAAAAAACCATCAAGATTATTAATATTTTTTAAATTACTTATGTTTTGAGGATTAACAGATCCTCCATATAAAATTTTTGGTAATTTACCTCTAAATTTTTTCTTAATAAATTCTACTGTTTGTTCAAGCTCTTTAGGTTTTGGAATATTACCAGTACCAATAGACCAAACAGGTTCATATGCAATCATTATATTAGATTTTTTATTAATTTTATCTAAACCAAGTCTTATTTGTTTTGATAAAATTGGTTTAGTTTTACCTCTTTTTTTTTCTCTTAAAGTTTCTCCAATACAAAATATAACTTTTAATTTCGCCTTAATGGCACTTTTAATTTTTTGGTTGATTAGTTTATCTGTTTCACCTTTTTTTCTATTTTCTGAATGTCCCAATATAACATAATTTGCCCCTATACTTTTTAACATCCTCGAATTTATAAAACCTGTGTATGAACCGTAATCATTGCTTTCATGACAATTTTGCGCACCAATATCAATTAAACAATTTTTAAATTTTTTAAAAAAAGAGGTTATTAAAGTATATGGGGGACAATAGATTAATCTACCCTTCTTAATTTCTTTAGATTTTGAAAATTTAATAACTTTATCTAATGTATTTATTGATTTTAAGTTTCCAAACATTTTCCAATTAGCCACAAAATACATATATTTATTTGTCATAATTCTATTTTTAATCTATAGATTTGTTTTTACAGATCAATACATAAATAGAGTTTAAATGAGTATCGGAAAATATCTAAATAGAAATAAAATTGGTGCAGTAGTGCTAATAATAGTAATCATTATTGCTTTTGGCTTCGGTGGTTTTGGTGGTGGATTTTTATCTAATAATCAAAACAACATTGCAAAAATAAATAAAACAAATATTACTACTGAAGACTTTATCAATTATATTAACCAAACTGGAATTTCTCAAAAAGCAATTAAAGATAATTTGAATAATAATATTATTGAAGAACTATTATCAGGTTTGGTTTCAACAACATTACTAGATCTAGAAATAAAAGATTTTAATATCAATTATTCCAAAAATTCATTATCAAAAAAAATTAAATTCAACAAAAACTTTGTGGATGAAAATGGTGCATTTCAAAGAATTAAATATGAAAAATTTTTGCTTGAAAACAATATGTCAGCACCAATGTTTGAAAAAAGACTAAAAGAGAGAGAGCTTCAAAAAAAATTATTTGACTTTATAGGAGGTGGTACAGTTTCACCTCAATTTTTAATTACTAAACTTTTTGAATATGAAAATAAAAAATTAGAAATAAATTTTATTAATCTTGAAAGTTTTTATAAAAAGGATGACGATATAAATGATCAAGATCTTATAAAATTTATTAATGAAAATAGTGATCAATTAAGGATTGAATATATAGATTTTAAATATTCCATTATCAACCCAGAAAATTTAGTAGGAATGAGTGAGTTTAATCAGGAATTCTTCGATAAAATAGATCAAATAGAAAACAACATACTTAATGGTGTTGAGTTTAGCTCAATAGTTTCAGAATTTGATTTAAAAACAATTACAATCAATGACTATAGATATCTAGAAAAAAGTGACTTAATTAAAAAAAAAATTTATGAAGTAAGAAATAATAAATTTGATATCTTTGAAAATAATGAAAATTTTATAATCTATAAAATAGAGAATATTCAAGAAAAAAAACCAGATATTACTGATTTTGAAATTAAAAATGAAATATTAAAATTAGTGAGTCAAAGAAATAAGTTTGATTACAATAAAAAATTATTAGAAGAAATTAATGGAAAAAAATTTAATGAAAATAGTTTTTTAGAATTAGGAGGTGATAAAATTCAATCATTAACTCTTAATTCAATTAAAGATAATAAAAAGTTTAATATTAATTCAGTACAAATGCTTTATTCTCTGCCAGCTAATTCTTTTACTTTGATTAATGATGAAAAAGATCAAATTTATTTAGCTAAAGTAAAAAATTATAATAATATTAACGTAGATAAAAACTCTAAAAATTATAAATCATTTATAGACAAAGAAAATACTAGAATAAGAAATACTATTTTAAAATCTTATGATTTTTTTCTGAATGACAAATATAACGTTAATATAAATAAGGCTGCTATAAGTAACGTTGAAAATTATTTTAAATGATAATTAATCGAAGCTATAAAGATTTTAGGTTTCGGCACAGAAGCAAAAAAAATCAAATAATTTATACTTCAAAAAAGGTGAAGGACGATGATGAGGTCTTTAATTTAATTAATAATTTTTTAAAAGAAAAAAATAGTTTTATTTTTGAGTCTGTAGAAAAAGGCAAAATTAAAGGGAGATATACTATATTCGGTAAAAACCCTGATAAAATTTGGGAATTTAATAACAATACTTCATACTTAATTCAAAATAATAAAAAAATAACTTTAAAAGATAAACCAGATCAATTAATTGAAAAAATAATTGAAAACTTTAAGTTTGAAACCCCAAAAAATTTACCTAAGATTTGTTCTCTGATTTCTGGATACTTTTCTTATGACTCTATTCGTTATATCGAAAAAATCCCTAATAAGTGTAAAAATGATCTTAATTTACCAGATGTAAGACTTTTGCGTCCTAGGACAGTTGTTATTCACGACAATCTAAAAAAGGAAATGTTTTTTATATGTAATATTTTTCAAGATGAAAAGATTAAAAATTATCAAAAAAAATTTAACAATATTAAAACCGATTTATTTAAATTGATAATACAATCATCAATTAAAGATATTAAAATTAAGCCAAATCAAAAAACTAGAGATATTAAGGTTAAATCAAACACTTCCAAAAAAAGATTTTTAGCTATGGTTAATAAAGCTAAAAAATACATAAAATTAGGTGATATTTTTCAAGTAGTTTTAAGTCAAAGATTCGAAGCTAAATTAACAAAAAAACCAATAGATATTTATAAAAAACTTAGAGTAACAAATCCCTCTCCTTTTATGTTTTTTTTTAACTTCAATGACTTTCAAATTATAGGTGCTAGTCCAGAAATATTGGTAAGATTAAGAGACAACCAAATTACTGTAAGACCTATTGCTGGAACAAGACCACGAGGAAAAACATTAAAAGAAGATCGTTTTTATGAAAAGGATCTTCTTAATGACAAAAAAGAACTATCTGAGCATTTGATGCTTCTAGATTTAGGGAGAAATGATGCAGGAAAAGTATCAATGATTAATACTGTTAAAGTCACTGAAAGCTTTATTATTGAAAGATATTCACATGTTATGCATATAGTTTCCAACGTAGTAGGAAAATATAATAAGAAATTTTCAAAATTTAAATCTTTGCTAGCAGGATTTCCTGCAGGGACAGTTTCTGGTGCTCCCAAAATTAGAGCAATGGAAATTATTGATGAGCTAGAAAAATCAAAGAGAAAAGTTTATGCTGGAGGAATTGGATATTTTTCAGCCAATGGTGAATTTGACACATGCATAGCTTTAAGAACAGCGGTAGCTAAAAATAAAAAGTTTTATGTTCAAGCTGGGGCTGGCATTGTTGCTGATAGCAAACCTAAAAATGAATATGAAGAAACTGTTAATAAAGCTAAAGCTTTAATTAATGCTTTAAGATAATGAAAATATTATTAATAGATAATTACGATAGTTTTACTTATAATTTATATCACTATATATCGTCATTAAAAGTTAAAGTTGATGTTATTAGAAATGATAAAATTAGTTCAAAAGAAATTATTAAAAAAAAATATGACAAAATTGTAATTTCTCCAGGACCAGGAAATCCAAATCAATCTGGAAATTGTATTAATATTTTAAAAACTTTGTACCAAGAATTTCCTTTTTTAGGAGTATGTCTAGGACATCAAATTATTGGACAGGTTTTCGGCTCAAAAATTGTTCAAGCAAAAAAATTAATGCACGGTAAAACAAGTATAATTAAATCTAAAAAAATTGGTATTCTGAAAAAACTTCCAAAAACCTTTGAAGCTACTAGATATCATAGTTTAATAATTGATAAAAAATCTTTGTCTAAAGATCTGGAAATTACAGCTGAAAGTGATGATGGAATAATAATGGGTGTGCAACATAAAAAATTCAGTATTCATGGTGTACAATTCCATCCTGAAAGTATTAAAACTAAGTTAGGGATAAAAATATTAAGAAACTTTATTAATTATTAAATTTATGGAACAGATTTTAGAAAAATTAAAAAAGAAGGAAAATTTATCTTTTGAAGAAAGTAAATCAGCTTTTGAAATACTAATGACTGGTAAAGCTAATGAAGACCAAATCTATAGCTTCTTAACTTTCTTATCTGAAAAAGGAGAAGTTTCAGACGAAATTGCAGGAGGTGTTTACGTTTTAAGGGATAAATCTAAGAGAGTAAATGTGAGTGATTGTATAGATACATGTGGAACAGGTGGTGATGGCATGAATACACTCAATATATCAACGGCATCAGCGTTACTCTTAGCTAGTATGGGTGTAAAGGTTGCTAAACATGGAAACAAGGCTGTTTCTTCAAAATGTGGATCTGGTGATGTTTTAGAAGCTCTTAAAATTAAAATTGATTTAGAACCAAAGGACATTGAAAATGAAATCAAAAATAAAAACTTTGGTTTTATGTTTGCTCCTAATTATCATAGCGCAATGAGATTTGTTGGACCTGTTAGAAAAAAAATTGGAAAAAGAACTATCTTCAATATGATTGGTCCATTAAGTAATCCAGCATTGGTAACTAGACAGGTAATTGGCGTTTTTGATAAAAAATTATTAAAAATTTTTGCAGAGAGTCTTAAAAATTTAGATATTAAATTTGCATGGATAGTTAATAGTGAAGATGGCTTAGATGAAATATCACCATATGCAAAAACAAATATAATGCAATTAAGAGATGGTCAAATATCTGAAATTAGTATTGATCCTAAATCTTTAAATATTAATGCAGAAAAATTTGAAAATTTAATTGGAAATGATGCTAAATTTAATGCAGAAAAAATGATCAATATATTTAAAGGTGAAGATAACGATTTCTCTAAAGCTGTGTGTTTAAATGCTGCTGCTGGTTTAATTGTTGGAGAAAAATGTTCTGAATTTTCTGAGGCATATAATCAAACCAGAGAACATGTTTTATCAGGTAAAACTTTTCAACATTTGGAAAAAATTCAAAATGCCTGAAAATATACTTGAAAAAATAATCAAAAAAAAAATAGAAAAAGTTGATATTTTAAAAAAATCTATAGATTTAAAATCTTTAGATGAATTAATTAATAAGAATCAAACTTATATTAATTTTAAAAAAAAAATTGAAGATAATCTAAATAATAATAAAATATCAATAATTGCTGAAATTAAAAAAGCAAGTCCATCAGCGGGTATAATAATTGATAATTATAATCCTGTAGAAATTGCTAAAGTTTATAATAATAATAAAGTAACATGTCTTTCTGTATTAACTGAAGAAGATTTTTTTTTAGGAAACCTTATTCATGTTAGCAAAATAAAAGACAAAATGAAATTACCCATATTATGTAAGGATTTTTTTATAGATAAGTTTCAAATACCTTTAGCTAAAAGTTATGGTGCTGATGCAATTTTAATTATTCTTGCAGGTGTTTCGGATGAACTTGCTAATGAATTATATGAGGAAGCTTTAAAATTTAATATGTCAGTTATAGTTGAAGTTCATACAGTAAAAGAAGCTGAAAAAGCTCTCAACTTTAAAGAGGCTTTAATAGGAATTAATAATAGAAATCTCAAAACTCTAGAAACAAATATAAATACAACTTATGATATCCATGATGTATTGATTAATCACAGTGGTCCATTGATTTCTGAAAGCGGAATTAAAACAAAAGAAGAACTTCTAACTTTAAGAGATAAAACAAAAATAAAAACTTTTTTAATCGGTGAATCACTTTTAAAAAATTTGGATAAAAATTCTATATTTTCAGTTTTATAATCAAATTAACCTCTATTTTATTGGTTTTTTATCTATTGTTAAATTAGAAGAACTTTTATAGAACAGATTTTGTACGATATTTGTTCTTATGCTAACTAAAAAACAAAAAAACCTACTTTTATTTATCAACAAAAAGTTGAGAAGTTCGGGTGTATCTCCTTCTTATGAAGAAATGAAGCAATCTCTTAATCTTAAATCTAAATCTGGAATTCATAGATTGATAAGTGCTTTAGAAGAAAGAGGATTTATTAAAAGATTAGCCCATAAAGCAAGAGCATTGGAAGTTATTAAATTGCCAGAAACTGCTTCTGCAAATGATATTTATAACAGTTTTTCACCAAGTGTTATTAAAGGTGGTTTAGATGAAGTTAAAATTGGTTCTGATGAAATGGAAGTTCCTGTTCTAGGAAAAATTGCTGCCGGCACGCCAGTTGAAGCAATTCAAAATGAAGTATCTAGAATACCTTTGCCAAGCAATTTAGAAAAAAATGGTGATTATTTTGGTTTAAAAGTACAAGGAGATTCAATGATTGAGGCTGGTATAAACGAGGGTGATACAGTAATTATCAAAAGAACTGATACAGCAGATAATGGTAAAATAGTAGTCGCTTTAATAGATGAGCATGAAGCTATGCTAAAAAGAATTCGTAAAAAAGGTAAAGTTGTAGCACTTGAAAGTGCAAATAAAAACTATGAAACCAAAATTTTTGGCCCAGATAGAGTAAAAGTTCAGGGTGTTTTAGTATCTTTATATAGAAACTTTTAAAAAAATAGTCTAAACAATTTTAATGAAGAAAGTAGCAACTAGATTTGCTCCATCGCCTACGGGGCCCTTGCATATAGGTGGTGTGAGAACAGCTTTATTTAATTGGTTGTATTCTAAAAACCAAAAAGGTGATTTTTATTTAAGAGTTGAAGATACTGATAAAGAAAGATCAAAAGACGAATATAAAAATCAAATAGTTAAATCTCTTAAATGGATTGGTATTAATTATGACGGAGAAGAGTATATACAATCAAAAAAAGTTGAAGATCATATCAAGGTTGCAAATGACTTACTTAAAAATGGTTTTGCGTATAAATGTTATTGTTCGAGCGAAGAAATAGAGGAACAAAAGAAACGGGCAAGACAAAAAAAAACTCCTTATATTTATGACAGGAAATGGAGAGATAAGAAAGAAGCTGATGCTCCAAAAGATATTAAACCAGTTATAAGATTTAAAAGTAAAATTGATGGAACATCTTTATTAAAAGATTTAGTTCAAGGTGATGTTGAAATTGACAATAATACTATTGAAGATTTTATTATATTAAGAAATGATGGAACTCCAACTTACAATTTATCAGCATCAGTTGATGATCATCAAATGAATATGACACACATAATTAGAGGCGATGATCATAAGATCAATACTTTTAAACAAATTCAAATTTATCAAGCAATGAAATGGGAATTACCCTCTTTTGCTCATATACCTTTGATCCACACGATTGAAGGTAAAAAACTATCAAAGCGAGATAAAGCCTCAACGTTAGATGATTATTCTAAAATTGGTATTATGCCAGATGCATTGAGAAATTACCTTCTTAGATTAGGTTGGTCTTATAAAGATAAAGAAATATTTACATTAGATGAAAGTATTACACATTTTAATCTCGAAGGAATTGGTAAATCTCCTTCAAAACTAGATATGAGTAGAATTTTATCAATGAATGAGCACTATATTAAAAATATTGATGAGGGTGATTTATTTAATCAACTAACCGATTACAGCAAATTATATAAAAGTGAAATTAAATCAGATAAAAAAGATAAGATTAAGAAGTCTCTAACTTTCCTAAAAAATAAAGCTAAAACCCTAGAAGATATATTTAATAATGGTCAATATATTATGGTAGACGATGTTAATTTTAACCAGGATGATTTTAAGTTAATTGATAATAAGGCCAAAAAAGTCATTTCTGATTTCAATACTAAATTTAATAGCGTTGATAAATTGAGCAAGGAAACATTAGAGCCAATAGTAAACGAATTGATTAAATCAAACGATACTAATTTTAAAGGGGTTGGCCAGCCTTTGAGAATAGCTTTAACAGGTTCTAAATTTGGACCTGGAATATATGATATAATTATTTCTCTCGGAAAAGAAGAAGTAACAAAAAGATTAACTAATAAGAAACTTAGTTAATACTGATGAAGCTTCATCAGAAGATGAGCTTTTTGATCTGATTTTAGTTAAAGTTTCCTCACAATCATTAATTTGTTTTTTCATTAATTCTGGATTTTTTAAAAAATAAACAACAGATTTATAAATCTCTTTAGCATTACACTCTTTTTGTATTAATTCTGGAATTATTTCTTTGTTATTAATTATATTAATGATGTTAGCAAACTTTATTTTTACAAGCATTTTAACAATTAAAAAATTTAAAAAATTCATTTTATAGATGATTATGGAAGGAACTTTAGCATTACAGATTTCAAGAGAAACTGTTCCAGATTTAGAAACTGCAAAAATTGATTTATTTAGTATCTGTTTTTTTATATTTTCATCAGAAATAACTTCAACATTATTTAGATTTACATTATTAATTTTTTCATTAATCAAATTTTTATTCTCATCGGTTGCATGAAATACAAAAGTAAAATTATCAAATTTCGTATTCATCATATTTATAAAATTAATTAATATGGGTAAAAGTAAATTTACTTCAGTTGATCTACTTCCAGAAAAAAGAGAAATGATTTTTTTTTCATTTGATATGATACTAGAAAGATCTATTTTATCTTTTGATTCTTGTTCTAATAATGGATGGCCCACAAAAGTATTTGGTATATTCTCTTTATCAAAATATTTTTTTTCAAAATCAAATAATAATAAAATATGATCTAAAAACTTTTTAAACTTTTTTATTCTACCCTCTCGCCATACCCATACTTGTGGAGCCACATAATGAACAGTCTTGATCTCATTATTTAATCTTTTAACTTTTTCAGCAACTCTTAATGTAAAATCAGGGCTATCTACACTAAACAAAATATCTGGATTAAATTTTATTATCTCTTCTACAGTTTTGTTTATTTTATTCTTTATTTTGAAAATATTTAATAAAACACTTGTGAAACCAATGTAGGTAATGTCTTTGAGGTTAAAAATAGATTTTATCCCTAATGAATTTAAATGTGCTCCTCCAACACAAGAATATTCAATATTACGATTTTTTTTTTGGAGTTTAGATATGACTGTAGAAGCAAGTTTGTCTCCAGAAGGTTCACCAGTTAATATAAAAATTTTTTTCATTTTACTGAGATAAACATCTTGTTTTTGTTTGCAAATTTTATGCATTTACTTTTATCTAAAAATACATGTTGTTTGTTTTTTATTACAATTCCTTTCAATCCAGCTTTTTTACTTTGTTTTAAAGTTTTTATTCCAATAGTAGGTAGATCAATTCTCAGATCTTGTTTTTTTTTAGGAAATTTAACTAGAACACCAAGATTTCTAAATTTTTTGTTTCTGCTTTTCTCAAGCATTTTTTTAGTTCCACCTTTTCCTTCTATAGAAACTACTTTATTATTTCTAACTACAGCTCCTTGGCTAAAATTATATTCTCTTAAACTATTTAAAGTTTTAATTGCTTTTTTAATATCTAATTGGTCTTGTTTGTTTGGTTTAAATTTTGAATAATTGCCTTTTTTTAATGAAAGTTCAGGATTAAATTTAAGTGAATTTTCTGTTTTGATATTGTTTTGAGCTAATATCTTAATGATCTCTTTTAGTATAGCTGCATCCCCAAGTTTAGATGCTTTGATTATTCTAGGAATATAATAAATACCCTTAAAATCTAATTTTAATTTAGAAAAGTTAGGTTTATTTACTTTTCCAGCAAATAAGACTTTTTTACAGTTATTTTCTTTTAGAATATGAATAATTTTACCAAATTGACCTATGGAAACTGAATAGGATTTTCTATCTTTTTTAAATTTCTTTGATTTTGACAAATCAATTATCAAATATTTTATTTTTCTTTTTTTGATAGTTTTAAGAGTTTCCTTTGGAAAATCAGTGTCACCAAAAATTAATCCTATCATTTTACGAAAATGGTGTGCAAATAGATCTTTTTTTATCTTTTGTTATAAAGTCAATTACATTCTTAACTAATGGATTGTCTTTAAATGAGCCATTTAATTTACCTATATTGTCTGTAAGATTTTTGGTTGCAAATATTTCTTTGTAGGCCTCACTCAATCCAAGAATATCTTTATTTTCAAACTTAGCTCTTCTTAATCCTATTAAGTTTAATCCTTGTAATGAATTTCTATTTCCTGTTGACAATCCATAAGGAATTACATCGTGTAGCACACCTGTCATCCCACCAATCATTGCCATCTTACCAATTCTTGTGAATTGTTGGACTGCCGAATTACCTCCTATAACAACATTATCTTCAATAATTGCATGACCACCTAAAGGAACATTATTTGCAATTATTACATTGTTTCCAACCTGACAATCATGAGCGATATGAGATGAAATCATAAATAAACAATTATTGCCAATAACTGTTTTACCACCACCACCAACTGTACCTGGATTTATGGTTACATATTCTCTGATTTTATTATTATCTCCTATAATCAAATTTGTAGGTTCTCCATTATATTTTAGGTCTTGAGGATCATTTATCGATACAAAAGGATAAATCTTATTTCCTTTCCCAATTTTAGTATTTGCTAAGATGCTTACATGTGATTGGATGATAGTATTTTCTCCAATTTCAACGTTAGGGCCTATTACACAATAAGGTCCAACTTGAACATTTTCATTTATTTTGGCTCTAGAATCTATATTTGCTGTTGGATGTATCATCTGTTTTCTTTTATAAATTCTCTTAAATTTTTTGCTGGATATCCCATTACTTTAGTGTCGTCAGATATATCCTTAATGACACCACTTCCTCCTCCGATGTGAACATTATTTCCAATTTTTAAATGACCTGAAATACCAGCCTGACCACCTATCATTACATTACTTCCTAGAATTGAACTTCCAGCAAAACCCACTTGACCAGCTATTATGCAGTTATCACCAATTTTATTATTGTGGGCTATATGAACTTGATTATCTAAAAAAGTATTTTTTCCAATAATTGTGTTTGATAAAGAGCCTCTATCTATAGTTGAGCCACAGCCTATTTCACAATTATCATTAATAATTACTATTCCTATATGTGGGTATCTTATATTTTTGATTTTATTTGGAAAAAAACCAAAACCTTTTTTGCCAATTACACAGCCATCTAAAATACTTACATTATCATTGATAATAGTATTTCTTATAATCACATTAGAACCAATTGAACAATTTGAACCAATAATTACATTTTTTTCAATTATTGTATTATGTCCAATTAAACAATTTTTTCCTATTTTGACATTTTTTCCAACTAATACATTTTTTCCGTATTTAACTTTTTTCTTAAATGAACTTTTGGATATTTCTTTTATAGTGTCGTCAAAATCATCAACAGTTGAATTAGGATAGAATTCTTTAGTAATACTTGCGATAGTTAATAAAACATTACTTACAATAATTTTCTTACAAGTCTTTGGTAATAAATGAGAAAGATTTTCTAATGTTACACAATAAGATGCCTTCGTTTTTGATGCTAGCAAAGAATACTTTTTTGAATGGAAAAACGTTAAATCTTTCTTTGTTGCTGTGGTTAAGTCTTTAATATCAAAAATTTTATCATTTTTATAATTATCAGTATTTTGAATACTAATTTTAGAAAGTAATTTTTCTATATTAAATGGTCCAGTATTTTTAAAAAAAGGATTAATCACAATAACTTAATATCAAAATTTTGATATTATAATTATCAACTAATATTTCGAATTATTTTTTATCAACAATAGTTGCTGACCATTGTGCATCTGCCATTCTTTTTCCCTCCACAAAAGCATCTCCTTTATATTTCCAGACACGACCGTGAGAACGGACTGCTTCAATCTTTAATTCTAATGTACAGTCGGGGATAACTGGGCTTCTAAATCTTGCCTTTTCAACACTCATAAGAAAAACTAGTTTATTTTCATATTCTTTTTTATCAACTCCATGAGCGGTTAATGCTGCGGCTGCTTGACCAAAAGCTTCTACAATTAAAACTCCTGGCATAACAGGATTATCAGGAAAATGACCATTTACATAAAATGCATTTTTTTTGACATTCATTATAGCTGTTGCAGATTTAAGTTTAACTATATCTTTGAGTTCGTCTATCAGCAACATTGGTTCACGATGAGGTAGTAATTGATTAATTTCAGATTTACTTAATTTCATAGATTATTCTGTTAGTTTGATCTTATTTGAGTCTACAATTTTTAAAATATCATTTGATATATCTAAAGCTTTTGTTCCAACTAAAATATCTTCTTGTTTTAAAATTAAATTTATTGAATTTTTCGTAGAATATTCACTTAAAATTTTTTTTAATTCTTTTGTAAAATTTGATCTTACTTTCTTTCTTAAATCTATGATTTCATCATTTTTAATTTTTATCTTTTTATTAAATTCTTTAATCTTGTTATCAATATCATTAAATTTTTTATTAAATTCAGACTCTGATAAAATATTTTTTTGTTTAACCAATTTTTGTTTTTCACTATCAATATTTTTTGAAAATTCTTTAACATCATTTTCTAAAGTTTTTATCTTATTTTCGAAAGATTTATTTGCTTCTTTACCAGATATAGAATTACTAAAAACATAATTTACATTTAAATAAACAATTTTTTCTTCTGCAAATATAAAATTATTTAAATTAGTTAATAAAAAAAATGTAATTATATAAAATAAAGTTCTCATTAAAAAGTTGTGCCTAAATTAAATCTAAAAGACTCAGTTTTATCTGATGAGGCTTTAGTTATTGGTTGTGTTAAAGAAAAACTTAATGGGCCTACGGGTGTTAATACATTTAAACCAATGCCAGTTGAACTTCTTATTTGAGACTTATCTAAAGAACTATTGTAATCAACGCCCCAAACATTAGCTATATCAATAAAATAATTGAAATCTAAAATTTCTATAGCTGATAAAATACCTGGTATATTTGTAGAAAGGTTTAGAGTGGATATATAATTTCCTCCAATATAATCTGATCCATCGACGGGTCCTACTTTGCCTTTTTCAAATCCTCTAAGCCTAGTATAAGGAACATTAGCTCTTTTTGAAATTCTTACATCTGATCCATCTATAGTGTTGATTGCTTTTAAATATAAACTAGCTTTACCGACCATTTCGGATGATTTATTTAGTTCTTTATATTTTGTATGGGTAAATGTGTTGGAAATTTCATTATTTTCAGAAACTACTGGCAATTGCTGGTAAAAATTTGAAATAGAACCATTTTTTGTATTAAATGAAGAGTCTCTTAAATCATAATCTAATCCATAATTAAAATAAAAATCTGTATATTTACCCTCTTGTTTTTTTAAATTAGCAGATGCAGTATTATTGGTCTCTAAGTCCTCAATTAAGAAGTCTAACTCAGGACTAAAAAAAAGATTTTCATATTGTTCAAACCTTGTTCCAAGACTAAAGCCTATCTCTTTACTTTTATAGCCATATAAAGTTAAAAAATCGTTATTTAATGATCTTAATGAAGTAAAAAGAGTATTGTCGGTATATGCAAAATTTGGTCTTGAATATTGGATTTGACCTTTTATTACCTCTTCAGAAAGTTCAAGATTAGCATCTAGATTTATACCTTTTCCCAAAAAGTTTCTCTCATTTATACCACCTCCAGTAGTAACTCCGTTAGTACCCACGCCAGCGGCTAATGAAATTTCACCTGTTGGTTGTTCTTCTACAATTATATCTAAGATTTTTAGATTGTCATCAGAGCCTTCTTTAATATTTGAATTAACAGATTTAAAAATTCTTAATGATCGAATTTCATTAATTGATTTATTAAATAAAAGATTATTAAGTGGATCTCCCTCATCAACAATTAACTTATTTCTTATAACTTCTTCAATAGTAGAATAATTTCCAAGAATATTTATTCTTTCAACATAATATTTATTTGAATCAGAAACGATAAAATTTAAATTTAATTTATTTCCATCAATAATTTCTTCCTCAACTTTGGCATCAATAAAATCATACAGTCTATTTGATGCAATACTCTCAATTTCATCTAAAATATCATTTATAATTCTAAGTGAATAATTTTCATTTATATTTTTTTCAAAAATTTTATTAATTTTATCAAAATCATCTTTTACATAATCTTCAGGTAGTGTTAATGATAAATTTTTAATTAGAAACTTATTACCTGCATTTATATTATATGTGAGATTGAAGGATGAATTTTCCTTATTTAGTTCGACAAAATTGTCTACTATTTCAATATTATAGAAACCTCTATTTTTATAATAATTTTTTAATAATCTTTTATCTAAATTAATTATGCTTTCATTTAAATAAACTTTTTTAGAAATAAACTTCCAAAATTTATGTTCCTCTGATGCTATTATTTCTAATAACTTTTTATCTTTGAATACTTTATTTCCTATGAATGAAATATTTTTAATTTTAGCTTTTTCACCTAAATTAATATCTATATTTAATTTTATGGAATTAAGCTCATCATTTCTTTTTAATCTAGTTTTTATTTTCGAAAAATAATATCCATTTGTCTTTAATATATTTTGAATTAAATTAACATCTTTGTTTAAATAAAATTCGTTAAAAGAAACTCTTTCTTTTAAATATATATTTTTTTGAATAAGTTCTAAAAAACTTTTCTTCTTAACACCTGTTATCTCTAATTTTTCTATTATAGGATTTTCTATTAAATTAATAGAAAGTTTATTATTCATAAAACTTATATCAATGTCTTCAAAAAAATTAGTTTCATATAGTTTTTTTAGTGAGTTATTAATTAAACTTTCACTGTATTGTTCACCAATATTTAATCCACTAAAAACAATTACGGAGTCCTTTGAAATACGTTTATTACCAATTACTTCAATTTGATTAATTATTTGTGATAATAAAATTGTTGTAAGACAAAAATACAACATTAACGATTTAAATAATATTTTAACCATAAAGTATTGATTTATATACCTAAACTATCTAATTTTAAACTTACATAATCTCTAAGTTCGTAGATATCGCCTATATTTTGAGGCTTAATTTTCTTAAATTTTTGGAATTCTTTAAAATTTGAAATTCTGTTGATTAATTTGATTAACTCTTGAAAGTTAATTTTCTTTTCTAAAAATTTAAAAACTAGATAATCATTTATAGTTATCAAGATTGTTTCAAATAATGATGACTCATTAGGAAGTTTATTTAGTAATTTAACTAAAGGAAATTTTTTTGTATCAACTTCTCTAAGTTCTAAATTATTCAAAATTTTTAAATCTAAAGTATGTGTTTTTAATGGCTTTGGGTTTGAAGAATAAATAGAATTATAAATTGGTATTTTCATATCAGAATCATGCAAAAGTAATTTTGTTAAACCATTCTTAAATTTAGTAATTGCATGTAAATAAGACTTAGGATGTGTTAAAATAGAAATTTTATTATATTCTAAATCAAAAATATTTTTTGCTTCAATAACCTCAAAAACTTTATTCATTAATGTTGCTGAGTCTATAGTTATTTTTTTTCCCATTTTCCAGTTAGGATGAGTGAGAGCTTTTTTAACTGAAATTTTAGAAAATTGTTTTTTAGGTAATTTTAAAAATGGACCTCCAGATGCTGTGATATAAATTTTTTCAATATTATCTGGGTTGTAATTTTGTAAAAGTGTCCAAATTGAAAAATGTTCAGAATCTACTGGTACAAAATTTGTTTTATTTTTTTTTAATTCTTTTTTGATTAAATTCCATCCACAAATTATTGATTCTTTGTTAGCAATTAAAATTTTTTTTGTATATTTGATTGATTTTAATGTTGGAGTTAGACCATTTAAACCTGTGATTGCACTCATTACTAAATCATTTTTGGTTTTTATGATTTTATTCAAATAATCAAAATTATTGTAAATATTAATGCTTGATCTTTTAAATCGAATTTTAGCTTTTCTATAAGCATTCAGATCTGAAATTATAATATTTTTAACTTTAAATTCCTTTGCTTGTTTAAGAATTTTATTAATATTTTTATTTGTTGTAAGTAAATTAATCTTAAAATTTTTTCTATCTTTTTTAATAATCCTTAAAGTATTTTCACCGATTGAACCGGTTGAACCTAAAATTGCAATCTTTTTTTTCATTTAAAATTTATCCAGTAAATATAAACTAGGAAAGACAAAAATCATTCCATCAATTCTATCTAACATACCACCGTGACCAGGGAAAATTTTTCCAGTGTTTTTAATTTTGGAAATTCTTTTAAAATAAGAAATTATTAAATCTCCAATCTGGCTTATACTAGAAATTATAAAGATCAAAATGATAAATTCAAAATTTCCTATATAAATATTATTGAAAGTTGATATTAGATCATACATGGTTGCAAATAAGTATGATGCAACAATTGATAATAAAAAACTACCCAACATTCCTGAATAAGTTTTGTTAGGACTAATTTTAATTAATTTTGGACCCTTAAATAATTTTCCAAAAATATAACCCCCTAAATCAGTTGTAATACAAATTATCATAACTAATAAAAAAGACATTAAACCAGCTTCTCTAATGTAAAATGTTGAGTAAAAAGAAAATATTAAAAAAAATATTCCTAATAATTTAAGCTCTAATTTTTTGGTCATATTTAACCATTCTGAAGAGGAGATTAAAAAAAGTATAAGTAAAAATAAAATAAAAAAAGTAGAACCTTTAATTATAAAAAAAAGAGCTATTGGAATAAGTATAAGCGAACTTAATATTCTTTTTTGAAGTTCTTTATTCATTAAATATTTCCAAAATTTCTTTTAATATTCTTATAATTTTTAATTATTTTATTATAGTTTTTTTCATTAAAATCAGGCCATAATTTTTTTTCAAAAAAAATCTCTGAATAAGCTGCCTGCCATAATAAAAAGTTACTTAATCTTTTGGTATTACCTGTCCTAATCAATATATCTGGATCAGGTATATTTTTTGTTTGTAAATATTTTCTTATATTTTTTTCGTTAATTGTTTCTTTATTTTTTTTTAATTCTTTAAATGCATTAATTAATTCTGCTTTAGAACCGTAATTTAAAGCCAAATTAATTTGTAGTCTTTTATTTTTAGATGTTTTTTTTTCAGATATTATTAAAAGTTTATTTAAATTTAATGAAAAATTCTTTTTACCAATTATTTTTAATTTAATTTTTTGTTTATTAAGATCATCAATTTTATCTTTAAGGAAATTTTCTAATAAACTAAATAAAAACTTTACTTCTTTTTTTGGTCTTTTCCAATTTTCTGTTGAAAATGCATACAATGTGAGAAATTGTATTTTATTTTTAATTGACTCTTTTATAATTTTTTCTACAGTAATTAATCCAGCTTTGTGACCTGCATTTCTTGAATTTTTATACTTTAAGCCCCATCTACCATTACCATCCATTATAATGGCTACATGAGTTAGTGGGTTCATATTGTCATTATTTCTTTTTCTTTAGACAAAACTTTTTCATCTACAATAGAAATATGTTTATCAGTAATTGTTTGGACTTTTTTTTCAAAAGATTTTTCTTCATCTTCACTAATCTCTTTTGATTTAAGAAGTTTTTTTAACTCTTCGTTAGCATCTCTTCTTATGTTTCTTATTGAAACTTTACATTTTTCACCCATTGTATTAATCATTTTTTTAATTTCCATTCTTCTCTCTTCATTAAGCTCCGGAATTGGTAATCTTATAAGCTGACCATCAATCTGAGGATTTAATCCAAGTTCAGACTTTTTTATTGCTGCGTCTACTAAAGATACATTGTTTTGATCCCATACCTGAATATTTATCATTCTTGATTCTGGTGTGGTGATGCTGCCGACTTGATTAATTGGCATTTGTTGCCCATAAACGTCAACTTTTACTAAATCTAACATTGCAGCATTTGCCCTGCCTGTTCTTAAAGATGATAGTTCTTTTGTAAAAACCTCAATAGTTTTATCCATTTTAAGACTGTATGATTTATCATCAAACATTTATTCACCTACTTTAAATCTTACAAATTCTTTAATCTTTAAATCAGAAATAGAGAGTTCTTTTAAAATATCTTGAACTTTTTTTTTTGGTTCCATAACCCACGCTTGTGTTAATAGAGCATTTTCTTCTTTGAATTTATTCATTTTACCTAAACTTATTTTTTTTGTTATTTCCTCAGGTTTACCAGAGTTTTTTAACTCTTCAGCCACTAATTCTTGTTCTTTATCAATAACAGATTGATCAATTGAGTTTTGATCTAAAGCTAAAGGATTTGATGCAGCTATGTGCATTGAGAGTTGTTTGCCAAAGGTCTTAACAGCATCTGAGTTCTCTTTAGTCTCTAATGAAACTGCAACAGCTAATTTTGCTAAATTATCTTTAACAACAGTGTGTAAATATTTTGAATTAACTGTTCCCTCATTAGCAATTGTTTTTGTTTTACCAATAGTAATTTTTTCCCCAATTTTAGCAATTAAAGCCACAAGATTGTCATCTACAGTTTGACCATTAGACATATTTGATTTTTTTAAATCTTCTGTGTTTGAGTTAACATTATTATTTAAAATGCTTAATTCTTTAACAAAGCTTATAAAATCATCATTTTTTGCAACAAAATCTGTTTCACAATTAACTTCTATCAATGAAATTTTCTTATCATCTCCACTTACAGCGACAACACCTTCTTTAGCATCTCTAGACATTTTTTTTGAAGCTTTTGATATTCCTTTTATTCTTAAAATTTCAACTGCTTTATCTAAATCTCCATTTGATTCTTTAATAGCTTGATTACAATCCTTAAAACCTGCACCTGTTGCTTCTCTTAATTTTTTCACTTTCTCAATATCACTCATTAATTTAAAACCTCTTTTTTTTCTTTAGAAAACTTATTGTCCAACTTTTCTCTATCAAGTTCTTGGATAGTTTTGTCAGATTTTATCTCATTTTTATTTTCTATTTTTTTATTTTCTTTAGGTGTTGATTTTTTTGCAGAATTTATTGTTTCTTTGATTAAGTTACAATAAAGATCAATTGCTCTTCTAGCATCGTCATTTCCTGGTATTGGAAAATCAATTCCATCTGGATTAGAATTGCTGTCTAAAATTGCAATAATTGGTATTCCTAATTTTACAGACTCTTGAATTGCTAGTGACTCATAATTAGTGTCAATAATAAAAACTAAATCAGGGGTTTTTTTCATATCTGAAATACCTCCCAAAGATCTTTGTAATTTATCTTTTTTTACACTCATCTTTAAAAGTTCTTTTTTAGTAAAACCTCTATTTTCAGCAACTAGATCGGCTTCATATTTTTTCATTTTTTTTATTGAGCCCGAGATTGTTCCCCAATTAGTTAGCATTCCACCTAACCATCTATAATTTACAAAATATTGATCTGTTTCTTTTGCAACATCTGCTATTGCTTCTGAAGCTTGTTTTTTTGTTGAAACAAAAAGTATCTTTCCATTATTTGAAATCGTTTCATATATCTTTTGAAGTGCAATCTTTGTTAATTCTAAAGTTTGAGTTAGATCAATAATGTGTATTGAATCTCTTTTCCCAAAAATATACTTCTTCATTTTTGGATTCCATCTCAATGTTTTGTGTCCTAAATGAACACCTGCTTCTAATAATTGTTGGATTGTAACGTTAGGTATTTTCATATTTATTCCCTGTTAAGCCACCACAGTAATTACCATTAAAGGACAGGAGGTATAAAACCAAAAACTGTGTGCGTATTTGTTAATTTATTCAGCTATTTACTAACAATTTTTAAATATAACAAGGATAATTTAATCTATATTTAAGCTTATTTCCTTATTTCTTAAAATATTTATAGATTTTCGATCAATATTTCTCGGTGATTTGAGCTTAAATTTATGCGTTTCTGTATCATTTGAAAAATTAATATGAACTAATGTTTCACCCTTCTGCTGAAGGAAATTCTGTACTTCTTTAAGTTGATCTTTTGAAGTGAGGTTTAAGGTGATTTCTTTAATAGAGCCATTAAACAAATCTTTTAATGATGCTATTTTACGCACGTTAATTCTTTTTGTTTTGTCTTCATCTGAAGAAATAGTTTTTGTTAAAGTCAATATTAATGATGAGCCCTCATTTAAAATATTTCTATTTAACTCTAGAACATCAGAAAAAATAAATAACTCAAAAACATTACTTAAATCAGTTAATCTCAATACTGCATAAGAATTGCCCTTGGCAGTTTTTCTTTCTATTACTTTTAGTAATGTAGCTGCAATATTATTTTCTTTAATTTCATTGTCAGAATAAAATTTTTGATAATCAATAATTTTGTAATCTGTAAAAATTTCTTTAAATTGATTAAGGGGGTGATCTGATATAAAAAAACCAACAGCTTCAAATTCTTTTGACAGCCTTTCTTCAAACTCCCAATCTTTAATATAATTAATTATATCTGGATCATTTTCATCTGTATCACCAAATAAATTAATTTGGTTAGCTACTTTATTATCAAAATCATTTTTAGATTTAGTAATAATATTTGGTATTGAATTAAATATAGATTGTCTATTATTGTTTAATTTATCAAAGGCTCCTGATTTAACCAATCCTTCTAGCTGTAACTTATTAATATCTTTAGGATTTACTCTTTTAATAAAATCGTTAATTGATAAAAATTTTCCATTTGTTTCCCTCTCTTTAACAATGTTTGATATTGCCTCTAATCCAACAGCTTTAATTCCACCTAATGCATAATAAAATTTATTATTTTCTGTTTTAAAATCGGCATAACATTCATTTATATCTGGTCTAATGATTTCAATATCAAGTCTTTTCAGTTCTTCATAAAATTCGCCTAATTTGTTTTGATTTGAAATATCCATTGTCATTGAGGCAGCAATAAATTCTTTAGGGTAATAAGTTTTTAAAAATGCTGTTTGATAAGATATAATTGCATAAGCAGCAGCATGACTTTTATTGAAGCCATATTCTGCAAATGGTTCAATTTTTAAAAAAATACTGGCCGCAACATCTTTGCTTATTCCATTGTTAACAGCACCAGCAATAAAATTCTGTTTTTGTTTCTCTAGTTCTGCTCTTTTCTTTTTACCCATTGCTCTTCTTAATAAATCTGCTTGTCCAGCCGTAAAACCTGACAACTTTTGAGCTATTTGCATAACTTGTTCTTGATAAATAATTACTCCATAGGTTGGTTTTAAAATATCTTCTAACAAAGGATGTAAATAATCTGGTGTTTTTCTTCCATGTTTACAATCATTGTAAATTGGAATGTTGCTCATGGGGCCAGGTCGATATAAAGCAACTAAAGCAATAATATCTTCAATATGATTAGGTTTCATATGAGTAAGTGCATCTCTCATCCCAGCACTTTCAATTTGAAATAATCCAACAGTTTTACCAGAGGACATGAGTTCAAACACCTTCTCATCTTCAAAGCTAATATTTTCTATATCAAAATCTTTATTCTTTTTTCTTACTAATTTTTGAGTGTTATTAATCACAGTTAAAGTTTTTAAACCTAAAAAATCAAATTTTACTAATCCTGCATTTTCAGCAGAGTACATATCAAATTGTGTTGAGGGTAATAATAAATTTGCTGATGCATCTTTATATAAGGGAACTACTTCTGTTAATTTTTTATCTGCAATAACTACACCTGCTGCATGTGTTGCAACATTTCTATTTAAACCTTCTAGTTTTAATGAAAGATCAGTAAGTTTTTTAACTCTAGGGTCCTCATTTATCATTTTCTGAAGTCTTGGTTCACCTCCAATACATTCTGATAAAGTTTGAGGTCTTGAAGGATCAAATGGTATCATTTTTGATATACTATCGACAAAACCATAAGCAAGACCTAATACTCTTCCTACATCTCTAATAACCATTCTTGCCTTTAATTTCCCAAATGTAATTATATGAGCAACACTATTTTTGTATTTCTGAGTTAGATATTTAAAAACTAAATCTCTTTTTTCTTCACAAAAATCGATATCAAAATCAGGCATAGAAATCCTATCAGGATTTAAAAAACGTTCAAATATCAAATTATATTTAATAGGATCTACATCTGTAATTGACAAACACCAAGCAACAAGTGATCCTGCGCCCGATCCACGTCCTGGTCCAACAGGTATATCATTATTTTTTGCCCATTTTATATAATCAGAAACAATTAAAAAATAACTAGAATAATCCATTTTGATAATAATTTCTAATTCATGATCCAATCGATCTTTATAAATTAAAAACTGTTTATTATTTTCTATCTCATTCGATTTTAAATTAAAAAATTTGTTAAATTTTTCTTTTAAACCATTTAAAGAATCTTTTTTAATAATATCACTAGCATTACCATCCTTGGTGGAACTTATATTTGGTAAAATTGGTTTTGAAAATAATGGTCTGAAACTACATCTTAAAGGAAAATTATAATTATTTTGTAATGCTTCTGGAATATCAGCAAACAATTCAGTCATTTCAGTATCGTTTTTTAGATAATGTTCTGAACTATATTTAATTCTATTTTTTTCATTAATATAAGTTTTGTTACCAATACATATAAGAGCATCATGAGCCTCATGCATATCCTTTGTTAAATAAAAAACTTCATTAGTAGCAATTAGTGGTATTTTAAGATTACTAGATTGATTGAGATTAAATTTTTCAAAACCCTTTTCATTATGATCATTGTGTCTTTGTATTTCTAAATAGAACCTATCTTTAAAAATTTTATTAAGGTTTGAGTATAGCTTTGTTATTTCTGAAAATTTACCTTTATCATATAATTTACCAAATAAACCAAATATTGTTCCTGAAAAAATTGAAATACCAGAAGTGTCTAATTCAAATAAATTTTTAATATCTACATGTGGATCTGAAAGTTCATCATTTTCTAAATAAGATTTTGATGATAATTCAATTATTTTTTTATAACCATTTTCATCAAGTGCAAATAAAGGTAATAAACCAATTGTATCTTCAAATTTAAAATTAATTTGAGTTCCGATGATAGGTTGAGTTCCAACCTTAGATAATTTATCAGAAAACTCTACTGCTCCACATAAATTTGATGTATCACATATTCCAAGTGCCTTAATTCTTAATTCTTTAGTTCTATCTTTTAGATCATCAATTTTAATAGCACCTTCACAAATTGAATATTGAGTATGAGTTTTTAAGTGATTAAAATTTTTAAAATTAGACTCGGACATTAGTAGATTTTATATTACCATCTACCATTTCCAATAAGCAATCAGACTTATTAGCAAAAAATCTATTATGAGTTGCAAATATTATTAATCTTTTTGAATTTCGCAGTTTTTTTAACAAAGTAAATATTTCTTTAGAAGTTTTTTTATCAAGACTTCCTGTTGGTTCATCTGCAAGAATAATCTTTGGTTCATTGATTAATGCCCTTGCAATTGAGACTCTTTGTTTTTCACCACCAGAAAGTTCATTTGGATAATGATCTAACCTATGTGAAAGACCTACAGTTTTAAGAATATATTTCGCTTTTTTTTTAGCATCATCTTTTTTAATTCCTATGGCTAAGCTTGAAAGGTAAACGTTTTCTAAAGCAGTAAAATCAGTCAATAAATTATCTTGTTGATATACAATACCTATATTATTGGCCCTGAATAAATCATTTTCTTTATTTTTATTAAAATCAATTTGTTGATTTTGAAATTTTATTAAACCTGATGAAGGTCTATCGATTAAAGAAATAAGATTTAGCAATGTTGATTTTCCAGATCCAGATGGCCCCATTAATGAATAAATTTTACCTAATTTAAATTTAAAATTTATTTGCTTTAAAACTTTTACATCTTTTTTAGCAACAAAGGTTTTTGTCAGATTAGATAATTCTATAAAATTATTCATATTTAAGTGATTTAATTGGATCTAATTTTGCAGCTTTCATTGCTGGGAAAATTGAGACTAAAATTGTTATAAAAATTGAACAGATTGAAATTAAAAAAATTGAGCTTAAATTAATTTCAGATGGCAAAGTGCTTAAAAAATAAATTTCTTCAGGAAACAAAGTTATATCAAAGGTGTTACTGATAAATTCTCTTATACTCTCAACATAAATTGAAAATGTAACACCCAATAAAATTCCAAATAGTGTAGCTGATGTACCAATGATAACTCCAATTAAAAAAAATATCTTAATAATTGAATTGTTTAAAACCCCAATTGATTTTAATATAGCAATGTCTTTTGTTTTGTTTTTTACTAAAATTGTTAGACCAGAAATTATATTAAATGCTGCTACAATTATTATTAAAGATAAAATTATAAACATGACATTTCTTTCAACTTTTAATGCTGAAAATAACGATTTATTCATGTCAGCCCATGATGAAACTAAATCCATCGGAAAAATTTTTTGTACAATATTTTTTTGATTTTCAATTTTTTGAGGGTTTTTTAGATAAACTTCTAAATTTCGATCATTTTTGGATAAATTAGAAAATTCTTCAAGTGTCTCTAAATTTAAAAAAATTATATTATTATCAAAATCAGCTAGGCCGCTATCAAAGATTGATATTACAGTAAAAGTTTTTTGTTTTGGTAAGTTTCCTATTATCGTTTCAACACCTGATGATGACATAATTGAAATGTTATCACCTACCTCTAAATCAAGGCTAAAACTTAGTTCTTTTCCAATAGAAATAAAGTTTTTTTCTAATTTTTTAGTTTCCCCAACAAAATTTTTATTATCGATTAATTCAAGTTTTGAAAAATCATCTTCAAGATAACCTCTCAAAAGTACACCTTTTGAACTTTTTTCTTTGATAATTATAGCTTCACTTGAATTGCTTAATATTAAATTTTTTGAAATCAATTCCAGGCTTCTTTTTTTTACATTATTTATATTTATTGCCTGTTCATAGGGTTGAACTGTAATGTGAGAATTAAAGCCTACAATTTTATTTATTAGTTCAGTTCTAAAACCATTCATTACGGACATTACAATAATCAATACGGCAACACCCAAACTAATTCCTATGAATGAAAAAATTGAAATAACATTTAAAAAACCATCATTTTTTCTGGCTTTTAAAAATCTAAATGTAATTTCTTTTTCAAGAGTGGAAATCAATTTTTTACTTTTTCTTCTTTAATTATTTTAATGACCTCTTCTAATTTAAGTTTTTTAGATTCTTGGCCTGTTTCTTTAAATTCTACTAAATCGTCTTGAGTTTGTTTCCCAATAATAATTTGGAATGGTGCTCCTATTAAATTCATCTTTTTAATTTTTGAAGAAAAATTTTCATCTGTATCATCTATAATTGTTTCTATATTATTTTTAATAAGTTCATCATTAATATTATTTGCTTTTTCCAAGGCCGTATTATCGTTTTTATTAATCATAGGAATTATTGAAACATCATAAGGAGCAACAGAAATTGGCCATTTCATGACTTCATTTTTATCATCATATTTAGCTTCTATTATTGCGCCAACAAGTCTTGATACTCCTACACCATAAGATCCCATTTTAACAAAATCTTTTCTCCCTCCTGGCAAATCTACGGATGCACCCATTGGTTTTGAATACTTGTCACCAAAATAAAATATATGACCAACTTCAATACCTTTCGTAATTAATCTATTTTCTTCAATTACTTTATTTTCAAATTCTTTTTTATCAAATTTTTCATCTGTAACAGCGTAAAACTTTTCATATTTTTTTCTAAGATCTTCTAAAGATTTTTTTTCAACTTTAGTGTTATCACTACTAACTTTAAATATTTCTTTATCTGTAAAAATTTTGCTTTCTCCAGTATCGGCTAAAATAATAAATTCATGAGAAAGATTTCCACCAATTGGTCCTGTATCAGCTGCCATTGGTATAGCAGTTAAGTCCAAACGTTTAAAAGTTCTTAAATATGAAAGGAAGAATTTATTATAAGAAAAAAAGGCCTCTTCATCTGAAACATCAAATGAATAAGCGTCCTTCATATAAAATTCTCTACATCTCATAATTCCAAATCTAGGTCGTACCTCATCCCTAAACTTCCATTGAATATGATAAAGTAATTGAGGTAGTGATTTATAAGATTTTACTGAAGCCCTAAAAATATCTGTAACAAGTTCTTCATTTGTTGGACCATAAAGCATTTCTCTGTCTTGCCGGTCTTTGATTCTAAGCATTTCTTCACCATAATCATCATAACGTCCGCTTTCTTTCCAAATTTCACTTGATTGAATGGTTGGCATTAAAATTTCTTGAACGCCTATTTTATTTTGTTCTTCCCTTACAATCTGCTCAATTTTTTTCATTACTTTAAATCCTAAAGGTAACCATGAATAAATACCCGCCGATGATTGTTTTATCATTCCTACTCTCAACATTAATTGATGAGATTTAATTTTAGCTTCGGATGGATTATTTTTAAGTATTGGAATAAATGATTTAGTTAAGTACATCTTATGAAATCATATTTCTTAAATTTAAGTATTCAAATTTCATTAATAGATAAATTATTATGAAAATAATAGTAGTTATTCCAGTGCAATATATAAACTTTTTGAGCATTTTTGGGTTTTCAGGAGATCCAGGATCCTCTCCATCGATTTTAACAGCTTTTTCCCTATTTACATCAATTGGAAGAATGGCAAAAAAAATAATCCACCATATGATTATATAGATTATCGCTAAACCCGTATAACTCATATTAAATTTTTACTAAATTGATGTTTGTAAAAGGTTTTTTACCTGTTTTTTCTTTTGAAAATTTTCGGCAGGAAATCTTTAAAGCATCAATTAAATTATGCTCTTGTTGTTTGCTTCCTAATTTGAAACTTCTAACTGTTTTTTCAATTTCATCTTCAATTCCGTAAATAAAATCATCCTTATCATCAACGGGTAAACCTCTAAAACTTAATATTGGATTATTATGAATATTTCCTTTAGGAGTGATCAAAATAGTCACCTCTAAGTAGCCATTAGCACTTAAATTTTTTCTATCCTTTATCGATTGAGCATCTTCATCAACACTTACACTTCCATCTAAATATAATCTAGAACTTGGCGCTTTGTCATAGACTTCGGGTTTTTCTCCAGGATAAAGTTTAACTATATCTCCATTTTCTACTTGGACTGGATAAGGAACTTGCATTTCTTTTGCAAAATTTATGTGTTCTATCATATGACGGTGTTCTCCATGAACAGGTATAACACACCTGGGTTTTACCCATTCATACATATCTTTTAAATCTTCTCTATTAGGGTGGCCTGATACATGAATAAATTCAGTTTCTTCTGAAATTACCTCAATTCCATCTTTCACAAGTTGGTTATGTAATTTATATAATTTTTTTTCATTACCAGGTATAATTTTTGATGAAAATATTACAGCATCACCCTTTTCAATAAAAATATCTGGATGGGTATAATTTGAAATTCTCATCATAGCACCCATTGGTTCACCCTGACTACCAGTGCATAAATATACTATTTTTTCTCTTGAAAAATGTTTTGCTTCTCTAGGGTCTATTGGTTCAATTGTATTCTTTAAATAACCACATTGTCTTGCAGCTTTATAAATTCTGTGCATTGATCTTCCAACTAAAGAAATTTGTCTACCTGTTTTTTCTGCACAATAAAATGCTGTTTCCATTCTGGCTACATTGGATGCAAAAGAGGTGATAATTATTCTCTTCTTAAGTCTTTCCATTATTTTTAGTATATTTTTTCTTACATCTAATTCTGAACCCGATCTTCCAGCACTAAATACATTCGTGGAGTCACAAATCATCGCCAAAACACCCTCATCACCAATTTCTTTAAGTCTTTTAGAGTTTATTTCATCTCCGATCAAAGGGTTTGGATCCACCTTCCAGTCGCCTGTGTGTAAAATAACACCAGCTGGAGTTTGTATTCTTAAACCGTTAGGTTCTAAAATTGAGTGAGTAAGAGTAATGTATTCTATATCAAATGGTTCTAATTTAACTTTTCCATTAAGCTCAACAATTTTTAATTCATTTGTAATATCAATATGTTTTTCTTTAAATTTTTCTCTAATTAAAACAGCTGTAAATGGTGTTGCAAAAATTTTACATTTTAACTTAGGCCATAAATGAGCTATTGCACCTATATGGTCTTCATGAGCGTGTGTTAAAACTATACCTAATAAATTATCTTTTCTCTCAACAATAAATCCAGGGTCAGGATAAATTAAATCAACTCCAGGGATAGTATCATCAGCAAAAGTTACCCCTATATCAACCATAATCCATTTGTGATCTCCAGGTTGACCATAACCAAATAGGTTCATATTCATTCCTATTTCTCCAGATCCACCTAGGGGACAAAAAAGTAATTCATCTTTCATTATTTTATAATTTTTAAAATTTTAATAAGACCTTTAAAAGTTATATCTTTATCTATTATAACATTTGTTTTAATTGAGTTTTTAAACAGTTTTGAAAATCCTCCTGTAATTACTACTTTAAAAGATTTTCTAGTTTCTTTCTTAATTAATTTAACAATATTGTCAATCAAACCTGCATAACCCCAAAGAAAACCTGATCTTACAGCAGTTGTTGTATCAGCCCCAATTACTTTCTTAACGTTTTTTAAATCAATTTTTGGAATTAAACTTGCTTTCTCAGAAAGGGTATTCAATGAAATCTTTATACCAGGAGCAATGATACCACCTTTATAAATGTTTTTAACTAGAACATCAAAAGTTGTGGCTGTTCCTAAGTCAATAATTATAAAATTATTAATATTATTTAATAAACTTATAGCATTAACTAATCGATCAGAACCCACTTGATTGTAATTAACTTTAATTTTTATAATGGAAGATAGATTTAATTGTTTTATTTCAATACATCTAATCTTAGTTTTCATCTTTAAATATTTTTTTATTAATTGAAATGATTTTGGAACAACACTACAAAATAGAATTTTTTCAACTTTAGATAGATATTTATCTAATTTTTTTAAATTAAATTTTAATTTTGATAAGGAAATGTTACGATTTGAAAAAATAATTTTTTTAAAAATTTTATTATTATTATCAACTAAACAAACCTTAATTTCTGTATTTCCAATATCGCCAATTAAATACATAATTTCTACTTATCTCTTAAAAAATTTTGAAAATTTTTTTTCAAAGTTTATTTTTAATGATTTTGCTATTAACTTATAGCTAAATTTTTTACCAGTAATTTTATAAAGATTTGTCGATGGGTAATTTAAAATATTGGGGCTTTTTAAAATATTAATACCAATACCTACGATTAAAAACTTTTTATTATCTTTATTTATACTTTCCTGCAAAATTCCACATATCTTTTTATTATCAACTAATAAATCATTTGGAGCCTTGAAGATAATCTTTTTTTTATAATAATTTGAAATTGTTTTTTTTACTAAATTACAATTTATTTTTGTAAGCTCTTTTAATGAAATATTAATCTTATTTAAATTGTAAAAAATACTTACAAATAGATTTCCTTTAAATGATATCCATTTTCTTCCATATTGTCCTCTTCCTTTTTTTTGATATTCAGAAAAAATAATCCCATTATCAATATCTGATTTCTTTATAATATTGATGGCTGTACTATTTGTACTGATAACTTTCTTATAATTAAATTGTTTTAATTTCATTAAATAATATTAATTCTAGATACAATTTCAACAAGCTGACTTGGAAAAATAAAATAAAAAAGAATTAATATAGTTGAAAATGTTAAAGAAAATTTTAACCAAGGACTATGATTTTGATCATATTTTTCTTTTTCTGGATCAAAATAAATTATTTTAATAATTCTTAAATAATAAAAAGCTGCTACTACAGTTGATAATAATCCAACAATAGCCAAAAAATACATTGATTGCTCAATAACAGCCTTAAAAATATAAAATTTTGCAAAAAAACCAGCTAAGGGAGGTATTCCTGCAAGAGAAAACAATATGATTAATAAAGACAAAGATAATAAAGGGTGATGTTTAGATATTCCTGATAGATCTTCTAAGTTCTCATAATATTCGTTGTTCCTCTTCATCATTAATAAACATGAAAATAAACCCAAGTTCATAATAACATAAATTGTAATATACATAATTGAACTTTGTATTCCATCATTTGAAGATGAAGCCAAACCTGCTAGAGCATAACCAATATGTCCTATTGAGCTATATGCAATTAGTCTTTTAATATTTGTTTGTCCTATAGCTGCAATAGCTCCAAATAACATTGATGCAATTGAAAGAAATACTAAAATCATTTGCCACTGATCTATTAAGTTTAAAAATGGTACGTATAAAAATCTAATAAAAACTGTTAAAGCGGCAATTTTTGGTACCATTGTAAAAAAAAGTGTGACAGTTGTTGGTGATCCTTCGTAAACATCAGGAGCCCACATATGAAACGGTACAGCTGAAATTTTAAATGCCAAACCAACTAAAATAAAGACTATCCCAAAAGTTAAAGCATATTCATTTGAATTAAGTTGAACGGCTATTGTATCAAAATTTGTTGATCCAGAAAATCCATAAATCAATGAACAGCCATATAAAAGTAACCCGGAAGATAAAGCACTTAAAACAAAATATTTTAATCCTGCTTCAGAAGATTTAAGATTATTTCTATTAAACGTTGCTAAAACATACAATGCTAAAGATTGTAATTCTAAACCCATATAAAAAACAATAAGATCATTTGAACTTATCATAATCATCATACCCAATATTGAGCTTAATATTAAAATTGGATATTCTATCTTTAAGATTTTAATTATCTTTAAATAACTTTTTGATATTGCTAAAACAATAAAGGCAGCCAATAAGGTAATTATTTTCATAAAAGATGATAAATAATCAATTACTATGCTACCATTAAATAAATATATTTTTTCAATTTCAATTATTTCATTAAAAATAATTACAGCAGATATAAGCAAGACTATTAACGAAATATTATGAATTAAAATTGAACTATCTTTTTTAAATACTCCCAAAATCAACAAAAACATTATTGATAATGAAAGGAATATCTCAGGAAGAACAAAATGTAAATTTTCCATTTTATTTATTAATTAGATTTAAATTATACATCGATATTAAATTATTAACTGATACTTCTATAGTATTGAATAAAGGCTCTGGATAAAATCCAAAAAATATAATTGGAATAGCTAAACTTATTAAAATGAAATATTCAGATCTATTTAAATCCTTCATTTTTTCGAGATCTTTATTAACTAATTCACCAAATACTACTCTTTTATAAAGCCAAAGAATATATGCTGCACCCAATATCACACCTAAACTTGCAACAACTGCAACTAAAAAATTGTCTTTAAAGGCTCCCATTAAAATTAAAAACTCTCCTATAAAACCACTTGTTCCTGGCAAGCCCAAAGATGCTAATGCAAATATCATAAATAAAACAGAGTATTTTGGAATTATTGTTACTATACCGCCATAGGTAGTAATCAATCTTGAATGCATTCTATCATAAACTACTCCAACACATAAAAAGAGTGCTGCTGAGACTAATCCATGACTGATCATTTGAATAATACTTCCTTCAATTCCTTGTTGTTGAATAGTGAATATTCCTAGGGTAACAAAACCCATGTGTGCGACTGAAGAATAGGCAATTAATTTTTTCATATCTTCTTGCATTAGAGCAATTAATGAAGTGAAAATAATAGCTATAACGCTTAGAACATAGATTAATGGAGTAAATAATTCAGAAGCTATTGGAAATAGTCCAAGAGAAAATCTAATAAATCCATATCCAGCCATTTTTAATAGAATAGCTGCAAGTAATACTGATCCAGCTGTTGGTGCCTCAACGTGAGCATCTGGAAGCCATGTGTGGACTGGCCACATCGGTGTTTTTACTGCAAAAGAACTAAAGAAAGCTAACCATAATAAATTTTGATATTTTGCATCAATACCTAATTCATATAATTTAACAACATCTGTAGTTCCGCTGATCCAATAAATTGAAATTATTGCAACTAACATTAAGACTGAACCAAGTAATGTATATAAAAAGAATTTAAAAGCTGAATAAATTCTTCTTGTACCACCCCAAATACCAACTATTAAAAACATTGGTATTAATCCTGCTTCAAAAAATAAATAAAAAACTACTAAGTCCAGTGAACAAAAAACTCCAATCATAAAAGACTCCATAATTAAAATCGCTATTAAGAAATCTCTTAATCTTATTTTGATAGTATTATTTACTGAAATTATACATAGTGGAGTTATAAAAGTTGTAAGAATAATAAATAATATTGAAATTCCGTCTATACCCACTTTGTAATTAACAAATCCAGCTAACCATTCTCTATCCTCAACAAATTGAAATTCAGATGAGACCTGATCAAACAACAACCAAAGATAAATAGACAATAAAAAATTAACTAAAGATGTAAATAATGCAACATATTTTATAGTTGTGTTTTTTTCATTATTGCTTCTTGAAAAAAATAAAAATAGTGATCCAATGGCTGGCAATAAGATCAAAGCCGATATTATAGGAAAATTCATTATCTAATAATTAAAAATGTTAAAAATGCTGAAAAACCTAATAACATAACAAAAGCGTAATGGTAAATATAACCACTTTGAAATTTGTTAGCTTTAATAGAAATTTTTTTAATAATTGAAGAGACACCATCTGGTCCGAATTGATCAATAATTTTTATATCAAAAAATTTCCATAAAAATAATCCAATTTTTTTTGAAGGCCTTATAAATATATATTCATATAACTCGTCAAAATACCATTTATTTAATAAAAATTTATATAATGGCTGATTATTCTTTATAATTGCGTCTGGTAAATTTTTGTTTTTAACAAATAAATAATAAGAAATAGGTATAGAAGTAACAACTAAAATTGGTGTTAAAACTAAAAACCAAATTGGTGGATGCTTTGTGCTAAGTGGTTCTAAAAAGAAAATTGACTCACCCCAATATTTACTTGTTTCACCGTAACCAATAAATAATTCTTTAAAAATAAATCCTGCAAAAACTGCACCTATCGATAACAAAATCAAAGGTAATAACATTACTGCAGGAGACTCATGCGTCTCTTCAATTTTAATTTTCTTATTATTATAGTCTCCATGAAAAGTTTTAAATATTAGCCTCCAAGAATAAATTGAGGTTAAGAAAGCAGTAAATATTCCAATTCCTGCTGCATAATATCCAGTTGTATTTCCTCTTAGATAAGCAAATTCAATAATTGCATCTTTTGAATAAAAACCAGATAAAAAAGGAAACCCAGTTAGAGCAAGAGTTCCTATTATCATCAACGTATATGTATATGGAAGTTTTTTCCAGATACCTCCCATATTATTTATATTTTGTTCGTCTTTAAAAGCATGAATTACAGATCCTGATCCTAAAAAAAGTAAAGCTTTAAAAAATGCATGAGTAAATAAATGAAACATTGCTACATTGTAAGCACCTACGCCAGTTGCAAAAAACATATATCCTAGTTGGCTACAAGTAGAATATGCGATTATTTTTTTTATATCTGTTTGAACTAAAGCAACTGTTGCTGCAAAAATTGCTGTTGTCATACCAACTATAGTAATGATGTTTAGTGCAAGTTCTGAATATTCATAAATTGGCGAGCATCTAACCACCAAAAAAACACCAGCAGTTACCATTGTGGCAGCATGAATTAGTGCTGAAACAGGTGTTGGTCCTTCCATAGCATCAGGTAACCAAGTATGAAGTAAAATTTGAGCTGATTTACCCATAGCTCCAATGAACAATAACAAACAAATTAAATCTATAGTATTAGCTTCAATGCCTAAAAAATTTAATTTTTGATCTGTAATATTTGGAATTTGTTGAAACACTTCTTCATAGTTCACAGTTCCAAATAAATAAAATATTAAAAAAATTCCTAAAGCAAATCCAAAATCTCCAACTCTGTTTACAACAAAAGCTTTAATAGCAGCTGCATTTGCAGACTCTTTTTTAAACCAAAAACCAATCAAAAAATATGAGCAAAGACCAACTCCTTCCCAACCAAAAAATAATTGAATAAAGTTATCTGATGTTACAAGCATTAACATCGCGAAAGTGAATAATGATAAATAAGCCATAAATCTTGGTTTATGTGGGTCATGAGACATATATCCAATTGAGTAAATGTGAACTAATGCTGAAACTGAAGTGACTACTACTAGCATTACTGCTGAAAGAGGATCAATTTTCATAGACCAATTTACATCTAATGATCCAGAATTAATCCATGTTGCTATAATGATATTATCTTCATATTGATTGACAATTACATTGTAAAATACAATGAAAGAAAAAATTGCTGCAATTGATACTAGTAAACTAGTAATTATTTCTGAATTTCGATCTCCAATATACTTGCCAAAAAAACCTGAAATTATTGCCGCTACCAAAGGTAGTGTGATGATTGATAATTCCATTTTAACCTTTAAGTTTATCTATTTCTTCAACACGTATTGTTCCTGAATTTCTAAAGTAAACAACAATTATTGCTAAGCCTATTGCTGCTTCTGCAGCTGCAACTGTAAGAATGAACAAGGTAAAAATTTGTCCAGATAAGTCATTAAGATAAATTGAAAATGCTACTAGGTTGATATTTACTGCTAACAAGATCAATTCTATACTCATCAAAATTACTATGATATTTTTTCTATTTAAGAAAATTCCAATAACTCCAATTGAGAAAATTATTGCACCTAAGGTTAGATAGTGCCCTAGTCCAATATCAATCATCTACTCTTACTCCTTTATTAGTCTCTACATTTATCAATTCAACACCTTCTGATCTCTCTCTAGATATTTGTTTAAGATAGCTTTGTTTTTTAACCCCTTCTCTTTGTCTAAAAGTCAAAACAATTGCCCCTATCATTGCTACAAGCAATATCATTCCACTAATTTGAAAAATATGAATATAGTCAGTGTACAAAACTTGACCTAAAGAATGAGTATTGCTTAAAGCATTTTTGGTTAGTAAATTTTCATTATTTAATAGATCTGGTTTATACTTCCATCCACCTATAACAATTATTAATTCAAAAAATATTAAAGTGCTTATAATTAAACCTATCGGGATATGTTTTGAGCTACTTTCTGATAGAAACCATTGATTCTTTTGTTGAGCAACATTTAACATCATTACTACAAAAAGAAACAAAACAGCAACCGCTCCCACATAAACAATAAGCATTATCATTCCTAGGAATTCTGCTCCTATCATAATAAATAAACAAGAAACACTAATAAAATCTAAAATTAAAAAAAAAACTGAATGAACAGTATTTTTTGAAGCAGTAACCATTATTGCTGAAATTATTGCAATAGTCGAAAAGACATAAAAAAAAATTGCATGAGCCATAATGATTTATCTATAAGGATTATCTGCTTTTATATTGGAAGCTAAAACATTTTCCCATCTATCCCCGTTGTCTAGTAATTTTTCTTTAGTATAATAAAGTTCTTCTCTTGTTTCTGTAGAAAATTCGAAATTAGGGCCTTGTACTATAGCATCTACTGGACAAGATTCTTCACATAAACCACAGTAAATACACTTCATCATATCAATATCATATCTTGTGGTTTTACGACTTCCATCCTCACGTTGTGTAGACTCAATTGTAATCGCTTGAGCAGGACAAACAGCTTCACAGAGTTTGCAAGCTATACATCTTTCTTCTCCATTTGGATAACGACGTAAAGCATGCTCCCCTCTAAATCTAGGACTAATTTTTCCTTTTTCAAATGGATAGTTAATTGTTTTTTTTGACTTAAATAATTCTTTCAAGGCAATAAATAGACCGCCTAGAAAATCTGTCATAAAAATTGTTTTAAAAAATCTTGATAATTTCATTTAGTTAGTTGGTAATAAGTTAAAATAAAATAAGTAACTTGCTGTCAATACAACCCAAATTAAAGATAAAGGTAAAAAAACCTTCCAACCTAATCTCATTAGTTGATCATATCTATATCTTGGGACTATAGCTTTAACTAATGCAAAAAGAATGAATAAAAAAAGTATTTTAAAAGCTAACCAAAGAGCACCAGGTATTAAATTAAATGGATATAATTCAATTGGAGATAGCCAGCCTCCCAAAAATAAAATTGATCCTAAAGCACACATTAAAAGTATATTTGCATATTCCCCTAACCAAAACATTGCATACATCATTCCTGAATATTCTGTTTGATACCCTGCAACTAATTCTGCCTCAGCTTCTGGAAGGTCAAAAGGTGGTCTATTTGTTTCTGCCAATGCTGAAATAAAGAATATTACAAACATTGGAAACAAAGGTATTACAAACCATAAGTTCTGTTGTGCCAGTACAATGTCACTTAAATTTAATGAACCAACACACAAAAGAACATTTATGATAATAATACCTATAGAAACTTCATAAGAAATCATCTGTGCAGCTGATCTAATCGCACCTAAAAATGGATATTTAGAGTTTGAAGCCCAACCACCCATTATAATGCCATAGACACCTAATGAAGAAACAGCAAATAAGTATAAAATTCCAACATTTATGTCTGCAATAACTTGCGTTTGACTAAATGGTATTACAGCCCAAGCAATTAAAGCTAATGTCATCGTTACAATTGGAGCTAAAATAAAAATTACTTTATTAGAACTTGAGGGAATAATAATTTCTTTAAAAATATATTTTAGGGCATCGGCTAAAGATTGTAATAAACCGAAAGGACCTACAACATTTGGTCCTTGTCTTTTTTGAACAAATGCCCACACTTTTCTATCTAGCCATACAACCATAGCAACTGACACAAGTACAGGAACAAGTAAAAATAAAATTTTGTAAACTTCTCCAAAAATTATAGAAACATATTCCATTATTACCCGTCAGTTCCAGTTCTATTAATCTTTAATTTTGAGTTATGACAATCCAGCATTGTTTTCGAAGATCTAGCAATAACATTAGAAAAGTAATAATCTTTATAAACAATTTTCAAATTCTCATTTTTCAAATTTTCACTATTTTGAACTTTGAAACTTGATGAATTTGAATTTTCTTTTTGTAAATTAAGATAATTTAACATACTGCTATCTAATTCATCTTTATCATTAAATAATTTTCTATTATTAATAAATTCAGCTAATTCATTAATTATTTGCCAATCCTCCTTGGCTTCACCAGGTGGGTACGACGCTTTGTATGCTTTTTGTAATTTACCTTCTAAGTTAGTAAAGAATCCATTCTGCTCAGTATAGGTAGCACCTGGTAAAATTATATCAGCTATTTCAGCACCTTTATCTCCGTGACTGCCTTGATAAATTACAAATTCATTTTCTTTTGAAAAATTCAAATTATCTTGCCCTAAAAGATAAACAATATCAAACATATGATCATTTAATTTTTCAAATATGTTATCTTTTTCATTAATAATATTTAAATCCAAGCATCCTACAGTAGATGCATCAGTACTAATTTTATTTAAAGAATTCCATTCATCAGAAATTTTATCATTTTCTTTTAAAAATTTTTTTATAAGATGAAAAATGATATTTGCAGATTGATTTTTGAAAAAGGATTCACCCAAAATAATTAAAGGTTTTTTTGAATTCAAAATTTCTTTTGAGATATCATTTTGACCCTTAAAGATTTCAACTAGAGTTTTTGTTTGACCATTTAAATTCTTATAAGGATAGGTTAAGTCACCTACATCATTTAAAGAAATGATTTTAGTATTATTATTAACAAAAGATTTTCTTATTCTAGCATTTAAAATAGTGGCTTCAAACCGAGGATTTGACCCAATTAAAAATATATAATCAGATTCTTCAATTCCATTTATTGTTGAATTAAATATATAATTTTCTCTTTCACTTGTATCAACATAATAGTTTGACGATCTACTTTCATAATAGTTAGAATTTAAAGTTCGATCAAAAAACTCTTTAAAAATATAGCTTGTTTCCATATTACATAGATCTCCAACAAAACCTGCAATTTTATCTTTTGAAGTATTTTCAAATTTTGATTTAATAATTTTAAAAACTTCATCCCAAGTGGCTTTTTCAAATTTTTTATTATATTTTATATAAGGTAAATCAAGTCTTTGATTTGAAAGACCATCGCAAGCATATCTCGTCTTATCAGATATCCATTCTTCATTAATATCCTCGTTTATAATTGGTAAAATTCTTTTTACTTCCCAGTCATAAGTATCAACTCTAATATTTGAACCAACAGCATCCATAACATCTATTGACTCGGTTTTTTTAAGTTCCCATGGTCTGGCTTCAAATACATATGGTTTAGATGTAAGAGCTCCAACTGGACAAAGATCAATAACGTTTCCTGATAGTTCTGATTGTACAGATTCCTCTAAATAGGTAGTTATTTGCATATCCTCACCTCTGCCAATTGCTCCTATTTCTGGAACTCCAGCAATTTCTGTCGCAAATCTTACACATCTAGTACAATGAATACATCTTGTCATTTGAGTTTTAATTAAGGGTCCCATATTTTTTTCTGGAACAGACCTTTTATTTTCATTAAATCGTGATTTATCAACTCCATAAAACATTGATTGATCTTGAAGATCGCACTCTCCGCCTTGATCACAAACTGGACAATCCAAAGGATGATTTGCAAGTAAAAATTCCATTACACCTTTTCTGGCTTTTTCAACAAATTTAGTATTAGTTTTAATGTTCATTCCCTCCGCTGCAGGCATTGCACAAGAAGCTACGGGTTTAGGAGATTTTTCCATTTCAACTAAGCACATTCTGCAATTGCCAGCTATTGAAAGTTTTTCATGATAACAAAATCTTGGAATTTCAACTCCAGCTTTTTCACAAGCTTGAAGAATTGTTAAACCTTCATCTACCTCAACATCAATATCATTTACTTTTAATTTAAGCATTTTTATCCAGCAAGTGTTGATCAACTAAGTAAGGAATGTCTTTTTGTTTTTTAATAATTGGATCAAATTTATTTCTTTTTTTTATTTCTTTTGAAAAATGTCTTAACAAACCTTGAATTGGCCATGAAGAACCTTCTCCAAAAGCACATATAGTATGACCTGCTATTTGATTTGTAACATCTCCCAACATATCAATTTCATCTCTAGATGCCTCACCTTTCGCCATTCGTTCCAACATTCTCCACATCCATCCAGAACCCTCTCTACATGGTGTGCATTGACCACAACTTTCATGTTTATAAAATCTAGCAATTCTTGCCATACATTTAATAATATCTTGATCTTTATTGATTACGACTATACCTGCTGTTCCTAGTCCACTTTTTTCAGCCATTAATGAGTCAAAATCCATAGTCAATGTTTCACATTTTTCTTTAGGAATTAATGGCATTGAAGAACCTCCAGGAATTACTGCTTGTAAATTATCCCATCCACCAATTACTCCTCCTGCATGAACTTCTATTAATTCTTTTAAAGGTATATTCATTTCTTCTTCGACATTGCATGGGTTATTTACATTTCCAGAAATACAAAAAATTTTAGTACCTGTATTTTTTTCTCTTCCTAAGGATGCAAACCATTTACCACCTCTTCTTAGAATTGTTGGAACCACAGCTATGGTTTCAACATTATTTATTATTGTTGGACAACCATAAAGTCCTATTAATGCAGGAAAAGGTGGTTTTAATCTTGGTTGACCTTTTTTTCCCTCTATACTTTCAAGTAATGCTGTCTCCTCACCACAAATATAAGCTCCAGCACCATAATGAATATAAATATCTAAATCCCATCCTGTTCCAGCTGCATTTTTACCAATTAATTTTTTTTCATAGGCTTCATCGATTGCTGCTTGAAGTTTCTGTCCTTCAATAAAATATTCTCCTCTTATATAAATATAGCAAACATGTGCTTGGACAGCATAAGAAGCTAACAAGCATCCCTCAATTAATTTATGTGGTTCGAATCTAAGAATGTCTCTATCTTTACAAGTACCTGGTTCTGATTCATCAGCATTAATTACCAAATAATGTGGTCTTGAACCAACTTCTTTAGGTGCGAAAGACCATTTTAGTCCTGTTGGAAAACCAGCCCCTCCTCTGCCTCTTAGTTGTGAGTCTTTAATTTCATTAATTATCCAATCTCTTCCTTTGTCAGTAAGACCCTTTGTATTAACCCAATCACCTCTTTTTTCAGATGAGTCTATGTCAGATCCTAAATCATTATACAAATTTTGAAATATTCTGTCCTGATCCTTAAGCATTTTTTAAATCCATTAGTGTTTTTCTATTATTTTCAGGTTCAGTATTTATTCTTCCTCTATAAGAACCTGGTTTAGGTGTTTCGCCATTTAAAATTTTATCTAAAATTTTTAAAGTTTTCTCTTTATCAAGATCTTCGTAATAATCATCATTTATTTGCATCATTGGAGCATTAACACAAGCACCTAAACATTCAACCTCCATCCAAGAACAACTTTGGTCTTTTGAAAGTTCAGACTCATTTTCTGAAATTTTTTCTTTACAGGCTTCTACTAATTTATTTGCTCCTCTAATCATACATGGTGTAGTCGTACAAACTTGGACAAAATATTTACCAACAGGTGATAAATTATACATTGAGTAAAATGTAGCCACCTCATATACTTTAATATAAGGCATATCTAAAAACTTTCCGATGTACTTCATTGCAGCAAGCGGTATCCAATTATTATTTTGTTTTTGTGCAATATATAGTAAAGCCATTACTGCACTTTGTTGCTTACCTTCGGGATATTTAGAAATAATATCATTAGCTGCTTTTAATGAAGAAGAACTAAATTCAAAATTTTCAGGTTGATTTGTTGAAGGTCTTCTTAAACTCATCTGTCTACCTCTCCAAATACAATGTCTAATGAACCTAATACAGCAGGAACGTCTGCTAACATATGTCCTTTAATTAAATAGTTCATTGATTGTAAATGTGAAAATCCCGGTGCTCTTATTTTACATTTGTAAGGTTTGCTCGAGCCATCTGAGATTAAATATACTCCAAACTCTCCTTTAGGAGCTTCAACAGAAGTGTAAATTTCATCTTTTGGTACTCTGTATCCTTCTGTAAATAATTTGAAATGATGAATTAATGCTTCCATAGATTGTTTTAATTCTTTTTTAGGTGGAGGGGTAACTTTTCCATCTTGTGATTTGATTGGTCCACTTTCAATTTTAGACAAACATTGTTTAATTATAGAAACACTTTCTTTCATTTCTTCTATTCTACATAAATAACGATCGTAGCAATCTCCATTTTTACCAACAGGTATCTTAAAGTCTAATTGGTCATAGCAATCATAAGGCTGAGATTTTCTTAAATCCCATGGAACACCTGAGCCTCTAATCATTACACCTGTAAATGAGTAATCTAAAGCATCTTCTTTTGTTACAATGCCAATATCAACATTTCTTTGTTTAAATATTCTATTATCGGTTAACAAATTTTCTAAATCATTAATAATTTTTGGAAAAGTTTCACAAAATTTTGCTATATCCTCTTCAAGTCCCGCTGGTAAATCTTGATGAACACCACCAGCTCTAAAGTAATTTGCGTGTAATCTTGATCCTGAAGCCCTTTCATAAAAAGTCATTAAAGTCTCTCGCTCTTCAAATCCCCATAAAGACGGTGTTAGCGCACCAACATCTAGTGCTTGGGTTGTAACATTTAATATGTGACTTAAAATTCTACCAATTTCACAAAATATAACTCGAATATATTGAGCTCTAATTGGTACCTCAATCTTTAAAATTTTTTCAATAGCTAAGGCAAATGCATGTTCTTGATTCATTGGAGCCACATAATCTAATCTATCAAAATAAGGTACTGCTTGCATGTAAGTTTTATTCTCAATTAATTTTTCCGTTCCTCGGTGTAGTAATCCAATATGTGGGTCTGCTTTCTCCACTACTTCTCCATCTAACTCCAAGATTAATCTTAAAACACCATGTGCTGCTGGATGTTGAGGGCCAAAATTTAAGTTAAGATTTTTAATTTTTTTTGTCATTATTGCTTGTTTGTTCTTTAATATAATTTGTTCCTTCCCATGGGCTTTCATAATCAAAATTTCTATAATTTTGTTCTAATTTAACTGGTTCGTTCACTACTTTTTTTTTATCCTCGCTATATCTCACCTCAGTATGACCTGTTAAAGGAAAATCTTTTCTCAAAGGATGGCCCTCAAATCCGTAATCTGTCAGAATCCTTCTTAAATCAGGATGGTCTTTAAAATTTATTCCATACATATCAAAAACTTCTCTCTCCATCCAATTAGAGGCAGGAAAAATTGAAGTTAAAGTATTTATAATCTCATTTTCATTTACATTATAACTTACGATTATCCTTTGGTTAAATTCATGACTTAAAAATAAATAAACCAATTTAAATCTTTGACTTTGTTCTGGATAATCTACTGCTGTAATATCAATTAGTTGTCTAAACTTTGTATCTTTATTGGTTTTCAAAAAAAGAGTAACATCAATTATATCTTCTTTATCAATTTCTAAATATAATTGGTTATGCTTTATTTCTGAGTTATTTATTTTTGTTGTTAGCTCAGAATTGATTTTTTTTTCTAATTCGACTAAAGTTTTCATATTTATCGATTTAAAGAACCTTTATTTCTAATTTTTTTTTGTAATTGGAGAATACCATACAACAAAGCTTCAGCAGATGGCGGACAGCCTGGGACATATACATCTACAGGAACTATTCGATCGCAACCTCTAACAACAGAATAAGAGTAATGGTAATATCCTCCACCATTGGCACAACTACCCATTGATATAACATATCTTGGTTCTGGCATTTGATCATAAACTTTTCTTAATGCTGGAGCCATTTTATTTGTTAAAGTGCCAGCTACAATCATAACATCCGATTGTCTTGGTGAACCACGTGGTGCTGCTCCAAATCTTTCTAAATCATATCTCGGCATCGCAGTTTGCATCATTTCAACAGCACAACATGCTAAGCCAAATGTCATCCAGTGTAGAGAGCCAGATCTAGACCAATTAATTAAATTATCTAATGATGTTGTTATAAAACCATTTTTACTAAAATCATCAGCTAGTTTTTTAAACTCTTCAGGAACTTGATCTAATTTATTATTCATAAAGTTAAATTTTATTCCCAGTCTAAAGCACCTTTTTTCCATTCATATATAAACCCAACTGTGAGGATGAATAAAAAAATCATCATTGATGTAAAACCGAGTAAACCAATATTTCCCAAAGAGATAGCCCATGGAAAAAGAAAAGCTATTTCTAAATCAAAAATTATAAAAAGAATTGCAACTAAATAAAACCTTACATCAAATTCCATTCTTGAGTCCTGAAAAGGTTCAAACCCACATTCATAAGCTGATAATTTTTCTGGATCAGGATTCCTTGGGGAAAGAATAAAATTTACTACTATAAAGGCTCCGCTTAGTCCTAAAGCAATTACTAAAAAAAGTACAATTGGCAAATATTCTTTTAAAAATTCAGGAAACATGTGAGTCTATATAACAACTTTTATATCATCTTGTAGTGGAGAAAAGTCACATTTTTACTGCTAACTGATAATGATTATCAACAGTTTATGAGAAAAGTGGCGGGAGTGAAGGGACTCGAACCCTCGACCTATCGCGTGACAGGCGATCGCTCTAACCAACTGAGCTACACCCCCACTTTTATTTATTTTGGTGGGCAGTAAAGGACTCGAACCTTTGACCCCCTCGGTGTAAACGAGATGCTCTACCAACTGAGCTAACCGCCCCAAAATATCGGTACTAATACATTAAGGTAAGTACAATGTAAATTAATTATTATTGAATACTAGCTTGAGATTTATCGTCTTTTTTACTTAAATCTACTTCAACCCACTCAGTTCTTTTTAACTCTTTAGTCAAAGCTATTTTTAAAACTTGATCAGCATACTCAACAGGTGTAATTTTTACATCATCCATAATCTTCTTCGGCATATCAACTAGATCTTTTTCATTTTCTTTTGGGATTATTACTTCTTTAATTCCAGCTCTATGTGCAGCCAATAATTTTTCTTTTAAACCACCAATTGGCAAAACCTGACCTGTAATAGTAACTTCACCGGTCATAGCTACATCTTTTCTAACAGGTATATTTGTTAAAGAAGAAACTATTGACGTTACCATACCAATACCAGCAGATGGACCATCTTTTGGAGTGGCTCCTTCAGGAACATGAATATGAAAATCTTTTTTTTCAAAAAGTGGTGGAATGATTCCGTATTCTAAACATTTGGATCTCACAAAAGATTTTGCTGCTTTCACAGACTCTTGCATTACATCACCTAGTTTTCCAGTAATTTGCATTCTGCCTTTACCAGGCATAGTAACAGTTTCAATCTTTAAAATTTCTCCACCATATTCTGTCCAGGCCAATCCAGTAACAATACCGATCTTATCCTCCGCTTCAAGTTCACCAAATTTATATTTAGCAACACCTAAAAAATCAGAAATATTTTTTTTATTAATCTCGACCTCTTTTTGTTCTCCTGCTACAACCTTTTTAACAACTTTTCTTGCAAGTTTAGATATTTCTCGTTCTAAGTTTCTAACCCCTGACTCTTTTGTGTAATTTCTAATTACTTCTTGAATAATCTCTTTATCAAGTTTCATTTCGTTTTCTTTAACACCGTTATCTTTAACTTGTTTTGGTAGTAGAAACTTATTTGCAATATTAATCTTTTCATCCTCTGTATATCCGGCTAATCTTATAACTTCCATTCTATCAAGTAACGGGGGAAGAATGTTAAGAGTGTTAGCAGTGGTTACAAACATTACATCAGATAAGTCGTAGTCAACTTCAAGATAGTGATCATTAAATGAGGTATTTTGTTCAGGATCTAGCGCTTCCAAAAGTGCTGACGAAGGATCGCCTCGGTAATCATTTCCAATTTTATCTATTTCATCCAATAAAATTAATGGATTTTTAGTACCAGCTTTTTTCATCATCTGAATTATTTTTCCAGGCAAAGAACCAATATAGGTTCTTCTATGACCACGAATCTCAGCTTCATCTCTCATTCCACCAACCGACATTCTTACAAACTCTCTATTTGTTGCTTTAGCAATTGATTTTCCCAAAGAAGTTTTACCAACACCTGGGGGACCAACCAAACAAAGAATTGGACCTTTGATTTTATCCATTCTTTTTTGAACAGCTAAAAATTCAATTATTCTCTCTTTAACCTTTTCAAGACCAAAATGGTCTTTGTCTAACACATCTAATGCTTTAGCTAAGTCGATATCAACTTCACTTTTTTTATGCCAAGGCAATTCTATCATCCAATCAAGATAATTTCTTACTACTGTTGCCTCAGCTGACATTGGACTCATATTTTTCAATTTTTTTAATTCTTGTAAACATTTTTTTTCAACTTCTTTTGGCATCTTTGCTTTCAAAATCGATTTGTTTAAACTTGTGTTTTCATCCTTACCATCTTCAATTTCACCTAATTCTTTTTGAATAGCTTTTAATTGTTCATTCAAATAATATTCTCTT
>CACLMD010000001.1 GCA_902607945.1 uncultured Pelagibacteraceae bacterium | reverse complement strand
AAAATTTTCAAATGCAACATTAAAATTAAACTCATCAACTATTATGACACTTGAAAAAAATTTAAAAAAAAATGGAAAGTTTCTTTATATGAGCTCGACAGAAATATACTCAGGTAACACAAAACTTTGTAATGAAAATGATATTGGAAATACCACCCCCAAACATCCAAGATCCTCATATATTGAAAGCAAAAAATTTGGGGAGTCATATTTAATAAATAGTAGAAATGATTTCTTAATTTATAGAGTTTGTTTGACTTACGGTCCTGGAGCTAAACTAAATGATGAAAGAGTTTTAAACTTACTGATATTAAGATCAATCAAGAATAAAAAAATTGATATTTATGGAGGATTAAATCAACTTAGGTCTAATTTATTTATAAATGATGCAATTAATATGATCATTAAAAGTACTGTTAAATACAAAAGACAAATTTTCAATATTAACAATCATAAAATGACGACTATAGGCGAAATGGTAAAAATAATTTCAAAAATATCTCAAAAAAAATTTATTAAACATAAAAATTTTTTAAAAGGATCCCCAAAAATTATAAAAATTTCAAATAAAAGAATTCTTAAAGGGATTAATTATCGAATTTCTACTAGTTTAAAAGAAGGTTTATTAAAAACTTTTAATTGGTATTCAAATCTAATTAATTGATTATTTTAATAATTCATTAATATCTTGCTTAATATTATTGTTAATAATAATATTTTTTTTTGCATTTTTAATATATCTATAAAATTTATTTTCCCCAGGATAAGTAATTTTTTTTACACCTTTTATTTTAGGTAAATTCTTGATAATTTTAATATTTTCTCGAATTCTATTGTTAAAATTAGAAGAAAATAAATTTGCTTTAAAAACTATGAATAAATGTCCAATATTTTGTGGTCCTGAAAAATCATCAAACGGATCTTTAACTTTACCAGAATGATTCCCACCAGTTAAAACTCCACTTAATATATCTACCATCCAGGCTAAACCAGAACCTCTATAACCTGCTATAGGTAGCTGTACACCTTCAAGAGCTTTTTTCGAGTCTGTTGTAGGTTTTCCATGTTTATCTAAGGCAACACCTTCTGGAATTTTTTGGTTATTTCTTGCTGCAACTCTGATTTTACCTCTATTAATCATAGAAATTGATGTATCTAGTATAAAAGGAATTTTAGATCCAGTCGGACATCCAAAGCAAATAGGATTTGTGCCAAATAAACTTTTTAATGCTCCATGGGGGGCAACTGCTGGCGGTGCATTAGTATAAATCATTGCAATTAAATTCTTTTTAACTGCTTGTTCAGCATAATATCCTGATAAACCATAATGCCCACTATTTTTAACTGCAACCAGAGCTATTCCAGTTTTTTTTGCATTATCTATTGCTTTTTTAATTCCAATGTCAGCAGCAACAAAACCTATACTGTCATCTGCATCAATATAGGAAATTGATGGTGAAATTTTTTTAACCTTAATTTTTGGTTTTGGATTAATAACTTTTTTTGAAATACGATCACAATACATTTTAAGTCTTGATAAACCGTGTCCGTAAGCACCAACCATTTCAGCATTGATTAAAGCTTTTGAAGATATCAATGCATCTGAGTGGTTTAGTCCTTTTTTTTTGAAAATTTTTATTAATAAAGATTTAAGTTTTGTTACTTTCATGTAAACAGTATCCCTATATCATGTTTTTTAAAAAACAATAATATAATGTAAATTTAATTTTTTTACTTTAAAATTGATTAGATTAATAAAGATAAAATGAGTAATAAAAATAGTATTTTAATTACTGGAGGAGCTGGTTTTGTTGCATCTAATTTAATCAAAATTTTTTTAGCTAGAACAAAATTTGATATTATTAGTCTAGATAATTATTCATCTGGATTAAAGAAAAATCATATAAAAAATAAAAGAGTTATATACTTAAAAGGTGAAACAAAAAATATTGATACGTTAATAAAAAAACCAAAAAATATTCATTCAGTTTTTCATTTTGGTGAATTTGCAAGAATATATCAGAGCTTTATTAATATGAACGAATGTATAGAATCCAACACCATAGGTACGAATTCTGTTTTCAATTTTTGTTTAGAAAATAATATCAAATTAATTTACTCTGCTACTTCTGCGTCCATTGGTAATAGAGGAAATGATAAAAATTTATCACCTTATGCTTTTACAAAAGCAAAAAATCTAGAATTGTTAGTAAATTTAAAAAAGTGGTTTAATTTTAAATACGAAGTGATTTATTTTTACAACGTATATGGACCAGGACAAATTTCCAAAGGAAAGATGGCTACAGTAATTGGTATTTTTGAGGAAGCCTTTAAGAAAAAAACACCATTACCAGTTGTTCTTCCTGGATCACAATCCAGAAGATTTACTCATATCGACGACACAGTCAATGTTTGTTTTTTAGCCTGGAAAAAAAATTTATCAAGACATTATTCAATTTCAAACAAACAAAGCTTTTCAATCTTAGAAGTTGCAAAAATGTTTAAATCAAAAATTAAATTTTTAAAAAAACGTCCTGGAGAAAGATATGCATCAGCATTGGCTCATGTGAACTTATCAAATAAAGTTTACAAACATTTTGGTAAAAAAAAACTTAAAGATTACGTAAATGAAATAATTAATGATTAGATTAAGACGATCTTTTTAAATAGTCTATTAATCTTGTGATATGAAAATTATAGATACTACAACTTTTTTTGAAGAAAATATGATTATGGATATTAGATTTAATATCTTAAATCCCTATGTAGATAAATTTATAGTTTGTGAAAGCATATACACTCATAGTGGAAAAAAAAAAGATATTAATTTTAATATTAACGACTATCCAAAATTTAAAGATAAAATTATTCATCTAATTTTAGAAGATGAGCCAGTTGATCTTATTAAAAGTGAAAATTTAAGTGTTCAAGAAAAAAGATTTAATAGTATTTTAAGAATTAGAGATCAAAGAAATTACATTAAAAATTCTTTAAATGTATTTTCTCCAGAGGATTATATTATATACAGCGATAATGATGAAATTCCTAATTTAGAAAAATTAGATTTAAAAACTGTCAAAAAAAAATTTGTAATTTTTAATCAGCAAATATTTTACTATAAACTTAATTTAAGTTTACCAAATTTAAGCTGGTTTGGTTCTAAAGCATGTAAATTAAAATATCTGAAAAATATTGATTTTTTAAGAAACGTAAAAAATCGAGAATATTCATATTTTAGAATAGATACTTTGTTGTCTGACAAGAAACAAAATAGTGTTATGCTTGTGAAAAATGGAGGTTGGCATTTCTCTAATTTAAAAAATTATGAGGATCTTGAAAAAAAATATCTCAATGATGAAAATCATGCAGAATATGAATTACAGAATAGTTCAATTAAAAAAATTCAGGAGAATATAGAAAAAAAAGTGATACCATATAATTATCAAGCTAAAAAAGACTCTCTTGAAAGATTTAATGAAACGAGTTTAACAAAAGTTGATACTGCTGTTTTGCCCGAATATATAAAAGAAAATATTAATACTTTTAAAGAATGGATAGCTGAATAAAATGAAAAATGTAATTTTTTTCACTCATGCTGAAAAAGGCTCATCTGGAGGCGGTAAATGTATTTATAGATACTCAAAAATTATAAATCAGATTAAAAATTTTTCATCAGAAGTTCTTCATATTAAAAAAAAAAGAACCTCAAAATATAAAAACTCTCTAAATAAAATATTAAATTTAAAAAAAGAAATTACCTCTGGTTGGCAATATAAAGATATTACTTGTGCTAAAAATTTTAGATATAAATGGTTTGAAAATAAAATTAATTTAAAGCAAAATTTTGATTTTGATAATAGAAAAGACTTTGTCATTTTGCCAGAAATATTTGCCCATCTTGCAAATGAACTTCTAATAAAAAAAAAAATTGAATATGGAATCTTTATACAAAATGGATATAGTATTAATTCAACAAATAGTGATGATAAGCTTAAAAAAGCCTATAAAAACGCAAAATTTATTTTATCAATTTCAAAAAATACTACAAACTGTATCAAATTAAAATTTCCTAAATTAAAAACTAAAATTTTAAAAGTTTCACATTCTTTAAATTTAGGTGAGGTAAATTTTAATAAAAAAAAAAATTTAATTACTTACATGAATAGAAAATTGCCTAATCATAGTAATTTAGTGACATCATATTTAAAACCTAATTTATCAAAAAAATGGAAATTAAAAAATTTACATAATTTATCAGAAAAAAAAACTTATGAATTTTTAAAAAAATCAAAAATCTTTTTATCATTTTCTAGTTTAGAAGGTTTTGGATTACCACCCTTAGAGGCTGCTTTAGCTGGCAATTGTGTTATTGGATATACGGGAGAAGGAGGAAATGAATATTGGCAAAAACCATTATTTACTAAAATTAATTCAGGTGAGATAAATACATTTGTTTTAAGAATTATTAATAAAATTAATAAAAATAATTTTAAAAAAGATTTTTCAAAAAAAAACTATAATGCTCTTAAAAAGAAATTTTCAAAAGAAAATGAAGTTAAGAATATTAAAAATTTTCTTAAATTAATATAACTTTATTATTTAATTTATCCCTTTCCTCGCCAAGGAATTGTCTTATCAATAATTTTTCTTAATGTTATATCAAATAAAAGACCAAGCATTCCCATAATAAATATTGTGATCCAAATAACCTCATATTGAAAGTATTTTTTTGCAACATTTTCAACAAAACCAATACCAGTTGTACCTGCTAAAAATTCAGCAGCAACCAACGTTCCCCAACACATTCCAACGGCGACTCGTATTCCTGTAAGAATTTCAGGTAAAGAATTAGGAAATATCACGTATCTTAATATTTGACGTTTTGAAGCTCCTAATGAATGAGCTGCGTGAATTTTTGACAACTGAGTTCCTGATGCCCCAGCTCTAGCTGAAATTATCATAATTGATAATGAAACCATAAATAATAAAAATACTTTTCCAGTGTTATCAATTCCAAGTACTGAAATAATCAGGGGAGCCCATGCAAGAGGAGGGACTGGTCTATAAAGCTCAATTAATGGATCAAAGAAACCTTTAGCAAATCTGTTTAATCCCATAAATAATCCTAATGGAACACCAATAAGTATTCCAAAAACTAATCCTAAAAAAACTCTCATAAAGGAGTCCCAAATATGACCATAAGGGACTGGCACTTTAAACAATTTGAAGTTACCTGTTACAACATTAAGAATTTTACCCTTAAAGTTCTGCTTTACAATTCCATCTTTAGTATGAACAGGGTATTCACCTGGGATAATATCTGCAATCCAATCTGGCAAAATAAAACCAATCATTTTACTAACATCAACCATATCTATCCATAAAAGAGGAATATCTTTATAACCAACGCTTGGTTTTGACATAAGAATGAATTTATTAAAAGTATCAGATGGTTTTGGAAGCCATCTACCAGAGCCTTGCTCTGAACAACTTGGACCACTAGCAACAATTGTTCCAGCAGGAAATAAAAAGATATCAATATATCTTAACCCCCCTTGAGCTTTTATTTGTGCATTATCAAATTTGATAATAGCGTTCTGCATTTTATCTAATGCATTAGGTGGATAGATACTTGCAAATTCTATTCTTCTTGCAATTTTAACAATATTTTTAGCATATGTAGAAGCCACTTCTTCACTATCATCCAGGTCTTTTCTGTAAGATTTTATTTCATTTTTAATTTCTTTTATCTTTTTTTTAAATTGTGGATTATGGTTTCGTAATTTAAAAAATTCATCACTTATTAGATTTAACTCTTGAGCTGCTGTATGAAATTTTAAACCTTTATTTGTTGCCGGAATTAAAGGCACTTCTATTGTATTTTCAATAGTTCCAGTTCCAGCATTAACTTTTGTAATACCCCAACCACCTTCTTCTTTGACTGCTGCGAGTCTGTCATTAAGTTCTTGTTCATTCTCAAAAGGGTAATCAAGTTTTTGAAAGTTTTCAGTTAAGAGGTTAATTTTACCAGTGATGTTAATTATTTTTTGTTTAGTTTCCTCTTCAAGTAAATCTTCATTAGTTAATAAAGGAATTAATTTATTAGTCTTATTTATGAAACTAACGAGAGTAGTTTTCTGTTGATTATCAAGTTCAGTAGAATTTTGTATTTCATCAAAAATTAAAGCAAGATTTTTATTTTCTTGTCTAATTTGTGAGGTACTTTTTAATTCTCTTTGTTCTATAGGGAATTGATATTTTAGACCTAATAATGAGTCATTTACTTTTGCTACCTGACAAAGTTCATTAGCAGATTTAGGGTAAAATCCTTTTGCAATATCCCAAGAGTAATAAAGCCAAACTAAAAGAAGAAAACTACTACCTACAATAACCCAGTGTGTACCACCTAGCGCTCTTTCTGGATTTCCAAAAACTGCATCGATTTTTTCAGTTCTAATTAAACGTCTTCCATAGAGAATACAGCCAATAACAGCTATAAATATTAAGAAAGTTACTATTTGAGTTAACATCTAAATATCTTTACCCATAATTTCTTCCTCCATATTCCAAATCATTTCTAATATTTCCTCTCTTTTTGAAGAAAAATCCTTGTTCTTTTTTATTTCTCTTAGATCTTCCTTCAACCCCATTGAAGCGAATGGAAGATTATATTCTTTATGTATACGTCCTGGTCTAGGAGCCATTACATATAACCTTTCTCCAAGCAATAATGCTTCTTCAACTGAGTGGGTTATCAAAATAATTGTTTTTCCAGTTTCTTTCCAAATTTTTAAAACTAAAGACTGCATTTTTTCTCTAGTTAATGCATCTAGTGCTCCTAAAGGTTCATCCATAAGAATTAAATCAGGATCATTTATTAAACATCTTGCCAAAGCAACTCTTTGCTGCATCCCTCCTGATAATTGATAAGTTGGAGTATTACCAAAACCTTTAAGCCCAACAATTTCTAACCATTCATCAACTTTTTTTGAAGTATTGGTTGGATCTTCTTTTTTCATTCTTAATCCAAAATTTACGTTTTCTGCTACGGTTAACCATTCGAATAGGGCCCCTTGCTGAAAAACCATTCCTCTTTCAACACCTGGCCCATCAATTTCTTTATTATTTAAAGTGATACTTCCAGAGGTTGGTCTAATAAATCCTGCTGTGATATTTAGTAAAGTTGTTTTTCCACAGCCTGATGGTCCTAGAACTGTTAATAATTCACCTTTTTTTAAAGTAAAATTTAAATCTTTTAATGCGTGAACTGTTTCTCCTTTTGGAGTTTTAAAAATCATATTTAGATTTTGTGAAATAAGATCACTCATAAAATAATTTCTTTCTAGAATCTTTATTAAAAAAATAGGCACCAATTTATTAAATTGGCGCCTATTAAATTTTTCTTTCTCTATAAAAATTATAGAGGCAAGAAACTAGTGTCTACGTTTCCTCTTGGAGTTCCCATACCTTTTAGGAATGCATCAAGATTTCCACTTTCCATAGATTTTTTTGTCTCTTGTGGAGTAAGAAATTTAAAACCACTTAAAGTTTCTTTCATGTCAGCAACTTTCATTTCCGAAGCTTTAGCCATAACATTCATATTTGCTTTGCCTGCTTTATATCTAGCATTAGCTTCATGAGTTACTTCTATAAAAGTTCTAAGCATACCTGGATTTTCCTTCATAAACTTTGTAGTTACTGAAGTGATATCTATTCCTAATATACCTGCAGCTCTCGCTTCATCTACAGTAAGTAATCTTGAACCTACAGCAGTCGCAGCTTTAATAGAGTTACCACCAAATAAACATGCCATTACAACATCGCCACTCACTAAAGCAGCAGCTCCTTCTTCAGGGTCCATTTGAATAATATCCATTTTACCTCTGTCAGCTCCAACAACTTTCATGCTTTCGTCAAAAACATACTCAGCCATTGTTCCTAATGGAACAGCAACCTTTTTACCCTCTAATTCAGTAGCATTTGCTTTTGTAATTCCAGAAGCATTAGAGGTAACACAAGTTGTTCCTCCCATTCCGTACTCCATAGCAATATCAACTAATTTAATTGGTGCTTTAGATTTTACAGCATTAATAAATGGTACTAATCCTTGAGAGTAAGAGATATCAATATCTCCCGCTAACATTGCATCAGTCATTGCTCCACCATTTGTGAAGTTTGTCCATTTAACTGGCACTCCAAGAGCTTTAGCAAATGCTTTCTTCTGCATATCTTCTAAGTTTGGACTTGGCCATTCTAGAAAGTAAGCAACTCTAACTTCGTTAGCAGCTGAATTAGCAGCTGAAATACTTAAGTTAAGAGCTACAAAACATCCTAAAAGAAAACTAATTATTTTTTTCATTATTTATCCTGTAGTTAATTTAATTAAATTAGTGGTATTTAAGTTCAATTTAATGAGGATGTAAAACAAATAAAGGTACAATTTTAAGTTGTATTTTTTGAAAGTCCATTTTGGGGTGCGAAAATAATCCTTTTAAACAAGCAAAATTAGTCTAAGAATTTTGAAACTAATTAATTAACAAAATTTAAATTTATATTATGAGCTCTGAAAATAGAACTGCTGTACCAAATTCATTAAATGAACATTGGATGCCATTTACATCTAATAAAGATTTTAAACAATCTCCAAGATTAATTACTGAAGCTAAAGGAGTATATTTAAAAACACATCATGGTAAAACCCAAATTGATGCAAGTTCTGGACTTTTTTGTAATCCTTTAGGTCATGGTAGAAAAGAAATCACTGAAGCAGTCACTAAACAATTAGAAACTTTAGATTATGCACAACCTTTTCAGCAAGGTTTTGGTGGATCATTTGAATTAGCTACAAAAATTGCAAAACACACTCCAGGAGATTTAAATAAAATTTTTTATACGATTTGTGGCTCAACAGCAGTTGAAACAGCATTAAAAATTGCAATAGCTTACCACAGAGCGAAAGGACATGCAGAGAGATTTAGGTTTGTAGGTAGAGAGCGCGGGTATCACGGAATGAATATTGGATGTATTTCAGTTGGAGGTATGGTTAATAATGTTAAAACATTTGCTAGTGTTCTAATGCCAGGCGTTCAACATATAAGTCATACACATTTACCAGAACATAAATTTGTTAGCGGCCAACCTGAAACAGGGGATTACTTAGCTAATGATTTAGAAACTATATGTGCAAACTTTGGTGGTGAAAATATTGCCGCTTGTATAGTTGAACCTATAGCTGGATCTACTGGTACTTTAGTCCCACCTAAAGGTTATTTACAAAAACTTAGACAGATTTGTGACAAACATGGAATTCTTTTAATTTTTGATGAAGTTATAACAGGCTGGGGAAGAACTGGATCGAAGTTTGGTGCACATGAATTTGGAGTTACTCCAGATATAATGACAATGGCAAAAGCTACAACAAACGGAGTTGTTCCAATGGGAGTAGTTGCCTGTAATGACTATATTTATGATGCAGTGATGGACTCATCTCCGATGGGATCAGTTGAATTATTTCATGGTTATACATATTCAGGAATTCCAGTTGCTGTTGCTGCTGCTCTAGCAGTTCAAGATATTTTTGAAAAGGATGATATTTTTAATAGAGCAAAAAATTTGGCTCCGTATTTCCAAAAAGGTTTATTTTCTCTTCAAGATTTAGAGTCAGTAGATAATATTAGAGGATATGGAATGATGGGTGGAATTGATATGAGAGTAAACACCAAACCTGGTAAAGCTGGTTATGAATGCTTCAAAGCATGTTATGAAGCTGGAGTAAACTTTAAAGCAACAGGTGATTGCTTAATAATTGCACCACAATTTATTTGTGAAAAAAAACACATTGATGAGATTATTGATAAATTAAGAACAGGCATCACCAACTATCAAAAAAACCAAAAAAACTAATTAGTTTTTTTTTATTTATAGTTAACAAAGAAAGATAGAATGCTGGTAGGCGTACCTAAAGAAATAAAACCACAAGAAAACAGAATAGGCTTAACACCTGAAAGTGTAAAAACATTAGTGTCTGAAGGTCATAAAGTTATTGTTGAAAATAATGGTGGTTTTGAAGCAGGGTTTGATAACGACCAATATACAAAAGCTGGTGCAAAAATTGTGAATAAAGCGTCTGATATTTTCAATGATGCAGAAATAATTGTTAAAGTAAAAGAACCACAAAAAATTGAGGTAGAAATGATTAGAGAAAATCAAATCATTTATACTTACCTTCATTTGGCTGCAGCAAAAGAACTCACTGAAGGATTAGTAAAATCCAAAAGTATAAATATAGCTTACGAAACAGTCACTGACGATAATGGTAGACTTCCGTTACTGGCACCTATGAGTGCTGTTGCAGGTCGCATGTCTGTTCAAGCAGGAGCACATTGTTTAGAAAAAAATCAAAAAGGAAGAGGGGTATTATTAGGAGGAGCACCAGGAGGTGAGCCAGCGAATGTATTAATTCTTGGAGGAGGAGTAGTGGGAGAAAATGCAGCAATTATAGCAACAGGTATGGGAGCTAAAGTTCATATAGTTGATAAATCTGAAGAAAGATTAAAACAATTACTCCAAATGTTTGGAAATAAAATTACTCCTGAACAAAGTGAAAAAACAAATTTAAATGAACTTGTTGCTAATGCAGATTTATTGGTTGGTGGGGTGTTAATCCCTGGAGCAGAAGCTCCAAAATTAATAACTAGAGATATGTTGAAATTAATGAAAAGAGGTTCAGTAATAGTTGATGTTGCAATTGATCAAGGCGGATGTGTTGAAACTAGCAAACCAACAACTCATGGGGACCCAACATATATAGTAGATGATGTTGTTCATTATTGTGTTGCAAACATGCCTGGTGGAGTTCCCAGAACTTCCACTTTTGCATTAAATCAGGCAACACTTCCTTATTTAGTAAAACTTGCAAACAAAGGTTATCAAAAAGCGCTTGGAGAAGATAAGAACTTTTTAGCTGGACTTAATGTTTATAAAGGACAAGTCACGTATAAAGCAGTTGCAGATGTTTTTGATTATCAATATCAAAAACCAGAAGATGTTATTTAAAATTGATTAAGAGTTTTTAAATATTTTTGATTTGATTTTTTTTCAGTGAAATTTTTTAAGTGAGTTATTCTAATTTTATTATTCAAACTAAATTTTTTATTTAAAAAACTAATTATTTTTTTTTGAAGATCTTTTTCATCATTTTTTTTAAAAGACATACCAAGTTCACCTTTTTTAATTACTTCAATATTTCCCCCTGGTGCATCGCTACAAATAGGAAAAACATTATAATTAATTGATTGAACTAAAGCATTAGGTAATCCCTCCCAAAGAGAAGCATTTATAAATAAATCAGCATTTCTAAAAATAAATTTTTTATCTTTAATAAAACCTTTTAATGAAACTTTATTTTTTAAATTGTTTGATTGAATAAATTTTTCCATCAATTTTTTTTCTGGTCCTTTTCCATAAAAAGTAAAGAAAAAATTATATTTTTTTTTTATTTCAGTGAGTGATTTAAGTATTGTAAAAACGCCCTTATATTTTGATAGTCTACCAACATAAATCATATTTGTTATTTTTCCATATTTCACACGAATTTGACTTTTTATTACGTTCTTAATTGAAGGTGGATGAATACAAATTATATTTTTGAGTCCAAAGTTATCTTGAATGAATTTTTTTTCAAATTTTGAATTTGTTATTACTAAATCAGAAAATCTATATAAAAATTTCGCTAAAATATAAATCAACTTATTTTTAATATTTCCAATCAAATTATCTGAATAATTTAATTCAGAAATGGAACTTCTTTCAGTTAAAATTATTTTTATTTTATCTAAATTTATTGCAGAAATTAGGGAAATTATATTTGCATAGTTGATATTTGAAATAAAAATAATCTTATTAAAATTTTTATTTATCTCATTAATCATTATTTTACGAAGTTTAAAAATTGAAAAGAATACTTTGGTTGACTTTAATTCTATAACCTCACAATTAATTTTTTTAAAATTTTTTTTGTAATAATTTTTTCCAAGTGAAATTATTAAAATAGAAAAATTCGACTTAGTTAAAAATTTTGTAAGTTTTAAAATCGACTCTGCAGCTCCACCTTCGTCAAAATTAGGGAGAAAAAAAACCAATCTTTTTTGTTTTTTTTTTAAGGTCATTAAAATAAGTTACCTTATTTGATTAAGAAAGGTTTTAAATTGTCTTATTATTTTTATTCATTAAGAAGTTTATGTTTTTTTACATTAAAATATAATATTATCAATTAACATTTTCTTCTTAACAATGAATAAAGTTTTTTACTGGTCTCCATTTACTTCAAAAGTAGCAACAGTCAAATCTGTTTTAAATTCTGCAGAATCAATAAATAAAACTTATAAAAAAAATTTATTTGAAGTTTGTATAATTGATGCAGTCCATGAATGGAAGGATTTTGAGAAAGAAATTAAAGAAAAAAAGATTCAATTAATTTACTTAAATAAAAATTCAATATTTAATTCGTTTAAAAAAGATGGCTTCTTAAGAAGTAGATTTGCATATTGGTATATTTTTTTTAAATCCTTTTTTCCTTTAATTAAAATTCTTAAACAAAAAAAACCAAATTATTTTATAATTCATTTAATTACATCTTTACCGTTAATTTTGTTTATTTTTCAAAATTTTGAATCAAAATTAATATTAAGAATTTCTGGATTACCTAAAATGACTTTATTTAGAAGTATTCTTTGGAAACTAGCTATTAAAAATATTCACAAAATTACATGCCCAACAATTGATACTTTTAATGATTTATCAAGATTTAAATTTTTAAGGGAAAAGTTATGTGTTCTAAATGATCCAATAATAAATATTAAGGAAGTTCAAAAATCTAGAAAAAATGAAGTTAAAATAAATGATAATTTACATAAAATTATTTCAAATAAAAAATTTTTTTTATCAATAGGTAGATTTACTAAACAAAAAAATTTTCTTTTTTATTTAAATTGTATTCCTGAAATTTTAAAATTAGACCAAGAGTTATATTTTTTATTTATTGGCCAAGGAGAAGATAAAAAAAGATTTTTAGAAATTTCAAATAAATTAAATATTTCAGATAAAATTTTTGTTATAGATCACACAAATAATGTTCATTATTTTATGAAAAAAGCCAAAGCTTTGGTTTTACCTTCTTTATGGGAAGATCCTGGATTTGTTATAGTTGAGTCTGGATATAATAATTGCCATGTTATATCAAGTAATTGTCCTAATGGACCTTCTGAAATTATTGGTAAAGATGGAGGATATTTGTTTGAGTCAAATTCAAAAAAAAGTTTAGTTAAAACCATTAATTATTTTTTAAAAGATCCAATTGATAATAAAATATTAAAAAAAATTATTCTTAAAAAAAGATTAAAAAAATTTACTTCATTTCATCATGCATCAAAATTACGAAATGAAATTTTAACTTAAAAAGGCCGAATTTATTTGTAATAATCTTTGTACCATTTCAAAAATTTTTTTATTCCCAGCTTATAATTGGTTTTAGAATTATAATTTGTAATTTTTTTTAGCAGGTTTGTGTTTGATAAAGTTTGTTTCACGTCACCTTTTTGTAAAGGCAAATAATTTTTAATTGCTTTTTTACCTAGTTCTTTTTCTATTTGTTTTATAAAATCTAATAAAAAAACTTTTTTTGTATTCCCAATATTTAAAATTCTAAATGGAGCGACTGGAGAGAGACTATCATTATTATATCTATTAATTTGTTTATTATTTGGAGCTTTATTTATTAATAATTTAATGCCATTAACAACATCATCAATGAAAGTAAAATCTCTATACATCTTTCCATTATTATAGATGTCGATTTTTTTATTCGCTAATATTCCTTTAGTAAATTTAAATAAAGCCATATCTGGACGTCCCCACGGGCCATAAACTGTAAAAAATCTAAGCATAGTAATTGGAATTTTCCAAATATTTGAGTATGAATGAGCCATACTTTCATTAGCTTTTTTAGTTGCCGCATAAATACTTAATTGTTTTTCCGTTTTATCAATTTCTTTAAAAGGAATATTCTTATTTGCACCATACACAGATGAGCTCGATGCCATAATTAAATGTTTTACTTTAACTTTATGAGATGCTTCAATGACATTAAATGTACCAATAATATTAGATTTCAAATAAACTCTTGGCTTATCAATACTATATCTTACCCCAGCTTGAGCAGCTAAATGAATAACAACTTTTGGTTTAAAGTTATTAAAAGCTTTTTCCAAAGCATTTTTATTTTCCAATTTATTTTTAGTGAAAGAAAAATTCTTATATTTTTGTAAAATTTTATATCGTGCCTTTTTTAGATTAACATCATAGTAATTATTCATAGAGTCAAAACCATGTACTTTAAATCCCTTTTCAAGAAGATTTTTACACAAATGAAATCCAATAAAACCAGACGATCCTGTGATAAATATTTTTGTTTTCATTTTATTATATTCTTTAATATAACATCAAAATGAATAAAGAAATTCCAAAATCTACTAAAGTTGTTGTAATTGGTGGTGGAGTAGTGGGTTGCTCAGTAGCCTATCATTTGGCTAAGTTTGGTTGGAAAGATACTGTCCTTTTAGAAAGAGATCAGTTAACTTCAGGAACTACATGGCATGCAGCAGGACTTGTAAGTCAACTAGGTCCTTCTGCAGCAATAACTAAAATAAGAAAATATTCTTTAGATTTATATAAAGAACTTGAAAAGAAAGTTGATCATTCAGCTGGATTAAGATTAAACGGTGCGCTTTCAATAGCTGAAACCAAAGGAAGATGGCAAGAACTTTTAAGACAAGCAACAACTGCTCAACTTTATGATGTTAATGTAAGAATTTTAGATAAAGACCAGATAAAAAAAGATTATCCAATAGTAAATACCAATGATGTTATTGGTGGAATTTTAATGCCAGGAGACGGTGCTGCTGATCCTTCAGGAGTAACACATATGTTGGCGAAAGCAGCAAGACAAGAGGGAGCACAAATTTTTGAAAAATCTCCTGTAGAGGAAATTTTAACTAAGAGTGGAAAAATTTCTGGTGTAAAAGTTAATGGAAATGAAATTGAATGCGAGTATATTGTTTTAGCTTCAGGAATGTGGTCAAGGCAAATAGGTCAAAAAGTTGGAGTTAGCATTCCTCTTTACCCTGCTGAACATTTTTATATCATCACCGAACCAATTGAAAATTTATCTAAAACTTTACCAGTTATAAGAGATTTTGATAACCGCACATATATCAAAGAAGATGCTGGTAAAATTTTGGTTGGGATTTTCGAGAGTAATTCAATTCCAGCTTGGAATAAAACTAACAAAGTGCCAGAAGATTTTTCTTTTGGTGAATTTCAAGAAAATTTTGAACATTTCGAACCTTATTTAAACTCTGCTGTGAAAAGATTTCCAGTTTTAGAAACAGCAGGTATTAGAAAATTTTTTTCAGGACCAGAGTCTTTTACTCCAGATACAAACACATTGTTAGGTGAAGTGCCAGAAATTAAAAACTTTTTTGTATGTTGTGGATTAAACAGTATTGGTATTGGGAGCGGTGGGGGAGTTGGCAAAGCAACCGCAGATTGGATGATTAACGGACATATTAATGAAGATATATTTAATTATGATATCAAAAGATTTCAAAAGTTTCATTCTGAATTAGGATTTATAAAAGAGAGAATAACAGAGTCTTTGGGAGATTTATATGGAGTGCACTGGCCGTTTAAACAACATAAAACTTCTAGAAATATCAAAAAACTTCCATACCATGATGATCTAAAAAGTTTTGGAGCATGTTTTGGTGTTTCAGGTGGTTATGAAAGACCAATGTGGTTTGCTTTAGATGGAGAAAAAGCAAATTATGAATATAGTTACAATTACCAATGCTGGTATCCATCAGCAGAGTATGAAACAAATAATACCGTCAAAAATGTTGGTTTATTTGATTTAACACCTTTTTCTAAGTTTGAAATAGAATCTGATAAAGCACATCAAGAGTTACAAAGAATTTGTACTGCAAATATTAAAGATGAAGTTGGAAAATGTACTTACACTCATATGTTAAATATCGATGGAGGTATAGAAACAGATTTAACAGTTGTCTGTATGGAAAAAAATTATTTTAGAATTATAAGTTCTGCTGCAACAAGAGAAAGAGATAAATTCCATATTAAAAAACACTTATCAAAAGGTATTAAATTAATCGATGTAACTGATCATTACTGTGTATTTGGTTTGTTTGGACCAAAAAGTAGAGATTTCATGAAAAACTTAAGCAATGATGATTTTGATAATGAAAAGTTTCAGTTTGGTACAGCAAAATACGTTACAATTGGAGAAGTTAAAATTTGGGTACAAAGATTGTCTTATGTAGGTGAATTAGGATACGAACTATATATTGAATTTAAAAATGCTAAAAAAATATATGAATTAATTGTAAACAAAGGTAGGGATTTTAATCTTTCAAACTGTGGAATGCATGCCATGGACATAATGCGAATGGAAAGTGGATTTTTACATTGGGGGCATGATATATCTCCTGAAGAAAATCAATATCAAGCCGGATTGTCCTTCACAATAAGCAATAAAAAAAAAATAGATTTTATTGGAAAACAAGCACTGGATAAAATTAAAAAAGATAAAATTAGAAGTAGATTTGCAATGTTTACTTTAAAAAATAGCAAACCAGGCGAGCCTTTATTACTGCACGATGAACCAATTTATTTAGATGATAGAATAATAGGCAGATCAACTTCAGGCAATTATTCATTTAATTTTAAAAAAAACTTAACTTTTGGCTATATCAATAATGATTTTTCTAACGAAGAACTTCAAAACAAAAACTTATTTATTGAGGTAGAAAAAAAGAAGTATCCAATTAAAATAATCAACAAACCTTTAAAGCAAACAAAATTTAAAAATAATTAATTTTTATTTTTTAGAAGAAAAACAAATATAAAACCAGTTATATACATAATCAAACCATATGCAGCTGTTGGAGTGATGTAGACTATATCTGTGCCAAATATTTGTGTAGAAACAAATATTGCTAAAGTACCATTTTGTAGCCCACATTCTAAAGCAATACATTTTTGTTGTTTTACTCCTGAGGCAAAAGTTTTTGCAAGATAATAAGCAATAACCATCATTGTTATATTTAGAACTAAAGTAATTAGACCAGCTTGTTTAAAGAAATTAATGAAGTTTTCTCTTTCTTCATAAAATGCAGCTATGAAAAAAATAACAAACAAAACGATACTAAGTTTGTTAAATATTACAGCTTTTGAGGCAACAAAATTTTCAGCAAATTTTCTGATAATCATTCCTAAAATAACTGGAATAGTTACAACTAAAAACATTTTTAGAGCAATACCAATCATTGAGATATTTTCTGTGATATTTGTAATTCCAAATAAATCAGCAGATGTAAAAATTATAAGAGGAACAGTAATAATAGAAACTAAACTGATTACAGCTGTTAAAGTAATAGATAAAGCAACATCTCCATTAGCAAATTTAGTTAATATATTTGATGTAACTCCACCTGGCGCAGCAGCAATAATCATAACTCCAATAGCTATTTCAGGTGGTGTTTTTAAAATAATAATTAATATGTAAGCAACTAATGGAAGAATAATTAATTGAGAAAAAAAACCTACAAAAAAATTTTTCGGAGTTTTTAATACTCTAGTAAAATCTTCAATTTTTAAACCTAAACCTAAACCCAACATTATTAATGCGAGTATGATAGGTGCTATTTTTGTTACTACTTCCATCTCTCCTCAAATGAAATTAATAATAGATTAATAGTACATACAATAAAAATTTTTAAAAAAAAAGAATTTTATGAAATTACAAGTAGATTTAAAACTTTACGCATAAACTTAGCTTTATCCCAAAAAACTTCTTTTTGATAGACTAAGGTTTTTCTAAAATTAAGGTTTGAGAGCTCATATTGTTTTTTAGAATTTATTTTAATCAAACCAATTTTTAGTAGATATTTACATTTTCTAACAACAGTTGGTCGAGGGATATTTGTCATATCGGAAATTGACATAGCACTAACACCTATTTTAGTGCCACTATTTTTAATTAGCATATTGCTAACAGTTGCATGATCTAAAGGAAATATAACTTTATTATCCAATTGTTTTGAAATATTTAAAACTTGATTCATAGCAATTGTTCCCCAAATATGAAAACCAGTTAAATCATGCATAAATTTATCGTAGCCAATGACTAATGGTATTTGCATTCTATAAAACCACCTCCAACATATTGAAAATCTTTTTCTTATTATATTTTCAATTACTTTCGGATTAAGTTTTACAGAATAAATATTACTTTTATTAAGAAGCTGAGAAACCAAATAAATGTAATTAGAAGTTAATTTTATTTGATTTTCAGGTTTAATTAAATTAAATGCTGTTCGATCAATAATTATTTGTTTTTTTTGTCTTTTTAAAACACCCAATTTTTCAAGCTCTAAAATTTTACGTCTAACAGTTTCTTTTGGTAAATTAAGTTTTTCACAAATTTCTAATATACTAAATTTATCTATTTGGAGATATGATTTTGAATAATATTCCTCATAAGTATAATTAAGACTCATCTGATCATAGAACTGAAGAGTTTTTTCAACTAAACAAATAACTATCATATACTTATAATGATCCTTAAATGCAGAATACACAGTATTCATCCAATTCCATTGATGAGAGATCCACTCTTTGCTCAAAGAAGAATAATTTTCCATTACAACGTCATAAACCTGTTGATCAGTTAACGTTTTTGTAAAATCTATTTGTCGTAAACTCATAAATGATAAAATGTTGATTTGAAACCCAAAATGGACATGTGTCAATCTAATAATGACCCAAATTGATCTATTCTTATTTTGTGTTAAATTTACAATCATGTTTTAATTTAAGTATGAATGAAAAAGGCTTTGAATCAGAAATAACATTAGACGAGACCCCACAAATTAGTGAGACTGAGGTAAAGCCTTTAAAAAATAAACATAATAAAACTTTAAAAGTTGATATCAATGTTCTTAAGGCAAAAGCTCAGCAAATAGCAAATAAAGAAAGTAGAAAAAACATCGCAATCTTTTTTTTCTTTTTGTTTATGCTAGGAATGCTTGGAATTTACCTTTCGATATAAATGATTTGTAAATTTTGTAATTTAATGATTAGATAATATTGTAAAAAATATGACTTTAATTAACAAAGAAAAAATAGTTTTAAGTAATAAAATGACCATTAATAATTTAAGTGAAACTAAATCAACCAATATTAATGTTCTTCTAAATAGAGTTAAATTAGATCAAAAAAAAGAGAGCAGAAAAAAACTTATATTTACAGCAGCCACATCATTAGGCGTAGTTTTATTTGGTGTATTAATATTTTAAACTTCTTTCATTAAATTAACTTTTTAAGCTCTTTAATCACAAGGTTTTGCTCTTTATCAGTTAAAGTGGGATATATTGGTAAAGAAAATATTTTTTTTGCATCCTCTTCTGTTTGTTTTAAATGTGTACATGGATTATTAACAAAATGCTTATACGCATTCATAATGTGAATTGGGAAAGGATAAATAATATTAAGATGAATATCTTTTTTCACTAAATTTGACATAATTTCATCCCTTTTTGGGTGGGCAACAACATAAACATAATATGCATGCTTGTTATTATGGTTTTCGACTGGAATCTTTAAAGAAGTGTTTTTTAATTCTTTATTATATTTAGCAGCAATCTCTCTTCTTCTATCGATCCATTCATCAAGAAATTTAAGTTTTTTTAAAAGTATCGCTGCATGGACTTCGTCTAATCTTGAATTCATTCCATGCTCCACTGCATAATATTTTCCATTCCAATGTTCTGATGAATTTTTTTTCTTGTCCATTCCTAGAAATCTTATTCTTTTTATCCTGTCATGAATTTGTTCGTCATTAGTAGTAATACACCCTCCATCTCCATAAGCTCCTAAAATTTTTGTAGGATAAAAAGAAAAGGAACCAACATGACCTATGGAGCCAGCTTTTTTACCTCTATAAGTTGCTCCATGTGATTGAGCGCAGTCTTCTATAACTTTAAGATCATATTTATTTGCTAATTCCATTATTTTGTCCATTTCACACATTTGACCATATAAGTGCACTGGGATAATTGCTTTAGTTTTTTCATTAATTTCATTTTCTATTTTATTAACATCTATTAGAGAATAATTATTGATATCGACAAATTTTACAGATGCACCAGCATTGACTATTCCAGTAACAGTTGGAATAGCAGTATTTGAAGTAGTTATTACCTCACTGTTAGTAGTGACACCCATAGCTTTTAAGGAAATTGTAATTGCATCTGTACCATTACCAACCCCAATACCAAACTGGCAATCATGATAAGATGAAAATTTTTTTTCAAACTCATCTATTTTTGGTCCTGAAACTAATATTCCACTTTTAAAAACACTATCAACAGCCTCCAAAATATCATTTCTAAGAAGTTCATATTCTTTTTTATAATCCCAAACCTTAATCATTTTAAGATCTATACTACCTTTTAAGTTTTCTATAAAGAGTCTATATGACATCAGTTTACCGTAGGCCTAGTTAGCATAAAGATAGTTAAAAACTTGATTGCACTAAAAATAATATCTATTATAAATCAACGATAATTCATTGGCGGGGTAGCTCAGTTGGTTAGAGCGCAGGACTCATAAGCCTGAGGTCAGTGGTTCGATCCCACTTCCCGCTACCAAAATAATTTGTTCATCTATTAATTTTGACAATAGATACTTTAAAAGTATTATCTAATTAATATTCTTATTAAATGAAAAATCTAAAAAATTCTTTTAAAAAATCTCCTAAATACTCAATAAAGTGGAGTAATTATTTTGAGATATATGAAAATTTATTTAAGAGATTTGTAAATAAAAAAATTACTTTGGTAGAGATAGGCGTTGGAGATGGTGGATCATTATTTATGTGGAGAAAATATTTTGGAAAAAAAGTAAAAATTATAGGAATTGAATTAAATCCTGAAGCAAAAAAACTTGAAAAAAACGGATTTAAGATATTCATTGGAGATCAATCAAATCCTGATTTTTGGAAAAGATTTTATAAAAAAGTTGGTAAAATTGATATTTTAATTGATGATGGTGGTCATACAAATCTTCAACAAGTCACAACTTTAATGGAGTCCATAAAGCATATTAATTACGAAGGAATGATTGTGGTAGAGGATACGCATACCAGTTTTATGAGAGAGAAGGGTTTTAAAAATCCTTCCAGATATTCATTTATAAATTTCTCAAAATCTTTAGTGGAAATTCTACATAGAAAAAATCCAATGATTAAAAAGGAAATAAATTATTTTTCTCAAATTATTAACTCCGTTGAATATTATGACTCAGTTACAGTAATTAATATCGGTAAAAAAAGATTAACCAAATCTAAACATCTTGAAAATAACAAGAAATTAAGAGTCTATTTTGATGACTTTAGATTTAAAAATGAAAATAATATGAAAAATTCGACAAAAGAAAATTTTTTTTCTAATTTAATTAAAAGGAATGTTTCAAAAAGAAGTTATTTATATAGAATTTATGAAAACTGGATAATCAAGAAATATCTTAAAATTCTTAAAAAATAATTTTATTTTTTTACAATTTTTGAATATTTATTAATATTCATTGATTGCTTAAGAGGAAATTTTTTACCTAAAATTTTTTTTGCTGAAACTCCTTTAACTTTAAGATTTGTTTTCCTTGCAAAATTATAAATAATTTGACTTGGCCCACCAACATTTATAATTCCCTTTTTATCTAATAGTTTTAATAAGTTCTTAGCAAAATCTTCATGATACATAAAATTTGTCACAACATCATTAAATGCTTTTTTATGAATGAATGGTTTTTCAGTCATACAAATTCTTAAAATTAGAGAATTTTTATACATTTGTACTGCACACTCACCACCCATTTTTGATAGGGCATAATTATTAATCGGTAAAACTGGATCTTCTTCAGAATAATTTCCTTTAGTTCCTGGATAAACGTAATTTGTTGAAAAATAAATTAACTTAATATTTTTTTTACTACAAACCTTAACTATGTTGGAAGTTCCAATTATGTTTGTAGAAATACTTTCCTCAATATTTTTTTCATGAATATCCATTGGCCTTGATAAGGCAGCGCAATGAATTAAATAATCTGGTTGAATTTTCTTAATATATTTTTCAATAGAGTTTAAATTTCTTAGATTCAAAGCTTTTTTAGATGGATAAAAAAAATTTTCCTTATTTCTAATTTTCTTAAATACTTGTGCAAATCTTCCACTTCCTCCTGTCATAACAATTTTTTTTTGTTTCATTTAAAATTTTCTTTTCTTAAATCATTAAACATAATTGGCCAATCAAGACATTTTGCATTTTTTTTAAACCAATATGGCAAGAATCTCTCTGCTAAAAAGGCATATAATCTTATTTGACCATAGCCCTTAAGATTAAAACCAAAAATTTTTTCACAATCAAATAACCATCTAAATATACTCTCGTAATATCTCATTAGTAGATCTTGTGACTTGCAGATAAACATATTTGCCTGATTGAATGAATTATTATTATTAACATAATCTTTAAAATCATTCCTGTCATTTTTGTTTAATACATTAATAGCTTTATCCAAAACCCCATTCCCATGAAACATATCAAATTGAAATTTGATATTTCTTCCACTTTTAAAAAAAGATTTTGGATTATTAATTAAAGCTAATTTTCCATATTTCAAAATTTTCATTAACTTGATTTCTTCTAAATTAATTTTTTCTGCTAAAATTACCTCATAGCTATTCCAAATTTTAGGTACCTTTTTTAATATCTTGTCTTCAAATGACATTTGTGAGTTTGATAAAAAGTTTTCATTTAACCAAAATCTTCTGTAAGCACAAAATCCGACCCATTCACTCTTCTTAAAAATATCAATCTTATTTTTCCAAAGCCAGTAATGAAATGAATATTCTCCATAGTGACTATTTTTACTAGAAATATTCTCATCAGTATTATCTCTTACCCATCCTTTTTGATAATTACTTTGACCCAGACCTACAGGCTCATAACCTAATTTGTTGACCTTTTTTAATAATTCATCGTGTATACACAAACAGTACATTGTTAAATTTTCCATTTAAAATTTAACTTTATTAAATTCTATATTTTTTTTATCTTTTGAAGACAAAATTGGTTTCTTTATACCCCAGTTAATATCTAAATTTTTATCATTCCAAATTATACCTAATTCAGAACCTTTGTTTCTATAATTTGTACAACTGTACAAAACTATATTTTCTTTTTTTAAACCAACAAAACCATGAATAAATCCAGGTGGCACATAAATTGATTTGGAATTTTTATCACTAATAATTATCTTAAAATGTTTTCCAAATGTTTTAGATTTTTTTCTACAATCAACAACAACATCAAGTATCTTTCCTTTTATGACAGATATATATTTTCCTTGAGGAAATTTTTTTTGCATATGTAAACCTCTAAGAACATTTTTTTTTGAACTTGATATAACAGTGAATTTAAATTTTTTTTTTAGAAGTTTTTCTATTAAAACTTCTCTAAAATATCCTCTGTTATCATAAAAGTTTACTGACTCAAAAACTAATAGATCTTTAAATTTGGTTTTTATAATTTTCATTTATAAAAGTTTTGCTAAATATTTTGAATAGTCACAATTACCATAAAATTTTATAGATTGTTTTAGATGACTCTTATTTATCCAATTGTTGTTAAAAGCAATTTCTTCTAAACAAGCAATTTTCAAACCTTGTTGATTTTCAATTGAAGAAACAAAAGTGCTAGTTTTATAAAAATCCTCCATAGATCCTGTATCAAGCCATGCACCACCTCTACCAATTAAATCTGCATATAATTTATTTTCTGATTTATAAAAATTCAATAAATCTACTATCTCAACCTCTCCTCTAGCTGAGGGTTTTAATTTTTTTGAATATTTCACAACATTATTATCAAAAAAATATAATCCAGTAATTGCGAGGTCAGAGAAAAATTTTTTCGGTTTTTCTTTAATCTTTATTATCTTATTTTGATTATTAGTTTTTGCGATACCAAATAAATCTGGTTTTAAAACTTTATGTAAAATGATCCTTGCCCCTTTCTTTAATTTTGTATTTTTTAAAAGTAACTTACTTAAACTTTGACCATAAAAAAAGTTATCACCTAATATCATTGCAACATTTTCTTTACCAATAAACTTTTCACCTATTACAAATGCGTCTGGAAGTCCCCTAGGCTCACTTTGTTCTAAATAACTTATTTTTATTCCTAAATTATTACCATTGGGAAGTATTTTTTTGTATTGATTTAATTGACCCTTATTAACAATAATTAATATATCTTTTATCTTAGCTAACATTAAGATTGACAGAGGATAAAAAATTAAAGGTTTATCGTATATTGGAAGTAATTGTTTGTTTACAGCTTTTGTTAGAGGACTCATCCTGGTTCCTTTGCCACCAGCTAATATAATACCTTTTTTTATCATCCTTTACCTAATCTATTATTAATATCTTTTTTTGAAAGAGACTTATAATATGATTTATTTTTAAAATACCAATCTAAAGTTAATTTTATTCCTTTTGAAAAATTTGTTTTAGGCCGCCAACCTAGTTTTTTTTTAATTTTATTACTATTTAACGCGTATCTTATATCGTGCCCTGGACGATCTTTAACAAAATTTATTTTAACTTTATTACCTAACCTAATTAATCTCCTTGAGTTTTTTAAAAGTTCTTTAGTGACTTCTAAATTGTTCATATTCTTATTAGATCCAATATTATAAAATTCACCAATTTTACCTTTTAAAAAGACTTTAATTAAAGCTTCACAGTGATCCTTTACATAGATCCACTCTCTAGAATTTTTTCCTTTACCGTATATAGGCAAAGGTTTGTTATTCAAAATATTATAAATTAGTTTTGGGATTAATTTTTCTGGATGTTGTTTTGGACCATAATTATTTGAGCAGTTTGTAACTATAGCAGGCAAATTATAAGTCCTTACATAAGAACTAACCAAATGATCAGAAGCAGCTTTGCTAGCAGCGTAAGGTGAACTTGGTTTGTAAGGATATTTTTCATGTGACCTACCAGCTAAAATATCACCATAAACTTCATCAGTAGAAATATGAATTAATTTAGACCTATTTTTTTTTGAAAAATTTTTAAAACTTTCTAAAAGATTATATACACCGACAATATTGCTTTGAATGAAGCTATCAGGATTATCAATTGATCTATCTACATGAGTTTCTGCAGCTAAATTAAATATACAACTTGGTTTATATCTAAATAATATATTCTCAAACTTTCTATTTTTTATATCTAATTTAATAAATTTATATTTTTTTGATTTATTAAACTCTTTAACATTGTAAAAATTAGAAGAGTAAGTGGATTTGTCAATATTTATGACAAAAAAATTTTTTTTTAATAAGAGTTCAATAAGATTACTGCCAATAAAACCTAATCCACCTGTAACTATGATTTTTTTCATTATTTAATTTTTACATTACAAAAAAGTTTTAGTATAGTCGAATATACACATATCATGTCAATAAGTAGGCAAAATCTTTCAGTAATAATTGTAAGCTTTAAAAGCGATCATGTTATCCATCGATGTATTGACTCAATAGATAAAGAAGTTGAAATCATTGTTATAGAAAACTCTAATAACACAAAATTAAAAAAAAATATTGAAGAACGATACGAGAATGTAAAATGTATTTTGTCTCCAGTAAATGTAGGAATGGGAGCTGGTAATAATATAGGAATTAAAATTACAGATAAAGATTTTGCTTTAATTCTTAATCCAGATGTTATTTTGGAAAAAAATACAATTGATGAAATTATTAATGCATCAAATTCTTTAGATTCTTTTGGAGTTATTGCTCCTATTTCAGATAAGTCTGAATATCCAAACTATAAACTTGATGAAAAAGAAAATCATAAGTTTAATCAAATTAATCCATTTAAAGTCAAAACTGTTGATGGTTACTCAATGCTTTTAAATTTAAAAAGATTAAGAAAACTAAATAATTTTAATTTTTTTGACGAAAATATTTTTTTATATCTTGAAAATGATGATTTTTGTAAAAGATTAAAATTAAATAATGAAAATATTTATATTGTACCAAAATCCAAAATTCATCATTTTGGAGGTGAAGCGGTTGACCCCAAATATCAAATCGAAATTGAACTTTCTAGAAACTGGCATTGGATGTGGTCAAAATTTTATTTTAATAAAAAACATTATGGCTACTTTAAAGCTCTCATAAGTATTTTTCATAATTTGATTTCAGCAAAAATTAAATTTTTTTATTTTCTAATTATTTTTAATAGTCAAAAAAGAAAAATTTATCAAATGAGATTATCTGGGTTATTAAATTCTATGTTTGGTAACAAATCTTTTTATAGACCGAAATTAGACGATTAATGACCAGGAAATTCGATTAAATTTTCAACTTTATATCCTTTTTTAAGTAAATTGTCAGAACCATGTAAGTCAAAAAGATTTATTACGAATACAAAACAAGCAACCTTTCCTTTAGAAATTTCAATTAATTTAGCTGCAGCTTCTGCTGTTCCACCAGTAGCAATTAAATCATCAATGATTAAAATTTTTTCATCTTTTTGTATTGAGTCTTTATGAACTTCAATAGTGGCTGTTCCATATTCTAATTCAAAGTCTACAGAATAAACATCTGCTGGTAGTTTATTTTTTTTTCTAAGCATTATAAAAGGTTTTTTTAAAACATAAGAAACAGCAGAGGCAAATACAAATCCCCTAGATTCTATTGCTGCTATTTTATCAAATTTAAATTTTTTTGATCTTTCTACAATTTGGTTTATTGTTTCTTCAAAAGCTTCTTCATTTTTAATTAAAGTAGTTATATCTCTAAATAATATTCCTTTCTTTGGATAATCTGGTATTGATCTGATATGATTTTTTAAATTCATTTTTAATATGAATAGAATATTTGTAGCTGCATTAAAAGAGGAAACACCTAACTTAGATTTTTTTTATTATACTGGTGTAGGAAAAATAAATGCAACTTATAATTTAACAAAAATCATCAATAGATACAAACCTAGGGAAATTATAAATTTTGGTACAGCTGGTGCCATAGATAAAAACTTAAATGGCATCATTGAATGTACTAAGTTTTATCAAAGAGATATGGATGTCACAAAATTAATGAACTTAAAAATTGGTCAAACCCCTTTTGACAATATTAATGAAATAGTAAATTCAGAAAATGGATATTCTTGTGGTTCAGGAGATAGTTTTGTTACTGATCAAATACCGATTAAAGTAGATATTGTTGATATGGAAGCTTATGCTTTAGCAAAAGTTTGCAAATTAGAAAAAATTAATTTTAGATGTTTTAAATTTATATCTGATAATGCAGATAATGCAGCAAGTTCTGATTGGATAGAAAATTGCGAAAAAGGGGCAAAACTATTCAAGCAGAAATTGAAAGAAATTACTTTATTATAAATTTAATATTTAATTGAATTTATAATAAAATTCTGTAGTTAGATCTAAGAGGGGGAATCTTGGTATGACTAAAGTTGGTGAACATATAACTCTAGATATTATTGGAACAACAAAAGAATATGATCCTTCTTTATTTGAAAAAGTAATTAAAGATATTGCACAGGCCGCAAAAGTTACGATTTTAAATATATCTAAATACAAGTTTGAACCACAAGGTTTTACAATTTTAGCTTTATTGGCTGAAAGTCACATAAGTTTTCATACATTTCCAGAAAAAGGAATAATTAGTTTTGATTTTTTTACTTGTGGAAAAATCAATCCATCTGTTGCTGTAGATATTATTAAAAAAGAATTTAAACACAAAAGAATAGTAAAAAAAGAATTTAATAGAGATACAAAATCACTTTACCATGACATCTACAGTTCACCTGGTCTGCAAAAATCATATGTTGTAAATGATGTTCTGGAAGATTTTAAATCTAAAGTTGGACAGCACATTGAAATTTTGGAATTAGAACAATTTGGCAAATCTTTATTTATTGACGGGGAGATACAAGTAGCAGCTTCAGACGAACACATGTATAGCTCAACTTTTGTTGGAGCTGGTTTGAACTTAAATAAAAAAAATGAAAGAGCAGCAATTATAGGTGGTGGTGATGGAGGAGTTGCGAGAGAGTGTATTTTTAAAAAATTTAATTTTATAGATTGGTTTGAATTGGATCCGGAAGTAGTTGAAGTTTGTAATAAACACTTAGGAGATATTGCAAATAAAGCTACTGAAAAAAACTCAGTTAAATGTGTTTGGGGTGATGCTTTTGAAAGTATTAAATCTGTAGAAGATGATGCTTATGATCATATTTTTGTTGATTTAAATGATGATCAGTTTTGTATAGATTTAGCTGCTAAAAATATGGACTCACTGGTTAGAATTTTAAAACCTAAAGGAGTCATTACTGCTCAAGTTGGAAGTCAAGATAAAAAACCTCTTCAAGTTGAAAACTGGTTAAATGTTTTTAACCATCATTTTGGGAATACTAAGTTATCTAGGGTTTACATACCAAGTTTTGATTGTTCGTGGAATTTTTCTTCTTCTATAAATCACTAATTTTTTCTTTTTAATATCTTTAATCTGTGAAATACTAATTTTTTTATTAAAGGAGATTATAATGAATATATTTAAGAAAACTATTTTTTCAGTTTTACTTTCTCTACTGGTTATGGGAAATGTAAATGCTGATAAAATAAAAATTGGAACTGAAGGCGCTTATCCTCCATGGAATTCAAAAGATGAATCTGGAAAATTAATTGGGTTTGAAGTGGAGTTAGCTTACACACTTTGTAGATACATTGGTGAACAATGTACTATTGTTGAGCAAGATTGGGATGGAATGATACCAGCATTAATCATGAGAAAATTTGATGCGATTATGGCTGGAATGTCAATTACTGCAGAAAGACAAAAAGCAATTAGTTTTTCTCAAGGTTATGCAGATGAAGTTGCATCATTAGCAGTAATGAAAGGATCTAGTCTTGAGGGTTTAGATACTCCAGCTGGGATTAATTTAACTAAACCAAATTCTGATGCTAAAAAGGCTCTTAAAACTCTTACTGCAGCATTAGCTGGTAAAACAGTTTGTGTACAAACTGCTACAATTCACCAAAACTTTTTAGACTCTGGTGATGTAGGAAAGGTAAATGTAAGAACCTATAAAACACAGGATGAAGTTAACTTAGATTTAGCAGCAGGAAGATGTGATGCAGCATTGGCTGCAGCTGTTGCATTTAGTGATTATGCAGAAAAATCTGGTAAGCCAGTTGTTTTAACAGGCCCAACTTTTTCAGGCGGTGCATTTGGTAATGGTGTTGGAGTTGGTATCAGAAAAGATGATACTGAGCTTTTAAATAAATTCAATAAAGCTATAAATCAAGCAAGAAAAAATGGTGACATTAGCAGAATTGCTACTAAGTGGTTCGGCTTCGATGCATCTATGTAATTAATTTTAGATTTGGCGACTATAATGTATAGTCGCCAATCTGTATGGAACTTCTAGCATTTGGAGACACTGGTTGGGGTGATGAGTTATTTTATGCAACCCTAATGACCATAGCTGTATCAATTACAGCGATGATAATTGGTTTTAGTTTTGCAATAATTTTTACTCCACTTAAACTATCAAAAAATAAACTACTTAATTTTATTGCTAATTCCTACACAACAGTAATTAGAGGTGTTCCAGAATTATTAGTAATATATCTTTTCTTTTTTGGTGGAACAGGTGCTGTAATGTATGTTGCTTCAATATTTGGATATAACGAATATATTGAGATTAATGCATTTATAACTGGAGCTTTTGCAATAGGAATTATCTCTGGAGCTTATTCTACAGAAGTCTTTAGAGGAGCAGTTCAATCAATTGATAAGGGTCAATTTGAGGCAGCTAAAGTTATAGGATTAAGTAAATTTGCTCAATTTTTTAAGATTATTCTTCCTCAAGTTTTAAGACTAGCAATACCTAATTTAAGTAATGTTTGGCAAATTACTCTTAAAGATACGTCTTTAATATCAGTAACTGGTTTAGTTGAAATCATGAGACAGTCTTATATTGCAGCAGGTTCTACCAGAGACCCTTTATTCTTTTATTCTTTTGCGGCTGTTTTGTATTTATTGCTTACATTTTTAAGCATGAAGTTAATTAATAGATTAGAAATTAAATATAGCAGAGGGTACTGATGGATCTTGAATTAATGATAAATAGTTTGCCAAAATTATTAAGTGCAGCAGTTATAACTTTAAAACTTTTATCAGTTTCTTTAATTATAGGTTTATTTATTGGCTTAACATTTGCAATTTTAAGATTAAATAGAAATATTGTTATTAATAAATTTGCATATGGATATTCATATGTATTTAGAGGAACACCCTTATTAGTTCAAATATTCATTATATACTTTGGTTTAGGACAAATTGAATATTTAAGGTCTACTTTTTTATGGGTTGTTTTAAAAGAACCATACTGGTGTGCAATTATTGCTTTTGCATTAAACACGGGAGCTTATACTTCTGAAATATTAAGATCAGCATTTCAAACAATTAAACCTGGAATAATAGAAGCAGGTAAAAGTTTAGGGATATCAAGTAAAATAATCTTTTATAAAATTCAAATTCCAGTAGCTATTAGACAGTCGTTACCAGCATACGGAAATGAAATTATCTTAATGATGAAAGGAACTTCTTTAGCAAGTACAGTTACTTTAATGGATTTAACAGGTGTCGCAAAATATATAATTTCAACAACATTTAAGCCTATAGAGGTATTTATTGTTGCTGGTGGAATTTATTTATTTATGACATTTATTATTCATAATGTGATTAAATTTTTGGAAAAAAAATATAGTTTTAATTAAAGTATAACTAAATCTAATTTTTGTTGACCTAATCTTTCATTTCCATTTTCTGTCACAAGATAGGTTTCTCCTAAATTCATAGCCAATTGATCATCTGAGTCCATCAGTATCATATGCATAAAAAAAATATTTCCAGGTTTAATTATATAAGGATTACCAGTGTAAAGCATCGGCCAATCCATCCAATTAGGTGAGAAAGTTGATCCAAGAGAGTAACCGCAAGCATTCATTCTTGCTTTGTTATACCCAAGATCATCAAAAGTTTTTGCGTGAATATCAAAAACTTCTCCAATTTTATTTCCAGGCGTTAATTTTTTTTCACAATTTTTTAATGCCTCAAAGCAAGCTTCATGCATATTAATATGCTTGGGATTAGTTTTTCCAATAAGTATAGTTCGAAACATTGCCGAATGATAATGTTTATAAGTTCCAGCCCATTCAATACTCAATTGATCTTCAGTTGATAATTTTCTTTTTTCTGATTGATATCTGCATAACAAAGCATTTGGTCCAGAGCCAATTATGTATTCATTAGCAGGATAATCTCCCCCACCTTCTAAAACAACTTTTTGCATTTCAGCCAGAATCTTTGCTTCACTTGCACCAGCTTTACTATATTTCCAAGCTTGGTCTAAAGCTCTATCTGCTAATTCAGCTGCTTTTTTTACGTAAACAATTTCTTCTTGAGATTTAATAACTCTAAGTTTTGTTATCAATTCTGACTGATCCTCAATATCACAATAATTTTCTAGAGATCTATTTAATCGTAAAGCATTACGTCCAGTCATTCCATAAGCTTCATATTCAATACCTACTTTTTTCCCTTTTAAAGAAAGTTCGTCTAAAATTATTTTTAGATCATCAGTTGGATTAGACCCATCTTTATCAATCCAAATTCTGATATCTTCAATGTTAGATGTATTTTGTGCTTGCCTTAAATCTGGTGCTCTTGTCAAAAGGATTATATTTCCGTTTTTATCTAAAATTAATGTTTGAAAAAAAACATATCCAAAGGTATCGTAGCCACTCAGCCAATACATCGACTCTTGTCTAAACATTAGTAAAGCATCAAGCTCTTTCTCTTTCATTGAATGAAGAATATTCAATTTTCTTTTCGAAAATTCTTCTTTTGAAAAATGAAGTGCCATTAATTATTTAGTAGCTAGTGTATTCTTTTATTTCTTTAATTGTTGAACCGGTATGATTATTAATTTCTAATTTAATCTTAGCTCGATCATCATTTAAAAAATGAACATCGCGTGATAATTTAATAAATTTTTCATCGAAATTTTTTTCTTTTTCACACAATCTTTTATCATCCTCTATTATCCACAGTTTAGTATTTATTTCTTTTAAAGATTGATATAGTTTACTGAGTTTATCATCTGACTTTACATTATTATCTAATTGATCTTTCAAAATTAAATATTCATTTGAAATGAATCTAAGTTTTTCAGGGTCTTTAATTTTTTCTTGTTTAATTTCTAAAATTGAAATCTTATCTAAAAGTTCACCTATTGAAACTTCTACTATAATTTTATTCATAAAATTAAATACTATGTTATCTTGTTATAAATATGTCTAATATTTTAATTATTAAACACGGATCATTAGGAGATATAGCCCAAGCAAGTGGTGCAATTCAAGATATATATGAAAATCATAAAAATGATAAAGTTTATCTTTTAACAACAAAACCTTATTTAGATCTGTTTAGAAAAAATCCATTTATTCATGGAGTAATTTTGGACAAAAGATTACCTAGATTTAACCTAATTTATTTATATTTTTTAATGAGAGAGCTTAAGAAATATAAATTTTCAAAAGTTTTTGATCTTCAAAATTCATCTAGAACTAATTTTTATAAAAACATTCTTTTTCCTAAGGCAAACAAAGAAGTTTGGTCTAGCTCCACCACAACTTTACCCAATGTGTTAAATAAAAAAGAATTTGATAAACACTCTGTTTTAGATAGATTTAATCATCAACTTCAAACCTCAGGAATACAAACATCTAATACATTAAATCCAAATTTTAATTGGGCGTCTACTGATATCAGTGAAATTAAAAGTCATTATAATTTAAAAAAATATATCTTATTATTTCCATTTTGCTCACCTCATTTATCAATTAAGAAATGGCCTTACTTTAATGATTTATCAAAATTAATTTCGAATAAGTTTAATGATGAATTTAAAATAGTTACAGCACCAGGGCCCTCAGAAATTAATGAAGTAAAAAATATTAATTCACTTGCACTTCTTGATAATGGAAAAGCTCTAGATATTTCTCAATTAACTGCCCTTATAAAAGAAAGTTCTTTTATTATAGCAAATGATACTGGTCCAGCGCATATAGCTGCTCATGTAGGAGCTAAAGGTTTAACTTTATTTGGTCATCATACAACTCCTTATAAAGTAAGTATAGAAAGAGAAAATTTTAAGGCAATTCAAGTTAATGATTTAAAAAATTTAAGCCCAGAAAAAGTTTTTGAGAAAGTTATTAAAAATCTACATTAATAATTCTTTATAATTTTCTATAATATTTGACCAAAGAAATTTATTAGAATTTAATTTTGCATTTTTACCAAATTCTATAAATTTTTTATTTTCTAACATTAAGTTTAATGACGAATATATTTCATCTAAATTGTTTCCATCACAAATTAAACCAGTTTTATCATGCTGAATAGCATCCACTGCACCTCCATCTTTGCCACCAAGTGATGGAATACCTAATTGTGCAGCTTCAATATAAGCTATCCCAAATCCTTCTACTGAAGTTTTGTACTCAATAGATGGCATTACAAATATATTAGATTTAAAAACCAATGCATTTTTTAAATTTTCAGAAATATCTTTAAAAAACATTACCTGAGCCTCAAGACCTAGCTCTTTAACTAGTTTTTTTATGTTTTCTTCCTGATCTCCATGACCAATACAAATGTAAACAATATCTGGATAAATTTGTTTTAAATTTTTAATAGCCATAATTACTTTTTCATGATTTTTTCTTTTATCAAATCTAGAAACAGTAATTAGTCGAGGTGTTTTAACTTTTAATAAACTTTCAACTTTATCAATCGATTTTTTGTCTAGTTCTTTAATTTGATCAATACCTGGATTTATTACAATAATTTTTTGTTCATTAACACCAATCTGAATCGCTAAATTTTTTGTATACTGAGAATTAGCTATTACTTTTTCCACATTGTTTAAAACTTTTAAAATACGATTATTTAATCTACTTCCTTTCGGATGGTTAATTTCCTTTCCATGAATTAAGCAAAATTTCTTTTTATTAGATTTAAGAAGTTCTAAGCTTTTCCAGTGATCTCCAATAATACCATTAATTTTATTTTCTCTAGATACTTCATCAATTAACTGTGCTTTTCTTATTTTTCTCAGAAATTTAAACCCTCCAATTCTTTCAATAGAAAAATTTACTTTTTCGTCAAACTCTTTATGATTTTCATAATAATCTGCAAAAACTTTAATTAAAAAATTTTTTGACATTTCTCTTGCTAAACCCCACATTAAACTTTGCATACCACCTAATTCTGGAGGAAAAGCTCTAGTAACTATTAAATACATTAATTATTGTTTCCACTTAATGCTGCATCCAGCACTTGGTGTTTGGTTCTCAGGTCCTTTACCAGTCTCAGAAATTTGTTTCATTGCTTTAAGCAAATCACTTTCACCCTCTCTTACTGGAATTAAATTCTTTAATTCTCTTAATCTTCCCCTGTATTGAAGTTCTAAATTTTGATTATAACCAAAAAAATCTGGAGTACATACTGCATCATATGTTTTGGCAACTTCTTGAGTTTCATCAATTAAATATGGAAAAGTAAATAGATTTTTTTTAGCAAATTCGATCATATTTTCAAAAGAGTCTTCAGGATAATTTTCTGAGTCATTTGCACATATAGCTACTGAATTTATTCCTACAGCTTTTAATTTTTTGCAATCTTCAACAATATCTTTTGTAACGGCTTTAACATAAGGACAGTGATTACAGATAAACATTATCAAAATTCCATTATCTCCCCTGATATCGTCTAAAGATATAATTTTGTTATCTGTAGATTTAAGCTTAAAGTCATGAGCCTTTTGGCCGAAATCACATATTGGAGTTTGTATTGGCATAATGTAATAATATATAAATTATGTTTTATGATTTAAAAGATAAAAAACCAAAAAACTCTGGCGAAAATTGGGTCGCACCTAATGCAACCATTATAGGAGACGTTACATTAGAAAAAAATTCAAGTATTTGGTTTAATGCAGTTTTAAGAGGTGATATTGAAAATATTTATGTTGGTGAAGGTTCAAATGTACAAGATGGAAGTGTTTTACATACTGACCCAGGCTGCCCATTAAAAATTGGAAAAGATGTAACAGTTGGTCATTTAGTTATGCTTCATGGATGCACGATCGGAGACAATAGCTTAATTGGAATTGGAGCCGTTATTCTTAATAAAGCCAAAATTGGAAAAAATTGTATTGTTGGTGCTAAAGCCTTAATAACTGAAAATAAAGAGATTCCCGACAACTCTTTGGTAGTTGGTTCTCCAGGAAAAATTGTAAGAGAAGTTACAGAAGAAGAAAAAAAAGCTGTTTTTGAAAATACTAAACATTACCAAGAAAATTGGAAAAAGTATTCTAAATCTATATTTTAAATTAAAAAGATGACAGCAACAAAAAATCTCACCTCAATTGCTGAAATTTATAAAACAGATAAGCTAGACCATGGGTACACAGCTGTTTATGAAAAATATTTTCAAAATATAAGAGATCAAAAATTACAAATTCTAGAAATAGGTATAGCAGATGGAAAATCTTTATTAATGTGGTCAGATTATTTCAAAAATTCGACTATTATTGGTATTGATATTCATAAAATAGATATTCAAGAAAAAAAATTAGAAAGAAGTAACATTAAAGTTCACCGAGGATCACAAAGTGATGAAAAATTTATTAATAAGTTAATCAATCAATATGGAAATTTTGATATTATAATAGATGATGGAAGTCATTTAAAAAAAGATGTTATTAAAAGCTTTCACTTACTTTTTCCTCACTTAAATAATGATGGCTTGTATGTGGTTGAAGATATACAAACAAGCTATAATCACTTTTTTGGTGGGAATCCTTTTGATTTGAAATATTCAGACTCACACATGAATTTTTTTAAACACTTGACTGACAGATTAAATTATCAAGAAATTGCTAATCCTTTTTATATTTCTCGTATGTATGATGCTAAGATTACAAATATTTCTTTTTATCACAATTTGGTTTTTGTTAGAAAAGGTGTGAATGATAAATTAAGTAAAGAGGTTTTAAATCATTCATATGAAGATATGAAATTTAATGAAAAATCATCTAGATTAGGTAAGTCAACAAGATATTATTTTAAGTACAAAGTATTTTATAAAATTTATACTTTTTTCTTTATGATATTAAGTATGTTAAAAAGATTACTTTTACTACGATTTTAGTTAAATGATTTTAATTAAAATGATATTCTGTAATCAAGTCGATATTGGATAATATTAAAGTCAGCCTCATATCCTTCAGTCATACTTCTATTGTGATCATTATCACATTCTAAAATTAAATTTTCTATTAAAAAACCATATCCTTTAAGAAATCCAGATTTTACAAAAAAACCTAAGTTAGGAGTTATACCGAGACATTTAACATAAGTTTCCGGACCTTCTTCTCCATAAGTATCGATACCATTAATACCGTAGTTTGTATCAGTTTGTTCACCTAAAAAATATGATGCATTTAATCCTATATAGGGAGTAATTTTTGGAACTTGATTAAACCTATAACTTGGACCAAGTTCAAAAGCTAAACCTCTAAAATATATTTCAGGGAATTCAGAATTATAGCCACCATCAAAAGTAATATTAGTATCCACAGTATAATGGCGAGCAAAAGATATACCTGAATTTAAATATAAATTTTTATTTATATATTTATTATAATCAATACCAATTGAATAAATTGTATTTAAACTATCATCATCTAATACTAAGCCTTTTATATTTGTACCAAGGTTATTTGTAACAGGTGTGTGCATACCTTTGACATTTTCCATTATTCCATTACCTGCTGCTATACTAAAAGATAATTCATTTTTAGTTTCAGCAAAGATCTGATTGGTATCTAAAAAAAAATTAAATATTATTAGAATGATTACATTATAAACATTTTTCATGTTTTTTAAGGAACTAACCAATTATTTTTATTATTTTCTAAATCAAATTTTGCTCTACGATGTCCTTTGGCTGCAAGATATAACCACTCAATAGATTTAATTTTACACTTAATAACAGTGAAGTTTTTATAACCATCCTCACTTTGTTCTATTGTATAGTCAAAATTCTCTAATTTGGATATCATTCCAGATGTTGGATTATCTGATGTAGTTCCAGGAGGACTATCAGTTAAATAGCATCTTCTACTTATATGTTGAGTTTTTTTCCAAGATTTTTCTGTAATAGAATTTTGGTTGTTTATTTCACAATCAACTTTTACTCTTAATTGGATTTTTTCTTCCTTATCATAGAAAAGTAATGAGGCTTTATTATTTTTTTTTAGAATATCAACTTTTGGCGATCTAAGATCAGTGTGAAATTGTAATAGATTATTCTCTCTATCTGATTTTCTTAAAACCACTATTCTTCCATCTATTTCATTTTCATGAGAACACATAAAGACAGGAATTCTAAAAGATGAAGCTCTGTTAGTCACTGCATCGTCTAGCATAGACCAATACTTTTTTTCAATTTCTTCTAGGTTTTCATAGTATGCAGGCTGCATACATTACTTTCTAAATCTTTTTATTAAACTTGAAGTATCCCAACGGTTACCACCCATTCCTTGAACTTCTCCATAAAATTTATCTACAAGTTCAGTAACTGGTAGTAGTGAACCATTATTTTTTGCTTCATCCATTGCAATTTTAAGATCTTTTCTCATCCAGTCTACAGCAAAACCAAAATCAAATTTATCATCGATCATTGTTTTGTATCTATTTTCCATTTGCCAAGATTGAGCAGCACCTTTCGAAATCACCTCAATTACATCTTCCATGTTTAGTCCAGCTTTCATTCCAAAATTGATAGCTTCAGACAAACCTTGAACCAATCCAGCAATACAAATTTGATTAACCATTTTTGCAAGTTGACCGCTTCCAGCCTTACCAAGTAATTTCATTTTTTTTGCTATAGCAATCGATTTTATCTTTTGCTTTATCAAAGTCAGTTTGATCTCCACCAATCATAACTGTTAGCGCACCATTTTCTGCGCCAGCTTGACCGCCAGATACAGGAGCATCTAAAGAACCAAAACCATTTTTTTTTGCATATCCATGAATTTCCCTTGCTATTGTTGCAGATGCAGTGGTGTTATCAATATAAACAGAACCTTTTTTAATTGTTTTGAAAATACCATTTTCACCAAATGTAACTTCTTTTAAATCATTGTCATTTCCAACACAGGTAAAAATATATTCAGCATCTTTAGCTGCCTCTGCAGGAGTTTCAGCCATTTTACCTTTGTACTCATTTGTCCATTTTTCAGCTTTAGATTTAGTTCTGTTAAAAACAGTTACATTATGTCCTGCTTTTGATATATATCCTGCCATTGGGTAGCCCATCACCCCAAGACCTATGAAAGCAACATTACAAGTCATAAATTTTTTATATGTTTAAGAGTTTAAGTTTAAAAGTAATTATATTTGGTTTTATATTTACATTTTTTTCAAGTTTTGGACAGAGTTTTTTTCTCGGCCTGTTTAATTCCAGTATACGTGACACACTTTCCATTACGCAGGGACAATTTGGATCAATTTATGCTTCAGCAACTTTATTAAGTAGCTTTCTTTTAATTTGGGTTGGAAAAAAAATAGATGATATTGATATTTTCAAATTTGCATTTTTTGTAACTTTACTTCTTTCTTTTTCATGTTTTTTCTTTTCAAAAATTTCATCAGTTATGTTTTTATTTATTGCGATATTTTTGATGAGATTTTCAGGGCAGGGGATGATGTCTCATACAGCAACAACTACAATTTCGAGATATTTTACAAAATCTAGGGGAAAGGCTTTAAGCACTGGTTGGTTTGGTCTTTCAACAGCAGAATTCATCCTTCCAGTTCTAATAGTATATCTATTGACTATTACTTCATGGCAAAATATTTGGACCTCAATTTCGATTTTAGTTTTAATATTTTTACCAATAATTTCTTTTATTTTGATTAAAAGTTTGAATTTTGACTCTAGAGAAGAAACAAACGAAAATGATTATAAAGAAAAAAATATTAAACAATGGAAAAGAATTGAGGTTCTTAAAGATTATAGATTTTATATTGTTTGTTTAAATATGCTAGCTATGCCTTGGATTGCTACAGGAGTATTTGTTTATCAGTCATTTATTACTGAGTCTAAGGATTGGGGTACTTTTATAATTGCACAATCCTTTATGGTATATTCAGTTTTATCCGTATTTACCTTGTTAGCTTCAGGATTTTTAATCGATAAATTTACAAGTAGAAAATTATTAATTTTTATGAATATTCCATTATTGTTTTCAACTCTAGTTTTGATTTTTTTCGACAGTCCTATAACAGCATTTGTATTTTTAGGTTTAATTGGTGTATCTAATGGCCTGGCCAATGTTTTAGGCTCCTCTACTTGGGCTGAAATTTATGGAGTAAAATACATTGGATCTATTAAAGCTTTGACAACAGCTTTAATGGTATTTTCAACAGCTTTTGGAACTGCTTTATTTGGCTTTTTGATAGATAATGGATATTCTATTGAGCAAATTGCATTAGTATCTTTTGTCTACATCTTTGTTTCCATTATTCTTCTATTTTTTGTTAGAAATAAGCTAAATCCAAAATATATATAAAAATCTCCTTGATTTTTTAAACTTCACTGTGTAGATACTGCGCATGGCAAGAGTAACAGTTGAAGATTGTATCGATAAAGTTGATAGTCCATATGAATTAGTTTTGGTAGCTAAGGAAAGAGCAACCCAACTAAATTCTGGTGTAGAGGCTACAATAGATAAAGATAATGATAAAAATACAGTAATATCATTAAGAGAAATTGCTGAAGAAAAAATACAAGTTAAAGATTTAACTGAAAGCGCAGTTTATAAATTAAGGAAACATGTTGAACAAATTGATGATGGAGCAGATGACGACGAAGAAGTAGGTGATGATTTTGAAAGTTTATATAAAGGTGAAATTTCAAAAAGTGGAACACCAATTTTACCGTCAAAAAGAGCTAGAAAAGCCCCAGAAAAAATTCAAGTTTCCCAGGATGATTTAGCTGAACTATCAAAAACAGCTAAGCCAGATGCAGATTCCACTTCAGATGATGAAATTATGAATGAACATGGTGAAATTTCTTTAGACGAAGTTTCAGAACAAGAAAATCAAAAAGAAGAATTAGACACAGAAGATTCAGAGACTTCAAACTCATAGCAAAATAATATAAAGTTATAATATGAATAGGAAAGTTTCAGTGGCTCCTATGATGGATTGCACTGACAGACATGAAAGGTATTTTCTAAGATTAATTTCGAAAAATACACTTCTTTACACTGAAATGATTGTAGATGAAGCAATTAATAGAGGTGATAAAAAGAAATTACTTGAATTTAATATTAATGAAAAACCAGTAGCTCTTCAGTTGGGAGGATCTTCTCCCAAACTTTTATCAGAGGCAACTAAAATTGGTGAAGATTTTGGATATGATGAAATAAATTTAAACTTAGGTTGTCCCAGTAAAAAAGTAGAAAAAAATAAATTTGGTGCCTGCTTAATGAAAGAGCCTAATTTAGTTGGAGATTGTTTAAGTAAAATGCAGGCAGTTACAAAATTACCAGTGACCATCAAAACAAGAATTGGATATGATGATGTTGAAGATTATGAGAATCTTTATAATTTTATTTCAAAACTTAAGTCAACTGGAATAAAAACATTTATAATTCATGCAAGAAAAGCTATGTTAGGGAAATTTACACCTAAACAAAACTTAAACATTCCTCCTTTAAAATATGAATACGTTTACAAATTAAAAAAAGATTTTCCTAGTGATGAAATAATTATTAATGGAGGAATAACTTTAGTTAACCAAATTAAACCTCATCTTAAAAAAACAGATGGGGTTATGATCGGCAGAGCTGCTTACCACACACCATACATTTTAGCGGATATAGAAAAACAAATTTATAATAACAATGACATTCCAAGTAGACAAGATGTAATTGAACAATTAATTCCATATGTAAAAGAAGAACTTAAGAAAGGGACTAGATTAAATCAAATTATGAGACATACACTAGGATTATTTCATGGACAGACTGGCGCTAGTTACTGGAAAAGATATTTAAGTGAAAATATGTGTGTACGGGATGCGGACGTAAAAAAAATTGATCACATTATGGATAAGATTAAATACAACAATGTTGATACAAATGTAGGTCAATCTGCTTAATTTAATTTTTGCAAACGAATATAGTTATATCATTTTATTAATGGCCTTGACCGCAATCCCTGTTGGATTTGTCGCTGGTTTATTTGGTATTGGTGGAGGATTAATAACAGTACCTTTTCTTTATTATATTTTTGGTTTATTGGGAGTTGATACTCAATATATAATGCATTTAGCCGTTGGAACATCTTTTGCAATTATTATTCCAACCTCTACAGTTTCAGTCCTAACTCATCATAAATATAAAGCTGTAGATTTTAATATTGTTAAAAATTATGGGATATTTGTTATTATTGGAGTTATTTTTGGTACAATCTTTGCTGCAACTTTAAAAACCAAGGCACTTGTTCTCTTTTTTTCTATAATAATTTTTTTGTTAAGTTTTTATTTGATAATTATTAAAGAAAAACAAAAAGATATTGTTATCAAGATTAAACTACACTTGAAAATTATTTTAGGATTTGTTGTTGGTTTTTTATCTGCCCCTATGGGAATAGGTGGTGCAATTATGAATGTGCCTATTTTAAAATTTTTTGGATACTCAATAAATAAAGCCATAGGTAGCGCTGCAGCTATAGGTTTTTTAATAGCATTATTTGGAGCTGTTGGCTTTTTAATTTCAGGAAGTTTCTTAAAAACTAATTTACCATTAAGTATAGGGTTTATTAATATACCTGCCTTTTTAATTTTTATTCCTATAACAACTTTTATGGCTCGTATAGGTGCTAGAACAGTTCATAGAATTGATAAAAATAAGATAAGTAAAATTTTTGGAATATTTTTATTAGTTATAGCTTCAAAGTTTTTATATGAGTATTTTAAGCTCTAATTTTAGACAAAAAAAAGAGGTGATTTCAGTCTCCCTCCATCACCTCACAATTAATAATTAAATGATTCTTAATATTTTTTTTAACACTTATTAGTTGAATATTTCAGTTATTAAATATTAAATCTTTTGGTCATATTCGCCAATTTTTCCAGTTTTTTGAAGTAGATCATCAATAAAATCAAATATTTTTTTCTTTCTTTCATCTGAAGTAAGACTTTCAGTTACAATGACCAGAGATGGTTTATTTGAAGAAGCTCTAATTAAACCCCAAGAACCATCTTGAAAAGAAAACCTTATGCCATTAACTGTTAATACTTCTGAAATTTCTTGATCATCTATTTTGATTTTTTCTTTTTTTAATCTTTCTATTTCTTTTACTGCTTCTGCAACAACTTTATATTTTTCTTCATCTTTACAATAAGGAGCCATTGTCGGTGATTGAAAAGTTTTTGGAATTTCATTCATTATCTCACTTATTTTTTTATTTTGATTATTTAACAAATGACAAACTTGAATTGCTGAGTTTATTCCATCATCATATCCATAACCTAGTGGTTGATTAAAAAAGAAATGGCCACTTTTTTCAAATCCTGCTAAAGCTTTTTCGTTGTGCACCTTTCTTTTTATATGTGAATGTCCTGTTTTCCAGTAAATCGTTTCACATTGATTTATATTTAATATTTCATCGTTTTTATAAATTCCAGTTGATTTAACATCCACAATAAACTTAGAGTTTTTATGCTTTTTAGACAAATTTCTTGCAATCAACAAACCAATCTTATCTGAAAATATTTCTTTACCTTTATCATCAATTACGCCAACTCGATCACCATCACCATCAAATCCAAAACCAATATCTGCATTATTTTGTTTTACTGCCTTAGAAATTTCATGAAGCATTTTCAAATCTTCAGGATTTGGATTATATTTTGGAAATGTCCAATCCAAATTACAGTCTAATTCAATTACCTCGCAGCCTATTCCTCTTAAAATATCTGGCGCAAAAATTCCTGCTGTACCATTACCACATGCCACAACTGCTTTAATTTTTTTACTAATCTTATTTTTATTTATTAGATCTTTCTTATAAATTTCTTTAAAATTCTTAATTAGTTTTTCTTTTCCATTACCTTCTAAAAATTTTTCATTTAATGTAATGTCTTTTAATTCTTTCATTTCTTCTGGTGCATGAGTTAAACCTTTTCTGATACCCATTTTAACTCCCGTCCAACCATTTTCGTTATGACTTGCGGTAACCATTGCAACAGCATCTGCATTTAGATTAAATTGTGCAAAATAAACCATAGGTGATAATGATAATCCTATGTCTTCGATTAAACAGCCAGTTGAAATTAAACCTTTTTTAAGTGCGGTTTTTATTTCTTCACTATAAGATCTGTAGTCATGCCCAACAATTACTCTAGGATTGTTTTTTTTAGTGTGTTCAATAATTTGAGATCCTAATCCTTTGCCCAGATTCGTAATTCCAAGTTGATTTATGTCTTTTTCATACACCCATCTGGCGTCATATTCTCTAAATCCATAAGGGTCTATTTTTAAATCTTCACTCATACTGTTGATTACTTACCTTTTTTTTAATTATTTTATTGATATTTTTTTTATTACGTTCTATAAATGTTCTATTGATTTGTTGTTTATATAGTATATCAATCTAAAACGCATACAACATGTAGTTGTTTTCGTAAAAATAACAAAATAAAACACTAAATTATGAATAAAATTCTATCGCAGGCCCTGAAGAAAGCTGTCTCTGAGTACAGCCCCCATGTAAAAGTAGCTCCAAAAGGAAATAGACCTGATCTTTTTTCATTAAATACTGAAACTGAACTTTTTCAAAATGACAGGGGTATTATTATTAAAATTGATAGATCTCGTGATGCCAATTTAACTGCCTTTGGTAAGGCAACTTTAAAAGACAGGTATCTAGGTCACAATGAATCTTTTCAGGATTTATTTGCACGTGTTGCAAGCTCATATTCAGATGACAACTTACATGCACAAAGAATCTATAATTATATAAGTAACTTATGGTTTATGCCTGCAACACCTGTTTTATCAAATGGTGGAACTAAAAGAGGATTACCAATTTCATGTTTTTTAAATGAAGCATCAGATAGCCTTGGTGGCATTCTAGATCTTTGGAGTGAAAATGTTTGGTTAGCTGCAAAAGGTGGTGGTATTGGAAGCTACTGGGGCAACTTAAGATCTATAGGAGAAAAAATTGGTAAAGTTGGAAAAACTTCTGGAATAATTCCTTTCATTAAAGTGATGGATTCTTTAACAATGGCAATCAGCCAAGGATCATTAAGAAGAGGTTCTGCAGCATGTTATCTTCCAGTTGATCATCCAGAGATAGAAGAGTTTATTGAAATGAGAAGACCAACAGGTGGAGATCCAAATAGAAAAGCATTAAATTTACATCATGGTGTTTTGGTTTCAGACGCATTTATGCGTGCTGTTGAAAATGATGAACAGTGGGCACTAAAAAGTCCTGCTGATGGAACAGTTCAACAAACTATTTCAGCAAGAAACCTATGGATAAGATTATTAACTGCTAGAATTGAAACTGGCGAACCTTATATAATTTATATTGATACTGTTAATAGGCTAATTCCTCAACATCACAAGTTGGCAAATCTTACCGTTAAAACTTCTAATCTTTGTAGTGAAATAACTTTACCCACAGGAATTGACAAAGATGGGAGAGATAGAACAGCTGTTTGTTGTTTATCTTCTCTAAATTTAGAAAAGTATGATGAGTGGAAAGATGATCCAGATATGATTGCTGATGTTATGAGATTTTTAGATAACGTTTTGTCTGATTTTATCAATAAAGCTCCAGATCAATTTAAAGATGCAAAATATTCTGCTGAAAGAGAAAGAAGTGTTGGTTTAGGAGTGATGGGCTTTCATTCTTTCTTACAAAAAAATAGAATTCCACTTGAATCGGTAATGGCCAAATCTTGGAATAAAAAAATATTTAAACAAATTGACGAACAAGTCAATCAAGCTTCAAAAGATTTAGCTGAAGAAAGAGGAGCTTGTCCTGATGCTGAAGAATATGGTTATCAAGAGAGATTTTCTAACAAAACAGCGATTGCTCCAACAGCTTCTATTTCAATTATTTGTGGTGGTGCCTCACCAGGAGTTGAGCCAATAGCTGCAAACAGTTATACACATAAAACTCTATCAGGATCTTTTAATGTTAGAAATAGATACTTAGAAGAGATCCTAGATGGGCATGGTAAAAATGATGATGAGACATGGTCTACAATAACGACAAATCAAGGTTCTGTGTCACATTTAGATTTTTTAACAGATTTAGAAAAAGATGTTTTCAAAACAGCTTTTGAATTAAATCAAAAATGGATTATTGAATTAAGTGGAGATCGAACACCATTTATCTCTCAAGCTCAATCAGTAAACCTATTTTTACCTGCTGATGTTCATAAAAAAGAATTACATAGAATTCATTTTGATGCATGGAAAAAAGGCTTAAAGAGCCTTTATTATTGTCGATCAAAATCAATTCAAAGAGCTGAAAACATTAATGATTCAAAATCAACCGATGTTACAGCCAATGTATATAAGTCTAAAAATAAACAATCTAACGAAGAACCAGAATATGAGGAGTGTCTATCATGCCAGTAAATGAAAAAATTCAAATGCCAAATAAAGAAATAATTAAACCTAAGAAAATGGGTTTATTGGTTGAAAATCCGGTTTATAAACCTTTTAGATATCCATGGTGTTATGATGCATGGTTAACACAACAAAGAATTCATTGGCTACCAGAAGAAGTACCTTTGGGTGACGATGTTAGAGATTGGCAAAAAAATTTGTCACAATCTGAAAAAAATTTATTAACTCAAATATTTAGATTTTTTACTCAAGCAGATGTCGAAGTTAGCAATTGTTATTTGAGACATTATACGACTGTATTTAAACCAACAGAAGTTTTAATGATGATGACTGCCTTTGCTGCAATGGAAACTGTTCACATTGCTGCCTATTCTCATTTACTAGATACAATTGGTATGCCTGAATCTGAATATTCTGCATTTATGAAATATAAAGAAATGAAAGATAAATATGATTATATGCAAAATTTTGATATGACATCAAAAGAAGATATTGCTAAAACAGTTGCAGTATTTAGTGCGTTTACTGAAGGCCTTCAACTCTTTGCAAGTTTTGCAATTCTTTTAAATTTTCCAAGACATAATAAGATGAAAGGTATGGGTCAAATAGTTACTTGGTCTGTAAGAGATGAAACTCTTCACTGCAATTCGATGATAAGAATTTTTAAAGAATTCATCAATGAAAATCCTGAGATATGGAATGCAAAATTAAAAAAAGAACTTTATGAAGCGTGTAGAACTATTATTGAACATGAAGACGCATTTATTGATCTTGCTTTTGAAATGGGTCCAATGGAAGGTTTAACAGCACAAGAGGTTAAAGATTACATTAGATTTATTGGAAATAGAAGACTAGTTCAGTTAGGCCTAGAACCCATCTATGACATTCAGAAAAATCCATTAGGATGGCTAGATACTATGTTGAATGCTGTTGAACACATGAACTTCTTTGAAGGTCGTGCGACTGAGTATTCTAAAGCATCAACCCAAGGTACTTGGGTAGAAGCATTTAGCTAATTCAATTGAAATACAAAAAGTATTTTAGAAAAACAAGTCTAAAACAAAAAGGGGATGGTGAATTTTTTTTAGAAGAAATAAAAAAAAGTAAACCTAAATTTTTTTTAGAGGTAGGTGTTTTTCATGGAGTCACTGCCAGAAATATTTGTGAACTTCTCTTCGATTTACACGGTGATGATTTTCAATATATAGGATTAGATTTATTTGAAGAAAGTGATGAAAATAAATCTGAAATAATTCCAAGTACAAATTTTTCAAATCCTTTTAAACAAATTTATTTTAAGTATATAAAAAGACAAAATCCATATTCTATTAAAGCAGTCGAAGATTTATTAATAAAATTCAAAAAAAATGTTAATTTAATTAAAGGTAATTCAAACAATGTATTAAAAAAAATAGACATGACCAAGATAGACTATGTATTTCTCGACGGTGGCCATGAGTACAAAACTGTTAAAAATGATCTAGATTGTTGCAATGAGGTTATTGAAAATGATGGAACTATTTTATGTGATGATTATAACTTATCATATGCCCCAGGGGTTAAAAAAGCTATTGATGAATACGTAAAAAATAACAATTATAAATGTGAAATTTTAAGAAATTATAGATTTGCCAGGATAGAAAAATAATAGGTTATCTCTGATTAAGTTGAGTAACTTTTCTGTGCTGGTTTCCGTTATAGCTAGCTAATGGTCTAATTAATTTATTTGCTGCATGCTGTTCAAATATATGAGCTGACCAACCAGTAATTCTAGAAATAACAAAAATTGGAGTAAAAAAATCAGTATCAAAACCCATTAAATGGTAAGTTGGGCCAGTTGGATAGTCTACATTTGGGTGAATATTTTTTCTTTCAATCATTACCTTTTCAACAATGTCGTATATTTTTTCAAATTTTTTATCTTTTTTAATTTGAGCAACTTTTCCAAAATATTCTCTCATTGTGGGAACTCTTGAGTCTCCACTTTTATAAACTCTATGACCAAAGCCCATTACCACATCTTTATTGTCTAATGCATTATTAATCCATTTTAGAGCGTTCTCTGGTTTTTTTATCTTATTCATCATATGCATTACTTCCTCATTTGCACCACCATGTAACGGACCTTTCAAACTTGCAATAGCTCCAGTTATTGCTCCATGAATATCAGATAAACTACTAGTGATAGTTCTAGCTGTAAAAGTTGAAACATTAAAACTATGTTCTGCATATAAAATTAAAGAAACATCGAAAGCTTTAACAATATCTTTATTTGGAACTTTTCCAAAGCACATATGAAAAAAGTTTTCTGAAAAAGAAAGTTTTTTTTCAGGTGGTATAATTTTTTTTCCTTTTCTTGCTCTATAAAAAGCAGCTAAAGCAACTGGAGTTTTAGCAAATATTCTCATTACCTTTCTCATATTTGCTTGTGGAGAATTGTTGCTTGCATCTTTATCTTCAAGACCCATAATACTAACAGCTGTTCTTGCAACATCCATAGGATGAGCTGTTTTAGGTATACTTTTAATTGCATTAATTAAACTTTTAGATATTTTTCTTTCTTTATTCTCTCGTTTTTCAAAATCTTTTAATTGTTTTTTATTAGGAAGCTCACCATTAAGAATTAAATAAGCAACTTCTTCAAATTTACATTTTGCACATAAATCTTGAGCAGCATATCCTCTATAGGTTAGTGAGTTTATTTCAGGCATTACTTTAGAAATTGCTGTTTCATCAACAGTTACACCCATTAAACCTTTTTTGATATCTTCACTCATTATTCGTGACCTTCAGTACTAAAATTATAAATTTTTTCATCTAAACTATTATATTTCTCATAATCGACAAGTTCATATAAGCGTTTTCTGGTTTGCATTTTATCAATGATATTGTTTTGATGTCCATTTACATAAATGTCTCTTAATCCATCTTCAACATTTTTCATTGCTAATCGTTGTGTAGTAACAGGATAAATCACTATATTATAACCAAAAGACTCTAATTCTTTATAATTAAATAATTTAGATTTTCCAAATTCTGTCATATTGGCAAGCAAATAGCACGAAAGTTCTTTTCTAACTTTTTCAAAATCTTTTTCATTTTCTAAAGCCTCAGGGAAAACTATTTCAGCTCCAGCATCAATGTAAGCCTTACATCTTTCAATCATTTTATCAATTCCCTCAACACTCTTTGCATCAGATCTTGCAATAATCTTAAAATTTTCATCTTTTTTTGATGATACACATTCTTTAATTTTTTTAACCATCGCATCGGTTGTAATTAATTCTTTATTATCTAAATGCCCACATCTCTTTCTTTCAATTTGATCCTCCAGGTGTACAGCTGTAATTCCAAATTCCTCAAAGGTTTCAATTGTTTCTTTGCAAGATTTAAAACCCGTATCAATATCAACAATAGTTGGAAGGTTTGTTACCCTTGAGATCAAATATGATCTTGTACTAACATCTTGCAAAGTAGTTAATCCAATATCCGGGAAACCCAGATCATTAGCCATTACTCCACCAGAAACATAAACTGCATCATAACCTATTTCTTCAATTAATTTAGCAGTAAGAGGATTATAAGCACCTGGAACTCTAAGGATTTTATTTGATTTAAGTTTTTCAATAAAATCTATTCTTTTTTGTCCGGGCTCTTTATCAACAAAGTGCATTAAAAAATTCCTTTTTTCAAATTTCTTTTTAATTTATTTTTTTTTACCACTATATTTAATCTATTTAATTGACCTGATTTTAATTTTTTGAGATTTTGTACTGTTTTCAAGAATCTGTCACTTTCCTTTTTATCAACAATATTTTCAGTTAAACTTAAAAATTTATTTATATAGTTTTGTCTTTTAAATGGTCTTGATCCATAAGGATGTGCATCTGCTCTATCTTGTTGTTCAGATATTTTTTTTCCATTCTTTAGAGTTATAATTACTTTAGCACCAAATGATTTCATTTTAGGGTTGGGGTCATGGTATTTTTTAGTCCATTTTTTATCTTCATGAGTTTTTATTGATTTCCAAATTTTAATGGTACTTTTCTTTTTTGCTCTTGCTTTAGTATATGATTTAACGTGATGCCATTTACCATCTTCTAAAGCTACAGCAAAAATATACATAATAGAGTGATCTAATGTCTCTCTACTAGCATTGGGATCCATTTTCTGAGGGTCATTTGCTCCTGTGCCTATAACAAAATGTGTATGATGGCTTGTATGTATGTCTATCTTTTTAATTAAGTTAAGGTTTTTAATCTTCTTTTTAAGTTTTTTAGCTAGATCAATCAAAGCTTGTGACTGATATTCAGCCGAATATTCTTTAGTATAAGTTTCCAGTATTGCTTTTTTAATTTCATTTTTTTTAGGTAGAGGAACCTTATAGAGTGCATTTTTTCCATCTAAAATCCTAGCGATTACACTATCTTCCCCTTCATAAATTGGACTTGGTGCACCTTCACCACGCATTACTCTATCAATCGCTTCTATCGCAAGTTTCCCAGCATGGGCTGGTGCATATGCTTTCCAACTTGAAATTTCACCTTTTCTAGATTGTCTTGTAGATATTGTTGTGTGAAGAGCTTGTTGTACTGCTTGATAAATTGTTTCAGTATTTAATCTCAACATGGTGCCCAAACCAGCTGCAACACTTGGACCTAAGTGAGCTATATGATCTACTTTATGTTTATGTAAACAAATTCCTTTTACTAAATTAACTTGAACCTCATAAGCAGTAATAATTCCTTTTAAAAGATCTAAGCCATTTTTTTTATTTTGTTGAGCTACACTAATTAATGGAGGAATATTATCTCCAGGGTGACTATAATCTGCTGCTAAAAAAGTATCATGAAAATCAAGCTCTCTTACAGCAGTACCATTAGACCAGGCAGCCCATTCACAATCAAATTTTAACTTATTACTAACACCAAATAATGTAGCACCATTTTTTCTAAAATGTTTTAAAGCCATTTCCCTCGAGGAGACAACCGAATTTCTATTAAGTGAAGCTATAGCCACAGAGGCATTATCGATAATTCTGTTGATTGCCATCTCAATTGCACTTTTGTCTAATTTAGCATTATCACTAGCAATTTCTGCAATTTTCCATGCAAGTTGTTTTTTTTTAGGTAAATGGATTTTGGATGGGAAAACTTTTACTTTATGTACTATCAAAATAACTCCTAATTATCGAAATTGTTTTTAATAGTTAAAAAAAAATAATCAATCTTAAAGATATTTTAATACAATGTTTTCAATACCTACAAAGTCTTTTACCAGGTGATTATGATATATTTCGGTAGTATTTTTTTCAGTATAGCCATCTTCTAATAAGATTAATGGTATCCCAGCATTTTTAGCAGCATTTGCATCAGTTTCACTATCACCAATCATCAAAGTTTTTGAAACTTCTCCATCCAATATTTCAACAACTGATGTTAGGTGTCTTGGGTCAGGTTTGCAATATTCAAACGTGTTGTGTCCAGCTACATATTCAAAAAAATCATAAATTCCAATTTTTTTTAAAAGGTCTATCGAAAGATGCTCTTGTTTATTGGTACAAACTGCCATTGATATTTTTCTTTTCTTACACCAGATTAAAAATTCTTTTACACCTGCGATTAGAGTACTTTCGTTAACAATATTCTTTCCATAAAAATCTACAAAATCTTTAACCATTTCTTTTTTAATTTTTTCATCTTGTACTTTTCCAAATTCTTTTTTTGCCTGACCCCATATGGATCTTCCAAGCATAGCACCAGCACCTTGACCAACTAAATTCCTTATTTCTTCTGTCGATTTAGTAGGATAACCAAACTTTTTCATTACATGATTATGAGCTTTCATTAAATCAGGCGCTGTATCAACAAGCGTGCCGTCTAAATCGAATAAAATTGTAAATTTTTGCTTCATTTTAAAAGTATTTTAAAGAAATATTATGTGAATTAATTAAGACATATTCTTAATATAAAGCATTTTGAAATGAAAGAATTAAATACAAAAAATAATCAAAATAAACTTAGAAATAAATTTTCGAAAATAGGTGTAAAGATGGTAGGGCCTGAAACAATTTTTTTTTCAAATGATACTAGAATTGGAAAAAATGTAACTATAGAACCTTATGTTGTTTTTGGAAAAAAAGTTAAAATTGGAAATAATGTAATTATAAAGTCTTTCTCTCATTTAGAATCTTGCAAAGTAGAAAGTAAAGTTGAAATAGGCCCTTATGCAAGGATTAGACCTAATGTAACTTTAAAAGAAGGATCAAGGATTGGAAATTTTGTTGAAATAAAAAAAAGCACAATTGGTAAAAAATCTAAAGTTAATCATCTTAGTTACATAGGAGATACTAATATTGGTAAAGCTGTGAATATAGGAGCTGGTACAATTACGTGCAATTATGATGGAATAAAAAAAAACAAAACTAAAATTAAAGACAAAGTATTTGTAGGATCTAATTCTTCTTTAGTCGCTCCTTTAACTCTTGAACAAAATAGTATTATTGGTGCTGGTTCAGTAATAACCAAAAGAGTTAGAAAAAAATCTCTCGCTTTAACGAGATCTGCACAAACAGAAGTTATAAATTATAAAAAAAAAAAGAAATAATAAATGTGTGGAATAATAGGAATATCAAGCAATAAGTCTGTTTCAGCAAATATAATAAATTCTCTTAAAAAATTAGAATACAGAGGATACGACTCAGCTGGTATAGCAACATTGTCAAAGGGTTTAATCAATGAAGTGAAGTCAGAGGGCAGGGTTGATAATCTTGAAAAAAATTTTGATTTAAAAAATTTATCAGGAAATACTGGTATAGGTCATGTTAGGTGGGCTACACATGGTAAACCTAATAATGTTAATGCTCACCCACACTCATCTCATAATGTTTCAGTTGTTCATAATGGAATAATAGAAAATTCAACTTTATTAAAAAAATATTTAGTTAGCAAAGGACATATATTTAAATCGCAAACTGACACAGAAGTTATTGTTCATCTTATAACTGAAAATTTAAAAGTATCGAAAATCCAAGAAGCAATTACAAATACCTTAAAGCAGTTACATGGTAGCTTTGCTCTTGGTATAATTTTTAAAGATATGCCTGATTTAATAGTTGGTGCTAGACGAGGATCTCCTTTAGCTGTCGGTTATGGTCCAAATGAAAATTATTTAGGCTCAGACTCATATGCTTTAAAATCAATGACAAATAAAATTACCTATTTAGACGATGGAGAATTTTGCATTATTAAAAAAGATGAAGTTCATTTTTTTAATGAAGAAGGAAAAAAGATTAATAAAAAAGTTCTCGAACTTTCATTAGATCAAAAAAAATATGATAAAGGTGATTTTAAACATTTTATGGCTAAAGAAATTGAAGAACAGCCCATAACTCTAAAAACAGGTATTAAAGAATATCTAAATAATGTTAATAACGATATCAATATTTATAATTTTCCTTGGAAAATTGAAGAAATTAAATCTATAACTTTGATTGGATGTGGAACAGCCTACCATTCTTGTTTGATGGCTAAATACTGGTTTGAAGAATTAACAACTCTTGATGTAAGCACAGATATAGCTTCAGAGTTTAGATATCGAAAGAATAGATTTAAAAAAGATACTTTATACGTTTTTGTTTCTCAGTCTGGTGAAACTGCAGATACTTATGCAGCTTTGGATTTATGCAATAAAAACAATATGAAAACATGTGCTATAGTAAATGTAATTGAAAGTTCTATTGCACGAGACTCAAACTTTATTTTACCTATCCATTGTGGCCCTGAAATAGGTGTAGCCTCAACTAAAGCTTTTTTAGGTCAAATTCTTATTCTTTACATCTTAGCTTTAAAATTAAGTTCTCTCAAAAAGGAAATTGAAAATAAAATTTATAATGAAAAAATTAAAGATCTAAAAAACTTACCTTTTTTTGGTTGAAAAGACATTGTTACTGGATAATGATATTCAAACAATTTCTGGAACATTTAATGAAGCAAAAGGTTCTATGTTTTTAGGTAGGGGTTTTTCTTATCCAATAGCGTTAGAGGGTGCACTCAAACTAAAAGAATTATCTTATATGCATGCAGAGGGTTATCCAGCTGGCGAAATGAAACATGGACCTTTGGCTTTGATTGAGGAGGGGATGCCAGTAGTAGTTTTGGCTCCTAGAGATAATTATTACAAGAAAACTATTTCAAACATGCAGGAAGTTATAGCAAGAGGAGCAAAAGTTTTATTAATAACTAATAAAAGTAAAGATGATGTTGTTTCAGAAAATATTTGGGAAACAATCGAGGTTGAAAGTACCAATCAAGACCTTTTACCATTTCTTTTAACAATACCTTTACAAAAACTTGCCTATTATTCAGCTCTTAAAAAAGGTTTTGACATCGATAAACCAAGAAATTTGGCTAAATCTGTCACCGTTGAATAATAAGAAAACTCTGATACAACAATCTTAGGTTGAACATGAAAAATTGGAAAGTAAATAGTTGGAGAAAGTATCCGGTAAAACATATCCCGGAATACCCTGATAAAAAAGAGTTAGATCAAGTTTTAGATAAAATGAGATCTTTTCCTCCTTTAGTTTTTGCTGGTGAAACTAGGCACCTTAAACAGCAACTTGCAGAAGTTGTAGATGGCAAAGCTTTTCTTTTACAAGGTGGAGATTGTGCAGAAAGTTTTGCAGAGTTTCATCCTGACAATATAAGAGATACGTTTAAATTGATGTTGCAAATGTCTTTGGTTCTTACTTACTCTGCATCATTACCGGTGGTTAAGTTGGGTAGAATAGCAGGACAATTCTCAAAACCTAGAAGTTCGCCAATTGAAACAAAAAATGGAGTTGAACTACCAAGCTACTTAGGTGACAATATAAATGGTATAGAATTTAGTGAAAAGGCAAGAATTCCAGATCCAAAAAGATTATTTAAAGCATATTCTCAATCTGCAGCAACCTTAAATTTAGTTAGAGCTTTCTGTCATGGTGGTTTTGCAGATTTAAAAAATGTACATACTTGGAATTTAGGTTTTATCAAAAAAAGTCCAGAAGCCAAAAGATTTAAAGAATTAGAAGATCAAATAGCTAAAGCCTTATCTTTTATGGATGCATGTGGAATTAATTCAGACTTTAACAGAAGATTAAAAACTGTTAATTTTTGGACATCCCATGAAGCTTTACTATTACCTTTTGAAGAGTCAATGACTAGATTAGACTCAACCACCGGTGAAAACCACGATACATCAGCTCACTTTGTTTGGATTGGAGATAGAACTAGACAGCTTGATGGAGGACACGTTGAATTTTGTAGAGGAATAGAAAATCCTATTGGAATAAAATGTGGTCCTACTTTAAAAGCTGATGATTTGATAAATCTTTGTAACAAGATTAATCCATCAAATGAAAAAGGAAAAATAACTTTAATTTCAAGATTTGGTTATGATAATGTATCTAAACATTTACCGAAATTAATAAGAGCAATCAGAAAAGAAGGTCTAAATGTAATTTGGTCTTGTGATCCTTGCCATGGTAACACAATCCAGGCTACAACTGGATTTAAAACAAGACCATTTAATAGCGTATTAAGTGAGGTAAAAAATGTATTTGCATGTCATCAGAGTGAAGGAAGTTATGCTGGCGGATTACATATTGAATTAACTGGACAAAATGTAACCGAATGTACAGGGGGAGCACAAAAAATTTCTGATAAAGACTTATCCTCAAGATATCATACTCATTGTGATCCCAGATTGAATGCAAATCAGGCTTTAGAACTAGCATTTTTGATTTCAGATGAGATAAAAAAGAATAGCAGCTATTCTAAAAATGCTATTCAGGCGGCATCTTAGTCTATTGCTTTCAAACATAATATTATTAAATATTAATTATGACACCTTCAGAAAAAGTTAAATATATTTCTAACTGGATTAAGGCATATGTAGATAAAATGCCTAGTAAAGCTCAATCTTTAGTGATTGGAATATCTGGTGGGATAGACTCATCTGTATCAAGCACACTTAGTGCTATGACAGGATTAAAAACTATAGCTCTAGCAATGCCAATAAAACAAAAAGTAAATCAACACGATTTAAGTCTAAAACATCAAGAATGGTTATTAAAAAATTTCAAAAATGTAGAAGCACATACGATTAGTTTAGATAAATTGTTTGAGTCGTTTTCATCTACACTTAGTAAATTTGATAATGAACATGGATTTGCAAATTCAAGAGCAAGATTAAGAATGACAACTCTTTATCAAGTAGCTGCTGCAAACAAAGGAATCGTAGTTGGAACTGGCAATAAAGTAGAGGATTTTGGTGTTGGGTTTTATACGAAATATGGTGATGGAGGAGTTGATATCTCACCAATAGCAGATTGTAATAAAACTGAAGTATGGGATCTTGGAAAAGAATTAGGGATATTAAAAGAAATTATCGATGCTCCACCTACTGATGGTTTATGGGATGATGGAAGAACAGATGAAGGCCAATTAGGATTCAAATATTCAGAGCTTGAAGATGCAATGGGCAACCCAAATTCTCCCCACAGAGAACAATTCGAAAAAATTCGAAATCAAAATTTGCATAAAATGGAGCCAATTCCAGTTTGCAAAATTCCAAGTTAATCAATTAGATTAACAAATCATCAAATAAGGTATATTTCTAAATCAACCGATATGGATATTTTTTTAACAAATAATTTAAGTAATAAAAAAGAACATTTTGTTCCTAAAGAAAAAAAAAATGTTGGAATGTATGTTTGTGGACCCACAGTTTATGATGATCCTCATATAGGAAATGCAAGACCATTAGTAATTTTTGATATTTTATTTAAATTATTAAAAAATGAATTTCCCTTAGTTACATATGTAAGAAACATTACTGATATTGATGATAAAATAATTAAATCTTCACAAGAACAAAAAATTTCTACAAAAGAGCTTACAGAAAAAGTAACTTCAAGCTTTTTTAAAGATTGTGAGTTTTTGAATTGTGAAAATCCCACTCATCAGCCGAAAGCAACTGAACACATTGATCTTATGATTGAAATGATTAATGGTTTAATTAAAAAAGGATTTGCATACGAAAATAAAAAACACGTTTATTTTGAGGTTAAAAAATTTTCTGATTATGGAAAATTATCAAATAAAAATTTAGAAGATTTAGTTGCTGGATCTAGAGTAGAAATTAGTGAAAATAAAAAAAATTCAGAAGACTTTGTTTTATGGAAACCATCAAATAATGATGAACCTGCTTGGGATTCTCCTTGGGGTAAAGGCAGGCCAGGTTGGCATTTAGAGTGTTCAGCTATGTCAAAAAAATTCCTAGGTAATGAATTCGATATTCATGGTGGGGGTATAGACTTAATTTTTCCCCATCATGAAAATGAAATAGCTCAATCTAGATGTGCCAATGATACAAAAGTTTTTGCAAATTATTGGGTCCACAACGCATTTATTACAATGTCAAATGAAAAAATGGCCAAATCTCAAGGTAACATTCTTAAGATAAAAGATTTTAGAAATAAGATTAGTGGCCAAATAATTAGATTAGCTTTAATGAGTGCACACTACAAACAACCATTAGATTGGAACGATAAATTATTAGGTGATTGTGAAAGTACTTTAGATAAATGGTATAAAGTGTATTCATCTAATCTGAAATCTGTCAAAGTTTCAGATGAAATTTTAAAACCATTGTATGAAGATCTGAATACCCCAGGATATATTGCCAACCTTCATAAATTATATGAAAAAGCTAATAAAGGTGAAAACATAGACTTATTTATTTCTGCATGTAAATTTATTGGTTTGATGAATGAAACTAGTGAGCAATGGAATAAGTTTAAAAAGAATAGAGTGTCTATAACCGAGTCTGAAATTGAAAATTTTCTTAGTTTAAGAGATAAAGCCAGAGAAAATAAGAATTATAAAGAAGCTGATAGAATTAGAGATGAGCTTTTAGACAAAGGTGTTTTAATAGAGGACAAAGATGGTAAAACACTCTGGAAATTTAAATGAGCAAAGAAAGATTATACATATTTGATACAACTCTAAGGGATGGAGCTCAAACACAAGGAGTTGACTTTTCTTTAGAAGATAAAGAAAAAATTGCTTTAGCTTTGGACAATCTAGGTGTGGATTATATAGAGGGAGGATGGCCTGGGGCTAACCCAACAGATACAGAATTTTTTCAGAAGAAACATGATTTCAAAAATTCAAAACTAACATCTTTTGGAATGACAAAGAGATCTGGACGTAGTGCAGAAAATGACACTGGTTTATCTGCACTTATGAACTCTAATACCTCTGCAGTATGCTTGGTAGGTAAGTCTTGGGACTTCCATGTTGATGTTGCTTTAGGAATAACAAATGAGGAAAATTTAGATAATATTTCTGAGAGTGCCAAACATTTTATTAAAGCAAAAAAAGAATTTATGTTTGATGCAGAACATTTTTTTGATGGTTATAAGACAAATCCGAAATATGCAGTTTCTTGTATTAAAGCTGCTTATGATCAAGGTGCTAGGTGGGTAATACTGTGTGATACTAATGGTGGAACACTTCCTCATGAAGTTACACAAATAGTGAGTGAAGTTGCAAAAGTAGTACCAGGAAAAAACTTAGGAATTCACGCTCATAATGATACTGGTAATGCGGTAGCTAATTCATTAGCAGCAGTATTGTCTGGTGTTAGACAAATTCAAGGTACAATAAATGGATTAGGTGAAAGATGTGGAAATGCAAATTTAATGACATTAATACCAACATTCTTTTTAAAGAAAGATTTTTCATCTCAATTTGAAATTGGAATAAAATCAAATAACATCAAAAATCTCACTGATTGTTCGAGACTTTTAGATGAAATTTTAAACAGAAAACCTAACCAACATTTACCATATGTAGGTGCTGCAGCTTTTTCACATAAAGGGGGATTGCATGTATCTGCTGTGCAAAAAGATCCAAAAACTTATGAACACATCAACCCAGAAGAAGTTGGTAACACAAGAAATATTGTTGTCTCTGATCAATCAGGAAAATCGAATATCATTTCAAGATTAAAAAGCATCAAAATTGATATTCAAGAAAATGATCCAAAAATTAAAAAATTATTAAACGAAGTAAAAGACAGAGAATTTATTGGTTATAGTTATGATGGTGCTGATGCATCATTTGAATTATTGGCTAGAAGAATTATAGGAGAAATACCAAGATACATATCTATTAATGAATATGATGTATCGGTAAAAAAAAATAAAACTGGTGAAATAGTTTCTTCTGCAAAAGCCCAATTGGAGGTTGATGGAGAAAAAATTATGTGTGAAGGAGAGGGTAATGGGCCAGTAAATGCTTTAGATAATGCTATAAGACAAAATGTTGATAGATTAGCAAAATACTCAAAATACTTAAAAGATTTAAAGCTGGTGGATTATAAAGTTAGAATTTTAAATACAGGAACAGAGGCTGTAACAAGAGTATCAATTGAAAGTACAGATTCTAAAGGAAAAAATTGGTTTACTATTGGTGTTTCAACAAACATTATCGATGCTTCGTTCAAAGCATTAATAGATAGTTTGGATTATAAACTATTTAAAGATAATGCACCTGCAAGTAAATAAATGAGTAAAAATAATATCTCATTTATTCTTCATAAACCTCAATTATCAGAAAATATTGGCGCTTGCGCTAGAGCAATTAAGAACTTTAATTTTAAAAAATTAGTTTTAATTAATCCTATACCTATTTTTCCAAACGATAAAATTCTAGCCACATCTGTTGGTGCTAAAGACGTTATTAAACAAAGCAAAAAGTATGATAATTTAGAGAAGGCCATAAGCAAAATTGACATTGTTATTGCCACCTCTGCAAGATTTAGAAATAAAAATATTAAACATATAAATTTAGATGATTTAAAAAAGATCAATTTTAAAAAGAAAATTGGGTTTTTGTTTGGTTCAGAGGCCTCAGGTTTGTCTAACGATGAGGTCAGTTATGCCAATTATACTTTGCAAATACCTACTAATCCTGATTTTAAATCATTGAATTTATCCCATAGTCTGATCATAATTGCTCAATACGTAGCTGATATTATTAAATTTAAAAATGTTCCATTTAAAAAATCAAAAAAAATTAAATCAGCTAGTAAAAAAGAAATTCAATCAATGTTAAGTCTTTGTATTAAAAATCTCGATGAAATTAATTTCTTTAGACCTAAGGAAAAGAGACCAAAAATGCTTGAGAACCTAAGAAATATTTTTTATAAAATGGACTTATCTGATAAAGAAACTCGTATATTATCAGGTGTATTTGCTAGTTTAGGAAAAAAACGTTGATTGACAAAACAAAGAGTAAGTTTATAAGACGAATTATCAAATGACAAAAAGATTAAACTCTAAACACAAAGTAGACAGAAGACTAAAAGTAAATTTGTGGGGTAGACCTAAAAGTCCTTTTAATACTAGAGCTTATGGGCCAGGTCAACATGGTCAATCTAGACAAGGTAAACCCTCAGATTATGGAATTCAGCTACAAGCAAAACAAAAACTCAAAGCTTACTATGGAAACATTAACGAAAGACAATTTAGAAATATTTACAAAAAAGCAACCATGCTTAAAGGTGATACAAGTGAAAATTTGATCGGTCTTTTAGAGAGAAGACTTGATGCTATCACTTACAGAGCAAAATTTGCAACTACAATTTTTTCTGCAAGACAACTAATTAATCATGGTCATGTTAAAGTGAATGGAAAAAAAGTTAATATTGGAAGTTATGTAGTAAAAGAGGAAGATACAATAGAAATTAGAGATAAATCAAAACAGTTAGCAATTATTGATATAGCTTTAGCTAACAAAGAAAGAGAAACTCCAGAATATATTCAAATGGACGAAAAAAACAAAAAATTAAAATTTGTTAGAGTTCCAAAATTTGAAGAAGTTCCTTATCCAATCGTGATGGAACCAAATTTAGTAATTGAGTATTACTCAAGATAAAAATTTTGATCAAACGATCTTCAAAAAAGTTTATTGACAATCTTTTAAAGGAAAATCCTAGCTGGAATATACTTGATATAGGTTGCGGATATACACCACATAATGATGCCTCAGTAATTTGTGATGTTCAGGATTTATCAAATTTTTATAAGGATAGAAATTTTGTAAGATTAACTGATAAAATTTTACCCTTTAAAGATAAAGAGTTTGATTTTGTGATTACATCTCATGTACTTGAGCATGTAGAGGATGTAGATTTTTTAATTAAAGAATTAGAGAGAGTATCTACAAAAGGTTATATTGAACTACCCACAATTCTTGAAGATAATTTAGTTTTTGAAAATAAAAAAGATCATTTATGGCACATGGAGTTTGAAGATAACAAAAGTCAGCTACAAATATCAAAAAAAATTCAATATTTAGAACCTGTAATTACAGTTTCATCAATTAAAAAATTTTCTAAATATTTCAGGCAAAGTTTAATTCTTGAACTGTATTGGGAGAATTCAATTGAATTTAAAATTGTAAAAAAAGATCTTATTGATTACGAAAAAATATCAAGATTAACCCTAGCAAGGAAATTTTTTTCTAAATTACTTAGAAATTTAATTAGATAATGTTATTTCTTAAAATTGATTTCTTTGTCTTCTAGAACTTTTTTAAGTTCACCATTTTCATACATTTCTTTTACTATATCACATCCACCAATAAATTCTTTTTTAATATATAATTGTGGAATAGTGGGCCAATCACTAAATACTTTAATACCCTCTCTAATATTTTGACTTTCAAGTACATTTATAGCTTTGTAATTTACCTCAAGTAATTTTAACATATTAGTTACAGCCATTGAGAATCCACATTGAGGAGCATCTGGCGTTCCTTTCATAAACAAACATATATCATTACTATCTATGTGATTTTGAATTAAATTTTTTGTCTGATCATCCATTATTGCTCCTTTGTTTTAATTGCTAAGGCATGTAGTTCATTACCCATTTTACCTTTTAGAGAATTGTATACCATTTTATGTTGTTCAATCTTACTTTTACCAGAAAATTGAGAAGATGTTATAGTTGCTGAATAATGATTTCCATCACCAGCCAAATCTTGAATTTCAACCTTAGCATCAGATAATGCTTCTTTGATTAAGTTCTCAATTTCTTTTAAATCCATTGCCATTATTAACTCATATAATTATTTAACCAACTTGTATTTGATGTTTTTAATTCGTCAATTGTAACTTTTGTCTTATCGTTAATATATAGCAAATCTTCATTTATTGTTCCGAGTTCATCAAAATGAACTGCATTTTTTTCAAGTATATCAGTTACTTTTTTTTGATCTTTCTTGGTAATTTCAATTAAATATCTTCCTTGATCTTCTCCAAAAAAATATTCAATTTCATTTATTAGATTTTTTGACATTTTAAGATTTATCCCCTTATTTCCTTTGATACACATTTTACTTATAGCAGTGATAATACCCCCTAAAGAAATATCATGAGCACTTTTAATGAACCCATTATCAATTAATTTTAATAAAGTTTCTCCATTATTCTTTTCATTAAAAAGATTCACTTCAGGTGGAGGACCATTTTTTTCGTCTAAAATATTTCTTGCAAACAAACTTTGATCGATGTGACCTTCAGTTTTACCAATTACTAAAACTAGGTTACCAACTTCTTTTAAGTCCATTGTGATCATATTTTTGTAATCTTTTATTAAACCAACACCACCAATGGATGGAGTTGGTTTAATCCCAACATCTTTTGTTTGATTATAAAAAGATACATTACCTGACACCACTGGAAATTTAAGATACTCACTAGCTTCTCCAATACCCTGAACACATTCTACAAATTCTCCCATATTTTCTTCATTCTCAGGACTTCCAAAATTCAAACAATTAGTTATTGCAACTGGTTTTGCTCCGACAGAAATAAGATTTCTAAAACTTTCACAAACTACTTGTTTGCCTCCTGTAAGAGGATGAGCCCAACAATAAACAGCTGATGAATCTACTGATGCTGCTACAGCTTTGTTAGTTCCGTGAACTCTAACAACACCTGAGTCTCCACCAGGTTTCTGAATAGTGTCTCCCATAACTGTATGGTCATATTGTTGCCAAATCCATTCTTTATTACATATATTTGGATTTGATAAAACTTTCTTTAAAACATCTATAATCTTTAAATTATTTAAATCTTCTTTTTTAATTTTATTTTTTTTCGGTAGCTTTGCTTTTTTCCACTTACGATCATACATAGGTGAATTCTCAACTAATGTATTTACAGGAATATCTGTAACTTGTTTGTTATCAAAAAAGAGTTCAATTTTTTTTGATTTAGTTGTTTTACCAATTATCGCAAAATCTAAATTCCATTTATCAAAAATTTTTTTAGCCTCTTCCTCTTTACCATTTTCAAGCACAATCAACATGCGCTCTTGACTTTCAGAAAGCATAATTTCATATGGTGTCATATTGGCCTCTCTTGTAGGAACTTTATTCAGATTTATTTCAATTCCAAGATTCCCTTTTGATGCCATTTCTATACTTGAAGAAGTTAATCCAGCGGCACCCATATCTTGAATCGCAATTATTGAGTCTCCAGCCATTAATTCTAGACATGCTTCAAGTAATAATTTTTCGGTAAAAGGATCTCCAACTTGAACAGTAGGTTTTTTTTCCTCAATTTTTTCGTCAAAACTTGCTGAAGCCATACTTGCTCCATGAATTCCATCACGACCTGTTTTTGAACCTACATATATCACAGGTTTATTTAATCCTGTGGCTTTAGAATAAAAAATTTTGTTTTTTTTTACTAAACCTAAAGTCATTGCATTAACTAAAATGTTTCCATTGTATGAGCTATCAAAACTTGTTTGACCCGCTATCGTTGGAATTCCCATACAATTTCCATATCCTCCTATACCGTGAACAACACCTCTAAGTAAATTTTTTGTTTTTTTATGTTGGGGTGAGCCAAAATGAATTGAATTTAAATTTGCAATAGGTCTAGCTCCCATTGTAAAAACATCCCTCATAATTCCTCCAACGCCTGTTGCTGCTCCCTGATAAGGTTCTATAAATGAAGGATGATTATGGCTTTCTATTTTAAAAACTATTGCATCACCATCTTCAATATCTATTACACCAGCATTTTCTCCTGGGCCCTGAATCACTTTTTCTCCTGATGTGGGTAATTTTTTTAGATGAAGCCTAGATGATTTATAAGAACAATGCTCATTCCACATCGCTGAAAATATTCCCAGTTCAGTGATATTAGGAGTTCTTTTTAACAAATCACAAATTTTTTTATATTCTTCAGCCTTAAGTCCATGCTCAATTGCTACTTTTTCATTTACAATCATTATTTTAAATTATTAATTAAGTTTTTAAAAAATATAGAACCATCCTCACCAGATAAACTTTGATCAATCATTCTTTCTGGATGAGGCATCATACCTAAGACATTTTTTTCTTTATTTAAAATTCCTGCAATATTTTTTACTGATCCATTAGGATTGAATTGCTCATCTATTTTACCTTTGTTGTTACAATAATAAATTGCAACTTGGCTATTATCTTCAATTTCCTTAAGTTGATCTCTTGTACAAAAATAATTTCCTTCATTGTGAGCTATGTGAAATTCAAAAATATCTTTATCAAGATTTTTGAAATAAGGGTTTTCTTTATTATCAACTCTAATAAAAACATTTTTACAGATGAATTCTAAATATTTATTCCTTAACAAAACACCAGGTACCAAACCTGTTTCCACTAATATTTGGAAACCATTACAAATTCCCATAACTAAACCACCAGATTTTGCAAAATTTATAACTGATTGCATTATTTTAGATTTTGAAGCCATACTCCCACATCGAAGATAGTCACCATATGAAAAACCACCAGGCAAGACCACTAAATCACTTTTCGGCAACTCAATATCATCATGCCAAACCATTTTATTTTTGAAACCAAATTTATTTAAAGCAACATCCATATCTCTATCACAGTTTGAACCAGGGAAGGTTATTACAGATGATTTCATTAATTATTGTGTCTCAATAATTTTGTAATTTTCAATGACTAAGTTAGCTAAAAGTTTTTTACACATATCTTCAACTACGTTTTTAGCCTTTATTGGATCTTTTTCTTTAACATCAATTTCAAAATACTTACCTTGTCTTACTTCATTAATATCTTTAAATCCCATACCATCTAATGTTTGATGAATTACTTTTCCTTGCGGGTCTAAAACATCTTTTTTAAGTGTTATTATTGCAGAAACCTTCATTTACTCTTTTTTTTTATTGATGATAATTTAGTTACATTTACAGCAGATACATTTGATTGCTCATGAAGAATACCCAATCTTTTTGCAACTTCGGTATAAGCTGGAATTAAATCTCCTAAATCTTTTCTAAATCTATCTTTATCCAATTTTTTGTCAGTTATAGAGTCCCATAATCTACAAGTATCAGGGCTTATTTCATCTGCGAGAATAATTTCATTTTTTCCATTAACTTTTAATCTTCCAAATTCCAATTTAAAATCAATTAGTTTAATTCCAATTCCCCTAAACATTCCAATCATGAAATCATTTATTCTTAAAATCATTTTTTTGACTTTTTCAATTTCTTTTTTATTTGCCCAATCAAATGCATAAATATGTTCTTCTGCAATCAAAGGATCTCCTAGAGCATCATCTTTCAAGCAGTATTCAATTAAAGGTTCTTTAAGAACAGTACCATCTTCAATGCCTAATCTTTTAGTAATTGAACCAGTTGCAACATTTCTAACGATGAATTCAATAGGAATAATTTCTACTAATTTAATCATTTGTTCTCTCATGTTAAGACGTTTGATCAAATGATTTTTAATTCCTATTTGTGATAGGTTTGAAAGTATATGTTCAGAAATTCTATTATTTAAAACCCCTTTGCCTTCAATAGTAGTTTTTTTTTGATTATTAAACGCAGTGGCATCATCTTTAAAATATTGGATGACTAAATTCTTATCAGTTGTTGCGTAGATAATTTTAGCTTTCCCTTCGTAAAGTTTTTTCCCTTTTTTCATTATTTAAATACTCTTCTAAAAATTAAATTTACATTCTTGAAATGTTTTGAGTAACTAAAAATGGTATTTAATCTTTTTGTTGAGATCTTACTCATAATAAATTTATCTGATTGTATGACTTCATATAAATCTAAGTTTTCAGCAAAACATTTTTTTGCATAGCTTTGAACAATTTTGTAGGATTTTTCTCTACTTAAACCTGTTTTGGTAAGTTCTAACATAAGTTCTTGAGAAAAAATTAATCCTTTGGTGATATTTAAATTTTTGAGCATTTTTTTTGGGTAAACAATCATATTATCTAAAATATTTGTTAATCTAATTAATGCAAAGTCTGTAGTGATATTAGCATCAGGTCCAATATTTCTTTCAACACTAGAATGAGAAATATCTCTCTCATGCCATAAGGCTATATTTTCAAGAGCAGGGGCCACAGCACTTCGAACCATTCTTGCAAGACCCGTAAGATTTTCACTTAAAATTGGATTTTTTTTATGAGGCATTGCAGAAGAACCTTTTTGATTTTTAGAAAAATATTCTTGTAATTCATAAACTTCTGTTCTCTGTAGATGTCTTATTTCAATAGCAACTCTTTCAATTGAGCCTGCAATAATTCCTAAGACTGAAAAATAGAAAGCATGACGGTCCCTTGGAATTATTTGTGTTGAGATAGGCTCAACTTTTAAACCGAGTTTTTTTGCAACATGTTTTTCAACATTTGGATTAATATTTGCGAATGTGCCTACAGCCCCTGAAATAGCACAAGTAGAAACTTCATTAATTGCATCTACTAATCTTTTTTTATTTCTTTTAAACTCCTCATAAAAAGAAGCTAACTTTAAACCAAAAGTGACAGGTTCAGCATGAATGCCATGGCTTCTACCCATACAAGGAGTAAATTTATATTTTTTTGCTTGTTTTTTTAGTACTTTTAAAATTTGATCTAAATCTTTAAGGATAATTTTTCCTGATTGAACGAGCTGAATATTAAAGCTTGTATCCAATACATCTGATGAAGTCATACCTTGATGAAGGTATCTGGCCTTTATCCCTACCTTTTCAGTAACTGAAGTCAAGAAAGCTATAACATCATGTTTAACTTGGCTTTCAATTTGATGAATTCTTTTCACATTTATTCTTGCTTTTTTTCTAACTATTGATGAAACACCCCTTGGTATTTGACCAAGTTTTTCCATTGCTTGTGCAGCTGCAATTTCTACATCTAACCAAATTTTGTATTTATTTTCTTCTGACCAAATATCAGTAAGTTCTTTTCGAGAATATCTTTTTATCATTAATTATAAATAAGGGGGCTTTAAATAACCTTTAGCAGATTCTGTAAAGATTTCATAACCATTTTCAGTAATTCCTAGTGTATGTTCAAATTGTGCTGATAAAGATTTATCTTTTGTAACAGCAGTCCAGCCATCATTAAGCAATTTTGTATGATAATCACCTGAATTGATCATTGGTTCAATGGTAAATGTCATACCAGGCTTTAAATCTATTCCTGAATTTTTATTACCATAATGTAAAATATTTGGAGGCTCGTGAAATTTTGTGCTTATTCCATGACCACAAAAATCTCTTACAACTGAAAAACCTTTATCTTCAACATAAGACTGAATTTCATATCCTATATCTCCAAGTTTCATTCCAGGTTTTAAAATTTTAATTGCTTTCATCATAGATTGATAAGTAACCTCTATAAGATTATTTAACTTTACAGGAGTTTTACCAATACAAAACATTCTGCTAGTATCTCCATAATGATTGTCTATTATTGCGGTAACATCAACATTTACAGCATCTCCATCACGTAAAACTCTATTAGATGGAATACCATGACACACGACATGGTTTAATGATGTGCATAAAGATTTAGTATAACCCCGGTAATATAGAGGAGCAGAATATCCACCATTATCTCTAATAAATTCATACCCTAATTTATCAATTAAATCAGTTGTAATACCTTCTTTTATATTCTCTGTTAACATATCAAGAGTTCTTGCTGCCAAGCTTCCAGCAACTCTCATTTTTTCAAATTTTTCTTTATAATTAACCATCAATAATTTTTAATTTTTTATCTATAAAAATTTTTTTAGAACTTATATTACATCTATAAGCTAAAAAATTAACACCTGCTTTTTTTGCGAGTATATAATTCTCATAGTATTTAGTATCAATATCTTTAGCAATTTTAAATTTTTTCATATTTTGAATTTGAACTAGAAATAATAAGTATGATTTATAACCTTTCTTTATGGCATCAATAAGAGTAAGCAAATGCTTAGAACCCCGTGAAGTTACAGCGTCAGGAAATTCAGCAGTATATTCATCTCTAAAAAGTGTAACATTTTTTACTTCTATAAAACTTTTTTGGTTATTTTTTTCAATTAGAAAATCAAATCTTGTTTCTTTATTAAAAAAGACCTCTGGTTTAATTAAGCTGTTATTTTTGAGTTCTTCAATAAGATTATTCTCTAAAGCATGCCGAACTATCTTATTAGCCATGTGCGTATTAACACCAACTAAATTTTTTCTAGTTTTTACAATCTCTAGTCCATACTTAAGTTTTCTTTTAGGGTCGTCATTTGAAAGTAAATAAACTTCATTTCCTTCATCAAGCAATCCCTTCATCGATCCAGTATTAGGACAATGAGCTGTAACAACTTCCTTATCTAGCTTAACGTCTGTAAAAAATCTTTTATATCTTTTGATTAGTTTGCCTTTTATTAAAGACTTGGTAAATTCCATAATCAAATTATATATACAAAATGACAAAAAAAACAAAAGTAAATGCTGCAATATTAATTATTGGAAATGAAATTCTTTCTGGAAGAACTCAGGATACAAATACCAGTACTATAGCTTCCTGGCTAAATTCTATTGGAGTAAGAATAAAAGAAGTAAGAATTATTCCAGACATTGAGAAGACAATTATTGATACACTTAACGTTTTAAGAAAAGAAAATGATTATGTTTTTACTTCTGGTGGTATAGGACCTACTCATGATGATATAACTGCAAAATCAGTTTCAAATGCTTTTGGTATAAAATATGAAATTCACAAAGAAGCTTTTAAAATTTTAGAGGCATATTATAAGCCAGGTGAATTTAATGAAGGTCGACAAAAAATGGTATGGATGCCAGAAAAGGCAGAATTAATTTTAAATCCAACCAGTGGTGCTCCAGGATTTAGTATTGAAAATGTATTTTGTCTTCCAGGTGTTCCATCAATTTTAAAATCAATGTTAGGGGGTTTGAAAAATAAGATAGTTGGGGGAGAACCAATTTTAAGTCATACTATTAGTTTAAGAACAGTTGAAAGTGAAATTGCAAATTCACTAACCAAAGTACAAAATCAAAATAAAGATGTTGAAATAGGTAGCTATCCATTTTTTCATGCGGGAAAACTTGGGGTATCAATTGTTCTTAGGTCAGATAATCAAGTTAGAATTGATAATTGTAATTCGCAAATACTTAAGTTCATCAAAGAAAAAAAAATAGAAGTAGTAGATCGTTAAATGCTTTATTTTGCATATGGTAGTAATCTTAATCATTTTCAAATGAAAAGAAGATGCAAAGACAGCATTTTTTTAAAAAAGATTAATCTAAAAGATTTTAAATTAACATTCAGGAGCAAATATAGAGCAGCAGATATAGAGCCAAAAAAAAATTTAATTGTTCAAGGTGGATTATTCGAAATTTCAAAAAGTGATCAAAAAAAATTAGATATTTATGAGGACTATCCAAATTTATATAAGAAGTACTATTTCTATTATTATAAAAAAAAAATAATGACTTATACAATGGTAAAAAAAACTCCATTTAGATTTCCAACTGATAGATATTTAAGCGTTGTTAAAAAAGGATACAAGGATTGTAAGCTAGATATTAAATATCTTAATAAAGCACTTATGTTAAAATAAACTCAGAAATATGAATTATTCATCTATAAATAAAAAAATATTGATATTTATACCTGCATATAATGTTGAAAAAGAACTTTTTTCAGTTTTTAGAAGAATTCCAAAAAAAATTTTTAAAAATAAAAATATTAAAATTTTAATCATTAATGATAATTCCACTGACAATACCAATAAAGAAACAATTAAAATCAAAAGAAAATTTAAATTACCAATTATTGTACATAGATCTAATAAAAATTTGGGTTATGGAGGAGTTCAAAAGTTTGCTTTTAATTATGCAATTAAAAAAAATTATGATTTTACTATTATGCTTCATGGAGATGGACAATACAGGCCTGAGAGCTTACCTAAAATTATAGATGCTTATAATAATGAAGAAAATGATGCTGTTTTTGGATCAAGAATGATGTCTTATAAAAGTGCATTAAAAGGTGGAATGCCTTTTTATAAATTTTTAGGAAATATATTTTTAACGTTTGTTCAAAATTTAATTTTAGGCTCAAATATGAGTGAATTTCACTCTGGGTATAGAAGTTATAAGGTATCAAGATTAAAAAAAATCAATTTTAAAAAAAAATCAAATTATTATCATTTTGATACTGAAATGGTCATAGAATTTTTAGATAAAAAATTTAAAATTTTAGAAATTCCTCAACCTACTTTTTATGGAAATGAAGAATCTCATTTAAAATCTATTCCATATGGATTAAATGTTTTATGGGTTACATTTAAATCTAAGTTTGATAAGAAATAATATGCATTTATTTATAACTGGAATAGCTGGTTTCCTTGGCGCAAATTTAGCTGATTTTTATATTTCAAAAGGTTTTAAAGTTTCAGGATGTGATAATCTTGTTGGTGGAACGCTAGAAAATATTGATCAAAGCAAAGTTAAATTTTTCAAAGCAGATTGTGAAAATCTTGATGAAATGTCTAAAGTAATTCGTGATGTAGATGTTGTAGTTCATACAGCCGCATATCCACACGAAGGTCTTTCATCTTTTTCACCTTATTTGATATGTAAAAGTAACTACATAGGGTCAATATCTGTTTTTACTGCAGCAATTAAAAATAATGTTAAAAGAATAGTTTTTTGCTCTTCGATGGCTAGATATGGAGATGTTAAACCACCGTTTTATGAGGAGCAAAATGTAAATCCAGTGGATCCATATGGCGTTTCAAAATTGGCAGCAGAGAATACATTAAAGATTTTAGCAAAAACTCATAATATAGAATACAATATTGCAGTACCTCACAACATTATAGGACCTAAACAAAAATTTGATGACCCTTATAGAAATGTCGTTTCTATAATGACCAACTTAATTTTACAAAAAAGAAAACCTATAATTTATGGAGATGGAGAACAAACAAGAAATTTTTCAGATATTGATGACTGTATTTTTTGTTTAGATAAATTGATAACGGATAAAAATATATTATCGGAAACGTTTAACATAGGACCCGATGAAGAAAGTATATCAATTAATGAATTGTATAAAATGCTCTGCAATAAACTTCAATTTAATGAACCTGCACAATATGTCAAAGATAGACCTAATGAGGTTAAGCATGCAATATGCTCATCTGATAAATCTAGAAAGTATTTAAATTACAAAACATCTGTTAGTCTGAGTGATGCTATAGACAAAGTAATTAATTATATAAAAATTAAAGGTCCAAAAAAATTTGAATACAATTACAATTTAGAAATAAACAATAAATTAACCCCAGAGACTTGGAAAAATAAAGAATTTTAGTTAGTTTACTTATTCCTCTTGTTCATTTAGAAATATTAGCATAAATACTCATGAAATTCATTAATGCCCTCGTGGTGAAATTGGTAGACACAAAGGACTTAAAAGCCGAGGGATTCACATTTGAGTCAGTCTATAGTAGTCCAAGCTAGTCTAAAACATCCTATAAAATCCCATTCTTAAATTTAGCTTTAAATTAATATTGAGAAATAAGGTTTATTATTTTGCTCATACTATAGCAGGACTATAGCATAGAGAGATATTATAGTAGAGTGAGCTAATGAAGAAAAAAATAAAACATTCAAGAAGAAGTAGGACAGGACAAGTTACTGGTGATTATGATGGCGAAGTAAATAATCAAGATTTACCTCACGGAAAAGGGAAATGTATTTTTGAGGACGGGCTTTTATATGAAGGTTCATGGGTTAACGGTAAAAGAGAAGGTAAAGGAAAAATGACCTTACCAAACCATGATTACTATGAAGGTGAATGGAAGAATGATGCACCAAATGGAAAAGGTAAACATTATATTGGTGGAGAATATTATGAAGGTGACTTTGTTGAAGGTAACCGTCATGGAAAAGGAACATACAAGTGGGTACAAAAACAAATTGAGTATGTTGGAGAATTTAAAGACAATAATAAAGATGGCTTTGGTAAATATTATGATGGAGATACTATCTATGAAGGTGAGTGGAAAAATGACACCAGATACGGCAAGGGTAAAATCATATTAACTGAAGGAAGTTCAATATCTGGTTTTTTTAATCATACCACTATTGAAGGTGAAGCTATTTTGAAAATGTCTAATGGAGAAACAATTAAAGGTAAGTACGAAGATTTAATAAAAAAGATTAAATGAAAAAAGACCCTATAATTGAAAGAGCATGTACCTGGTCACTAAATACAATTATTTGGTCATATCATTCTGCCGTAATAATTCAAACTGGAATTAAAGAAGAGGGTAGAAAGTTTCAAAGTAAAGAACTAAAAAAACTATTAGATCATATATCTAAAGGTCATATTCCTTATCAACAATCACTTCTTACATATTTAATTTACTATTTAGGAGCTTGTTTTGAAAATTTTAAAATCAATGATGTAAAAAAGAGAGTAAATGATGAAACAGTTGAAAATTTAATAAATGCTTTTTTTGATACTGCTAAAAGATATTCTAAGGACAAAAGTATTGGCTACCAACCTTGCATAATTGAAGTTAACAATAAAAAATATGATTTTAATAAAAAGATAATAAATGCACATTTACCTAATTTAACCAAAGCTGATATAAAAAATATCTCAAGTTGGTTCGTAAATAATTATAAAACAGCCGAACCCATATCAAAAATATTTATCGGAGCAGGGCATTATTTTAATCTAGAAAATACTGGATATATGAACCAAGTTGCTGGACCTGGCAAATCAAACACAACTGCATTGTTAGAATTACTACCTGGTAATTTTGAAAAATTTGCAGGCACAGGATTACGTAAAGACATAGCTTTAAGATTAAGTTATCTTTATATGAACGAGGCTTACAGTCCAAGACTACATGAACATTATGTTAATAACACTCTTAAAAAATCAAAGAATGTAATAAAATATGCAAAAGGTAAGTGGATTACCTTTTTTTTAAAAAAATGAATAAATACATCAGAATAAAAGAAGAAAGAAATTCTATAATAAAGATACTTGAAAACTTAACCTTTGATGAAAAGAAGCAAGTACTAAGAAAAGTAGATCAATCAATGATTAACTCAGCTAACAAAGTATTGGCTAATGATAATCCTCCTGGTGAATTATTAACAAAACTACCCACTAAATTTAGAAGTGAAGTACAGGCAAAAGCTGTACAATTAGGCAGAACCCTTTTTGTTAGAGTTGAGGTTGACGAATTATTTAAAAGAAAAAGAAAAGATAATATTAGGGTGATTAAATAGAAATTTGTATGTTTGATGGTTTAGATAAGCAATTGATTGATGATTTTATAAAAAAAATTATTGAAAATAATTTAGCAAATAAAAACATCTCATTTGAGTATGATTTAACTGATTATGATAATAAAAGACTAATTGGAACTACTTATGATTGTCCAAAAGGGAATGCAGCGTCAGAAAAATGGAGTGATAGAGTTTTATCTGATACTTTTACTTTAGTTGACATAATTACCTATAAAATAAACTCAAATAGCAACAAAATTGGACATCTGATGTTTCAAAAATATGAAAGCAAAAAAATTTTTGGGGAGGACATTTCAACAGTAAATATTAATAATAGTATTAGTGATTTTTATTCAGTAGATGAGTACTACTCTGGTATTGGTGTTGATGTAAAAAATAGGCAAAAAGTTACTAACTTCTTTGACGATAAAAGAGATCATTTAGCTAGAGTAATACTAAAAAAGATTTAATTTATGCATAGGATAATATGGGAGAACTATAGCAAGACTATAGCATGGAGAGATAAATTAAAAAAATTTTACTTATTACCCTTGTTGAATTATAAATATTAGCATAAATACTCATGAAATTCACAAATGCCCTCGTGGTGAAATTGGTAGACACAAAGGACTTAAAATAGTTTGAGTTGAGGAATTTCAGAGCCTCTAATGGTCTCTAATAGTCTGAATCCCTCATAATCCCATAAGTTTTAGAATCATCGTATTATTTTTATTGGAAAATCTTTATAATTATTTTTCAAATTCTCGGAACATTCTCGGAAACAGAGAGATAATTGTAGTATAGTGATGTTAATGTTTGGTTTAATAATTTATTTAATAATACTTTATGTTTTGTATTATTTCTGGAATCAAAATTCCAAAACAGTTAATAAAGACTATTAATTTAACCCTAATGAATTTTTGTTTTATTTCTTCAGATGCCGAAATATCAGCATTTGAAAAATTTGATTTATTGACTAAAAATAAAATTTGGCCAATTTTTAAAAGAACTAATCATAGACCTAAACTTAAACCAAATAGCAAAATTGTTTTTTATATTGCTGGTACAAATACTTTTAGCCAAAATTTTGTTGGAACAGCTAAAATTGATAAAATAAAAATTATTGAGGATAGTTCTGTAGTTGAAGAGTCGGATACAATAAACAAAATATCTAAAACTATATTAAAAAACAAAGAACTTCACATGTTAATAACACTTAAAGAAATTATGAATTTTAAAAATAAAGTATCAATTAAAAGTATTATGCATGAATTAAATTTTATCTTAAAAAAAAGTCATTATGGGATTTATTTTCAAAGTGGAGTAAATGTTATGAATGAAACAGATTACCAAACAATTATGAGATCAAGTAATTACAGAAGTGAATAAATTAAGAAATATTACTTACATAGATCTCTTTTGTGGAATAGGAGGATTTAGGATTGCACTAGATAATTTTGGTGCAAAATGTCTATTTTCAAGTGATTTTGATAAAGACTGTCAAAAAATTTATGAATTAAATTTTAAAGAAAAACCTCATGGAGATATTACTAAAGTAGACATAAAATTAATTCCGATGCATGATATATTGACCGCAGGATTTCCATGTCAGCCATTTAGCATATCAGGTAAACAAGGCGGTTTTGAAGATACCAGAGGCACTTTATTTTTTGATATCGCCAAAATTATTAAAATAAAGAAACCCAAGATAGTACTTTTAGAAAATGTTGCAAATTTTGCAAAACATGACGATGGTAAAACCTTAAATACAGTCAAAAAAGTAATAAAAGATTTAAATTATAATTTTTTTTACAAAATACTTAATGCTTCTGATTTTGGAATTCCTCAATCAAGAAAAAGAACTTATATGATAGGAATTAAAAAATCTCACAATAATTCAGAATTTATATTTCCGAAGCCAATAGGCAAAGATGTTAAGTTATTAGATTTTTTAGAAAATAAAATTGATTTAAATTCTCGTGTATTTAAAAAAAAAAAATTATTAAAAAAAAAAGAAGTATCTAAGAATAATAGTTTATTCAATTTTTTACCTAATAAGCCGGTTAGACTGGGTATAGTTAACAAGGGAGGTCAGGGAGATAGAGTTTATGACCCAATAGGTCATGCTATAACCTTATCTGCATATGGTGGTGGTACTGGTTCTAAAACAGGCTTATACTTAATTAACAATAAAATTAGAAAATTATTACCTAGAGAATGTGCAAATATTTCAGGTTTTCCAAAAAATTTTAAACTATCTGATAATCCAAATGTTTCTTACAAACAATTTGGTAATACAGTTGTTGTAAATGTTATCCAGCATATTTTAATTGAATTAAAGAATCAAAAATTTCTTTAAATTTCAATCTTTAAGATTATTTAAAAGATTATTTAAATCATCATCCTTTTCGTTTGATATAAATTCAATCTCAAAGATTATATTTAGATTATTGGTTTTACTACATTTTTTAATATAAAATCTATTTGTGTCATCTTCATCGATAGACAAAAAATATTTATCATTTTTAATAAAAAAATATCTATCTTTTATTTTCTGAATATTTTTTTTATCATCGTTTAAAAATTTTATATAATACTTATTTTTTTCCTGGAGTACTTTTAATTTAAACTTTTCATATATAAATATTTTAACTATTTCATAATCTTTTTTTGGAATATGTCTTGAACCACTAGGCTTAGGCCTAAATACAGCACTTACATCAAAATATCTTTTAAAATTTTTAACATTTATTATTTTGATTTGATTTTTAAAATTTTTTGATAAAAAATAATCGTAATTTCTTAATTTGTTAAATTTTTCTATGTAATCATAAGATAAATCTTTATCACATTTTAACTGGGTACTTTGGCTTATATTTTGGTAATATAAAGGACTTTTATTAATAAAATTTAAAATTTTATTAGAAATTTTTAACTTTACTTCATAATCTTTAGATTTTTTTGATAATTTATAAATAGAGTTTTTGGGAATAAATTCTATTACTAATTGACCTATTTGAGCTTTTCTTTCTTTTACTTCAATTGTTGCAAGATACTTATTTTTTTTAGAAATTTTAATATCTTTTGCTGTTGAGTCTGAGCCACCAAAACAATTTATATTAATTTCTTTATCTTTTATTTTTTCTTTTAAAAATTTACATGCTTCTTTTTCAAAATTTTTCCAGGGCATAAATATTATATATTATTATAGATCATCATTGTTCCAAGTAAACAAATCTGCCTCAAAAGGAATATTTCTAAACTTTAATAATGCCTTATATTTTTCTAATCGATCTTCTTTTTTGACATTTTTTAAGTAAGTGAATATTTGATCATAGGTCAGTCCTTTCAACCTATCTTTTTTTACATCAATATATTCTTCATATTCCATACCAGCTATTGCATAACCCTTTTTAGGATCGATGTGTTCAGCGTAGCTAATAGTATCCTCAGTTTCCTTAAGGATATCGTAATAATGAGCAATCTGATTATTAGAATCAAAAAGATAATCTCTTCTATAATCGAAAAGTTTTAATTGTTGCATATATTAGGAGTTGTTTAAAATTCTAGAAATGAACTTTAACAATTCTTAATATATTTAAAAAGTATGTCTTAACTATGTCTGAGCAGTGCCCTGAAAAGTGAATCCAATTTTATAGGAAAGTATAGGATAAAGAAGAACTCCAAAATAAAATTTATTAACTATTGAAAAGGCTTGTAAGAATCTTATATAATAAAGGTAGGTAATTTGAAATAATGTATGAAGGCTTGATATATACATTAATCTTACTGACTTGATAAATGTATATTTCTAGCCTTCATTTTTTAATTGCAGACCAACCTAGCTCTAAAATATTTTTTATATTTTAGCTGTCATCTGGGAAGGAATAAATTAAAATAATTTTTTCATTGTGTTTACCTTTAAATAAACAATAGGAACGGATGTTCTTAATTGATTAAATTAAAGTCAGTAAAACTTCTATTTATCTTTTAAGAATTTGTGTTCGAAAGGACAAAATGATGGATAAAACAAAATATAAATCTGTAGCAATAGACAATGATTGTTATAAAAAAATCGAAGATCTAACCACAGCACTATCTCCTGGTATTACGTTATCTAGAGCTCAAGTTGTTAGAATATTAGTTAACAATAAGGTTTTAGAGGATGAACATGAATCATATGAAACTGGAAGGAGGTTAAATTAATGGATAAGATACATGAGATAAGAGTTGAAGAAGTGAATGACCATGAAGAAGGAAAACATTTCTATAGAGTTTATATGGAAATAAACGAAACTATAAAAATTATTGGAGAGTCGGAAACAAAACCTCAATTAATTAGATATGTATCGGAGGTATATTAATGAAAGATAAAGAATATTCATTTTCACCATCTGAACTTGATTACAAAGCTAAAAAATGTCCAAGATGTTATTATATCTCTAAACATTATAAGATTAATCCAGGTGACAGACCACCACCAGTCTTTTCTACTTTTGACTCTGTTCAAAAACCTTATTTTAAAACAACAGATACTAAAGATTGGGGGGCTAATTTACCTAGTGGAACTATTATGGATAGTAAGGAGTTGCCAGGTAAAATAGTTTCTGAAGGGTTAGTTGATAATAAAAATCGTAAATATAAATTAAAAGGTAATCCAGATATTGTTGTAAAGTTTAAGGAAGGAGGTTATGGAATTATAGACTTTAAAACTACAAAGATTAAAAGCGATAAAGCGGAAGATTATAGATATCAACTAGAGGCTTATGCTCAAATCTTTACATCACCAGGTTCAACAAAAACTGCTCCTACTCCTGAGTTAAATCCAATATCACACATGGGAATACTTCAATTTAATCCTGAGGAAATTACTGGTCATACTGAAAAGGATTGTGATTTTAAGATGAAAATATCTTATTCACCCCTTGAAAGAAATGAAGATGATTTTAAGGAATACATAACTAACCTTATAGATCTTTTAGAAAAACCAGTTGTACCTAAAATTGATACAAAATGTAACTTTTGTAATTTTACTAGAGAACAAATTTTATTATCAGGAGTTGCTGGATGAAAAATAATTTAGATGAAATAATAAAAGAAAGATTAGAGAATAGACTGGAGTGGAAAAATTATCTTGGATGGTTAATAACTCATAGACAGCTTCATATGAACGCTAAGAAAAAGTTCTACGAAGATAAGCCTTTGTTAAATTTGATCTTAAAATTATATTTTCTTCCATATAATACAATGAAGTATTTTATTTACAGATGTGACTGTCATAAATTTGAAATGATTGAAAATGAAATAAAGATATTAAAAAAAGCTAGAGAGGATGAAAATGATAAGTGATTTTTTTAATTGGTGCGTTTTAGTATTAGAAGTAATTGGTGACTTCACAGGCATGGGTTATGAGCTTGCAAATATAGTCATTTTTGTTTTTCTTCAGCCAGGCTTGATAATTATCTTTTACTTTTTATGGCAAAAAGAAAAAAAGAAAAATAAGTTAAAATGAGCAATCATAATAAAATTAGACCTGTTGATAAGAACAATCTAAATGGAAAATATAAAATTTTATATTCTACACCCCAAACTAAAAACAGTAATATCCCAATGGAATTCAGAGGGTTGCAAATCTATAATAGTAAATTTTTAGCTGAGGAAGCACTAAGGAAAAGAAAAAAGCTTACAAAAATTCTTGAAGAAAAAAGAGCTAAGTTTATGCAAGGAAATAAAAGAGCTTTGGGGAACTCTGGAGGAGATCAATCTAATTTAGTCCAATATAGTTCAGAAGTTCAGAAACTTAAAAATGCCAAAATAAAAAGAGCAAAAGATCTTTATAAAGAAGGGTATTCAAAGTCTAAGATTTTACGGATGATTATCTACGAATTTAAGCTTGATAGAAAATTAGAATCAAGGTCTTGGCCTAAATGGTTAACTGAAATAGAATGATAGAGTAGTTAAATGAAAGAATATAAAGGAAAAAAAATTGAACCTAGAGAAATTGAAAATATAACATTAGATAATTCTCCTGATATTTTTCACGACGGTAAATATATTGGATTTTGCAATTTAGACGGTTTGCCTCATGGTTTAGGTGAACTCACTTCCAAAGTTAGTAAAGAAAAATGTAATGGAGAGTGGGAGAATGGTGTATTTGTAAGAGGAACTTACAGCAATCCACCTTATTGCAGGTACGAAGGATCATTTAAATTTGATGATGTTATAGGCTCGGGTGACTGGGAATTACATGGCAACGGTATTGAACTTCATTATCGAACAGATGAAAATTATAAAAACAATAATGTTATTGGTCATGTTAAAGGTATTTTTGAAGGGGGTAGTTTACTTGAGGGTGAAATATTGAATCCATCATTAATAGAGTACTCACAGCACAAAGGTATTAAGAAAATAATCTATCAAAAAGCAAATATTAACAGGGTGTTCGATAAAGATTTTGGTGCAGAAATTAATATCTCCTTTGGAGAAATTTTTTATGAAGATGGAGCTCATTATAAAGGAGAACTTGACTTCGATTTACCCTATGGCATTGGAACAATGACTTTAGCTGATGGTAACAAAAAAACTTGTCACTGGATACATGGTAATGTGCAAGAGTAGGATTTTATAGGATAACTCGGAACAAACTCGGAAACAGAGAGATAAAATAAAAAAAATTTACTTATTCATCTTGTTGAATTATAAATATTAGCATAAATACTCATGAAATTCATTAATGCCCTCGTGGTGAAATTGGTAGACACAAAGGACTTAAAATCCTTGCCGCTTGCGGAGTGCCAGTTCGAGTCTGGCCGAGGGCACCATAAGAGATGAAAAAAATACAAATAATAACTGATACAAATCAAAAATCATTAAAGATTAAATCTCAACTGTTAAAAAATTTAAAAAAAAATAATACTAGTATTAAAAATATAGTTTTTGTTATTGGTGGAGATGGTTTTATGCTTAAGACTTTAAAAAACAATAAAAAATCTAAAAAATTTTTCTATGGAATTAATTCTGGTAATTATGGTTTTCTTATGAATAAGTTTTCTTCAAAAACCATTATTAAAAACTTATCTAAATCTAATATGATTACTATTTCTCCTCTTGAGATGACTGTAAAAAATAATAAAAATTTAATAAGGAAATATTTAGCAATTAATGAAGTTTCAATTTTAAGGCAAAGCAGACAAGCAGCATCTTTATCAATTAATAATGGTTCTAAACAAGTTATTAAAAAATTAGTATCTGACGGTGTTCTTGTTTCTACTCCAGCTGGCAGCACAGCTTATAATCTTTCAGTACATGGACCCATCCTAAGTTTGAACTCAAAAAAATTGTCTATTTCTCCTATCAGTCCATTTAGACCTAGAAGATGGAAAGGAAAAATTGTTAGTGATAAATCCAAAATTACAATAAAAAATTTGAATCCTCAAAAAAGACCCATTAGTGCTGTTGCAGATAATATTGAGGTAAGAAACGCTAAGAATATAATTGTGTATACAAATAAAAAAATAAAATTTAACCTTTTGTATGATAAAAATAGAAGTCTTCACAAAAAAATTAAAATTGAACAATTAAGAAAAGAGATAAATTAAGAAACTTCCCTCAGTTATTAAATAGATGGTGCCCCCGCACGGATTCGAACCGCGGACCTATTGATTACAAATCAATTGCTCTACCAGCTGAGCTACAAGGGCATTCATTTTGCTTGCTGATTTTTAGTTTAAAAGACAAAATAAATCAATGAATAAAAAGAAAAATTAAAATTAATTAGATAATTTTACTAATTTATTTTTCTCTAATAATTTAGCAATTTTGTAAAGTTTTTGAGATTTTGCTGAAAGTATATTTGCTATACTGGAAATTGAGTTTCCATCTCCGTAATAGAGTAAATTAAACATAAGAAATTCGTCATTTGTTAAATAGTTTTTTGAAATATTTCTATATAAATTTCTTTTTGATAAAAATGGTTCACATTTTGTTGTACTAAAAACCTTTATCTTATCAAACTTCGATTTAACTAATTTTATATTTACTAATTTATTTTTATTTTTCATATCAAAAATTATTGTTTTTTCGAAGTTTATTAAATCAATTATATCAATTAAAAAATTATAAGATTCTTTAAGAGTTTTAGGATTTGTAATTTTTAAATTATCCATTGAATTGTGATATTCTTTAAAATTTCCAAATTTAGTTCTTGTTAAAGTAACTACAGGTAAATTAACTCCTGGAAAATTATATTGTCTCTCATCAGATCCACATTCCTGAAATTTATAAATTTTATATTTTTTATTTTTTTTTAGAATATTTTTTGCAATTTTATCTGAGTAACTATTGTTATATTTAGTAGAAATCATTGAAAAATTCCCTCTATCACCAAAGCATGTTATTTGAAACCCAGCTCTAAAATTTTTTTTAAGAGTTTTTAAATTTTTATTGATATATGAAATTGCACCAATGGTTTCTGGTAAAAATAAAATCCTAATAGAAAAAAAACTATTAGCTTTTAAAAAATATTTAGCTAAATACGCTAAAATTGTAGGCCCACATAATTCATTATTCACCATAGATGGATGACAAATATTTGTACTTAGAATTATTTCTTTTTTTGACCTACCTTTGATTAATATTTCCCCTACAGATAGTTTTCCTTTTTTTTTAAAACAAGAGTCAATAAAAACTTTGTAAGATTTTAATTTATCAAGTTTTTTTCTATCATTATGCGCTAAACAAAAACCCCATCTTTTTTTGTAATATGATGTTATATATGGGATAGCATTTGGTTTATTTTTAATAGAATAAAGATGTTTATTTAATTCTTTATAACTAATTATTTTATCTATTGGTTGTGAATAAGATACTAAATGTAAATTATTTTTTTTAAAATTGATTATCTTTTTACCATCAGATTCTATGTAGGCACTTTTAACATTCCACTCTGGTGGTATAGTCCAATCAAAAACTTTTTTACCAGAATTAAACTCTAATATTTTGAGTTTTTTTGATATTTTTTGAAAGATTCTTAAAGTTTTTCTGTTTCCATCACCCGTTAAACTTCTGTTTATTGGATAAAGTTCTTTTATTGTTTTATAGATCTTTTCTCCAATTCTATAGTTATTCATAAATTTGTATTTTTCTTGAAATTAAAGTTACTAAATTATTTAAATGCCAAAAATATTTATAATTTAATTTAATACTTAAACATATACACTTAAATTATGAAGTTTTTAAGATAATAATTATTAATTAAAATAAGATGGAAAAAAGTAGTATAAAGATTTTAAAAAAAATTTTAGGTAATTTGAAAGTAAAGAAAGGTGATAATATCTATCTTGGTTTAGATATTTTCAAACTATATAAAACTTTAAATATCAAAAAAATTAACCGTTTTGATTTTGTAAAAGAAATATTAGATTTTTTTTTAAAAATTTTAGGCAAAAATGGTAACTTAATAATCCCAGTTTTTGACTTTAATTCAGTTAAGGAAAAAAAATTTAACCAAAGATTAAGCTCGAGTGATAGTGGAGCTCTTGGTGCACTATTACTCAAAGATTATTATAAATATAGAATTGGAACGCCTTTTTATTCTTTTTTATGTTTTGGAAAAAAAATCAATATCTATAAAAAAGTTAAAGACCCCCATACGGTAGGTAAAAATTCTTTATGGAAATATTTTATTAATGATAATTTTTATTTATTAACACTTGGTCATCATTATAGCAGATCTTTTACCCACGTTCATCATCTTGAATATCTTGCTAAGGTTAAATATAGATATGATAAAAATTTTGAATTACTCTGTACGAATTTAGATAATCAAACAAAAAAAAATAGAATTATTTTATATGTCAGAAATAGAAAACTATGTGAATATTCTGCGATAACAAAGCAATGCGATTATTTACTACTTAAAAATGAAATTTCAAAATTTTATAAATATAGAAAATTAATCTGTTTTAAAGTGGATATTAGAAAATCCTCTCAATTAATACTTAAAGATTTAGGAAACAAAATACCAAAACTTGTATCAGTAATAAAAAAAAATAAAAAAAATAATGAAATAATCTCTTATGAAAATGTTGATTTTATTGAAAAAAAGTATTTAAATAATGAAATTAATCTTTATAAGTGAATATCTTAACTAAAAATATTAAATAATAACGTTTTGAATAATCTAGATAAATATAGCAAAGTTTTTATAAAAACATTTTCAGTTGATAAGTCTAAGTTAAAGAAATTAAAGTATCAATCCATTCCACAATGGGACTCTGTTGGTCACATGTCAATGGTTGGGTCTCTTGAAGATACATTTAAAATTACTTTGGATATGGACGATATAATTGATTTCAGTTCATTTGAAAAAGGTAAAAAGATTTTAAAAAAATATAAAGTTAAAATTTAATAATTTGAAAAAAAAAACTCTAAATAGCGTCGAACTCCTTGATTATCAACCTAATAGGTATCCTTTTTTAATGATAGATTATGTTACAAAAGTAATACCTGGAAAATTAGCTAATGGTTATAAAAATTTTACAAATAATGAATGGTTTTTTCCAATTCATTTTCCAGGCCATCCAAATGTTCCAGGTGCTCTTCAGTTGGAGGCTCTAGCACAAATGTTGACAGTTGCAATCACAACACTACCAGGTAACAAGGGTAAGGTGACTCATGCAATTTCCCATAATGTGAGATTTAAAAGAGAGATATTGCCAGGAGAAAAACTTGAGATAGAAACTAAAGTGTTATCTTGGAAAAGAGGATTGTGTAAAGGCACAGGCATAGGTATTGTTTCTGGAGAAATTGCATGTGAAGCCGAGATGACTATTACAATTCCAGAAATTTTAGATCAATACATACCTAAAAAATAAGAAAAAATAATGAAAAAAGAGAGAACAGATATCCTTATAATAGGAGCTGGAGCTTCAGGAGCTGCTTCAGCATGGAATTTGAGCAAATTAAATCTTAAAATAGTGTGTATAGACCAAGGCCCGTTAATAAATAAAAAAGAATATTCATTTAATAATAAAGATCGTGAAATAAGTAAATTTAAAAAATTTAATATAGATCCAAACCAAAGAAAATTTGACTCTGATTATCCTATAAATAATGATAACTCACCAATTTCCATTTCTAATTATAACGCAGTTGGTGGCTCAACACTTATTTATTCTGGACATTATCCAAGATTTCATCCTTCAGATTTTAAAACAAAAGAAATTGATGACATAGGATCTAATTGGTTATTTAATTATAATGACTTAGAAAAATATTATAATCTTAATGATAAAATGGTTGGTGTTTCTGGAATGGCTGGCGATCCTGCTTACCCTAGAATTAATAATTTGCAATCGCCACTAGACATAGGTTATTCAGGAAGTTTAATAGCTAGATCGTTTAATAAACTTGGATGGCACTGGTGGCCATCTTATGCAGCAATAAAAAAATCTAACAAATTTAAAAAAGGAATTAGACCAACTGTAGTAGAGACTTACTTAAATAAAGCAGTTAAAAATGGAGTAATTATAAAACCTAATTCTCGAGTTTTAAAGATTAAGATATCTAAAAATAAAATTGCAACTGGAGTAATATACTCAAATAAAAGAAAAGAGAAAAGATTCTTAAAAGCATCATTAATACTCTTAGCATCTAGCGGCATTGGTACGCCAAGAATATTAATGAATTCTAAAAATAAAGATTTTCCTAATGGGCTTGCAAATAACTCTGGACAACTTGGTAAAAATTTGATGCTTCATCCACTAGGCTTTGTAGAAGGGCATTTTAATAAGTTTTTAAATTCAAATGAAGGTCCTGAAGGATGCTCAATATATAGTCATGAATTTTATGAAACAAAAAAAAAAAGAAACTTCAAAAGAGGTTATACTATTCAACTTTTAAAATCACCAGGACCCATTGAGTCTTTTCATTATTTAAAAAAATTTAAAAAGATTAATTTTGGCAAATCATTTTTTAATGATTTATTTGCTTATTATGGAAAAACAATACCCTTAGCAATAATTTGCGAAGATACACCTAATAAAAATAATTTTATACAGTTAGATCATAAAAATAAAGACAGTGATGGAATGCCAGGTATAAAAATAAATTATAGACTATCAAAAAATTCAAAGAAAATGTTAACACACGGAATTTATCATTGTAAAAAATTACTTAATATAGCTGGTGCAAAAAGTATTAAAGCTTTTGGTCCAGTCAAAAATACAGGATGGCATTTGGTAGGTACTGCCAAAATGGGTACAAATAAAAACAATTCAGTAGTAAATAAATTTGGACAATGTCATGATATTAAAAATTTATTTATAATTGATAGCAGTATATTTCCTTCATCGTCTGGAGTAAATATTGCATCAACTGTACAGGCTGTGTCTTTAATGATATCGGATTATATAAAAAAAAATTTTAAAAGATTAATTGCTAGAAATGACTGATTCAAAAAAAAGATATATTTTTAAAAATAATCTAAAAAATATTTTAAACAATATGATACCGGGTGATGAATTTATGCCTTGTTTTTCGCATGCTGTAAAAATTGAAACTATAATAAAAAAATATTTAAAAAATAAGCTCTTACTCAATTTAAAAAAAAAAAAAATCAAAATATTTAAAAAAAAAGATATTGAAATTTATCAAAAACTTTTAGGTAATGATATTTTAGATACATATTTTACATCAAATTCAGTTATAAATTCACTTAATTTAAGAAAAAAATATTATTTAAAAGATATTAAAAAAGAAAATGTGTTTAAATTACTAAAAAAAGCTAAACATAAAAAACAATTTTTTAGAGAATAAAATAAAATGTTAAAAGGTCAAACAGCTTTAATTACAGGTGCAAATGGAGGTATTGGAAAATCAATTTTAGATTTATTTCTTAAAAATAATGCCAACGTTATTTGTTTAATAAGAAAATCAGATAACAAATTTAAAAATTATGTTAAAAAATTTTCTAAAAGAATACAAATTATTGAAGCTGATCTAACTAATGAGTCTCAATTAAAAGAAAAAATAGAAAAAATTTTTTCAACTAAGAACAAGTTAGATCTATTAATAAATAACGCTGGTAAGGCCTCTGGATCGACAATAGAGATGACTTCTCAAAAAAATTTAAAAGAAATTTTTGATGTGAATTTTTTTTCACAGATAAGATTGACTCAACTTTTACTTAAGTACTTAAAAAAATCTAAAAGAGCATCTATTATAAATATTGGATCTGTTGTGACTAAAACAGCAGATAAAGGTACTCTATCTTATGGTTGCAGTAAAACAGCATTGATGCACGCAACAAAAATAATGGCTAATGAATTTTCAAATTATAACATAAGAGTTAACGGTATTTGTCCTAGTGCAACGAATACAAAAATGTTAAAAAAAATGGATCCTAGATCTAGAAATGAATTAATTTCTAAATCATTCATGAAAAGAGCCTGTGAGCCAATTGAAGTTGCAAATTTAATACTCTTTTTATCATCTAAAAATTCACAATATATAAATGGGCAAATCATTTATTTAGATGGAGGAATGGAGTGTTAAAAAAAGTAAATCAAATAAAAAAATTGAGTTATAAAATTAGAAAAATTATTCTAGATATTAGTTATAATTGTGGAGAGCCTTCACATATAGGTGGAGCGTTATCCATAGTTGAAATTTTATCAGTAATATATTCAATTTTTGATATTAAAATTAATAAACCATTCGATAGATTTATATTAAGTAAAGGACATGGTTTTTTAGCATTGCTGTCAATTCTTCATTGCAAAGGTTTTATCAAGAAAAAAAAAGATTTAATGCAATTTCAGAAAAATGAGAGTGAATTTATTGCTCATCCAATTATGAATAAATCAATAGGCATAGAAACTTCTAATGGAAGTTTAGGACAAGGTTTGTCATTTGGAGTTGGTTTGGCAATTTCTTATAAAAAAAAGAATAAAGATAATTCGGTTATAGTCGTTGTTGGAGACGGAGAATGTTATGAAGGGTCTATATGGGAGGCAGCAATAACAGCAACAGAACAAAATTTAAATAATTTATTTGTAGTTGTAGATTGTAACGGTCATCAAAATGATGGCGCAATAGATAAAATGATGAGTTATGAAGAAATGAAAAAAAAATGGAAAGGCTTTGGATGGAATGTTAACAGCTGCAATGGCCACAATGTTCTTGCATTAATTAATGCATTTAAAAAAGGATCAAAATCAAAACCAACTGCAATAATTACTAAAACTATAAAAGGCAAAGGTGTTAATTTCATGGAGAACAATAATGATTGGCATCATGGAAGATTAACTAAAGAACTATATTTACAATCGATTAAATCAATAAATTTAAATTAAAAATGAATTTTAGTTCTACTGACACAAAACAATGGTCGAGATTAGGTCCAAGAGCAATGTTTGGTAAATTTATGCTTGATATTGCTAAGAAAAATAAAAAACTAATTGTTCTTAGTGCAGATCTAGGAAGATCTTCAGGTTTAGCAAGATTTAAAATAGAGTTTCCAAAACAATATATTTCAATAGGAATAAGTGAACAAAATTTAATTGGGGTTGCATCAGGTCTTGCTAATGAGGGATACAAAGTGTTCGTGACTTCTTTTGCTCCATTTTTATCAATGAGAGCAAGTGAACAAATAAGAATGAATTTAGGCTATATGAAACAAAACGTTAACCTTGTGGCATTAGGCAGTGGGTTGTCAATGGGATTTTTAGGCAATAGCCACTTTGGACTCGAAGATTTGGCAATTATGAGGACCATTCCAAACCTTAACATAACTTGTCCTGCAGATTGTTCAGAATTAGGTAAGGTTTTAGATGATTATGCTTTTAATAATAGGGGACCCAGTTATATCAGGCTTACAGGTGTACCTGGATCTTTAAATGTTTATGAAAAAAATTATAAATATAAATTTGGAAAAAATATTACATTATCAAAAGGAAATGATATTTTAATTCTTTCACATGGCTCAATATTAGGTCAAATTAAACTATCTTTGAATTACCTTAAAAAACAAAAGATTAATGCAGAATTAGTAAATGTTGTCTCATTAAAACCTATAGATGAAAGTATAATTAAATTAATGAGAAAGTTTAAAAAGATTATCACAATAGAGGAACACACTTCAGTAGGAGGGCTAGGAAGTATAATTGCTGAAAAGATTTTAAAAAATAAAATTAGATCAGAACTTTATTCGCTATCATTACCAGATAAATTTGGACCGACTGCAAAATATGATCATTTGTTAAAATACTACGGACTTGATGCTCTTGGTATTACAAAAAAAATATCCAACTTATTGAAGATTAAATAAATCTTTCAAATGAGATTATTTAAATCTTTTGTTCATCATCGTAACAGAATAGCTATAAGTGATGGAAGTTTTTTAAAACTTACTTATAAAGATTTATTAATTGAATTAAATAAGATCAAAAAAAAAGTTAATCAAAGGTCTTTGATCTTAATAATTTCAGAAAATAGTATTGGTTCTTTAATAGCATACATTTTTTGTATAATTAATAATCATGCTGCAATAATTGTAGACTCAAAAACAAAAAAAAAAGATATTCTTAAGATCTTTAAAAATTATAAACCTAACTATATTTTTTTATCAAAAAAAAATGAGTCAATATTTCACAGAAAATGTGAAGAAAAGTATAGTTTTTATAATGAAATTTTATTAAAAAATAAATCTATCAAAAAAATAAATCTTAACAAAAACTTATCCTTGTTGTTATCCACTTCTGGATCGATGGGGACTATTAAATTCGTTAAATTATCTAAATCCAACCTTAAAAATAATACAGACTCTATTATCAAATATTTAAAAATTCAAAAAAATGATTGCGCAATAACAAATTTACCAATCAGTTATAGCTACATGCTTTCTGTAATTAATACCCATTTAGAAAAAGGTGGATCAATAATAGTTATAAATAATTCCTTAATTGAAAAAAATTTTTGGAAGGTTTTCAAAAAGAATAAAATTACCTCATTCAATGGTGTTCCCTATGCATATGAAATCCTAAGTAAAATTGGTCTTAAAAATATTAGAATTAAAACATTAAGATATCTTACTCAAGCTGGAGGAAAACTAGAAGAAACAAATATTAGAGAGATAATTAAATTTTGTGATAATAATGATTTAAAATTTTATAGTATGTATGGTCAAACAGAAGCATCACCAAGAATTTCATATTTAAAACCAGAATATTTAAAAAAGAAAATTGGAAGCATTGGTAAAGGAATACCTGGAAATAATATTTATTTAGTTGATGAATACGGAAAAAAAATCTTAAAACCCTTTAAACAAGGAGAATTAATTTGTGAAGGAAAAAATGTATTTATGGGGTACTCCAAAAACTTTAAAGATTTAAAATTTGATAATACAAATCAATTTAAACTTGCAACAGGAGATTTAGGTTATTTTGATAAGGATGGATTTTATTTTATAACAAGTAGAAAAAATAAAATTGCTAAAATTTTTGGTAATAGAGTTGACCTAGGTGCTTTGGAGAATTTAATGAGGAAAAAAGGATATAAAATTGCCTGTCATAGTGATGATAAAAAAATTTTTATTTATATGGAAAAAAACTATGAAAAAAAAAGATTAATAAATATAATATCAAAAATTACCACCTTTAGTGTTAGATCTTTTGAAGTGATTAAGCTAAAATATTTTCCGAGAACACCAAACAAAAAAATAAGTTACAACGAGCTTAAAAAAATAAATGTTAAACTATAAGAAATTATTTAATTTAAATTCTTTTAGCTTACCAGTTGAAAAAAAAAATAAACTTTTTTTTTCTAATATTAAAAGATTATCAAAATTTCATTATAATAATTCTAAAGAATATAAGTTAATCTCGAATAATTTATTTAAGTCAATTTCCAAAACAAAAACAATTTCAGATCTACCATTTTTACATGTTTCACTATTTAAAAATTTTAATTTAATTTCAAAAAAAGATAAAAACAAAGTTTCAACATTTAATTCATCAGGAACAACTAATGCAAAGAAATCAAATATTCATTTGGATTATAAAACTGCTATTTTGCAGTCCAAAGCTTTAAATAAAATCTTTTCAAATATCATTCGTAAAGATGTGGATATTTTTTTCTTAGAAAGCAAAAGCTTTTTAAAATCAAAAGAAGCAATGTCAGCCAAAGGAGCAGCAATTAAAGGTTTTGGACAACTATGTAGAAATAAATTTTTTTTATTAGATAAAAAAAAAAAATTAGACTTATCAATATTGAAAAAATATATGCGATTTAATAAAGATAAAGAGTTTATTATTTTTGGATTTACCAGTTCTATTTGGTTTGATTTAATCAATGAGATGAAAAGAAAAAAAATTAGACTTAAAAAAAATTCAGGAATGATAATTCATGGTGGTGGTTGGAAAAAAATGACCAAATTTAGAGTAAACAATACTAAATTTAAAAATGAAGCTAAAAATGTACTTGGTGTAAATAAAATTTATAATTATTATGGTATGATCGAACAAACTGGTTCTGTTTTTCTTGAATGCGAAAAAGGATATTTTCATTGCTCACTTTTTTCAGACATTCTAATTAGAAATTCAAAATTAGAATTATGTAAAACAAATCAAGCAGGATTGATTCAAACTTTATCCTTATTACCAGCAAGTTATCCTGGACAAAGTTTATTAACTGAAGATATTGGAATAATTCATGGAGAAGATAATTGCAAATGTGGTAAATTAGGCAAATATTTTACTGTTTTAGGCAGAGTTCCAGACTCTGAACTTAGAGGCTGCAGTGATGTTAGCTAAAATTAAAAAAGAAATAAAAGTAATTATTGGAAATTATGATTTCAAAGAGGGCCCATTTGAAATTTTTAGTGAAGATGTGATTTTCTTTTTAAATGAAATTTCAAAATATATTATGACTAATATTGAATGCAAAAAATTTCCTGATTTAATTAGCTTTGGTTTTTGGTGCAGGAATAGTAATATAAGATCTTTATTTAATAATTATAATTTCTTTAAAGATAGGGTAGGTCGCGGTACTGTTTTACATATTGCACCATCAAACGTGCCAACCAATTTTGCATATTCAATGGTTTTTGGATTATTATCTGGTAATAACAATATAATTCGTCTTCCAAGTAAAAATTTTTTTCAAGTTAAAATACTTTGTAAAATCTTAAAAAAACTATCAAAAAAAAGAAAACTAAAAAAAATATTTAATAAACTATTGTTAATAAAATATGAGAATTCTGACACTATTTCTTCAGAAATATCTAAAAATGTCGAAGCACGAATAATTTGGGGTGGAGATAAAACAATCAATAAATTTAAAACTTTTACGACAAAACCAAGATGTATAGATCTTACATTTGCTGATAGGTATTCTATTTCTATTTTAGACTCAGATAAATTAAATAAATTAAATGATAATCAAATGTTAAATTTAGCACAAAAATTTTTTAATGACACCTATACGATGGATCAATTTGGTTGTTCTTCCCCTAATATTATTTTTTGGCTTGGAAAAAAAAAAGAAAATAAAAATTTTTTTTGGACTAAATTGAAAAAAATAGTAAATCAGAAGTATGATTTAGATCTATCTGGAGCAAATAAAAAGATTTCAAATTTAATGAATTTTTCTTTGAATAAAAAAGAAGAATTCAAAATAGATATAGATGATTTTAACTTGGTGAAATTAAAAAGTAAAAGATTTACATTAGATGATTTAAATAGTGTAAATTTTGGGACTTTTTTTGAAATTGACCTTAAAAACATTGACCAATTAAAAGACTATGTGAGTGAAAAATTGCAAACAATAACTTATCATGGAACAAAGTTTGATGTCTTAAAAAAATTTATTATTAAGAATAAGTTAAAAGGTATAGATAGAATTGTACCAGTTGGTAGAGCTTTTGATTTAACTCCTGAGTGGGATGGTGTTGATATAATTGCAACTTTATCTAGAACAATTGCTAAATAATGAAAAACCTAGATAAAAAAAAGATTATTTCATTAACAAAAATTAAAGAACCTTTTCTTATGATAGATAAAGTTAAAAATATCATTTCTCTTAAATCGGCTACCGGCATTAAACATGTTAAAAAAAATTCCTGGTTTTTAAAATGTCATTTTTTTGATAATCCAATGATGCCCGGAACTTTAATAGAGGAGTCAATACTTCAAACTATAGTATCAACTCTTTATTCAAATAGAATGTTCAAAGATAAAATATGTCTTATTACTAGCTCAAAAACAAATTTTTATGCTAAAATTAATAATCCAACTATTCTAAATATTTATATAAAGATATTAAAAATTAATAAAATTAAAATTGAAACTTTTGGAATTGTTAAGGATCAAAAAAATATTAAGATTGCTAGTGGGAACTATAATTATTTTATATCAAAAAAATGAGCTTAGATAAGATATTTCCAATAAATTATAATGCATTAAAAATATTTAAAATGCACAAGGGTAAAATTACTAATCGAATTACTAAGAATAACTATTTATACAAAAATGATATTAAAAAAAATTTTGTTGTAATTAAAGTTTCTTATACAAATATAAATTATAAAGATATTCTAATTTTAAATAATAGTCCTAATCTTATTAAAAGATTTCCCCACATACCTGGGATTGATGCTAGTGGAATTATTTATTATTCAAACTCAAAAAAATTTAAAAGAAATGATAAAGTTATGGTGATAGCTAGACCTTTGGGCATTGAAAGAAATGGATCTTTTTCAGAATTTATTTTAGTTCCAGAAAGCTGGGTTGATAAATTACCTAGAGGATTAACTTTGAAGGAGTCAATGATAATAGGCACATCTGGCTTTACAGCCATTAAGGCTTTTAACAATTCTCTAAAAATAATTCAGACAAATAAAAAAAAACCTGTATTGGTTACTGGAGCATCAGGTAATGTTGGAATGTTTATAGTATTTTTACTCAAAACATATGGAATAGATGTTGAAGTAATAAGTTCAAAAAAAGAGACAAGTAACATTTTCAAAATTTTAAATATAAAAAAGATACATTCACCAAAAAAGTTTCTTAAATCAAATAATTTTGGATTATTGAATGAAAAATATTCTGTTATATTTGATAATTTAGGGGGTGATATAATAGACAATAGTTTGAAGTATTTAATCAAAGGTGGCATGTTTGTTTCTATAGGAAACATCTTAAATAACGTTTCTAAAATAAATATTTTACCTTTGATTTTAAGAGGTATAAACATTAAAGGAATTAATGCAGAGCTCACAAACCTGAATGAAAGAAAAAAAATATTTAAAAGATTTAATTCATTAAAATTTAAAAAAGATTTAACTAAATTAGTAAAAGTAATAAAATTAAAAGATGTTTCAAAAGTTATGAAATCAAAGATTTCTAATATGAAAGCTCATAGATTTTTGGTAAAAATTCATTAATCATTTTTTTTTAAGTAACTTAAATGATGAAAAACAATTGCAGCACTGTTAGATATATTTAAACTTTCAATTTTTTTATTAATATCGATCTTTACTAAAAAATCGGCATATTTAGATGTATGTTCATGCATGCCCGATCCTTCTGAACCAAAAACAAGAATATTATTTCCTCGCCATTCAATTTCTGTAAATTTTTTATCTCCTTTTCCATCAAAACCATAAATCCAAAAGTTTTTATCTTTTAAATTTTTTAGAGTAGAATTTATATTAGATACCTCAAATATATTAATATATTCCATCGCTCCACTTGCAGCCTTGTACATAAGTTTACTTTCATCTGGAAAATGTCTTTCTTTTATAATAATTCCATCAATATTAAATGACAATGCACTTCGAATTAAAGAACCGATATTTCTTGGGTCAGTAACACTATCTAAACATACTAAAGTAATTTCTTCATTATCTTTATCTTTTATAAACTCTTTAAGTATAGGTTTGTTTAAATGTTCAATTTCAGCCACATATCCTTGGTGAAGTAAATTTTCTTTAGTAGAATATTTATCCAACTCTTTCTTTGTTTTAAAATAAACCTTAATATCCTCTAGTAAGTTTTTTTTAGGGCTATTTCTGTGAATATTTTTTTTACTTTCTTCAGTTAAAAATAGTCTTAAAACTTTTCTTCTTGGATTTTTAAGAGCCTCAATTACAGCATGTTGGCCAACAATAAAAAAAGTTGATTTGTTCATAATTTTCCCTAGTTTTACCCTTTTTTTACTATATTTTCTTAATAATTCTCATATTGCAATTACATGAATAAAATATATAAAACGCGTGTTGTTTGAAGCTTTATTGAACAAGGGGACACTTCCCCAAAAAGGAGGGGTTCCAGAGCGGTCAAATGGGGCGGGCTGTAAACCCGTTGACTTCGGTCTTCGAAAGTTCGAATCTTTCCCCCTCCACCACTCAATAAAATTTTAAATAATATGGAGTGTTACTCTTGGGGTTGTGCGGGTGTAGTTCAATGGTAGAACGCTAGCCTTCCAAGCTGGATGTAAGGGTTCGATTCCCTTTACCCGCTCCAAGAATTAAAAATTATAAAAAAAAAGAATGTGAGGAATAAAAGTAATGTCTAAAGAAAAATTTGTAAGAAATAAACCGCATTGTAATATTGGTACAATTGGCCATGTTGACCATGGTAAAACTACTTTAACTGCAGCTATCACTAAAGTTTTATCAGAAACTGGTGGTGCTAAAGCAGTTGCTTACGATCAAATTGATAAAGCTCCAGAAGAAAAAGAAAGAGGTATTACAATCTCTACTGCACATGTTGAATATGAAACTGAAAAAAGACATTACGCACACGTAGATTGTCCAGGACATGCTGACTATGTAAAAAACATGATTACTGGTGCTGCACAAATGGATGGAGCAATTTTGGTTGTTAACGCTGCTGATGGACCAATGCCCCAAACTAGAGAGCATATTCTTTTAGCAAGACAAGTTGGTGTTCCAGCGATATGTGTTTATTTAAATAAAGTAGATCAAGTTGACGATAAAGAAATGATTGATCTAGTTGAAGAGGAAATAAAAGAGTTATTAACTTCATATAAATTCCCAGGAGATAAAACTCCTATTGCTAAAGGTTCAGCTCTTGCTGCAGTGGAAGGAAGAGATGATGAAATTGGAAAAAATTCAATTTTAGAATTGATGAAAAATGTTGATGCTTTTATTCCTCAACCTGATAGGCCAAAAGATAAAGATTTCTTAATGCCTGTAGAGGATGTTTTCTCAATTTCTGGGAGAGGTACAGTTGCAACTGGTAGAGTTGAGTCAGGTATTCTTAAAACTGGTGATGAAATAGAAATTGTTGGTATTAGAGATACCAAAAAATCAGTTTGTACTGGTGTTGAAATGTTTAGAAAGCTTTTAGACTCAGGTGAAGCTGGTGACAACGTTGGTGTTCTTTTAAGAGGTGTTGAAAGAGATGATATCGAAAGAGGTCAAGTTCTTTGTAAACCTGGTTCAGTAACGCCACATACTAAATTTGAAGCTCAAGCTTATGTACTTAAAAAAGAGGAAGGCGGAAGACATACTCCATTCTTTACTAAGTATAGACCACAGTTTTATTTTAGAACTACCGATGTTACTGGGGAAGTAGAATTACCTGCTGGTACAGAAATGATTATGCCAGGTGATGATGCTAAATTTACAGTTAAGTTAATTACACCAATTGCAATGTCTGAAAAATTAAATTTTGCCATTAGAGAAGGTGGAAGAACTGTTGGAGCTGGAGTAGTAACTAAAATTATAGAGTAACTCTATATATAGGAGTGTAGCTCAATTGGTAGAGCGCCGGTCTCCAAAACCGGAGGCTGAGGGTTCGAGTCCCTCCGCTCCTGCCAATTAGAGCTTAATTAATATGAGAAACCCAATTAAATTTATTCAAGAAGTAAAACAAGAAGCATTTAAAGTTTCATGGCCTACTTGGAAAGAAACCTTACAAGGTGCTTTGATGGTTTTTATCATGGCGGTTGTAATGTCTTTATTTTTTTTACTTCTTGATCAAGTTTTAAAGTTTTTTTTAGAACTCTTGTTAAAGGTAAGTATATAATGAAAAATTGGTATATTGTTCAATCGCACTCAAGTTTTGAAAATAAAGTTGCTGGGTTAATAAAAGAAGAAGCTGAAAAAGCTAAAATTTCAGAAAAATTTGAGGAGATTGTTGTTCCAACTCACGATGTAACTGAAGTAAAAAGAGGAAAAAGAGTTCAAAGAAAAAAAAAATATTTTCCAGGATATGTATTAATTAAGAGTGAAATGGATAATAGCATCTACCATATGATTAAGAATATAAAGAGAGTAAGTGGTTTTTTGGGCACAAAAGGAATGCCTGTTCCTGTTTCTGATAAAGAAATTGAGAAAATTTTAGGTCAAATAAAAGATGGTGTGGCTCAGCCGAAATCTGGTATAGAGTATAGCATTGGTGAAAAAGTTCAGGTAGTAGATGGACCTTTTGCTTCATTCAGTGGAATGGTAGAAGGAATTGATGAAGATAAATCTAGACTTAAGGTTTCAGTCTCTATATTTGGTCGTCCAACACCAGTAGAATTAGAATATAATCAAGTGGAGAAAACAAGTTAATGGCTGCAAAAAAAGAAATTAGTGGATTTATAAAGTTACAGATCAAAGGTGGTCAAGCAAATCCTGCTCCACCAGTAGGACCTGCATTAGGTCAACGTGGTGTTAATATCATGGAATTCTGTAAAGCATTTAATGACAAAACTAAATCAATGGCAGGTAAACCTGTTCCAGTTGAAATTACAGTTTATAAGGACAAGAAATTTGATTTTAAAATTAAATCACCACCAGCTTCTTTTTTTATTAGAGAGGCAGCAAAATTAAAAAGTGGATCAAAAGAACCAGGTAGAAGCATTGTTGCTTCGATTACAAAAAAACAAGCAGAAGAGATTGCTAAACAAAAAATGAATGACTTGAATGCTCTAGATTTAGATCAAGCAGTTAAGATAATTTCAGGATCAGCAAGATCAATGGGTATAGAGGTTAAAGAGTAATGAAATCTAAAAGATTTAAAAAACTACCTGAAAAAACAAGAGATCAAAATGCTCAGCCTATAGAGAAGTTATTACCAGAACTTAAAAAGAATTGTACAACTAAGTTTGATGAGTCCTTAGATTTAAGTTTTCAAATAAATAACAAACAAAAAAAAGGTGAAGTAAATATTAGAACTGTTGTTAACTTACCAGGTGGAACTGGAAAAAAGGTAAAAGTCGCTGTTGTTTGTGAAGACAATAAAGCTCAAGAAGCAAAAGATGCTGGAGCAGATTTGGTAGGAAGTGACGAATTTATAGAAAAAATTAAATCTGGTGAATTAAACTTTGAAAAATTAATTTGTACGCCAGGTATGATGGTTAAGCTTTCAAAACTTGGAAAGGTTTTGGGACCAAAAGGATTAATGCCGAACCCAAAACTCGGTTCTGTTTCAGAAAATATAAAAGAAGCTGTAACAAATGCAAAATCTGGTCAAGTTGAAATTAGAAACGATAAAGATGGAAATATTGGAGTAAGTATTGGTAAAAAATCTTTTAATGATGATCAATTATTAAAAAATTATAATGCAATTTTAGACTCTCTAGAGAAAGAAAAATCTAACAATACTCTAAAAGGTGATTTAATTAAAAATACTTTTGCTACATCAACAATGGGTGTTTCTTATAAAGTTAAATTAGGTAAGGCATTATAGTCATGATGAACAAGGAACAGAAAAAAAATTATATTTCTGAGATGGCTACTCAGTTCGAAAATAGCAAAGCAGTAATGGTTACACATTACCAAGGTTTAACCATGCCTCAGCTTGATGAGTTAAGAGCTAAAATGAGAGAAAAGGGTATTATTTTTAAAATCACAAAAAATAGAATAACAAAATTAGCCTTAGAAAAAACTAAGTGCAAAGATTTATCAAATTTATTCTCAGGACCTACAGCAGTCGCTTTTGGAGAAGATGCAATAATGTCAGCAAGGATTCTTTCTAAATTTGCAAAAGACAATGAAAATTTAAAGCTTATTGGCGGAATAATGGACAATGAAGTTTTAGATCAAGCAGGGGTAGAAAAAGTTGCTAATTTACCTACATTAGATGAAGCTCGAGCTAATATTATAGCAATATTAAATGCTTCAGCGTCAAAAATAGTAAGTATTTTACTTGCACACTCAGAAAAAATGAGTAGTTTGACCCCAGAAATTTCTGAAACAAAACCTAAAGAGTAGACAATATGCCTGACCTAAATAAAATTATAGAAGACTTATCAAGTTTGACTGTTGCTGAAGCAGCAGATCTTTCAAAACAATTAGAAGAAAAATGGGGTGTATCTCCAATGGCCGCAGCAGCTCCAGCAGCAGCAGCTGGTGGCGAAGCAGCAGCGGATAAAGATGACTTTACAATCATGTTAGTGTCAGCTGGTGATAAAAAAATTAATGTTATTAAAGAAGTAAGAGCAGCAACTTCGCTTGGATTAAAAGAAGCTAAAGATTTAGTTGAAGGTGCACCTAAAGAAGTTAAAGCCGGTGTTCCAAAAAAAGAAGCTGAAGAAATTAAAGCTAAGTTAGAAGCAGCTGGCGCAAAAGTAGAACTTAAGTAAATTAATAGAAAGATTTCACAAGCTGATTAATTCGTTAATCAGTTTAAAATATAGATGCAAATATCTTTTACTGAAAAAAAAAATATTAGAAAAAGTTTTGGTAAGCTAAAAGAAAGTTTATCTATTCCTAATCTTATTGAGGTTCAAAAAAACTCTTACGATGAGCTAACAGATTTTAACGCAGAAGCGGAACTATCAAAAGGTTTTGATAGAGTTTTTAAAGGTATATTTCCCATTGAAGATTTAAATGACAAAGCAACATTAGAATACGTATCATATAAATTAGATAAACCTAAATTTGATGTTGATGAATGTATTGCAAGAGGTCTTACTTATTCATCAGCATTAAAATGTATTTTAAGATTAGTTGTTTATGACATCAATCAAGATGACAACACTAAAGATATTTTGTCGGCAAAAGAACAAGAAGTTTACATGGGTGAAGTACCTATGATGACTAATAGCGGTACTTTTATAACCAATGGTGTGCAAAGAGTAGTTGTGAACCAAATGCATAGAAGTCCAGGTGTATTTTTTGATCATGATAAGGGTAAAACGCATGCAAGTGGTAAACTACTCTTTAATTGCAGAGTAATTCCAAATAGAGGTTCTTGGTTAGATTTTGAGTATGATGTTAAAGATTTTTTATATTTTAAAATTGATAGGAAAAAGAAAATTTTTGCCTCTACTTTATTAATAGCTTTAGGTCATACAAAATCAGAAATTGCCAATGAGTTTTATAAAAAAGAACAATTTACATTTGATTCAAAGACTGAAAAATGGAAAACAAAATTTAACCCTGAGAATTACAAGGCTAAAAATTTTTCTGAGGAAGTAATTGATGCAAAAACTGGTAAAGTAGTAATTAAGCTAGGAGAAAAAATTAACTATCTAAATGCAAAAAAACTTTCAAATGATGGATTAAAAGATATTTTAGTATCAAGAGAGACCTTATATGGTAAATTTTTACATAGTGATATTAAAGTTAGTGAAGAAGATGGTGATATATTTAAGATTGGCACCGAGCTAAATGATACTATTATCGAAAAGATACTAGATGCAAAAATTCATACTTTAGAAATTTCAGTTACAAATTTAATAAATAAAGGCCCTTATTTATTAAACACAATTTTAAATGATAAAAATAATTCAAAAGAAGAAGCAATTACCGAAATTTATAAAATGTTAAGACCTGGTGAACCACCTACAATAGAAATTGCTACTCAAATTTTTAATAATCTTTTTTTTAGTTCAGATAGATATGACCTCTCTGATGTTGGAAGAGTTAAAATGAACTCTAGATTAAATTTAGAATGTTCAGACAAAATTACAATTTTAAGAAATGATGACATAATAGCTATTATTCATAAAATGTTAGATTTAAGAGATGGTAAAGATGAAGTTGATGATATTGATCATTTAGGAAATAGAAGAGTAAGATCAGTTGGAGAGCTAGTCGAAAACCAAGCCAGAATTGGTGTTTACCGGATGGAAAGAGCTATCAAGGAAAAAATGACTACCTTAGATGTTGAGTCTGCTATGCCTCAAGATTTAATCAATGCAAAACCATTAACTGTTTCGTTAAAAGATTTTTTTGCAAGCTCTCAATTATCTCAATTTATGGATCAAACAAATCCATTATCTGAAATTACTCACAAAAGAAGAGTTTCTGCATTAGGTCCAGGTGGATTAACCAGAGAAAGAGCAGGCTTTGAGGTGCGTGATGTTCATCCAACTCATTATGGAAGAATTTGCCCAATTGAAACACCTGAGGGCCCAAACATTGGATTGATTAATAGTTTATCAACTTATGCAAAGATTAATAAATATGGTTTTATTGAAAGTCCGTATAAAAGAGTAAAAGAAGGCGTTGTACAGGATAAGGTTGAATACTTATCTGCAATGGAGGAAACTAAATTTACAATTGCACAAGCAAATACCAAAATTGATAAAAATGGTAAAATTATAGAAGAACTAGTTTCTTGCAGACAAAATTTAAACTTCTTATTATCAAAACCAGAAACAATTGATTATATTGATGTATCACCTAAACAACTTGTTTCAGTTGCAGCTTCACTGATACCATTTTTAGAAAATGATGATGCAAATAGAGCTCTCATGGGATCAAATATGATGAGGCAAGCAGTGCCACTGTTAAAGCCCGAGTCCCCATTAGTAGGAACTGGAATTGAAAGTGATGTTGCTTTAGACTCAGGCGTAACAATTGTTGCAAAGAGAGAAGGAGTAGTTGACAAAATTGATGGTAAAAGAATTGTTGTTAAAGTTACTGAAGAAACAGACTTTACAAAATCAAGTGTAGATATTTATAACTTACAAAAATTTAAAAGATCAAATCAAAATACTTGTATTAATCAAAGACCTTTAGTTAGAGTTGGAGATAAAGTAAAATCAGGTGATATAATTGCAGATGGACCATCAACAAGATTAGGTGAGTTAGCATTAGGTAAAAATGTGACGGTAGCTTTTATGCCATGGCAAGGATATAATTTTGAAGACTCAATTTTAATTTCTGAAAGATGCGTAACAGATGATGTTTTTACTTCAGTACATATTGTAGAATATGAAATTATGGCGAGAGATACAAAATTAGGAGAAGAAGAAATTACAAGAGATATTCCTAATGTAAATGAAGAGGCTTTAAAAAATTTAGATGAATCAGGAATAGTTTATATAGGTGCAGAGGTCAATGCTGGTGATATATTGGTTGGTAAGGTTACTCCTAAAGGTGACTCAGCTTCAGGACCAGAAGAAAAATTATTGAGATCAATTTTTGGTGAAAAAGCAATTGATGTTACTGATACTTCCTTGAGAATGTCTAGAGGTAGCAGTGGTACTGTTGTTGATGTTAAAGTTTTCAATAGACATGGTATTGAAAAAGATGAAAGATCAATTACAATCGAAAGAGCTGAAATTGATCAAGTTCAACAAGATAAAATTGTTGAAGAAGAGATTCTTGAAAGAAGTATTAAGCAAAGAGCTGCCCAGTTTTTATCAGGAGAGTCTTTAACCAAAAAAATCAAAGACCTTGAATCAGGTTCAAAGCTTAATTTTGAAAATATCAATAAATTAACAATTAATGATGTTTTTAAGATTGTTGTGGGAAATGACAAAAACGAAGCAACTCTAGCTCAGCTTAAAGATCAATATAATAAAGCTAAACAAGACATTACAGAAAGATTTGAAGATAAAGTTTTAAAAATCAGAAGTGGTGATGATTTATTACCAAGTGTTATGAAAATGGTTAAAGTTTTTGTAGCCATAAAAAGAAGATTAAGGCCGGGAGATAAAATGTCTGGAAGACATGGAAATAAGGGTGTTGTAAGTAAAATTGTACCAGTAGAAGACATGCCATACAGAGAAGATGGAAGACCAGTTGATATAGTTTTAAATCCATTAGGTGTACCAAGTCGTATGAATGTAGGACAAATTTTAGAAACTCATCTAGGCTGGGCTTGTAAAGAATTTGGTGAAGAGGTTAGAAAATTAGTTAATGAAAACAATAAAAAATTTGAAAAAACTGAAAAAATTTCAAAATTTTTAAAATCAGTTTATGGTGAAGAAATATTTGATGAAAAAGTTGAAAAATTAAACAAAACAGAATTTAGAGATTTGTGTGAAAATTTGCAAAATGGTATTGCAATTTCAACACCAGTATTTGATGGAGCTAAAGAAAGAGATGTAACAAAAATGCTAGAACTGGCTAATCTTCCAGGCTCAGGTCAAACATATTTATGGGATGGAAGAACAGGTGAAAAGTTTGATAGACCTGTAACAGTTGGGATTATCTACATGTTAAAACTTCATCATTTAGTTGAAGATAAAATTCATGCAAGATCAACAGGACCTTACAGTCTAGTAACTCAGCAGCCATTAGGTGGTAAAGCTCAATTAGGAGGACAAAGATTTGGTGAAATGGAAGTTTGGGCACTTGAAGCCTATGGTGCATCTTATACTTTACAAGAAATTTTAACTGTTAAATCAGATGATGTAGCTGGCAGGGTAAAAGTTTATGAAACAATTGTTAAGGGTGAAGAAAACTTTGAGTCAGGTATACCTGAGTCATTTAACGTTTTAGTAAAAGAAATCAAATCCCTAGCATTAAATGTGGAGTTAAACTAATCATGAAAAAAGAATTAGCTGACCTTTTTAAAAATACAGAAATCTCAGAAGCTCAAAATTTTAGTAGTATTAAAATTTCTTTAGCAAGTCCTGAAAAGATAAAATCATGGACGTATGGGGAAATTAAGAAACCAGAAACAATTAATTATAGAACATTTAGACCAGAAAAAGATGGTTTATTTTGTGCAAGAATTTTTGGTCCAATAAAAGATTATGAATGTTTGTGTGGAAAATACAAACGTATGAAGTTTAGAGGAATTATTTGCGAAAAATGTGGTGTTGAGATTACAAAATCTAATGTTCGAAGAGAAAGAATGGGCCACATTAATCTTGCTACTCCAGTTGCTCATATTTGGTTTTTAAAATCTTTACCTAGTAGAATTGCCTTAGCAGTTGATATGAAGTTAAAAGAAATTGAAAGAGTATTATATTTTGAAAACTTTATAGTTGTAGAACCTGGATTAACTGGTTTACAAAAAAACCAACTTTTAAATGAGGAAGAATTAGCGAAATATCAAGATGAATTTGGTGAAGAGTCTTTCACCGCAGGTATTGGCGCAGAAGCTGTTCTTGAGATGCTTAAAAACTTAGATCTAGAACAAGAAAGAAAAAATTTAGTTAATTATATCAAAGAAACAAAGTCTAAAGTTAATGAAGAAAGAGCAATTAAAAGATTAAAACTAATAGAGTCGTTTATTGAAACAGGTCAAAAACCTGAATGGATGATTATGACAGTTGTACCAGTAATCCCACCTGAATTAAGACCACTTGTACCATTGGATGGTGGAAGGTTTGCTACATCAGATTTAAACGATTTATATAGAAGAGTAATAAACAGAAACAATCGTTTGAAAAGGTTAATGGATCTTAAAGCACCAGATATTATTGTTAGAAATGAAAAAAGAATGCTTCAAGAGTCTGTTGATGCATTATTTGATAATGGTAGACGAGGCAGGGTTATTACTGGAACTGGAAAAAGACCTCTAAAATCTTTAGCGGAAATGTTAAAAGGTAAACAAGGTAGATTTAGACAAAACTTACTTGGAAAACGTGTTGATTATTCAGGAAGATCGGTGATTGTAGTTGGACCTGATTTAAAACTTCATGAATGTGGTCTGCCAAAAAAAATGGCTTTGGAATTATTTAAACCATTTTTATATGCAAGATTAAATAAATTAGGGCTAGTTTCTACAATTAAACAGGCAAAAAAATTAGTTGAAAAAGAAACTAATGCGGTTTGGGATGCACTTGAACTTATTGTAAGAGAGCATCCAGTTTTACTTAATAGAGCTCCAACACTGCATAGATTAGGTGTTCAAGCATTTGAACCAAAATTAATTGAAGGTGATGCGATAGAATTACACCCATTAACTTGTGCTGCATTTAATGCTGACTTTGACGGTGATCAAATGGCAGTTCATGTTCCATTAAGTTTGGAAGCACAGTTAGAGGCTAGAATTTTAATGCTTTCAACAAATAATATTTTATCTCCTTCGAATGGAAAACCTATAATTGTTCCTAGTCAGGATATGATTTTAGGAATTTATTATTTATCTCAAGAGCCATTAACTGATAAATCAGCAGGTTATTTTACTGACGCTGACCAAATTGAATTTGCTTTATCATCTGGACAAATAAAGGTTCATACTACAATAATCTCTAGATTTGAGACAATAGATGATAAAGGTAACAAAAAATTTGAAAAATATACTTCAACAGCCGGAAGGTTTTTATTAGCTAATCTATTACCAAAAAATAAAGATATTAAATTTTCATTAATAGATAGATTATTGCCTAAAAAGGTTGTCTCGGAAGTGATTGATATTGTATTTAGATTTTGTGGACAAAAAACCACAGTTATTTTTTGTGATAAATTAAAAGATTTAGGATTTAAGCACGCTTTTAAAGCAGGTATCTCATTTGGTAAAGATGATTTAGTTATTCCAGAGAGCAAAACACAGCTTATTGATGATACAAAAAAATTAATTGCTGAATATGAAACTCAATATTCAGAAGGCTTAATTACTAGAGGTGAAAAATATAATAAAGTTGTTGATGCATGGTCAAAATGTACTGACAAAGTTGCTGGCGAAATGATGAAGGGTATTTCAGCAACAGAAAAAACATCTGAAGGATTAAAAATTAACTCAGTATTTATGATGGCTGATAGTGGAGCCAGAGGTTCAGCTGCTCAGATGAAGCAATTAGCTGGTATGAGAGGATTAATTGCAAAACCATCAGGAGAAATTATTGAAAGTCCAATTATATCTAATTTCAAAGAGGGTTTAACAGCTTTAGAGTATTTTAATTCTACGCACGGAGCTAGAAAAGGATTGGCTGATACAGCTTTAAAAACTGCAAGTTCAGGTTACTTAACTAGAAGACTTTGTGATGTAGCTCAAGACTTAACAGTAACTAAAGTTAATTGTGAAAACCCAGGATTTATTGAATTATCTGAAATTTTAGAAGGTGGTAATGTAGTAGTCAGTCTATCAGAAAGAGCACTTGGTAGAGTAACAGCTGCTGATGTGAAAAATCCTATTACTGGTGATATTATAATTAAAAAATCTTCTATGATTGATGAAGCAGGATGCGATCAAATTGATGCAGGTGGTGTTAAATCTCTAAAAGTTTATTCAGTAATGACATGCAGTTCTAAAGAAGGTGTGTGTGCCACATGTTATGGTAGAGATCTTTCGAGAGGTAAAATGGTTCATGTAGGTGAAGCAATCGGAATGATTTCTGCACAATCAATAGGTGAACCAGGAACTCAGTTAACGATGAGAACATTCCACGTTGGTGGAACAGCATCAGTTAAACAAGATTCTCAAATAGTTACTAAAAATGAGGGAACTTTAAAGATTATTAATTCAAATATTTTAGAAGACTCTAAGAAAAACTTAATTGTAATGGGAAGAAATACTCAATTATCAATTGAAGACGACAATGGGGTTCAAGTTGCAATATACAAAGTAGCTTACGGATCAAAATTATTTTTTAAAAATGACGATAAGGTAAAAGCTAACACTAAAATTTGTGAATGGGATCCTTACACTACTCCAGTAATTGCCGAAAAAAGTGGTGTTGCGAGTTATGTTGATTTAATTGACAGTGTTTCAATTCAAGAAACAACAGATGATGCAACAGGTATTTCATCAAAGTCTGTTATAGACTGGAGATCTCAATCTAAAAGCACTGATTTAAAACCAAGAATTACATTAAGAGACGATAAGGGAAATGTAATTAAAAAAGCTGATGATAATGAAGCGAGATATTACTTAGTGCCAGATTCAATTCTTTCAGTCAAAGATGGACAAAAAGTTTCAGCAGGAGATGTAATTGCTAGACTTCCAAAAGAAACCACAAAAACTAAAGATATCACTGGAGGACTACCAAGAGTTGCTGAATTATTTGAAGCAAGAAAAGCAAAAGATAGTGCTATCATCGCAGAAAATGATGGACAAGTAGTTTTTGGAAAAGAAGTAAGAGGAAAACAAAAAGTTTCAATTGTTCCTGAAGATGGAGCTGAACCATCAAATTATTTAATTCCTAAAGGAAAACATATTAATTTTAATCAAGGTGAAAGAATTAAAAAAGGTGAATATCTTCTAGATGGCCAACCTTTGCCTCATGACATTTTAAGAATTATGGGTATTAAAGATTTAACTGAATATTTTGTAAATCAAGTCCAAGAAGTTTATAGATTACAAGGTGTAATTATTAATGATAAACATATAGAAACAATATTAAGACAAATGTTGAAAAAAATTGAAGTTAAGAATTCAGGAGATTCGTCATATTTACCAGGAGAAATTATAGATCGAATTAAGTTTGACATTAATAATGAAAAATTAAAAGCTGAAGGGAAAACCCCTGCAGTTGGTGAAAGAGTATTAATGGGTATTACAAAAGCGTCACTACAAACAGAGTCATTTATATCAGCAGCTTCATTTCAAGAAACAACAAGGGTGCTTACTGATGCTGCTATTAAAGGTAAAATTGATCCATTAAATGGACTTAAAGAAAATGTAATTGTTGGTAGATTGGTCCCTGCTGGAACAGGTAATATAAAGAATAAATGGAACAAAAAAGCTCTTGAAGATGACAATAAATTTCTGTCAGAACAAGAAAAGATTGAAGCGTCAGAAACCCCAGTAAATCAATAGAAATTTAATTATCTCAACTTAGTTTTAGTTTGACAAAGTCAAATTAATAAGTAATTTGGCGGTGTTTTTGGTTGGAATGTAGTGTTAATCTAAGACACTAAACGCTGCCAATAATAACCTGTCAGTTATTTCTTTCAAAAACATTTAAATAATTAAAATTTTAAAATATGCCAACTATTAACCAGTTGTTAAAAAAAAGAAGAGTTAAACAAGCAAAAAGGAACAAAGTTCCTGCTCTAGAAAAGCAACCTTTAAAAAGAGGAGTTTGTGTTAAGGTTTATACAACCACTCCAAAAAAACCAAACTCAGCTCTAAGAAAAGTTGCAAGAGTTAGACTGTCAAATGGTTTTGAAGTGACGGCATATATTCCCGGAGAAGGACATAATCTTCAAGAACACTCTGTAGTTTTAATTAGAGGAGGTAGAGTTAAAGACCTACCTGGAGTTCGTTATCATATTTTAAGAGGCAATCTTGATACTCAAGGAGTAGCAAATAGAAAAAAGAGAAGATCTCTTTATGGAACTAAAAAAGGTAAATAATGTCTAGAAAGAAAACTCAACCAAAAAAAAATGTTATTCCAGATCCAAAATTTAAGTCAACAATTATCCCAAAACTTATTAATAACATTATGTATGATGGTAAGAGAGGTGTTGCAGCAAAAATAGTATATGATGCTATAGATAAAATTAAAACAAAATCTAAAGATGAACCAATAAATATATTTAATGAAGCAATTAATAATATCAAACCCACAGTTGAAGTTAGATCAAGAAGAGTAGGTGGTGCAACCTATCAAGTGCCAGTAGAGGTTAAAAGTAAAAGAGCTCAAGCTTTAGCAATTAGATGGTTAGTAGATTCTGCAAGAAAAAGAAAAGATAAACATATGTCAGATAAAATTTTTAATGAACTTTATGATGCGTACGAAAAAAAAGGTGCTGCAGTAAAAAAAAGAGAGGATGTGCACAAGATGGCTGAATCAAATAAAGCTTTTGCGCATTTTAGGTGGTAAAAAAATTATGGCTAGAACTCATACTTTAGATAAATATAGAAATATTGGGATCATGGCCCATATTGATGCTGGTAAAACAACTACTACAGAACGAGTTTTATATTACACAGGAAAAAGCCACAAGATTGGTGAAGTTCATGATGGAGCTGCAACTATGGACTGGATGGAACAAGAACAGGAGAGAGGAATTACAATTACTTCAGCTGCAACAACCTGTTTTTGGCAAGATCATAGAATTAACATTATTGATACACCAGGACATGTAGATTTTACAATTGAAGTTGAAAGATCATTAAAAGTTTTAGATGGTGCAGTAGCTGTTTTTGATGGGGTTGCAGGCGTAGAACCTCAATCTGAAACTGTATGGAGACAAGCTGACAAATATAAGGTTCCTAGAATTTGTTTTGTTAATAAATTAGATAGAACAGGAGCTGATTTTTTTAGATGTGTAGACATGATTAGAGATAGATTAGGAGCTAAACCATTGGTAGCTCAAGTTCCAATCGGTATTGAGGCTTCTTTAACAGGGGTTGTAGATTTAGTGAAAATGAAAGCTCAAGTTTGGAAGAATGAGGCTTTAGGAGCAGAGTGGGAATACAAAGAAATTCCTGATGATTTAAAAGAAATAACTCAAAAATATAGAACCGAGTTAGTTGAAATGGCTGTTGAACAGGATGAAAAACTAATGGAGTCCTATCTTAATGGTGATGAAATTAAAGAAGAAGATTTAATAAAATGTATCAGAAAAGGTACTTTAAATTTTAGTTTTGTACCAGTTTTAACAGGTTCAGCTTTTAAAAACAAAGGTGTTCAGCCTTTACTTGATGCTGTTATAAATTATTTACCTAGCCCTATAGACATTGGTTCAATTAAAGGAACAAAACCAGGATCAGAGGAAGAGATAGAAATGAAATTTGAAGATGGTGCAGGTTTTTCAGCACTTGCCTTTAAAGTTGCTAATGATCCTTTTGTTGGATCTTTAACTTTTATTAGAGTCTATTCAGGAACAATAAAAACTGGAACAGGTATTTATAATTCATCAAAAGAAAAAGAAGAAAGAGTTGGCAGGATGCTTTTAATGCATGCTAACTCTAGAGAAGACATTAAAGAAGCTAACGCAGGTGATATAGTAGCACTAGCTGGATTGAAGTATACAATAACTGGTCACACACTTTGTGATGAAGAAAAGCCAGTATTATTAGAACCAATGGAATTTCCAGATCCAGTAATTGAAATTGCTGTTGAACCAAAAACAAAAGCTGATCAAGAAAAAATGGGTGAAGCATTAGGAAGACTTGCAAAAGAGGACCCTTCCTTCAGAGTTACCTCAGACGAAGAGTCAGGTCAAACAATCATTAAAGGTATGGGAGAGCTACACTTAGATATTATTGTTGATCGAATGAAAAGAGAATTTAAAGTTGAAGCAAATGTAGGAGCTCCTCAAGTTGCTTATAGAGAAACATTAGAAAATGCTTCCGAAGTAGAATACATACATAAAAAACAAAGTGGTGGTGCGGGACAATTTGCTAAAGTTAAATTACTTGTGGAACCCCAGGAGCCAGGTGCTGGCAGATCTGTTGAAAGTAAAATTAAAGGTGGAGCTATTCCCAAGGAATTTATACCAGGTGTTGAAAAAGGAATTGAGACAATTTCTGACACTGGAATATTGGCTGGATTTCCAATGATAGATTATAAAGTAACTATTTTAGATGGATTACACCACGATGTCGACTCCAGTGTACTTGCTTTTGAACTCGCTAGCAGAGCTTGTTTTAAGGAAGCTTGTACTAAAGGTACTTTAAAATTATTAGAACCTGTAATGAGAGTTGAAGTAGTAACTCCTGAAGATTACATGGGTGATGTTATAGGTGATTTAAATAGTAGAAGAGGTCAAATAAGCACTCAAGAACAAAGAGGAAATGCAACTGTTATTACAGCAATGGTTCCCTTAGCTAATATGTTTGGATATATAAACAATTTGAGATCTATGTCTCAAGGTAGAGCACAGTATTCCATGTTTTTTGATCATTATTCAAAAGTACCTCAGAATGTCCAGGATGAAGTAACTAAAAAGATAGCAGGTTAATAATGGAAAAACAAAATATTAGAATCAAACTTAGAGCATACGATAATAAAATTTTAGACGCCTCAACTGAAGAAATTGTTAATACAGTTAAACGAACTGGGGCGACTATAAAAGGACCAATCCCTTTGCCGACTAAAACTGAAAGATATACGGTATTACGTTCTCCACATATTGATAAAAAAAGTAGAGAACAATTTGAGTCTAGAACACACAAAAGATTGATTGATATAATAGAACCAACCCCTCAAACTGTTGAAGCTTTAATGAAACTAGACTTAGCATCAGGTGTTGATGTGGAGATAAAAATTTAACATGAACGAATTAGCTCTAATAGGAAAGAAAATCGGAATGACTAGAGAGTTTTATAAAACTGGTCAATTAGTACCCGTGACTGTTTTAAAGATGGAGAAAGGAAGAGTAATACAGGTTATTGAAGAAAATAAAAGAGGGTACAAAGCAGTTCAATTAGGATTTGGTAAAGTAAAAAACTCAAAACTTACTAAGGCCATGAAAGGATTTTTTGCAAAAAAAAATACAGAAGCAAAGAAAAAACTAAAAGAAGTCAGAATTGAAAATACAGATAATTATAAAGAAGGCAACGAATTTGGTTTAGAAATATTTAAAGATATAAAATTTGTAGATACTCGTTCAAAAACAATTGGTAAAGGTTTTGCAGGAGCGATGAAAAGACACAATTTTGGTGGCTTACGAGCTACACATGGAGTGTCAGTCTCTCACAGATCACATGGATCAACAGGTCAAAGGCAAGATCCTGGTAAAGTGTTTAAAGGAAAAAAAATGGCTGGTCATATGGGTAGTAAACCTAGAACTATGCTTAATATAGAAATAATTAAGACTGACATTGAGAATGAGCTACTTTATTTGAAAGGTTCAATTCCAGGTTCAAAAAATTCTGAAGTGTTGGTAAGAAAATCAATTAAAAATATAAACAAGTTGACTATTGAAGAAAAAATTAAAGTTGCTGAGCAGGCTAAAAAAACACCAGATAAAAAGAAAAAATAATGAAATTAGATAAATTAAATTTAGATGGAAAAAAGAGCTCGATTGAAGTTTTAGATAAAATTTTTTCAGCAAAAATAAACTCAAAATTAGTTAATAGTGTTTTGTATAAAACAAATGCAAACTACAAAGGTAGACATGCTAAAACAAAACAACAAAATGAAGTTTCTGGACCTACATCAAAAATTTATGCCCAAAAAGGCACTGGCGGAGCGAGACACGCAAGTAAAAAGGCACCAATTTTTGTTGGTGGTGGTATAGCACATGGTCCTAAAGGTGAATTAGCATACAAAAAACGAAAACTAAATAAAAGTGAAAAAAAACTAAGTGTAGCGTCAATAATTACAGAAAAAAATATTAATAATGATTTACTAATTTTCAATGATTTCATTAAAGAGATAAAAAAAACTAAGGAAATGTACTCAATAATTAAAAAGTTTGAAATTACGAATTCTCTTATAGTTTTGGATAAAAATTCAAAAGAAAAAATTGAGAGATCAATAAAGAATATTCCAAATATAAAAGTAACTGACATTAACCATTTTAGTGCCTTTGATATTGTTAAGTTTAAAAGAGTAGTCTTTACAGAAAGCTCAATAAAAGAACTAGAAAAGAGATATTCATAATGGAAAAAATTCACTTATACGATAAAATTTTATCCCCACTGCTTACTGAAAAAACAACTAATTTATCGGAACAAAATAAGGTAGTTTTTAAAGTCCCATCAAGTGCAAACAAAAAAAATTTAAAAATTAATATTGAAAAAATTTTCAAAGTAAATGTTACAAAAATAAATATTATAAATAAACAAAATAGAACAAAATTAACTAGAGGAAAAAAAGTTAAAGTCTCTGGATTTAAAAAAGCAATCGTAACATTAAAAAAAGGTCAAAGTATTGATCTAACAACTGGAGTTTAATTTAATGGCATTAAAAACTTTTAAACCTTATACAAAATCAACTAGAGGAACAATTTTAGTTGATAGAACTGGATTGTGGAAAGGCAAACCTTTTAAAACATTGGTTTCTCCAAAAAATTCAATGAAAGGAAGAAACAACAATGGGCATATTACCTCTATAAATAGAGCTGGTGGTCACAAGAAAATGTACCGTCATGTTGATTTTTATAGAAAGAAATTTGATATACCAGCTAATGTAGAAAGAATTGAATACGATCCAAATCGATCTTGTTACATAATGTTAGTAAAATTCGAAGATAATACTTTTGCCTATTACTTAGCACCACAAAAAGTTAAAGTTGGTGACACCATTGAGAATGGATCCAAAAAAGAAATTAAAGTAGGTAATTGTATGCCTTTACAAGATATACCTGTAGGAATAGATATTCACAATGTTGAAATCCAACCAGGAGGTGGTGGCAAAATAGCAAGATCTGCTGGTACATCAGTAATCATAAGTGGTTTAGATGGAAATTATAGTTTAATTAAACTTTCATCAGGAGAGGTTAGAAAAATAGACTCAAGATCACTAGCAACAATTGGCGTTTTAAGTAATCCTGATCAAAAAAATATCAAAATAGGTAAGGCAGGAAGATCTAGATGGTTAGGAAGAAGACCTCACACAAGAGGTGTAGTAAAAAATCCTGTTGATCACCCCCACGGAGGCGGTGAAGGTAAATCAGCTGGTGGTAGACATCCTGTATCACCCACAGGTCAATCCGCAAAAGGTTTAAAAACTAGAGATAATAAAAGAACTGATAAATTTATTGTTAAAAGAAGAAACAAAAGGAAGGATACAAAATAATGGCTAGAGCAGTTTGGAAAGGACCTTTTGTTGAAGAAAGTTTAATGAAAAAAGTAGATAAATATAAAGAAGATCCAAAAAAAATACCTATTAAGACTTGGTCAAGAAAATCCACAATTATACCAGACTTTGTAGGTGTTAGTTTTCAAATTTATAATGGTAAAAAATTTATACCAATAACAATTTCAGAAGATATGGTTGGTCACAAACTTGGTGAATTTTCTCCAACAAGAACATTCTTTGGTCATACGCCTGCAGATAAAAAAGCAGCAAAACCTGCTGAAACTGGAGTTAAAAAATAATTATGAGTAAAAAAAAGAAAATTGACAATAATAAAGACAAAATAGTTAGGTCTATAAACAACAATATAAGATCAAGTGTAAGGAAACTAAATCCAATTTTAAAAGGTATTGTTGGAAAAAAAGTTGATATTGCAATTAGAGATTTACAATTTTCAGAAAAAAGAATTACAAAAGACATTAGAAAAACAATAAACTCAGCAATAGCTAATGCAGAAAATAACTTTCAGTATGATATTGATAACCTAATAGTTAAAGAAGCTTATTGTGGAAAAAAAATTATAATGAAAAGATTTAGACCTAGAGCAAAAGGAAGAGCCGCTCCTATTCTTAAACCTTATTCAAGTGTAACAATAATATTATCAGAAGCAAAAAAAATGGAGAGTCATGGGACAAAAGGTTAATCCGGTAGGTTTTAGATTAGGAGTGAATAGAGGCTGGGACTCTGTTTGGTTTGCTAAGAAAAAAGATTTTGGAAATTATTTAATCGAAGACTTTAAAATTCGAGAATATATAAAAAAAAATGTTATTAACTCTGGTGTTTCTAAAGTAATGATCGAAAGAACTTCTAATAAATGTTATGTAACAATTTATACTTCTAGACCTGGTTTTGTTATTGGAAAAAAAGGGAGTGATATTGACAAAATTAAAAATAATTTATCTAAATTCACTAAAAACGAAGTTACTTTAAATATCAAAGAAGTTAAAAAACCAGAGACTAATGCTTATTTAGTAGCTGAAAATATTGCTCAACAACTAGTAAAAAGAATTTCTTATAGAAGAGCTATGAAAAGAGCTATGCAATCATGTATAAGACTGGGTGCAAAAGGAATTAAAGTCTCATGTAGTGGAAGATTAGGTGGAAATGAGATTGCGAGAACTGAATGGTTAAGAGATGGTAGCATTCCTTCTCATACATTGAGAGCTGATATTGATTATGCCGAAGCCGAAGCATTAACTACTTATGGAATTATTGGAATTAAAGTATGGATTTATAAAGGTGAAGTATTTGCTAAAGAATTTAGCCAAGAGACAAACAAGGTTTCACCAAAAGAGGTAAAAGAATAAGATGTTACAACCAGTCAGAACAAAATGGAGAAAAGCTCATAAGGGCAGAATTCATGGAACTGCTTCTAGAGCAAATTTCATAAATTATGGAGCATTTGCATTAAAAGCAATGTCACCAGAAAGAGTAACAGGAAAACAAATAGAGGCTGCTAGAGTGGCTCTTACAAGGCACATGAAAAGACAAGGTAGAGTATGGACCAGAGTCTTTCCAAATATACCAGTATCAAAAAAACCAATTGAAGTTCGAATGGGTAAAGGTAAAGGAAACCCAGAATTTTACGCATGCCGTGTTAAACCAGGAAGAATATTATTTGAAGTTGATGGAGTGTCTGAAGAAATTGCAAAAGAAGCTTTATATAAAGCATCAGCAAAACTGCCAATTAAAACTAAAACAATAAAAAGATTTGCATAATGAAAAAACAAGAAATTAAAAAACTATCTAAAGATGAATTATCAAAAAATATTGATAAACTTAAAAAAGATTTATTTAATTTTAGATTTCAAAAAATAAATTCTCAAGTCACAAATCCTTCAAAAATTGGAGAAACAAAAAAAACAATAGCAAGATTAAAAACTACATTAAAGGAAAAAATTAATGCCTAAGAAAATTTTAACAGGAATTGTGGTAAGTGATAAACCTAACAAGACTATTACAGTTATGGTTGAGAGAAAATTTTCTCATCCTGTATTAAAAAAAGTTATTAAAGTTAGAAAAAAATATAACGCTCATGATGAAAATAATAAATTTAAAGCTGGAGATAAAGTTTCAATTATTGAAAGTAAACCTTTTTCGAAAAATAAAAAATTTCAAGTAATGGAGAATAACAAATAATGATTCAGGTACAAACAGAATTAATGGTTGCAGACAATACTGGTGCAAAAAAGATTGAATGTATCAAGGTTTTAGGTGGATCAAAAAGACGATACGCTAGCATTGGAGATACCATTGTAATAGCTATAAAAGAAGCTATTCCAAAAGGAAAAGTTAAAAAGGGAACAGTTCACAAAGCTGTAGTGGTTAGAGTTAAAAAAGGAATTCATAGAGACGATGGTTCTAAAGTAAAATTTGATAATAATGCAGCAGTTTTAGTAGATGATAAAGGTGAACCAGTAGGAACTAGAATTTTTGGTCCAGTTACTAGAGAATTAAGAAATAAAGGTCAAATGAAAATTATTTCTTTAGCTCCGGAGGTTTTATAAATGATTAAAAAAGGTTTAAAGGTAAAAATTTTAACTGGCAAAGATAAAAAAAAAGAAGGTGAAGTAATTGAGATAGATAGGCCAAATAACAGAGCAAAAGTTAAAGATATAAACATGGTTAAGAAGCACATTAAAACTACAAAAGAAAAAAAAGGTGGAATTATATCTAAAGAAAACTTTATTAATTTATCAAATTTACAGTTAATTGTTGAAAAAAATACTAAGAAAGTTCAGGCTAAAAAATAATGACACCTAGATTAAAAGAAATATATAAAAAAGATATTCAGCCATCTTTAAAAGATAGTCTTGGTCTTAAAAACATTTTTATGACTCCAGAAATTCAAAAAGTAGTTTTAAATATGGGCTTAGGTTTAGATGGAGCTGATTCTAAAATATTAAAAGCAAGTGAAGAAGACATGGCAAAAATTACTGGTCAAAAACCAGTTGTTACAAAATTTAAAAAATCAGTTGCAAATTTTAAAACTAGAAAAGGTTCTAACGCAGGTTTAAAAGTTACATTAAGAAAAAATAAAATGTATGAGTTTATTGATAGACTTGTAAATATTGCACTACCAAGAATTAAGGATTTTAGAGGATTATCTAGTAAGGGGTTTGATAAATTTGGCAATTATACCTTTGGTATTAAAGAACATATTATATTTCCTGAAGTTAGTTTTGAAAGAGCTGATAAAGTCAGAGGTTTAGATGTGGTAATTGTAATTAAAGCTAAAAGTAAAGAACATAGTTTAGCTTTATTGGAAAAAATGAATTTTCCATTTATAAAAAAAGGAGATAATTAAAAATGGCTAAACTAAGTGCTATAAATAAGAATAATAGTAGAATTAAACTTTCGGATAAACTTTATAAAAAAAGACAAGACCTCAAGAAAATAATCATGAATAAAAAATTACCTTTAGAAGAAAGATTTAAAGCACAACAAAAACTTTCTAAAATGCCGAGAAATTCTGCCAAGAGTAGAGTTATGAATAGATGTAAAATTACAGGACGACCACACGGAGTTTATAGAAAATTAAAAATATCAAGAATAGCATTAAGAGATTTAGGTTTAGCTGGATTAATCCCAGGTATGACTAAGTCAAGCTGGTAGAAAGGAAAATATGAGTTTAAGTGATCCAATTGGTGATATGATAGCAAGGGTAAAAAATGCTCAAGCAAGAAGCCATAAAAAAGTAGAACTGCCATCTTCAAATTTTAAAGCGAAAATTGCAGATATACTTAAAAATGAAGGGTTTATCAAAGATTTTAAAGTAGCTAATGAAGAAAAAAAACCTATTTTATCTCTTGAGCTTAAATACCATTCTGGAAACCCAGTTATAAGTAATTTTGAAAGAATATCGAAACCAGGTAGAAGAATTTTTTCAAGTGCTAGTGGCTTACCAAAAATTAATAATGGTTTAGGTATTGCAATTATATCTACTCCCAAAGGTGTAATGACAGATATGGATGCAAGGAAACAAAAAGTAGGTGGAGAAATTATCTGTAAGGTATTTTAATTATGTCTAAAATTGGAAAAACAAATATTGTAATACCTGACAAAGTTAAAGTTGTATTGGCAGGTAATATAATAAATATAGAGGGTCCGCTGGGAAAAAAATCCCTAGATATAGATTTAGATATATTTAATTTGGAAATTAAAGATGGAAAAGAAATACTAATTAAACCAAAAAAAATTGATCAAAATATAAAACGCATATGGGGTATGAAAAGAAGTCTAATAAACAATGCAGTTGTTGGCTCAAGTACTGGTTACGAAAAAACTTTAGAATTAGTTGGAGTTGGTTATAGGGCAGCTTTAAAAGGAAATCAATTAAACCTACAATTAGGTTATAGTCATGACATTAATTTTGATATTCCAGAAGGTATCAAGATTGTAGTTGAAAAACAAACCACTTTAAAAATTTCTGGTTCAGATAAACAATTAGTTGGCGTGGTTGTTTCAAAAATTAAGACTTTTAGAAAGATCGAACCGTATAAGGGTAAAGGCATTAGAGAAAAAGGACAATATGTTCTTAAAAAAGAAGGAAAGAAAAAATAATGAAATTGACAACCACTATAAGAAAAAAGTTTAGGGTGACTAACAAAGTTAAAAAAGTTGCTTCTAATGATCGATATAGACTATGTATTTCAAGATCAGCTAAAAATATTTCAGCTCAAATCATAGATGATAATAAAAATACAACATTATTGTCTGCTTCATCAGTAGAAAAAGATATTAAATCAGGGTCTAAAGTAAATAAAACTGAACTTTCAAAAATTGTGGCTGAAAAATTGGCAAAAAAAGCTCAAGAAAAAAAAATAACTAAAGTTTTTTTTGATCGTGGTATTTATAAATATCATGGACGTGTGAAAGTATTTGCTGAAACTCTTCGTAAAAACGGAATGGACTTTTAATTATGGAAAATAATAAAGATAAAAAAACTGACGACATATTAGAAAAACTTGTTCACATTAACAGAATTACTAAAGTTGTTAAGGGAGGAAGAAGATTTGGATTTTCTGCTTTAGTTGTTGTTGGAAACCAAGCAGGTAAAATTGGTATTGCACACGCTAAAGCAAAGCAAGTTCCAGATGCAATTAAAAAAGCAAATGAAACTGCAAGAAGAAAACTTATACAAATACCTTTAAGAGAGGGAAGAACGATTCATCACGATGTAAAAGCAAAAGATGGATCAGGAAAAATTGTTCTAAGAGCTGCTTCAAAAGGTACAGGAATTATTGCAGGAGGTCCTGTCAGAGCTGTTTGTGAAGTTCTAGGTGTTAAAGATATCGTTGCTAAATCTATGGGAACATCTAATGCACATAATGTCATAAGAGCTACAATAAAAGCACTGATGAAGCAAAATTCACCAAAACAAATTTCAGCAATTAGAAACAAAAAAATCTCTGAAATAATTGAAAAAAGAGGCTAATGACTACTTTATTAAATAATAGACAAAAAATTAACAAATCTAAAATTAGAGTTGGAAGAGGCATAGGATCTGGAAAAGGTAAAACTTCTGGAAGAGGCGTGAAAGGACAAAAATCACGATCTGGTGTTGCAATTAAAAGTTTTGAAGGAGGTCAGATGCCTTTATATAGACGATTGCCTAAAAGAGGGTTTAATCCAATTTCAAAAAATCAAATTGCAATTATAAATTTAGAAAAGATTCAATCATATATAGATAAAAAAACTATCAATACTGATAATGTTTTAAATGCTGATTTATTAAAAAAACTTAAGATTATTAATAAAAATTCATCTAAATTAAAAATTCTTGGAACTGGTGAAATAAAAAATAAAGTAAATATTGAAGCAAATTTAGCATCCAAATCTGCAATTGAAAAACTAGAAAAAATTGGTGGATCTATCCAGCTTAAAAAATAGATCATTTTAATTATGAGCGCTTCTTCTACCTCAAATGATTTAAGAAATAGAATATTATTTACTATAGCTATATTGGCTGTTTATAGATTTGGAACATTTGTTCCATTACCTGGAATTGATCCTGAACAATTAAAAATTTTAATGGATGGTAATCAAAAAGGATTACTTGGAATGTTTAATGTTTTTGCCGGTGGAGCGGTAAGTAGAATGGCAATTTTTGCTTTGGGTATTATGCCCTACATTTCATCATCAATTATAGTTCAATTATTAACGGGAGTATCAGACTATTTTAAAAATCTAAAATCTCAAGGTGAAGCAGGAAGAGCTAAAATTACCCAAATTACAAGGTATGGAACCGTTTTATTAGCAACAGTTCAAGGTTATGGTTTAGCAGTTGGTCTAGAGTCTTCAGCCAATTTAGTTATCAATCCTGGTCTATTTTTTAAAATTTCCACAGTAACAACAATTGTTGCGGGTACTTTATTTTTAATGTGGCTCGGTGAACAAATCACTCAAAGAGGTATTGGAAATGGAATATCTTTAATTATTTTTGCTGGAATTGTGGCTGAAATACCAAGAGCTTTAGTTGCTACTTTTGAACTTGGAAGAACTGGAGCTGTTTCTACAATAATGATTTTAGCATTGTTTGTATTATTGATAATAACAATTCTTTTTATCGTTTTTATGGAAAGAGCACTTAGAAAAATTTTAATTAATTATCCTAAAAGACAAATGGGTAACAAGATGTACGGAGGAGAGTCGTCTCACTTGCCTTTAAAAATAAATCAAGCTGGTGTAATTCCAGCAATTTTTGCATCTGCATTATTATTACTACCAGTTACATTTTCTAATTTTAATTTTTCTGATAATGAAACTTTTTTAAATTTAAGCTCGTATTTCACTCAAGGTCAGCCACTTTATATGTTGCTTTACGGATCAGGTATTATTTTTTTTACATTTTTCTATACCTCAATAACTTTTAATCCAACGGAGACTGCTGACAACTTAAGAAAATATGGTGGTTTCATACCTGGTATTAGACCAGGTGAGAGTACAGCAATATATATAGAAACTATTCTTACAAGATTAACAACAATAGGGGCTTTATATCTTACGTTAGTTTGTTTAATGCCTGAATTCTTAATAGCAAACTATCCAATTCCATTTTATCTAGGTGGTGCTTCAATTTTAATTGTTGTTGTAGTTGCAATCGATACAGTAACACAAATTCAAACTAGACTCATGAGCTCACAGTATGAACAGTTAATCAAAAAGACAAAATTTGGAAGATAGTTTCTGTGAATATTATTTTATTTGGTCCTCCTGGAGCTGGAAAAGGTACTCAAGCTAAATATTTAGTAAAAAAAATTAATGGCTTTCAACTTTCAACAGGAGATATGCTTAGAGATGAAATCAAAAAAGATACACAAATTGGAAAAGTCATAATTAATGATATGAATGACGGGAAATATATAAGTGATGAAATTGTTAACAATCTTATAAAAACATCAATATTTGATCCTCAAAAAAAAAATAAATTAATATTTGATGGTTATCCTAGATCATTAAGTCAGGCTAAAAATTTAGACTTATTATTAGGTGAATCTAATCAAAAAATAGGATGTATTTTTTATTTGAACGTAAATAAAAATACAATAATTGAAAGAATTAATAAGAGAAAAACTATAGAAAAAAGATCTGACGATGAGTTGAAAACTATTCTTAAAAGATACGACATTTATATGGAAACAACCAGACCTGTCTTAGATTTCTATTCTAAAAATTTAAATTTTCATGAGATTGACGGAACTCTTCAAATTGATGAAATAACAAGGAAAATAGACACTTTTATAAATGTTTAAGACGTTGACATTAAAATAACTTATTATATAAAAGGCTCAAAATTTATCACTTAATATATGGCTCGGATAGCAGGTATCAACATTCCACAAAATAAGCTTGTTCATATAGGCTTAACTTATATTTATGGAATTGGAGATAAATTTTCACAAAAAATTTGTTCATCATTAGAAATACCTAGAGAAAAAAGAGTAAATGATTTAACTGATGAAGAAATTTTAAAGATTCGAGAGTATATAGACCAAAACTATAAGGTTGAGGGTGATCTTAGAAGAGACTACTCATTAAGCATAAAAAGACTTATTGACCTTGCCTGTTATAGAGGCTCAAGACATAGAAAAAAATTACCAGCAAGAGGGCAACGAACTAGATGTAATGCTAGAACTAGAAAAGGTAAAGCCATTGCTATCGCGGGAAAAAAATTAACTCCAACTAAAAAATAATAATGACTAAAGTAGAGAAAGTTGAAAACAAAGATCAAAAGACAGAAAAATCATCTAAAAAATCAAACAAAAGCACTTATTCAAAAAAAAAGAAAGTCAAAAAAAATATTTTAAATGGTATTGCATTTGTTCAGTCCACATTTAATAATACAATAATTTCAATCGCAGATACGAATGGCAATGTAATATCATGGGCTTCTGCAGGGCAAAAAGGCTTTAAAGGTTCTAGAAAGTCGACTCCCTATGCAGCACAAATAGCTGCTGATGCTGCTGCTTCAAAGGCTTTAGATTATGGTATGAAAACTTTATCTGTAGAAGTTAAAGGACCAGGATCAGGTAGAGAAACAGCCTTAAGAGCATTACAAGCTCGCGGATTTAAAATTTTATCTATTAAAGATACAACGCCAATGCCTCATAACGGTACACGTCCACCAAAAAAAAGGAGAGTTTAATGGAAACAGAAAATGTTAATGTTAAAAATTGGAAATCTTTAATCAAGCCTGCAAAGCTTGATGTCAAAATAAGTGAAGATCTTTCTCATGCTAAAATTGTAGCTGAACCTCTGGAAAAAGGTTATGGTCTAACATTAGGTAATTCATTAAGAAGAATACTATTGTCTTCAATTAGAGGTGCAGCTGTAACTTCAATTCATATAGATGGTGTTTTACATGAATTCACTTCAATTAAAGGTGTAAGAGAAGATGTTACAGATATTGTTTTAAACGTAAAATCTTTAGCTCTCAAATGTTCAGCTGAGGGGACAAAAAAATTAATCTTAGATGCAAAAGGACCAGGAGAGATTAAAGCATCAGACATCACAACTGTTGCTGATGTTGAAATACTGAATCCTGATTTAGTAATTTGTAATCTAGATGAAAATACAAATTTTCATATGGAAATGAATGTTAATACTGGAAAAGGCTATGTCCCAGCGGATTTGAATAAACCAGAAGAACCACCTTTGGGTTTAATTGCAATAGACTCATTGTATAGTCCAGTTAAAAAAGTTTCATTTTCAATAAGCACTGCCAGAGAGGGTAAAGCACTTGATTATGACAAGCTTATTATGGAAGTTGAGACCAATGGTTCTATTTCAGCAGAGGATGCTGTTGCTTATTCAGCAAGAATTTTTCAAGATCAACTTAAAATGTTTATTAATTTTGATGAACCTGTTGAAGCTCCTATTAAAGAAGTTTCAACTGAACCAGAATTCAATAAAAATCTATTAAGAAAAGTTGACGAATTAGAATTATCTGTAAGATCAATGAATTGTCTTAAAAATGATAATATAATTTATATTGGTGATCTTGTTCAAAAATCGGAAGGTGAAATGTTGAGAACACCTAATTTTGGTAGAAAATCTCTTAATGAGATTAAAGAAGTTCTAACTGGTATGTCATTATATTTAGGCATGGAAATACCCAACTGGCCACCAGATAATATTGCTGAAATGTCTAAAAAATTAGAGGAAACTATCTAATGAGACACGGAATGGCAAATAAGAAGTTAAATAGAACTTCTGAACATCGTAAAGCTCTTTTAAAAAATATGCTTAATTCGCTAATAAAGTACGAACAAATTAAAACAACTTTGCCAAAAGCAAAATTTTTAAAACCTCAAGCAGATAAGATTATAACTATTGGTAAAAAGGAAACTTTACAAACAACTAAAATTTTAGTTTCAAAACTACAAGACATTAAATTAGCAAATAAAGTAAAAAAGACATTATCAAAAAGATATGAAAAAAGAAATGGTGGATATACACGTATTATTAAAGCTGGTTTTAGGTATGGTGATAATGCACCAATGGCAATCATTGAATTTGTGGATAGAGACTTAGAAGCAAAAAGAATTGATAGAAAGAAAAAAGATACAACAGCAAAAACAACTAAAGTTACACCTAAAGTTGAAGACAAAAATATAGCTACAGCATAATTCTTAAACCATGAAAAAGTCATACATCGTTGATTCAACGTGTAATGACATGCGTATAGATAGATGGATCAGACTTTTATTAGGAAAAATACCACAAAGCTTAATTGAAAAACATTTAAGATCGGGAAATATTAAACTTAATAGAAAAAAAATTAAAAGCTCACATAAAATTAAACCTAAAGATAAAGTAGATCTATTTAATATAAACTTTAAAGAGACTATAATTCAGAAAAAAATTAAATTTGAACCTTCAAAAGAAATTATTAAATCTAATGAAGATCAAATTATAGATGATAATGATGACTTTATTGTTTTAAATAAAAGTTCTGGGATTTCTGTTCAAGGTGGAACTAAATCTAAAAAAAATCTTATTGATATATTTGCCAAAAGTGATGTTTTTAAAAATACCAAACCTTACTCTGTTCATAGATTGGATAAAGATACATCAGGAGTTTTTATCATGGCCAAAACACGTGAAAGTGCACAATTATTAACTTCGTTATTCAGATTACGAAAAGTTCATAAAACATATTTAGCTATTTGTCACGGCGAACTTAATGAAGATTATGGAGAGTGGAATGATGATTTAATTAGATATGATAGAGAAAAAAAAATAACAGAAAAAGCTAAAACTCTATTTAAGGTCATTGATAAAAATTCAGAGGCAAGTTTGATTGAATTAAAACCTATTACTGGAAGGAAACACCAGTTACGGAAACAACTATATGCGATAGGACAGCCAATATTTGGTGATATTAAATACAAATTATCAAATTCTAGCAAGGGTCTTAACAAAAATTTAATGCTTCATTCTTATCAAATTAGATTTAAGATTAATGATGTAAAACATACATATACTGCTTTATTGCCAGATTATTTTAAGAAATTACTAAAAGTTAAACGTTTAGATTTTTCAAGTTTGAAATAAATTTGTTTATTAAAATTTTATCAATTTTATTAAATTTTATTTTTGAAATTTTTGTCAAATTAGTAACATTTTTGTCTGAAATCCCACAGGGTATTATTTTTTTGTATGGCTCAAGGTCATTTTTTATATTTAAACAAAAACCATGATATGCAATCCATTTACTCACTCTTAAACCTATAGCAGCAACCTTTTCTAGTTTGCCTTTATTATTATACCAAATGCCAATATTTTTTCTATCAGCATGACATTTTATTTTAAATTCCATTAAGGTTTCAATAATAGAATTTTCAATTACTGAAATAAATTTTCTAATATCTTTTTTTTTATTTCTTAAATCAATAACAAAATAAAACATTAATTGACCTGGCCCGTGGTAAGTAATTTTACCTCCACGATTAGTTTCATATATATTTATTGATTTATCAATAATATCTCTTTCTGAAAAGCTTGTACCCGCTGTAAAAATCGGCTCATGTTCTAATATCCAGATCAGTTCTCTATCCTTATATTGATTAACTAATTTTGATCTAGCTTCAAGTCGAGTTATAGCATCATCATATTTTACTGGTTTTATTGATTTTTTGATCTCTATATCCATAAAAAAATTGTATTCTCTAAATTATCTATTAAAAGTTCCGACAGAATAATAGGTATATTTATGACTTTAATAAAAAAAATCAAAGATAAAAAAGTCAATTTTGAATTTAATAAAGAGTACATCAAAGTAGTTACTGACAAGATCACTAATAATGATGCTTTATTTATCACAAATTCTTTTAAGGAAATGCACCCTGCAGATGCAGCTGATATAATAGAGCATTTAGGTGAAAATGATAGGGAAAAACTAATTAAGTTAAATAATTTTAGAATCGACCCAGAAGTTTTTGTTGAACTAAATGAGTCTGTTCAATCAGAAATTATTAAATATCTTTCATCTGATGCAATTGTAAGAATACTAAAAAATTTAGAGTCAGATGATGCAATTTCAATCTTAGAAAATGTCGAAGAAAAAGACAAAAACTCGATATTAAGTTCATTACCTCCAAAAGACCGTTTTGCTTTGTTAGAAGGTCTAAGTTATCCAGAGGATAGTGCTGCTAGAATAATGCAAAGAGAATTTACAGCAACTCCTAGCAATTGGTCTGTTGGTCAAACTATAGACTATTTAAGAGAAAACAAGGATTTACCAGAACAATTCTTAGAAATATATATCGTAGATGAAAATTTCAAGCCGATTGGTACCGTACCATCATCTAAAGTTTTAAGAACCGCTAGAGAAACCAAGATGTCATCAATTATGGATGATACTACTTTTTTAATTCCTGTTGACATGGATAGAGAAGAAGTTGGTAATTTATTTGAGAACTACAACCTTAATTCAGCATGTGTTGTAGATAAAACAAATAAGTTAGTAGGAATGATCACTTCAGATGATGTATTAACAGTATTAAAAGAAGAGGCTGAAGAAGACGCATTAAGGTTAGCCGGAGTAGGCGACGAAGAAATTACTGATGGTGTTATAAAAAAAACTAAAAGAAGATTTAATTGGTTACTTTTAAATTTATTTACAGCTTTTTTGGCAACTTATTGTATAAGTTTATTTGGTGCAACTATCGAACAAATGGTAGTTTTAGCATTTTTAATGCCCATCGTTGCTTCAATGGGGGGGAATGCTGGGATGCAAACTCTTGCAGTTACAGTAAGAACGTTGGCTACAAATGATTTAACTAAAAATAATTTTAATCAAAATATATTTAAGGAATTTAATATAGGTATTTTGAATGGTATTATCTTTGCTATTATCAGCTCTTTAATTGTACAATTATGGTTTCAAGATATTTTACTTTCATTAATAATATCAATTTCAATGATACTAACTATGGTTGTTGCCGGTTTATTTGGAATTTTGGTACCTGTAACACTTAAAAAGATGAATATCGACCCTGCAATAGCTTCAAGTGTTTTTGTTACTACAATTACCGATGTAATTGGTTTTGTATCTTTTTTAGGTGTAGGTGCTTATTTTTTATAAACTAAAAATTATCAATTAATCTTACTTTATTAATATAATAAGCAATAAATAACTTTGAATTTTTAACCTTATTTGAAGTTCTAAGGTTAAAAATATTTCTTAATTCTATGTAGTCAAACCTTATATTGAATAAATTTATTAGTTCATTTTTTTTTTTAAATATAAGTTGATTAATATTTTTACTTTTAGAAAGTCTTTTTTTTAATAAAAACAATTGTTTAGTTATTTTTCTTGCTTTTATTAATTCATTTTTACTTAAAAGCTTGTTTCTCGAAGAAAATGCGAGTTTATTATTATCTCTAATTGTTTTACATGAAATAATCTTAATATCTCGTTTTTTTGGGATATATTTTTTGATTAAATAAAGTTGCTGAAAATCTTTCTCTCCAAAATAAACTTTATATGGTTTTATTAATTTAGTAAGCCTTTTAATAACATCAATAACTCCTTCAAAATGTCCTTTTCTAACTTTTGCACATAGTATCTTGTCTTTCTCTCTCAGCTTGATTGAAGATTTTCTTTTTAAATAATATATGTCTTTTACTCTTGGCATGTATAAAAAATCTATTTTTAATTTTTTCAAAATTAAAAGATCTTTATTATTACTTCTTGGATAATTTATAAAATCATTTTTATTATTAAATTGAGTAGGATTTACAAAAATACTAACAATAGTTCTTTTACATTCTTTTAAAGATTTTTTTATCAATGAAATATGACCTTTGTGTAAACTGCCCATCGTTGGCACAAACCCCAAGTTTGAAACATCATATAATGCCTCATTTAAATCATTATTAGTTAATAAAATTTTCATTTGTATAAAATAATTTAATAAGTAAAACATTTAAATGATTAAACAAGCAATTATTCCACTAGCAGGTTTAGGCACTCGACTATTACCACTGACAAGTGTTTTTGCTAAAGAACTTTTACCAATTAATGGAAAACCAGGAATTGAGTATATTTTAGACGAATGTATTGAAGCGGGAATTAAAGATGTTATTTTTATAATTTCAAAAAAAAAAATAATGATTAAGAATTATTTTTTTAATGACAGTTTCTATAAAAAGATACTTAAAAAAAAAAAAGATCCAAGAATAATTAAAGAATATAAAAAAATTTTAAAATATAAAAAAATGATTAGGTTTGTATATCAGAATAAACCTCTTGGTACAGGTGATGCAGTGTTAAAAACTAAAAGATTAATTAAAGATAAATTTTTTTTAATGTTATTACCTGATGATCTCATAATCAAACAAAATTGTTCCAAATCAATGATTAAAGTTCATAAGAGATTTAATTCTAGCGTTATGGCCAGTATGAAAGTTGATAAAAAAGCAGTTTCAAGATGGGGTATCTATAAGCTGAATAACAAAATAGATAAAAAAAATTATTTTATAAAAGATGTAGTAGAAAAACCATCTATTAAAACAGCCCCATCTACTAAAGCAGTAATTGGAAGATACATTTTACCCAAAACTATTTTTTCAAAGTTAATTAAACAAATGCCAGGTAAAGGTGGTGAAATTCATATAACGGATGCAATTCAATTATTGATTAAGGAAAAAAATAAATTTATTGCTCATAATTTTTCAGGAAAGTATTTAGATTGTGGAAGTATGGATGGTTATATTAAATCAAATTTAGAAATTGGAAAATTATGAAGCTTTGCATGATTGGCACAGGTTATGTTGGTTTAGTTAGTGGTGTTTGTTTTTCTGACTTAGGAAATCAAGTTATTTGTGTAGATAAAGATTTAGTAAAAATAAATAAACTTCAAAATGGAATAATTCCAATATATGAACCTGGCCTTGATGAACTGGTTAAAAGAAATATTAAGAATAAAAGATTGTCTTTTTCAAATGATCTTAAAGACTCTATAAAAAAATCAGATATTATTTTTATATGTGTAGGCACACCAACCAAGAAAGGTGGTAGTAGTGCTGATCTAAGACAGATATATGGCGTTGCTAAAGATCTATCTAAATCTTTAAACAAATTTAAAATTATAATTACCAAATCAACTGTACCAGTAACTACTGGAGATGAGATCGAAAAAATTTTATTAACAAAAAATTCAAAGAATAAATTTGCAGTAGTCTCTAATCCAGAATTTTTAAGAGAAGGTGAAGCAATAAGAGATTTTGTTTATCCTGATAGAATAATTGTTGGTTCTAACGATAAAAAATCGAATAAAATTTTAAAAAATTTATATTCTCCCTTAATTGCCAAAGGTGCAAAATATGTTAATACATCTAGAAGAGCTGCTGAATTGATTAAATACGCATCAAATGCATTTCTTGCGACAAAAATTACATTTATAAATGAAATTGCTAATTTATGTGAAAAAACAAACATTAATGTAGATGATATTTCAATAGGCATGGGTTTAGACCAAAGAATAGGTAGCCGATTTTTAAGAGCTGGCCCTGCTTATGGTGGTTCGTGTTTTCCTAAAGATACAAAAGCTATAATTTCAACTGCAGATAAATTTAAAACAAATTTATCAATTATTAAATCAGTTATAAAATCAAATAAAGATAGATCAAATTTGTTATTAAAAAGAATTTATGGGATTCTAAATAATAAAATAAAGAATAAAAAGATTAGTTTTTTAGGTGTTACCTTTAAAGCAAATACAGATGATATGAGAGACTCATCAAGTTTAAAAATGATACCTGAGTTGTCTAGAAAAGGTGCTAAAGTTCAATACTATGATCCCACAGGTTTCAAGGAAGAATTTAAAAATTATAAGAATGTAAGAAATGCTAAATCGATATCAAACTGTTTAGAAAAATCTAACTTGGTAATAATTCATACTGAATGGAATGATTTTAAATCATTAGATTTTAAAAGATTAGTTAAAAACAAAAAAATTATAATTTTTGATATGAGAAATTTATATTCTCCACAAGAAATGATTAAAAAAAATCTTAAATATTTTAGCGTAGGTAGAGGATTTAAATAAATTAATTTAATTCAAAAATTGCATCTATTTCAACTGCTACACCTAGTGGCAAACTATTAGTGCTAACAGCGGCCCTAGTATGCATTCCTGCATCACCAAAAATTGAAGCCATCAAATCTGAAGCTCCATTAATTACTTTGGGTTGTTCAGTAAAGGTATCAATAGAGTTTACAAAACCTGTTAATTTTACACATGATTTTACTTTTGATAAATCATCATCACATACTTTTTTAACTTGAGAAATAATACTCAGACCACATCTTTTTGCTGCTTGGTAAGCCTGGTCAGTATCTAAATCTTTTCCAACCTTACCTTTAATTAATTCTCCTTTTTCATCTATTGAAATTTGTCCTGATATGTAAAGTAATTTACCAATTATTTTGGTAGCCACATAATTACCAACCGGTGCTTTAGCTTCTGGTAATTTTATACTTAATTCTTTGATTCTTTTTTCAGAACTCATTTTAGAATAATCTAATCTTTTTTACAAAAGATGTCTGCAATTGTATCTTTTTCACCAGTACATGCTTTTCTAGTTGGCATTTTATCTTTAATGCCCGCACAACCAGTAAAAATTAAAATAAACAATATAGATGAAATTTTTTTTATCATTTTTTCCTTTTTTTATTTTTTTTACTTTTATCGTATTCTCTTCTTTTCTCAATTAAAATCAACGCTTCCTCCATTGTAAGTTCTGTAGGGTCTTTTTCTTCAGGTATAGTTGCATTTACGGATTTGTATTTAATATAAGGTCCATATTGACCCTTCATTACTCTTACAGGTTTCTTATCTTCTGGATGTTCACCTAATTCTTTAATAATTGAAGATGACATTCTACCAGGTTTTGCTTCAGCGATTAAAGTAATAGCTCTGTTAAGCCCTATCGAAAATAAATCCTCTATATTTTCAATTCTTGCAGATTTATTTTCACATTTTAAGTAGGGACCAAATCTTCCTGTATTTAATATAATTTCTTTTTGATTTTCAGGATTAGTTCCTAGAGACTTTGGTAGTGAGCATAAAAATTTAGCTTTTTCCAAATCGATACTTTCTAATTCTAAGCCTTTAGGAATTGAAACATTTTTTAAAAGTTCGTTAACATTTATTTTATTTTTCTTGGTTTTCTTTTTTTTCTTTAAAATTTTTTCATCTGTTATTGTTTCCAGCAATTTTTCATATTGAAGATAAGGTCCAAATCTCCCATTTTTTAAAAAAATATCGTTTCCATTTTCATGTTTGCCAATAAATTTAGGTTCTGCTAATTGAGATTGAGCTGCTGCTTTTGCCTTAGATAATGGTCTTGTAAATTTGCATTCAGGATAATTTGAGCAACCAATAAATGCTCCTCCTCTAAAACTATTTTTTAAACTAAGAGATCCTGTTTCACATAATTGACATTTTCTAACAACTTTACCATCTTTGTCTTTGTCAAAAATTAAAGTACCCAAACTATCATTTAATAAATCTAAAACTTCTCTTGTTCTTTTTTCCTTAACTTCAGAAACGTTAGTATTAAAATCTTTCCAAAACATTTCTAAAACTTTTATCCAGCTTTCTTTACCTGATGTAATTTCATCAAGCTGATCTTCTAATCCAGCTGTAAAATTATAATCAACATATTTAGAAAATAATTTTTCCAAAAAGGCTGAAATAAGCTTTCCTCTATCTGTAGGAAAAAATCTTTTATTAACTATTTCAGCATATCCTCGATTAGCTATTGTTGAAATTATACTCGCATATGTTGATGGTCTTCCTATGCCAAGTTCTTCTAATTTTTTTACGAGACTAGCTTCCGAGTATCTTGGAGGTGGTTGTGTAAAATGTTGTTCATCAAGAAGTGCCTCAATGTTAATTGGTCCTTTTGACATTTTTGGAAGTATTTCCTCATCATCATCTTTATTTGGACTTGGAAATACCTTCAAGTATCCATCGAATTTTAAAACAGAACCACTTGTTTTGCAGATTGTTTGATTATCTTCTGAAGAAATTGTAATTGTATTTCTATCAAATTTTGCTGTTTCCATTTGAGAAGATAAGGCTCGACTCCAAATTAAATTATATAGTTTTTGTTGGTCCAGACTTAAATACTTTTTAACTGAGTCAGGTGATCTAGTAATATCAGTTGGTCTTATAGCTTCATGAGCCTCTTGGGCATTTTTAGCTTTTTTACCAGAATAATTTAAAGGATTTTCTGGTACGTACTCTTCACCATATTCATTCTTTATGAAATCTCTAAAATCTGAAATTGCATCAGCAGATAAATTTGTACCATCTGTTCTCATATAGGTAATTAAACCAATTGTTTCTCCATCAATTTCAATACCTTGATATAATTTTTGTGCAATTTGCATTGTTCTTGAAGCACCAAAACCTAGTCTGCTTGAAGCAACCTGTTGAAGCGTAGAAGTTGTGAAAGGACCAGATGGGTTTCTACTTATTACTTTAGACGAAATATCAGTAATCTGAAATTTTTTATTTTTGATTTCTGAAATTGCATCGTCTACATCATTTTTATTTTTAAAAGAAAATTTTTCTATTTTTTTTCCATTAAGTTGTGAGATGCTTGAAGATATCTTATCATTTTTATCATTTTGAAAATTTACGGTTAATGTCCAAAATTCATCAGGCTGAAAAGATTCAATTGCATGTTCACGTTCAGTAATTAATTTTAAAGCAACAGATTGGACTCTTCCAGCAGATTTAGAACCAGGTAGTTTTGTCCATAGTATTGGTGAGATATTAAATCCAACTAAATAGTCTAGTGCTCTTCTAGCCATATAAGCATCAACTAATAAAGGTTCAATTTGTCTAGGATTTTCAATTCCATGAGTTACCGCTTTTTTTGTTATTTCGTTAAAAACAACTCTTTCAATTTGCTTATCTTTTAAAAGTTTTTTTTCATTTAAATATTCCTTTACATGCCAAGCAATCGCTTCTCCTTCACGATCTGGGTCAGTGGCCAAAATAATCTTAGAGGATTCTTTTGCAGCATCAGTAATTTCTTTTAGATATTTTTTTGAAAAACTATCAACTTCCCATTCCATCTTAAAATTTTGCTCAGGATCTACCGATCCATTTTTAGACGGTAAATCTCTTATATGACCATAGCTTGCCAAGACAGTATAATTATCACCTAAATATTTATTTATTGTTTTAGCTTTAGCAGGACTTTCAACTATGACCAGATTCATAATTTAACAAACTACTTAAAAGAGTCTGATAGTCAATTTAATAAATTTGTGACTTACTTTCTTCTTTGTTTTTCAGTCTTTTAATATTTTCTCTATGTGTGAAAAAAATTAAAACAAACATTATTATAAAAAAAATGAGGTTATTTATATTATCCATTATCAAAAGATAAATAGGCACTGATAAAGAAGCAATTATCGATGAAAGTGAAGAGTATCTACTTAATAAAAAAATAATTATCCAAGATGATATGAAAACAATACCCAACAAAATGTTTATTGAAAACAATATTCCAACATAAGTAGCAACTCCTTTACCACCTTTAAATTTGAGCCATATTGGAAATACATGTCCTAAAAAAGCACATAATGAAGCAATGTATATTAGTTCAGGAAAATTAATCTTTACATAAATCACAGGGATTATAGCTTTAGTTATATCAAGTACTAAAGTTAAATATCCAATAAGTTTATTTCCAGCCCTCAAGACATTTGTAGCTCCAATATTACCAGAACCTATATTTCTAATATCTTGTTTTAAAAAAATTTTTGTTAAGATTAAACCAAATGGAATAGATCCCATTAGGTATGATGCTATACCTACAATTAAGTATTCCATTACTATATTTTAAATAATTCCTTACCTTTTACAAAGGTATTAGTTACCTTGCCTTGAAGTTTTTTGTCTTCTATAGAGGTGTTTTTAGACTTTGAAACTAATTTTTCTTTTTTTACAATCCACGGTTTATCTATATCAACAATACATAAGTCAGCATCATTTCCAATTGAAAGATTGCCTTTATTAATTTTAAGTAATTTGGCTGGATTAGATGTTAGTGCCTTTATTATGGTTTCTAATTTAAGAGATCCATTATGATAAAGTTCTAAACTTAAAGAAAGAAGAGTTTCTATTCCAGAAGCTCCAGTCGCAGCTTGAGAAAAGGTTAATCTTTTTGACTCTTCATCTTCTGGTTTATGATCTGAAACGATAACATCGATTAATTCATCTTTTAACCCTTGAACTAATGCTTCACGATCTTCCTCTCTTCTTAAAGGAGGAGATAATTTTAAAAAAGTTCTAAAGTCACCTATATCATTTTCATTTAATGAGAGATTATTTATAGACACTCCTGAAGTAAATTTAACTACTTCTTTTCTTTGTTTAATCACATCAATAGATTTTTGTGAGGACAATTGAGATATGTGATATCTACATTTAACTTTTTCTAATAAAGTTAAATCTCTTTCAATTAAAATTCTTTCAGCAATTTCTGGTATTCCAGATAAACCTAATTTTGAAGCAATTATCCCTGAATTTATCATACCGTTTTTTGCCAGTTCGTAGTCTTCAGCATGCTGCATTATTAGACAGCCAAGGTCTTTTGCAGAGTTCATTATTCTGGACATTAGTCTTGGGTTTTGAATTGTTTTAATACCGTCCGTAAATGCGACTATTCCTTTTTTTTGTAATAAACCAAATTCTGTCATGTTAGTGCCCTCAATATTTTTTGTTAGAGACGCACAGGGAAAAATATTAATCTTAGATTTATCTCTTCCTCGTCTTTTTAAAAAATCTACAATTGAAACATTATCTATAATTGGATCTGTATTAGGCATTGTAACCACTGAGGTAACACCACCTGATAAAGCAGCATTGCTAAGAGTTTTGAAATTTTCCTTATATTCGTAACCTGGCTCACCCACAAAAACTCGCATATCAACAAGTCCAGGAAATATATATTTTCCTTTTAAATCAATTGGTTTTTCTCTTGTAGGAAGATTATTTGTATTAACTTTTTTTCCAACAGCTTCAATTTTGCCATCCTCTCCAATAATTAAACCACCACTTTCATTAATTGAGTTAAAAGGATCAATTATATTAGCGTTTATAAAATATTGTTTTTTCATCTATATACAAAACATTTTTAAACAAGCCATTCTTACTGCCACTCCAAGTTCAACTTGTTCTTTAATTACACTTTTATTAATGTCGTCTGCTAATATTGTATCAATTTCAATACCTCTATTCATTGGGCCTGGATGCATAATTAAAGCATCAGGTTTAGCGTGCTCCAACTTGTTTGGAGTTAAACCGTAATATTCATAATATTCCCTGTTTGATGAAAGGAACGAGCTAGTCATTCTTTCATTTTGCAACCGTAACATCATAACGATGTCACAATCTTTTAAACCCTTATTCATATCGGTGAAAGTATTTACACCAAATTTCTCTATTTCTTTTGGCATTAAATTTGTTGGTGCTATAATATTTACTTCAGCACCAAGCATATTAAGTAAATAAATATTTGATCTCGCAACTCTTGAATGAAGGATGTCACCACAAATTGCTATTTTAAGACCTTCAATTTTTTTCTTCCTATTTATAATTGTTAAAGCATCTAATAGCGCTTGAGTAGGATGTTCTCTTCGGCCATCACCTGCATTTAAAACGGAACAATTAACTTTTTGAGATAGCAAGTTACAAGCACCTGAGTCTTGGTGCCTTACAACAATAATATCTGGATGCATGGCATTTAAAGTCATTGCTGTATCTATTAACGTTTCACCTTTTTTGATAGCTGAATTAGCCATATTCATTGACATGACATCTGCTCCCAACCTTTTACCCGCTAGTTCAAATGAACTTTGCGTCCTAGTTGAGGGTTCAAAAAATAGATTTATTTGAGTCTTACCTCTAAGTGTATCAATTTTTTTATTTTTACTTTGGTTTAGCTTTATAAAAGATTGAGCTTCATCTAATATCAAATTAACATCATTGATCGATAAATCTTGAATACCTAACAGATGTTTTTGGGAAATTTTAACAGCTTTATCGGTTTTAATTGCCATTAAAACCAACTCTATAACTATAAACCTCTATAATAGCAAGTATTAATTATTTAAAAAATCTATTGCACCTTGCAATATAAATGCAGCAGCATTTTCATCTATTTTTTTTTCTCTTTTACTTACATTAACATCAAGTTGACTAGATAAATTGAAAGCTCCAACAGTTGATAATCTTTCATCCCACAGACAAATAGGTATATCAATACTTTTTTCTATATTGTCAGAGGTATCTTTTACAGACTGAGTCGAGCTACTTGATGATCCATCCATATTCAGAGGATTTCCTATAATAATCCCTTTAATATTATTTTCTTCAATTATAATTTTAAGTTCATTTATGAGCTCTTTAGCAGTGGTTCTATTAATAGTTTTAAATGGTGTAGCAATTAATTGTTTTTCATCACATATCGACACACCAATTCTTTTAGAGCCAAGATCTAAACCTATTAATCTAGACTTATCTAACTGTTTTTTTTTGAATTCCTCTAAGGTGATCATATTGTATAATTTAAACTTAAGTGGTAGTTTGCGTCATATTTAAATATCATATGAGCATAGATCTTAAAACAATAAAGCATATATCTAAACTATCAAGGATATCAGTTGATGAACAAAAAGCAGAGAAATTAGCTGGTGATTTAAACTCAATTTTCAAATTCATCGAAAAACTTAATGAATTAAAAACAGACAACGTTGTGCCCCTGACATCTGTTGCTGAAACTACTCTTAAATTAAGATCTGATGAGATTAAAAGTGAAGATATTCGTAAACAAATATTAAAAAATTCACCTCAAGATAATGAAGATTATTTTGTTGTACCAAAGGTTATTGAATAATGTCAGATATTACAAAACAATCACTTTCAGAATTAGTTAAAAACATAAAAGATAAAAAATTATCCTCAGAAGAAGTTACAAAAGCTTTTATTAATAGGTCTGAAAAATCTAAAGAGTTAAATGCATACATTACTGAAGATTATTCATCTGCATTAGAAAAAGCTAAAAAATTTGATCAAAAACCCAATCTTCAACTAAAGTTACCAGGTATACCTATGGCAGTTAAAGATTTGTTTTGTACAGACAGTATTCGCACAACTGCTGGAAGTAAAATTTTGAATAATTTTGTGCCTACTTATGAGTCTACTGTTACACAAAATATTTGGAATGAAGGAGCCATACTTCTTGGAAAACTAAATTGTGATGAATTTGCAATGGGATCATCGAATGAAACTAGTTTCTTTGGTAATGTTCAAAATCCAATTGATAAAAATTTAGTCCCTGGAGGTTCTTCAGGAGGCTCAGCATCAGCAGTTGCTGGTCAATTAACTCCAATAACTATTGGAACAGACACAGGTGGTTCAATTAGACAACCAGCTTCTTTTACGGGAACAGTAGGTCTTAAACCAACTTATGGAAGTTGTTCACGATACGGTATAGTTGCATTTGCATCATCTCTAGATCAAGCAGGTCCTATGGCGCAGAATGTAAAAGATTGTGCGTTACTTCAAGAAGTAATTAGCACCTATGATCCTAAAGATTCTACTTCAATTGATTTTAAAAGAAATGAATACAGTAAAGAATTATCAAAAAATATTAAGGGTAAAAAAATTGGAATACCAAAAGAATACAGAGTTGATGGAATGCCAAAAGAAATTGAAGAACTTTGGCAAAAAGGTATTCAGTATGCAAAAGACTGTGGAGCAGAAATATTAGATATATCACTTCCTCACACAAGTTACGCCTTGCCAACTTATTATATTGTAGCACCAGCAGAGGCCTCATCTAATTTAGCTAGATATGATGGTGTAAAATATGGATTTAGAGCTAAAGGAGGAGAGAACCTTACAGAAATGTATGAAAAAACTAGGTCAGAAGGTTTTGGTGCAGAAGTTCAAAGACGAATAATGATTGGAACTTATGTTTTGTCATCTGGTTACTATGATGCTTATTATCTTAAAGCTCAAAAAGTTAGAAAATTGATTAAAAATGATTTTGATGAGGCATATAAAAAGGTTGATGCAATATTAACTCCTTCAACACCGAGCTCAGCATTTAAAATCGGAGAGAAGAAAGATGATCCAGTATCAATGTATTTAAATGATATCTTTACTGTACCAGTTAATTTAGCTGGTTTACCTGGAATTTCTATTCCAGCAGGTCATGATGCCAAAGGATATCCATTAGGTTTACAAATAATTGGTAAAGCTTTTGATGAACAAAATATACTAAACATTGCATATGCAATGGAAGAAAAGATTAATTTTAAAAATAAGATAACTGATTGGTGGATTAAATGAGTAAAAATAAATCAGAATATCTAATTAACAGAAAAGATAATCAATATGAGGTTGTAATTGGATTAGAAGTACATGCACAAGTCACCTCAGAATCAAAATTATTTTCAACATCGTCAACTAAATTTGGTGCTGAACCAAATACCCAAGTAAGCTTAGTTGATGCAGCATTTCCAGGAATGCTACCTGTAATAAATGAATTTTGTATAAAACAAGCAATTAAAACTGGCATTGGTCTTAAAGCAAAAATCAATAATCGTTCAGTATTTGATAGAAAAAATTATTTTTATGCAGATTTACCTCAAGGGTATCAAATTTCTCAATTTAAAGATCCAATAGTAGGAGAGGGTAAAGTTATTTTAGATATGCCCGAAGGTCAGAAAGAAGTTGGCATAGAAAGATTGCATTTAGAACAGGATGCAGGAAAAAGTATTCATGATCTAGACCCACAAAATACTTTTGTAGATTTAAATAGATCTGGAGTAGCTTTAATGGAAATAGTAAGCAAACCTGATCTAAGATCTCCTGATGAAGTGAGTGTGTATATTAAGAAACTAAGATCAATAATGAGATATTTAGATACATGTGATGGAAATATGCAAGAAGGATCATTAAGAGCTGATGTAAATGTTTCAGTTAGAACAAAGGGATCAAAAGAATTTGGAACAAGATGTGAAATCAAAAATGTAAACTCAATTAAATTTATGCAAATGGCTATTGAATATGAAGCTAATAGACAAGTTGATTTAATAGAAGAAGGCAAATCAATTGATCAAGAAACAAGATTATTTGACACAAAAAAAAATGAAACAAGATCTATGAGATCAAAGGAAGATGCTCATGATTATAGATATTTTCCAGATCCAGACTTATTACCATTAGAAGTTTCCGATGAATTCATAAATCTACTTAAAACTGATATACCTGAATTACCAGATGATAAAAAGAAGAGATTTATAGAAGAGTTTAAACTATCATCATATGAAGCAAATATTTTAGTCTCAGATATTGAAACAGCAAAATATTTTGAAGAAGTTGTGACTAAGATGGGAAAAAATAAGGATATAAAATTAGCAGTCAACTGGATTACTGGTGAGTTGTTTGCTGTTTTAAATAATAAAAATTTGGAAATCTCTCAAAGTCCTATAAGTGCAAAGAATTTGGCAATACTAGTGAACTTAATTAAAAATGGAACAATCTCAGGAAAAATAGCTAAAACAGTATTTGAATTAATGATGGATGGAGATCAGGACCCTCAAAAAATTGTTGAAGAAAAAGGATTGAAACAACAAAGTGATCCCAAAGCACTAGAGGCTCTAATAGATAAGATTATTAATGACAACAGAGATAAAGCCATTGAATATAAACAAGGTAAGGAAAAACTATTTGGATTTTTTGTTGGACAGGCAATGAAAGCGTCTGGTGGTAAAGCTAATCCTCAATTAATAAATGAGATATTAAAGAAAAAGCTTTAACTCAATGGGTGCAAACCTTGATATTACCGAGAAATTACAAAATTATATTAATGATTTTGGTCTAAAGCTAAATCCAGTTCAAGAAGAAATAATTAATTACAATAAATCACTGGGAGACATTAAAAGAATGCAAGTTGATCCTACTCAGTGTCAGTTTCTACATTTAATGATAAAGGTTTCTAATATTAAAAATGTACTTGAAATAGGAACTTTTACAGGACTTAGTGCACTTTCAATTTCACTTGCTTTACCAGATGATGGAAAATTAATTGCATTAGATAAAAATGATGAAACTAATAAAATAGCACTAAGCTTTTTTAAAAAAGCAAATCAATCTCATAAAATTAAAACCATAATTAAACCAGCACTTAAGAGTTTAGAAGAATTAAAAGATAAAAAATTTGATATGGTTTTTATAGATGCAGATAAAATGAATTATAAAGAATATTATGAAAAATCTTTAAGAATGCTTAATCAAGGAGGGTTAATTATAATAGATAATGTTTTATGGCACGGTGAAGTAGTTGATGAAAAAAATAACGATGAATTTACAGTCTCTATTAGAGAATTTAATAAATTTGTATCAGAAGATAAAAGAGTAGAACAAATTATTATACCATTGGGTGATGGAATGACTATTTGTAGAGTTTTATAATGTTTAAAGTTTTTGGCTTTTATAAATTTATTAAGATTAAATCTTTAAAAAAAAACAAAGCTCTTCTACAAAAATTTCTTACATCAAATAATATAAGAGGAACTATAATCATTGCTAAAGAAGGATTAAACGGGACTATTTCTGGTCATATCAAAGATATAGATAAAACAATTAAAAGACTTAAATTTTTATTTTCATTTAAATACTTTGATAATAACAACGAGTCTAAATCTAAATTCCAACCATTTCATAAACCCAAAGTAAAAATTAAAAAGGAAGTTGTTCCAATGAATTTCATATTAGATTCTAAAAAAAGAAATATTAAATCTCATTTAGATCCAAAAGAATGGAATAAACTAATTAAAGATAAAGACACACACATTATTGATACTAGAAAACCATTTGAATACAAAGTTGGAACATTCAAAAAATCAGTAAATCCAAATGTTAATAATTTTAAAGATTTTCCTAAATACTTAAATAAACTAAAAAAAAACAAACCTGTGGCAATGTTTTGTACTGGAGGAATACGTTGTGAAAAAACTTCAGCATATCTAAAAAAGAAGGGTTTCAAAAATATATATCAACTAAATGGTGGGATCTTAAATTATCTCAAAAAAATTAAGAAAAAAGAAAGCTTGTGGAAGGGTGAGTGTTTTGTTTTTGATAACAGAATTAGCCTTAAACACGGTTTAAAAATAGGGTCATATTCTATTTGTAGTGGGTGTAGAGAGCCAATTTCAACAAAAGACAAAAGATCTAAAAAATTTGAAGAAGGGGTTTCCTGTCCAAACTGCCATAACAACTTAACTGAGTCACAAAAATCACGTTTTAGAATGAGACAAAGTCAGGTATACAAAGCAAAACAATCTGGAAAAAAATATATTTTTCAAAAAGAATTTAAATAAGGATATTTTTGTCTACTTCATACAAGCTTACTAAAGATCCAATATGGTTTTTACTTCGTAAAGTCACAATACCTGCAAGTGTAGGATCTCTTTTTCAAACATTTTATAATCTAGTTGATACTTGGTTTGCAGGAAAAATCTCAGCAGAAGCAATAGGTGCAATAGCTAAGTCATTTCCAATTTACTTTACTATAATTGCTGTTGGAGTTGGAATAGGTGCTGCTACTAATGCAATGATTGGTAATTCCATCGGTGAAAAAAAAGAGAGAGTTGCATCTATGTATATTGCACAATCTTTAATTTTTGCTTTAGTAATTTCAGTATTGGTAACAATTTTTGGTTTAAATGCATCAGATTATCTTCTAGGTATTATGGGATCAGACGCTGATGGAATAAAATTAACTAGAGAATATTTGGACATCATATTCTATGGAACTTTCATTGTTTTAATTCAGATTTCTTTGAATGGAACCTTAAATGCTCAAGGTGACACTAAAAGTTATAGAAATGTTTTAATATTTAGTTTTTTCTTAAATATTTTTTTAAACCCTCTTTTTATATGGGGATATGGAATAATTCCTGCTTTTGGTATAGCTGGACTTGCTATAGCAACGGTAATTTCGCAACTGATCGGAACAATTTATTTAGCCTATAAAGTTAATAATTGTAAAATTAGAGAATACTTAAAATTAGTATGTTTTATTCCTAAGTTTAAATATTTAAATCCTTTAACAAGGCAGTCGGTCCCTGTTATGTTTAGCATGTTGTTTATTGGAGTTGGTATATTTAATATCTTATATTTCATTGGTCAGTTTGGTGATTTAGCTACTGCAGGATACGGTGCTGCTTTAAGAGTTGAACAAGTTTTTTTATTACCAGTTATTGGTTTAAATACTGCTGTTCTATCTATAGGAGGTCAAAACTTCGGAGCTAAAGCCTTTGATAGAATAAGAGAATTGTACACTAAAGCTTTGTTTTTTGGATGTTCTTTTATGATAGTAGCAGGAATAATATTATTTTTTGGTGCAGAGTTTTTTGTATCTTTATTTACAGACAATCAAGAAGCTATAAAACACGGTGCTATCTATTTAAAAGTAGCAGCATTAATAGGGCCTATATACCCAGCATTTTTTATTACTACAGCTGTATTTCAAGCGGTTAAAAAACCTCTTTATAGTCTTTATTTAAGTATAATGAGATTAACAGCGTTTCCTTTTTTGAGCCTGTGGTATGTAATTAATATTAGAGGAGGGGATTATGAGGATATTTTTTACACAATAATGGTCACCAATTGGTTAATGGGAATTGCGCTATTAATATTTATTGGTTATTTTTTAAACAATGTATTTAAGCAAAATAAAGCTCTTTTTAGCTATTAGCACCTGTCTAATATTTTTTTTTCTAACTTATAATGACGTTAGATCTAATGAAAACAATGTTATCTCGGGCAAAGCTATTGTAACAGATGGTGATAGTATCAAAATTAGTGGTAATAAAATAAGATTTTCAGGGATAGACTCACCGGAGATTTATTATCGTGGAAAAAAACAGCAATGTACTTTTGATAAAGTAAAAGTTTATTGTGGTTATTGGTCAAAAATTATTCTTATTGAAAAAATAAATAACAATATAGTTTCCTGCATCAAAGAAGACGAAGCTGACCAATATAATAGAATTTTAGCAGAATGTTTTGTCAAAGAAGAGAGTTTATCTAAATATCTAGTTAGAAGTGGATATGCATTTGCTTATAGAAGATATTCTAAGAAGTTTGTTGAAGATGAAGAGTATGCTAAAACAAATAAACTTGGTTTATGGCAAACAGAATTCCAATTTCCTTGGGAATTTAGAAAATCAGTTAGAAATTGATTATTTTATCTACCTTAGTTTAATTGGTTGACCGTATTTATTTTTCTTTTTTTCACCAACACTAGCTAGCCAAATGATTAATGGTATCAATCCTATAATAGTAAATGCAATTAGTTGCCACCATCCTGATTTATTAACATCATGTAGTCTTCTAGCAGCAGCAGCTATACTTGGAAAAAAAGTTGCAGCTACAGCAATCCAGTACATAAATCCGTTGCCGCTTGTATCACCCATTGAAGCATCCCAAACACTTCCTCCAAATTCTAAAATCAAACAAAACAAAACAAACCACCAATATTCTGATCTTGATCCACGACCATTAAAATTAAAATAGTTTGAAAAACAGTAAGATATTGATTGTCCAAAGTTCATATCAATAACTATAAAATATTTGTGCAGTTAATAAAAGATAAATAATCCCCCCCCAAATTTTTATTATTCGATTTATTTTCATCACTTTAATTTGGTTTTTAGATATGAATTTGCTAAAGGCGATACTTAAAAAAACAGGAATACAACAAAATATATATGATAATAATATAAATCTATCCATATCAGTTAAATACTGCAGTTTTGGAATATCATCTTGAAAAACAAAATTGTAAGCAATTAAAGCCAACAAAGCTATTATAGAAGTATTTAATCTTACTTCATATTTTTCTGTAGGTATCCAAAGAACATACCAAGCAACACAAAGGATTAAAAAAACTGGTAACATTATCTTCCATAAATAATGTGCAAAATTTCTCTGTATTATAATTTCAATATCTAAAACATTTTCTTCAACATCCTCAATTTCTTGATTATAAATATTCCATTCATTACCGTATAAAACTTTACTTTTTACAGAAATACCATTATTAGGAATTTTCCAAGCCTTAAGTTTATTTACCTCAGGTTTTATAAAATTTTCTAGATTAACAAATACACCAGACTTTGGGGAAATAAAAGTGATAGTACCAATGTCTTTATCATTTTCAAAATTACGATTTGTAAAATTTTTAACTCCAGTTTTAATTCTTATGATAAGTTTTTGAGTATCAAAAGGAAAGTTCCTAAAATCGAACGACTGCCTAAAAAAACCAACTCCTTTTTCTGTTCTTAGAGTTCTTAACAAATCATCATCAATAGTAATTTGAAAAACAGGATTTACTAGAATTTCTTTATTTTTTAATCCCTCTCTAACATCTGCATCATATCTAAATTCTTCAAATTTAACTGTTTCTAAAGGCCAATTATTTTTATCTCTAGCTTCACGACATATATTTATTAATTGATCGCTAAAGAGATCTGTTCCTTTTAAAGTTTTAAGCAAGTCTTTTCTAACATTTGTAAATTTAGAATTAAATGACATTTCTAATATACCAATATTTGTATCGATATTTTGAATACTTAAAATGTCAAAGTTTTCTAATTTAAAATTATTAAATTTGTAAGGTCTTGATAAAATTGAAATAGATTTACCATTATCAATTTCATAATTATTTTCACCACTTAAATAAGTAAGTTTTGTTAACTCGTTATCCGATAGTTTAGATAAATCTTGATTATTTATTTTTATTATAGCTGTTTTTGAAGTTTCAAAATTTTTACTATCAAATAACGAATATCTCACTATTGGATAATTTTTTTTATTTCTTTTAATAATTATTAAATCTTTTCCATTCCAATCAAAATCAAAATGAATTCCAGCATCATTTCTTGTCTCATTATACTCTGTATTCCTAGGGTCGTTATTGATTAGATAATCTATTGTTTTATTTTCACAGATGTACTCATCTGAAAATGAGATTGATGAAAAAAAGAGTGCCTTATTCAACACTAATAAAAACAAAATAAATCTAATTATATTTTTAATTTTCACAAATTTAATTTAATTATTTATAATAAAGATGTAAATTAAAGAATTAATATTATGGCTAAAATCAGAAAAACAGCATCTATTGAGAATGGGATTATGCAGGTTTTAAAGATATTAAATGAAGAAGAAATTCAAGAGGCCATTGGTAAAGGCTCTTCATATTTAAGAAAATGTAGTAATCCCGATCTACAACAACAAATTGATCATAACGACTCTATTAAACTTGATTTAGCTTGTATTAAAAAAGGTAAAGCACCACCACTATATGATGCGCATGAATATATAGTGATTAATGAATTTGAAAATTCAAGTTCTCATAAAAATAATGATATTGATGAATTACTTGTTAAATCAACAATCTTACATGGAAAATTGATAGAAGTTGTAAAGTTAGCTGAGGATCAAAAAAGTGATCGAGGAATAGATATTTCAAAATTAGAAAAAAAAGAAATAATGGAAGCAATCAAAAATTTAGAAGATAAAATTATGAAAATTAAAATTACTGTAGATCAAAAATAAGTTAGACGTTTTCAAACTTATCCCATTCTCCATCTTCATTGAAGTCATAGGCTATTACATCAGTTTTACCATCTTCATTATCATCAATTTCTGCCTCATCAGGATTACCATTATTATTAGTGTCAATTAAGATTATTTCAAAATTATCATCTTCATTTTTGTCTATTCCAACAACTTCAATTATTCCATCTTCATTTTGATCATGATAAGCTTTTTCATAAATTCCGTTATTATTATCGTCTATTAACCATGTATCTATTATTCCATTTTTATTTAAATCAACTTCTTTTGCATTAGATAAATCAATCGATCCTTTTTCAGAGTTTTTCTTTTTCTTTTTCTTTATCCAAGTATTACCTTTTTCTTTTTTTTGAATATATTTACTTTTTTTCTTTTTTAATGGTTTTGGTTTCTCATTAATAAATTTGACTACATCACTAATAGCTATAGCAAAATTCAAATTTTCTCCATCACTTGTAAAAGTATTTACACCTATTAATTCTTTATTTTCATTAAATAGAGGTCCACCAGAATTACCAGGGTTAATTGGGACTTGTATTTGAATCACATCTGCCTGGTGTCTTGATCCTTTATAAGGCCACTTATAATTTGGTCTTACTTGACTTATCATTCCTTGTGTAAAAGTCCATAAATGTCCCTTAGGGTGACCAATAGCATAGGCATTTTTTCCAATTAATTTTTTAGAAAATTTTCCATAAGTAACTGGTTCTATTTTTATCGGTAATTCTTCAACCTCAAGCATCGCTAAATCTTTTGTTTTATTTACCTTAATTAATTTGGCAGAATATGAATCAATTTTTGTAATTAAAAAATTTTCATCAACTTCTTTGTCTGGTTCAATCCAAACACTTAAGCTATCAGCTCCATCTATGACATGCCAATTAGTTATAATTTTTAATTTTCCTTGTTGACTTATTATAAATCCAGAACCTACTCCATTTATTCTATTATTCTTTCTATTACCTATATAAACAACGCTTTTTGAAAAAATTTCAAAAATGTCACCAGCTCCTTTATATTTAGGTTGACTTCTATCTTTATTATTATTTTGTATATCTTTTTGTTTTTCTGTTAATGCATCATTTAAATTTTTTACATTATCCAAGAGATTTTCTGCGTTTTCATCATCAATTAAATTAGTATCATTTACAGCATATGAAGCTTTAGACATTACTTTAGCATCATTGACTTGCCTAATATCAAAAGCTGAAGCTTGATGGATAAATAAAAAACCAAGAAGTATATAAATTCCTATTTTAATCATTTAAGATTTTTTTTTGGAATAAAAATAAAATTTCCACCACCATGTTGCCATGTATCTGGATGATACATGAAAGGTTTTTGGAATTTTGTGTAATTAATTTTCATGAGATAAGCCATTTGTTCAAGATCAAGTGGATAGGATTTTTTATGAAATACATTAAGTTGATTTATTATGGATAAAGCAAATCTGGAATGACCAGTTCCTTTTACTGTATCAGAAACCTCACCGCTAGTTCCCGAAGATAATACAGATCTAGATCTTAAATTTAATGAAGATTTCAAACTTTTTGTATACTGAGCTTTGTCATCATCATAAAACTCTATATCATCGATTATATTCATACCTTTGAATTTTGATCCAACAAAACAAGAGTCTACTAATACAGCCAAATGATGTGCTTTAATTTCAGTTAAAAAAATATCAATTTCAGAAATATTTATCCAATCACCACTTCCCCAGCTCTTACTTCCATCGGTGGGTATCCAATATGCTTGTTCCGCTTTAATTTGACCATGTCCAGAATAATAAATTAAAACATAATCATTAGTTGTTGTTAATTCTGATAATTTTTGAAATGCAGCATAAATATCTTTTTTAGTTCCATTTTCCACAGTTAAGATTTTCTTAAAATCATATTTTTTATCTAATACTGCTTTGATGGAGTTAATATCATTTACAGGTGAGTCTAGACTTGACCAACCATTTGTATATTTTGAATTACCAATTAAAAGAGCATAATAATTTCCATTTGGATTAAGTAAAATTTTTTCTTTTTTTTTATTAGGCGCTTGTCTTTCTACAATCGTTTTTTCGTATTCATTGTCTGATCTATAATTTTCAAGTTCTGCAATAGCATTAATTTTTGTATTAAAAAATTTGAATTTTACAAAATTACCATCACTCGTTTCACCATTACCTTTTCCAGTCATACCAACTTGTTTAAAGTCGCCAGTGATATCAAGACCATTTTTACATTTTAAAACAACTTTGCCTTTTATATCTCCAAATAGAACACCAATAAAACTATCAATTTCACATCTGTTGGACTCATCTTCAAAATAAGCAACTCCATCACTTCTGCTATATAAAGATTTATTACCTACTTGAAAAGTTTCTGATTTTTTATTTGAATTAATATAACCATACACATATTTTATTTCTTCATTATCTACAGGTTCAATATAACCAGCAAAATAAAATTCACCTTTAGGTAATTTTTCAAAAGACTTATGTTTTTTTAATTTTTCTTTAATATCTTTAACTTTTTTTTTACTTTTTTTTGTAATCCAAGATTTAGATTCTTTAATCTTTTCTTTTACTTTTTTTTTATTTTCTGTAACTTCTTTCTTTTTTATCCAAGAAGTAGTTTTTTCTTTATCAACTTTTTTGACAGTTTCAGTTTTATCTTTCTTTTTTATCCAAGAAGTTTCCGATTGTGCAAAGGAAATAAACCCTAAAAATATTAGAGTAATTAAAAATAATTTTTTAAACATAAATAGATATTACTAAAAAATATAGCAAATTAGAATTATAAATTTACCTTGGTAAACGACCACCACTAGATAAACACTCTTTAATTGTATCAAAACTTTCAAAGTTTTTTGTTTGCTTGTAATATTGACTATCTTTTTTGTGACAAATTCCAGTTGTTGATTTTTTTACATTAGGATTTGATATCTGAACATTATCACATGAGATAAAAAATAAAGAAATTATAAGTATATAAATAAATTTCAAAATAACTCACCTTTATAAAGTATCAATGAAAATGCTTATTAAATTAATTAAATCAACTAACAAAATTACATCAATCATTTTTATTAAAACAATTTTCCTTCAGTATCTAATTTAGGTAAATCATTAAATGTTATTTTTTTCATAATACAAATAATTTTTCCGTTTTTATCTTTATATTCTCCTGAATTACGATCTATTTTTTTGTATCCAACACCTATATAATTTTCAGTATAAGCATGAATTTTATGTGAATATTTAAATTTTTTTGTTCTAACATTATAATTACTGTTTAAATAAGTACCTGATAATCTGTAGTATCTATCATTACATTTTAAATATGTATAAGCTTCTGCACTATGAACAAAAGTTCCAATTGAACTTAAAAAAATTAAGCTTGCTAAAAATTTACTGTAAGAAAAAATCAATCTAGAAATTGAAGAAAATATTAATTTCATAATTCACTCTTATTATCCCCCTGTTACCAGGGGGATAATAATAAATTAGCCATCCTCCTTTGTTATGTTCATTAAAGCAGATCCAATTACACCAAAGATAATTGGTGAAAATCTAGAAGCAGGACCCATAAACTGAGTTAAATTAATACCCATCCAAGATAATGCAAAATCAGCTACAGCAAATACTAAAAGTAAACTTCCTAAGATTTGCAAAACTGAAAAATTGTCAGTATTTTTTTTTGTTTTTACTTGTGTCATTTTTTTTCTCCTTTTGTTGTTATTCATGACACATATATAATTACACTTGAGAAAAAATTCTTGTCCATCTTTAAAAAAAATTTTGGACAACAAAAAGCATTGTCCAAAAAAAAAATAAAAGTTGGACAAGTAAAAAAAGATTTAATGAATATATTCGTTTTTAACAAAGGAAAAATGGGAAAGTTATTTTAAAAATCAGAGATTTATTGTTCTAGACACAATTCATCAAATAGATATATTTTAAAAAAAAGAATAAAAAATAAAAAATATAATTGAAAAAAATATTAATCTTAATCAGTATAATTATTATAAATTTTTCAGTTTTAGCTGATGATAAAACTGACGATATAAGAGATTTTGAAATAGAAGGGATGAGTATTGGAGATAGTTTGTTAGATTATTTTAGTAAAGAAGAGATAGAGGATAATTTAATGCTCGATTATTATAAATATCTCCCAAAAGATTATAAAGAAATATACGTTCTCTCAGAATTAAGAAAAAAACCAACATTTAAAACCTATACAAATGTAACAATAGATTTTTTTAAAAAAGATAATAAATTTACTATTCAAACAATAAGTGGGACTATATTTATTGATAATGCAAAAAAATGTTACAAAAAACAAAATCAAATAGATGATGAATTATCAGATATATTTAAAAACACATTAAGAGAAACAAATCAAAACAATCATTCTTTTGACAAAACTGGCAACAGTAAAACTAAAGCAATTAATTATTGGTTTAATAATGGTGATTTAATAACACTTATATGTACAGATTGGTCTAATGAAATAACAAGTAGTTATGGATGGTCTGATAATCTTTCATTAGAAATTAAAACTAAAGAATATAACAATTTCTTAAAAGGAGCTTATAAATAATAGAATGAGAAAAACATTCAGTATGCAAAGATTGATATTAATTTTGACTCTAACGTTAGTCTTGCAAACAATTTCTAAGGCTGATGATATTAAAGAAATTGAAATTGAAGGTATAAGCATTGGAGACAGTTTATTAGATTATATGAGTAAAAAAAAAATTGATAATGCTGAAGCTTTTTTTTATCCAATGAGCAAAAAATATAAAGAAGTTATAATTGAACTAAATCCTGAAATCTATGACCAAATTTCCGCTTCTATAGAGGTAAAAGATAACAAATATATAATCCATTCAATGATGGCCGACATAAGTTTTAAAAATAATTTTGAAAAATGCAAACCTCAGAAAAAATTAATTGTTAATGATATTAGTTCTATTTTGGGAAGGGGTGTTGTAGAAATTCAGGATGATGAGTACAAAAGATCGGTAGATAAAAGTGGAAAAAGTTATGAGATTAGCACAACATTTTTTTTGGAAAATGGTGATAATATTAGAGTAATATGTACAAATTGGTCAGAGGAAATGAGAGCAGAAGATAGATTAACAGTAGCATTAAACACAAGTGAATTTTATAAATGGTTGTTAAATGAGGCCTACAATTAATTATAGATTGCCCACATAATCCCAGGTCTTGTGATCCGATTTCTAATTATAGTCAATTAATTCAACTTACTCTTAATCTTGACATACATAAGGCGTAGTGGAAAAGTATTATTCATGAGGATTTTTTTATTAGTTTTAATCTTAATATTTAGTTTTCAATCAATTACTAAGGCTGAAGATATCAGTGACTTTGAAATGGAAGGAGTCAACATTGGCGATAGTGTATTAGATTTTTATACTGAAAAATCTTTGAAACAAGATACTGAATTTTTTTATAGTGATAAAAAATGGGGTACTGTTGCAATTTATAATTCTGATGAATACGATAGAATTCAATTTACTTATGATAATAGTTATAAAATCCACGGATTAGCCGGTGTATTAACTTTTCACAACAATATAGACGGATGCAAACAAAAAATGAAAAAAATTGTTAACGAGGTTGAATCTATTTTTGGTAATAATGTTAATAAACGAACTGGGTCAGCTAAGCGCTCGCATGATAAATCTGGTAAATCTATAATGTATTATAATGATTTCCAATTTGAAAACAAAAGTGCAATAAATATTTATTGCACTGATTGGAGTAAAGAAATGACCGACCAAAATGATTGGCGAGATGAATTAAAGGTTTCTTTATATTCAGTTGAATTTTCAAATTTTTTATCAAATTACTAAAAATTAACTATAGAACGCATAACCACGTGCTTGGTGATTTAATCAAAGAAATTTAAAAAACTAATTTCAACCTATTCGAAACCTTGACACATATACAGCACAGTGAGAAAGTGTAGTTATGAGATTATTTATAGTTGTATTTGTTTTAATCTTTAGTTTTCAATCCTGGACTAAGGCTGATGATATTAAAGACTTTGAGATAGAAGGAATGAGTATTGGGGATAGTCTCTTGGATTATATGAGTAAAGGAGAAATTAAGAAAAATTTAAGAAATTACTTATCAGTAACTTCCAAATATTATGTTACAGGATTTAGTGATCTTAAAAATTATGATAGTTTAGATATATATTTAAAACGAAATGATAAAAAATATATTATAAAGGGTGTAATTGGATTTGTATTTTTAGATTTCAAAAAATGCAAAATAAAAATGAATAAAGTCTCCAAAGAAATTGATCAATTATTTATTAATTCTGAAAAAGTTGATGCAGGTATTAACGAACATCAATATGATAAAACAGGAAACTCTAAAGAATATCAAATAGCTTATCTTTTAAATGAAGAATATGATGACGATCACGTTAGGATGAGCTGTACTGACTGGAGCAGCAAAATTACAAAAGAAAAAAATTGGGTTGATAGTTTTAATATTGGCTCTTATAGTAAAGAAATATTAAAATGGATTAACAATGGTTATAATTAATCAATTGCAAGACTTATAAGCCCATGGTCAGTTTCCACAATTCACTTTCCGATTACTTAATTAGAACTTTTACTAAATCTTGACACATACACGACACAGTGAGAAAATGTTTGTTATGAATAGATTATTATTAATTTTTATCTTAACACTAAATTTTCAAACATTGACTAAGGCTGATGATATTGGAAATTTTGAAATTGAAGGAATGAGTATTGGAGATAGTTTACTGGATCATTTCAGTGAAAAAAATATAATTAAAGAGTTAAATAGCAAATATGTATTTAAATATAAATCAGACTTTATAAGAATTGCTGCGGGTACAGGTGAGGGGTTTTATTTAATCAAAGATACCAAACAATACGATGATATTGGAATAACATTAAAGTTAAAAGATAAAAGATATATAATTTACAGCCTATCTGGAAGAATATTTTGTGACTACAAGATTAAAGACTGCTTTGATACTCAAAAAAAGATTAGTAATGATTTAAAAAATTTTTTAGGAGATAGTGTCGAATTTGAAACTTGGGAAAGAGTCAACCCTGATGATAAAACAAAAAAAAGTAAAATTTTTCACAACGATTTTAAACCCAAAAAATCAGATGGACTTATTACTGTTGGAGTTTATGAATATTCAAAAAGTTATTCTGAAAAAACAAATTTTTATAGTCATACTGTAGTAGCTATTTATTCTAACGAATTTAATAATTTTCTTAGCAATGAATAATTAAACACAGGATTCATAGTTTTGAGGTCATTTTCTATAATCTACTTTTCGCGACCTTCATTATAACTTACTAGAAATCTTGACACGCATATGACACAGTGAGAAAGTGCGTAATATGAAGAGATTGTTACTAATTCTTATTTTAACGTTTAGTCCTCAATTATGGAGTATAGCTGATGATATTAAAGACTTTGAGATAGATGAAATGAGTATTGGTGATAGTTTGTTAAATTTTTATGATAAAGAAAAAATTATTAATCTAAAAAAAATAAATTATCCTAATAGTGATAAATTTTATGGAGTATGGCTGTATAGCTCTAGTGATAGATATGATACTTATGGATTTACTCTAAAAAAAGATGACAATAAATTTGTAATTTATCAATTAAAAGGAACGGTAGATATGAGCTACAAGAAATGTATGAATTTAAAAGATAATATCAAAAATGAAATTAAACAATCTTTAAGGATTTCTTCAGAAGATAATTATAGATCAAATTATCAAAATAATTATGGAAAAAGTTATTCCGAAGTTACTGATTTAATAGTTGAGAATGGATTTATAAGAATTTGGTGTGAAAATTTTGATAGAAACTTCGAAGCAAGTAAAGACTGGATTGAGTCATTAAATGTTGATGCTTCTAGCGAAGAATATATGGATTGGATTAATTCTGAAGCTTATAAATAGTAAAAAAATGAGAATATTTATTTCAATTTTGATTTTAATCCTCAGCTTTCAATCTTGGTCAAAAGCAAATGATATTAGAGAGTTTGAAATGGAAGGTATGAGTATAGGTGATAGCCTTTTGGATTATTTTAGTGAGAGCATGATTAAAAGAAGTGAGTCTGGAGCTCAATATCCTAATAAAGAATTCATAATATACTATTTTAAAGATTTACCAAGATTCGAAACATATGATGCCTTAACCGTTGCAGTAAAAGCTGATGATAAGAATTATTATATTCATGATCTTGGAGGATCAAAATATTTTCCTAATGATTTTAAAAGATGTCTAAATCAGATGAAAGAAATTGAAAACGATATTGAGCAAATTTTTTCTAGTGCAAAAAGATATTCTGGTCAAAATAATCATGAATATGATAAATCTGGAAAATCTATTCAAGTAGCTACGGGCTGGAATTTACAATCTGGTGATAATTCTCAAATAGTATGTATTAATTGGTCTAATAAATTAGAAATTGACGGTCATGTAGATGAACTAAATTTTACCATAGGAACAAAAGAATATTCAGATTTTGTTATTTACAGAGCTTACAATTAACCTCTGTTTAATTTTTTTTCTAATTTTCTAACATAGTATGAAACTATTAATATCAAAATCAAATACTCGAGTATTAAAAAAGTATAAATCTCTAAAGGTCTATAGGTTGTAACTACGAGTTCATTTGCTTTTCTTGTTAAGTCTCCAATTCCAATTATAGATACTAAAGAAGACATTTTTAAAACATAAACAAATTGATTACCAATAGCAGGTAAGATATTTTTAATTGCTTGAGGTAAAATAACTAATCTTAATTTTCTAAAGAAATTTAAACCCAGAGAGCTACCAGCTTCCCATTGAGCTTTTTTTATTGAATTAATACCCGCTCTAAAAATTTCAGCTTGAAATGCACTTTCACTTATTGATAAAGCAATAATTCCAGACACAAATGGACTAAAACTTATACCTGTCATAATTGGTAGGCCATAATAAATCCACAAGATTAAAACTAGAAGAGGAATTGCTCTTACAATTTCTACATATCCAATATTTAGATAAGTTAATGATTTACTTTTTGCTAACGAGGGAATGGCCACAGTAAAACCTATAATCATCGAAATAATTATTGAGATTATTGAGATATAAATTGTTGTCGTTAAGCCACTAAGTAGAAATTTAAGATTAGTTAATCCCTCAATATTATTTGGAGATAAAATTAACCAATTTAAATCGTTTTTCCCACAAGAGGTTAGTGGTAGAATCAGAAGTAGAAAAAATAAATTTCTCACTCCCTGGTTTATAAAGAATTAAAAATTAATTACTAATTGATTATAAGCTCTTTAGATTATATTTTGCTAATAACTTAGTGAAGAAACCTGATGATTTTTTCTTTTTTATCCAATCATTAATATAACTATTCCATTTGTCATCACCTTTTGGAACCATCATAGCTAAAAAAGCTGGATTTTTTTCTCCATCAGGAACAATAGCTAATTGAGGATATTTGATTACTAATTTATTTGCCTCCGTTGAACTTGTAATATTACCATCTGCTCTACCAGCTAAAACTTCTTGAAAGTCTCTAGCAGGAGCTTCAACTGAATTTAATTTAGATTTAGGAAAAAATTCTTTTGCCTTTTCTTCCTGAGATGTACCTAGAGTAGTTGCTATTGTTACATTTGAATTGTTAAGCGACTCCCAAGTAGAAAATTTTTTTAAATTTTTTTTTAAAACTAATGGAACAGTTCCATATTTATAATAAGTATCAGTAAATCCTGCTACTTCAGCTCTTTTTGGAGTTTTTGTTACACTTGTCGAAATATCGTATCTTGCTGAGGTAATACCCGAAACAATAGTTTTCCATTCTGCAGGGACAAATTCAATTTTAACTCCCATATCTTTAGCAAGTTCTTTCATTACATCAATATCAAATCCTTTATACTTGTTAGTCGCTGGATCTTTCATTGTCATTGGATCCCAGTCTCCAGTTGTTCCAACTTTTAAAACACCTGATGATAGAATTTTGTCTAAATTTGATGCAGCATTTAAAGATAAAGGTAAAAGAGCAAATATTGCTATTAAAAATAATTTTTTCATTCAAACTTTTAACTGATTTAATAATTAATTGTGACTATAATCTTGACGCAGCGTCGCTCATCCAAGAAAATAAATGCTGCGAAAAAGAACGTCTAACAAATAAATTTGCGACATTTTTATCCTGATTATGAACGATTATATCAATTTTCTGAAGAATTGTTTGAGTAACGGCACCTTTTTTATATTTAAAATCATTAAAATTAAATGGTGAGCCAGTCTGAAATAATTCATAAATTTTATCCCCTTTAAGTTTAATTGTAACGAACTGATCTGAGACATCAGTAATTGCACCGAGATTTATTTTTGAAATTTTATTTTTTAAAAGTTCTTCAGTCTCATAATTATTTGTATTTTCATCAACTGGTTCATTAGAAAAAATCATCCATTCATCAGGACTTAACCATAGTGCTGTCAATTTATCACTCTGAGTAGAAGTATTTGACTCTGTTGGCAAAAGTATATTTAAAGATTTTCCAACGGCAGAAATAAACTCTCTTTTTTTTCCTCTTATGATTAATTTCATAATAGGTTTAATTTCTTCCATATGGAGATCTTGAAATGTTTTTTTTTCAGGTAGTGCTTGATTGTAATTAAGCATTTAATCTTTTATTCTCCTTATCTAAAAAAACAGGATCAGACACTGTTACATTAATATTCTTTTTTTCCATTGGGATTATTAATTTTTGACCCATCATATTTTTCCCACCTTTTACAACTCCAAGTGCTATAGATTTTTTTAGATTAGGGCTGTAGTAACTCGATGTAACATGTCCTAACATTTCTATTGGGGATTTATTGACGTTAGCCACAATTTGAGCTCCTTCCTCTAATACCTCATCAGGATTATCTGTTAGAAGCCCCACAAGTTGTTTTCTGTCCTCTCTACTAGTATCTGATCTATATAATGATCTTTTTCCAATAAAATCATATTTCTTTTTACTAACAATCCAATTCATTTGAAGATCAATTGGTGTCATCGTTGCATCAGTATCTTGACCAACAATTATGAAACCTTTTTCTGCTCTAAGTAAGTGCATTGCCTCAGTCCCATATGGAGTAATATTGTAATCTTTCCCAGCCTGCATACATTTTTCCCAAACTGATTTTCCATAGTTGGCTTGAACATTGATTTCATAACTGTGTTCACCTGTAAAACTAATTCTCATAACTCGACAATTAATTTTTCCAATATTTACATTTTTAAATGACATATGTGGAAAATTTTCATCTGTTAAATCTAAATTTGGAATAACTTTAGAAATTATTTTTTTACTATTTGGACCACAAACACTTACTGTTGCATAATGATCAGTAACTGATGTTAAATAAACATCTAACTCAGGCCATTCTGTTTGAAGGTAATCTTCTAACTTACCCATAACATTAGCTGCTCCACCAGTCGTAGTTGTCATTATATAATGATTTTCTCCTAAACGAGTTGTAACACCATCATCATAAACCATACCGTCTTCATTAAGCATTAAGCCATATCTACATTTTCCAATTGCTAATTTTGACCAGGCATTAGTATAAACGCGATTCAAGAATTCAGAGGCATCAGTACCTTGAATATCAATTTTACCCAGAGTTGATGCATCTAAAATACCAGCACTTTCTCTAGCTGCTTTACTTTCCCTTTGAACAGCTTGATTCATATCTTCATTATCTTTAGGATAATACCAGGCTCTCTTCCATTGACCTACATTTTCAAAATCTGCTTTATTATCTACATGCCAATCATGTATTGGTGTTTTTCTAAATGCATCAAAATATTCTCCCACGTTTCTTCCAACAATTGTTCCAAAAGTTAGAGGTGTGTAGGGTGGTCTAAAAGTTGTTGTACCAAGCTCACCCATTTTTGCACCAGCAGTTTCAGAAATTATTCCTAACGCATGCATGTTACCAAGTTTACCTTGATCAGTTCCCATACCAGTTGTTGTATATCTTTTAACATGTTCAATTGATCTAAAACCTTCTCTCAGGGCAAGTTTTATATCTTTTGCTGTTGCATCATTTTGATAATCTACGAATGATTTTGTTTTCCCTAATATTTTATCTGATGGTAATAACCAAATATTTCTCTTTGATTGATTTTCAGATGAAAATACTTCAGTATTATCATAATCAGTTTTTTTAAGGTTCAAAAATTCCCTAAGGTATTTTGGAGTATTTTTGATTATATCTTCTAATGTTAAATCACCATTGCAGGAACCTATACTAATTTGATCTGAAGAATATTTATTTGGAATAAATACTTGATCTTTCTCTCTAAATTTTAATTTTCCACCTGATTGAGTAAATAAATGCACTGCTGGTGTCCATCCACCTGAAATTCCCAGACAATCACAAGATAGATTTATCTTTGAACCTATAACTTTCTGACCATCTTTAGAAAGTTTCATTAGTGAAACTTTATTAATTCTTTTATAACCATTAGTATTAACAATTGTGAAACCTTTAAAAACTTTAATATTACTTTTTTCAACTTCGTAAATTAATTTAGAGTTTATTTCTTCTCTATTATCAATTATTGCCTCAATATTAATCCCTTTTTGAATAAGACTAATTGCAGTTTCATAAGCACTATCGTTATTAGTAAAAAGGATATTTTTTTCTCCACAAGCTACACCAAAATAGTCAGCATATTTTTTAATTGCTGACGAAAGTAAAATTCCAGGACGATCATTATTATCAAAAATCATAGGCCTTTCTATTGATCCTGTAGCTGTGATAACTTTATTTGCTCTAATCTTGAGAAGTTTATGTCTTGTTTTATCTTTTCTTTGATCAATAGGTAAATGGTCAGTAAGATTTTCACGAGCTAATAAAAAATTATACCCGTGATAAGCTGCAACACTTGTTCGAGTTCTAATCTCTAAATTTTTTAATTTCTTAATTTCGTTTATTTCTTTCTCTAACCAAGAACCTGAATTTTGATTATTAATTTTAAAATGATCTGAATTTTGATAAATAGTTGAACCCCCAAGATTTGGTTTTTCATCAACTAAAAGTGTTTTTAAGCCTTTTTTAGCAGCTATCTTAGCGGCTATAATACCTGAAATACCAGCTCCTATTATTAAAACATCACAATGGATATACTCGTGTTCATAAATATCAGGATCTGGTTTAGTTGGTGATTTACCTAACCCAGCGGATCTTCTAATAAAATATTCATACTTCTCCCAAAAACTCGCAGGCCACATAAAGGTTTTATAATAAAATCCTGCAGGTAGTAGAGGTGATAAAATATTGTTAATTCCACCAACATCAAAATTTACACTTGGCCAACAATTTTGACTTGAAGCTTCTAAATCTTCATAAATTTCAATCTCTGTTGCTCTTACATTGGGCTCAGTTCTAGATGAATTATCATGTAGTTGAACAATAGCATTGGGCTCCTCTGAACCAGCTGTCATAATACCTCTTGGTCTATGATATTTAAAACTTCTACCGACGAGGTGAATATTATTAGCCAGAAGAGCAGAAGCTAATGTATCCCCTTTAAAACCATAATAAGTTGATCCATTGAATTTAAAAGAAATTCTATAAGTTTCATCAATTGTTTTACCTATTTTTACTCTTAAATTTTTTGTCATTAACTATTGTACAGGTGGTTTTTCACCCATTTTATAAACTGCTTTAATTTCATCATTTGAAGTATCACGAACTACATTAAACCATTTTCTACATCCATGTACATGGTTCCATCTCTCAAATTGAATGCCTTTAATATTCTTTCGCATGAATAGATATTCAGCCCATTGATCATCACTTAATTCTGTAGGTTGTTTAGGTCTAATTATATGTGCTTCACCGCCAGCTTTAAATTCACTTTGCTCACGTTCTCCACAAAAGGGACACTTAATAATAAACATTAGTGAGCCACAGCTGCCGCACCATGTTCATCCACAAGGTCACCACTTACAAATCTATTGATATTAAATGCAGCGTTAAGTTTGTGAGGTTCATCATTTGCAATCGTATGTGCAAATAAATCTCCTGAGCCTGGAGTCGCTTTAAATCCACCAGTTCCCCAACCACAATTAAAATATAAACCTTTAATAGAAGTCTTACTAATAATTGGACTTGCATCAGGGCAAATATCTACAATTCCTCCCCATTGTCTTAGCATTTTCATTCGACTAAAAATTGGATATAATTCTAAAATTGCATTTAAAGTACCTTCAACTATATCATGACTTCCTTTCTGTGAGTAAGATACATAATCATCTGTTCCTGCTCCGATTACTAATTCACCTTTATCTGATTGACTTACATAAGCGTGTACTGCGTTGGACATTACCACTGTGTCAATAATTGGTTTTATAGGTTCGGATACCAAGGCTTGTAAGGGTTTACTTTCTAAAGGTAATTTTAATCCAGCCATATTAGCCAATACACTTGAATGACCAGCTGCAGCAACACCTATCTTATTTGTTTTTATAAATCCTTTTGTAGTTTCAATACCTTCAACAACATCACCTTTTCTTTTTATGTTTTTAACTTCACAATTTTGAATTATATCAACACCCATTTCATCAGCAGCTCTAGCATAACCCCAAGCAACCGCATCGTGTCTTGCAGTACCAGCTCTTCTCTGTAAAGTACCTCCCAGAACAGGATATCTTATATCAGGTGATGTATTAATTATTGGACAAAATTTTTTGACTTCTTTAGTAGATAAATAGACGGCATCAATTCCATTTAATCTATTAGCATGTGTTCTTCTTTTTAAGTCTCTCACATCTTGAAGATTATGAGCAAGATTCATAACTCCTCTTTGACTAAACATTACATTATAATTGATTTCTTGAGATAAACCTTCCCAAAGTTTTAATGCATGGTCATAAAGACCAGCACTCGCATCCCATAAATAATTTGATCTAATTATAGTAGTGTTTCTTCCAGTATTTCCTCCACCAATCCAGCCCTTTTCAACTACTGCAATATTTTTTGTATTATGTTTTTTTGCTAAATAATAAGCAGTTGCTAAACCATGACCACCACCACCAATTATAATTACATCATATTCTTTTTTAGGCAGGGGATCTTTCCATGCTTTTTGCCAATTCTCATGATAAGAGAATGCATTTTTTATTAAAGAAAATATAGAGTACTTATTTTTCATAATTAACGAATAATTACTTTATAAATATTGAATTTTCAATACAATCACTTAATACACTATGTCTTAAGGAAGAGTGGGTGAGAGGCTGAAACCAGTCGTTTGCTAAATGACCGTGCGAGGAAACTTGTACCGAGGGTTCGAATCCCTCCTCTTCCGCCAACTAGTATAGAGGATCGTTTTTAAAAAAATCCTTTATTTTAATGGGTCTCTGTTCCAATATGTAACGATATACATTGTAGTTTTCCAAAACTCTTTGGACATAATTTCGGGTTTCTTTAAATTTTATCAATTCTATCCAATCAACATAATTAATTTGTTTTTTCTGAGGGTTTTTATTAATCTTTTTCCAATATTTAACTCTGTTGGGACCTGCATTATAGGCAGCGATTGCGAATGGATAAGCACCCTCATAATCTAATATTAATCCAGCAATGTAGTGAGAACCAAGGTTTATATTATATTCAGGATCACTAGTTAATCTTGATTTAGAATATGGAAGCTTAGCTTGTTTAGAAACTAATTTTGCTGTGTAAGGCATTAATTGCATCAATCCCTTTGCGCCGGCATGACTATTTGCACTTAAATCAAACTCACTTTCCTGTCTTATTATAGAAAGAATAAATGCACTTTCAGGTATTTTTCTACCATTAATATATTTTGGTGTACTTATTATCGGATAATTATATTTATTATGAAATCTTTTTTCATAAGATGCTATTTTAGAAATCTGAATAGCAAAATCAAAACGTTCAATGTTTGTTGCCAATTCAGCAGCTAGAATTTCACTACCACCATCAACATTATCTAAAGCTAAATGTCTAAGAATATGTTTAGTATACTTATCCTCATCAAGTTCGTCTAATAAATAGACTAATTTTACAATTTCTTTTTTAAAAAAATATTCACGATATTCTTTTTGAACAACAATATCTTTCGAAAGTTCAAACGTATCATTTGGAGTTAACTCCATAAAAGCCAGTTGTCCATAATATGTTGTTAGATAATTTGAAGCTTCCTTAAACCACTTATTTGATAATTCTTGGTATCCTAATTTTTTATAAGTTCTACCCAACCAATAAGCACCTCTAGCTACACTTATTGGATATCCAACATTATTGTAAAAATTTTGAAAGTGATCTTTTGCTAATAAAGGATCATCTAAAAAACTTAATGCAATCCATCCACACATCCATTCTGCAGCAGCAAAATCAGGTCCCTCAATCATTCCATGATTACTAGATATCTTGTAAGCTAATTCATATTTTTTTTTATATATTAATGATCTTGAAATAATTTCTCTTTCAGTCCACCATTTATCTGGTCTAACTAAATAATCTTTTGTATTTTTTATGTTCAAAAGAATTTCAACAGAACTATCAACTCTTCCTCTTTTTCTCCTCCATTTTAATCTATCATAATTTAAACCAGCATCATTTTTAAATTTAGTAGGGACTTTTGCTATAGCATTGTCAACACCGTAAGATTTACTCATTAATAACTGTCTTGCATTGTATAAAAGTTCATATTCTTTTGGTAAATATCTTAATAATCGTTTAAGGTCCCAGTATTTGTTATTCCAAGCAAGATAATCGGCACGTTTTATATAATCATTTGCATTTAGATATTTCTTAAATTTTTTTCTATAAAATCTTAATTCTGATTTTGAAAGCTCTGCATTTATCCACCCATCTTTAATTAATTCAATTCCTTTCTCTTTATTTCCAATTAAAATATAACTTTCTCCTAATATCATTTTACCAAAACCACTTAATGGTTCAGAAGCAGAAAAAGATTGTATAATCTTTTTTGGTGAAACCGTATTTGTTGACATTTTGTGTTCAGCCAAATATTTAATACGACTAATTCGTGGATAATCTTCATTTTTATCTATAAAAGTTTTATATTCATAATACGATGCTTGGTTTCCTTTAGTGAGAAGATGTCTCCACTGAATAAAATTATATATTGATTTATCTTTGGCCTTTTTGGCTGTTTTTAAAGCAGAGAGCCATTGAGCTTTTTTCATTTCAGAAATAGCTTTATTTGCGTAACTAAAATCTTTTTTATTATAATATTTAGATATTTGAATATTTTTAGTCTTTTTAGATCCTGCAATTAATGGCTTCTTTTTTGGTATTAAAAATTTAGGTTTTATAATTTCTTTTTTTACGATCTCTTTTTTAGGTGTCTCATTATCTATAAATGTTGGTTTTGGTAATGGCTTCAAGATGTTTATTAAAATTTTCTTACTTAGCTCCTGGTCTGTTAATTTAGGTTTTTTTACTGGCAATAGATTAATTTCATCCGAAGTTACAATATTAATATTTAAGATAATAAATAAGGAAGAGATAAATATTATTAACTTTCTAGGCATAATCTTTAGTATGTGAATCAATAATTTATGTTATAAGTATTTATGTTTAAAGGTTCAAATGTTGCGTTAATTACTCCTTTTAAAGATGATAAACTTGATGTGGATAATTATATCAAGTTAATTCATTTTCATATGGAAAATGGAACAAATGCACTAGTACCAGCAGGTACAACCGGAGAGTCCCCCACATTAAGCCATGATGAACATCAAAAAGTGATAGATTTGTGTATTCAAGAAAGTAAGGGAAAATTAACTGTAATTGCTGGAACTGGTTCAAATTCGACACAGGAAGCAATTTCTTTAACAACTCATGCGGAGAAGGCAGGAGCCAATGCTGCTCTTATTGTAACACCATACTATAACAAACCTTCACAAGAGGGTTTGTACCAACATTATAAAGCTATTAATGATAAATGTGGTTTACCGATAATTATCTATAATATTCCAGGAAGATCTGTAATTGATATGTCAGTTGAAACTATGACTAGACTTTTTGAATTAAAAAATATTGTTGGTGTTAAAGATGCAACTGGTAACCTTGATAGAGTTGATCAACAATTAAAAGCAATGGGAAAAGAATTTATTCAGCTTACAGGAAATGACGATAATGCTTTAGAATTTAATAGAAGAGGGGGTTGTGGAGCAATCAGTGTTACCGCAAATGTTGCACCAAAAATTTGTTCTGAATTTCAATCATTATCAACTCTTGATGATGATAAATCAAAAAAAGAAGCTAAAAATTTAGATGATTTTTTACAACCACTTCATAGTGCAATGTTTATTGAAAGCAACCCAAGTCCAGTAAAATTTGCAGCGAAACAACTAGGTTTATGTGATGATATAGTTCGATTACCTTTAGTAGAAGTAACTAATCAAACGAAGGAAATTATTATTAAAGCCTTGAAGTCTGCTAAATTAATTAAATGAATAGAAAAACCAATGTTGGTTTAAAAATTATTTGTTTAAATAGAAAAGCAAGTTTTAATTATTTTTTTGAAGATCTTATTGAAGCTGGAATAGTTTTAAAAGGGTCTGAAATTAAATCTGTCAGAGAAGGAAAAGTAAATATAGCAGATTCTTACGCAGTCGAAAAAAATGGAGAGATAGTATTGATTAATTCCCATATTGCTCAGTATAAACAAGCAAGTATTTCAAATCACAATCCAACAGATGAAAGAAAATTATTACTCAGTAAACGTGAAATCAATAAATTAATTGGAAAAATGCAAAGAGATGGTCTCACAATTGTTCCAACAAAAATGTATTTTAAAAAAGGAAAGGCAAAAGTAGAAATTGCTATAGCCAAAGGTAAAAAAAAATATGATAAAAGAGCAACAAAAAAAGATAGAGATTGGAATCGAGATAAAGCTCGATACATAAGAAAATCAAGTTAATGATATATATAGGAATAGGTTCAAATCTTGGAAACAGATTTAATAATATTGTAAAAGCTAAATATTTTTTAGGCCAAAATGGTATTAATATTACAAAATCCTCTAGTTATTATGAAAGTCTATCTTGGCCTGATACCAACAAACCTAAATTTATTAATATAGTTATTCAATCTAATTCAAGAATTTCTCCTATACGATTATTAACAATTTTTAAATCAATTGAAAAAAAACTTGGTAGAAAAAATAATTTAAGAAACTCACCTCGTACTTGTGATATTGATATAATTTCATATGATCAAAAAATCTTAGATAACACTATTATAATCCCTCATTTAAGAATGCATAAAAGGAATTTTGTATTAATTCCTTTATATGAAATAAATAAAAATTGGTTTCATCCTAAAACTAACAAAAGTATTAAAAAATTAATTTTTTCCTTACCAATTAAGGATTTAAGGTCTATTAAACAAATTTGATTTAATGTTATACTATTAAGATGCTTAATTCAGATGATTTAATTAATAAAGTTAAAGGTTATAATAAATTTGTTAATTTAGATCGATTAAATAAAGCCTTCGAATTTGCAGTAAATGCTCATTCAAATCAAAAAAGAGACTCAGGAGATCCTTATTCAGTTCACCCAATTGAGGTAGCAAATATATTGACTGATTTAAAACTAGACTCTGCAACTATTGCAACTGGTTTATTGCATGACACTATTGAGGACACATTTGCAACATATGAAATTATTAAAGGAGAATTTGGTGAAGAAGTAGCTGAACTTGTCGACGGTGTTACCAAGATATCAGTATTTGAAAATACAGCAGCTGCAAATTCAAAAGCAGAAAATTTCAGAAAACTAATTCTAGCCACATCAAAAGATATAAGAGTGTTACTTGTTAAATTAGCTGATCGACTACATAATATGAGAACGATTAAATCAATAAAAGATGAAAATAAAAGAAAAAGAATTGCCCAGGAAACAATGGAAATTTATGCACCACTTGCAGATAGGATGGGTATACATCGAATACGTGATGAGCTAGAGGATTTATCTTTTGAAATATTAAATTTTGAAGCTAGAAAACTTATTCAGACAAGATTAAATGAAATTAAAAAAGATAAAGAAGATATATTTTTAAGTCTTTCTTTAGAAATAAAAAATCTTTTATCAGATAATAATATAAATTCATCAATTTATGGAAGAGAAAAAACACCTTTTTCTATTTGGAGAAAAGTTCAAAAAAAAAGAGTTTCATTAGAACAGATAACAGACATTATTGGATTTAGAATAATCTTAAATAATTTTGATGAATGCTATCAAACATTAGGTGCTTTACATAAAAAATGGAATTGTATTCCAGGCAAATTTAAAGACTACATATCTTCACCAAAGATAAATGGCTATAGATCAATTCATACTTCAGTTATTGGATCTTATAAAAAACCAATAGAAATTCAGATAAGAACTTCAGAAATGCATGATTTTGCTGAGAGGGGTATAGCATCTCATTGGAAATATAAATCATCAGAAAAATTTAATTCTCTTCAGTGGAAAGAATATGACTGGTTGAAAGATTTAGTTGAAATTATTGAAAAGAACGAAAATCCTGAACACTCATATGAATATACAAAACTTCAAATGTTCCAAGAAAATGTTTTTTGCTTCACACCAAAAGGTTCAGTTATAAAATTACCAAAAGATGCGACTTCAATTGATTTTGCATATGCTGTTCATACAAAAATTGGTAATACTGCAATTGGATGTCAAATTAATGGAAACAAAAGCGAGCTTCAAACAATTTTAAGAAATGGTGATACAGTAAATATTATAACTTCAAAAAAACAATCTCCTTCATTACATTGGATACCCGTAACAAAAACAGGTAAAGCAAGAGCAGCAATAAGAAGATATTGGCATGATAAAGGAGAGGAAAAAGAAGAAAAATTAAAAAAATACAATACAACACTTTGGATATCGCTGCCAGACAAGCCTGGTCAACTTGGTAGCATAAGCTCTCTAATTGGTGATCATAAATTAAACATATCAAATTTAGAGATGGCAGGAAAAAATCCTAATTATATCAATTTCAAATTTCAATTAATTATTAGAGATTTGAAGAATTTCACTAATTTTATTGCGGAGTTAAAACAAAAAGGTATAAAATTTAAGATAATTAGACACGAAGATAAAAGAAATGCTTTCACACAAAAAATCCTTAGATATTTTAAAAAAAACTAATGCTCTTTTAGAAGGACACTTTATATTATCTTCAGGTTTACATTCCTCAAAATACATTCAATGTGCTAAATTATTAAGTTATCCTTATAAAGCAGATCTAATCTGCAAATCATTAGCTCAAAAAATTAAGAAAAATTTTAAAAATATAGATTTAATATTAGCTCCAGCAATGGGTGGTATAGTTATTGGGTATGAAATAGGAAAAATTTTAAAAAAAGAATCTATTTTTTGTGAAAGAGTGAAAGGAAAGTTTATTTTAAGAAGAGGCTTCTATATAAAAAAAGATTCTAAAGTACTAATAGTAGAAGATGTTATCACAACAGGTAAATCAAGCATGGAATGTGTTAAGCTTATTAAAAAAGCGAAAGCTAAATTAGTAGGATTTGCCTCTATAATAGATCGATCTACAAAAAAAACTTTGAAAATTAAAAAAAAGATAATATCACAACTTAAAATAGATGTACCTACATATAAAGCCAATCATTTACCCCATAAATTAAAATTAATTCCAATAACAATACCTGGAAGTAGATTTATAAAATGAAACGCCTAGGTGTAAACATTGATCATGTTGCTACTCTGAGAAATGCAAGAGGAGAGTTGCATCCAGATCCATTAAATGCTGCTAAATTTGTAAAAAAAGAAGGTGCGGACTCTATAACAATTCATTTAAGAGAAGATAGGCGTCACATAAAAGATTTAGATGCAAAAAACATATGTTCTATAAAAAATTTATTAGTAAATTTAGAAATCTCAATAAAAGATGAAATAGTTAAGAATGCACTTAAAATAAAACCTGATTTTATCTGTATAGTACCAGAAAATAGGAAAGAAATTACTACTGAAGGTGGATTAAATCTTAAAAAAAATAAGAATAAGATAAAATCTATAATTAGATTATTTAAAAATAAGAAAATTAGAACAAGCCTTTTCGTTAACCCATCTTTAAAAGATATTTTAATTTCCAAAAATCTAGGAGCAGACTGTGTTGAGATTCATACCGGTAGATTTGCTACTTTAGTTAAATCAAAAAAAAAAATAAAAAAAGAATTTCTAAGAATAAAAAGATGCTCAAAATTGGCAAATAAGATAAATTTAGAAGTTCATGCTGGCCATGGTCTTGATTTTGAGTCAACTAAATTTCTATCTAAAATTAATGAAATTAAAGAATTTAATATAGGTCATTTTATTATTGGAGAGTCGATATTTTATGGTTTTAGTAAAGTTATTAAAAAATTTAAAAAGATTATTAAGTAATGAAAATAGTTGGCATTGGTGTTGATATAATTAATAACAAACGAATTCAATCATCTATTAAAAATAAAGGTTTTATTAACAGAGTGTTTGGTAAAGATGAAATTTTGATTTCAAAAAAATTTAAAAATAAAGCTAATTATTTTTCAAAACGTTTTGTTGCTAAAGAAGCATTTGCTAAAGCATTAGGAACAGGTTTTAGAGATAATTTGAATTTTAAAGATATACAAATAATTAACAACAAATTAGGAAAACCATATTATTTACTTAATTCTAAAATTAAGAATTTGATTAAAAAAAAAAATAAAGTTAAGAAGTTTAATTTGTTTCTTTCAATTTCAGATGAAAAGGAATATTCAATAGCTTTTGCTATTATTCAAATAATTTAATGATAAAAAAAAGCACTATAATAGACAATGTAAAAACATTATTCTATGCACTTGTAATAGCCTTAATAATTAGATCATTATTGATTCAACCGTTCTATATTCCTTCCTCATCAATGGAACCCACATTATTAGTGGGTGATAGGTTATTTGTTACAAAATATTCCTATGGTTATAGCAAGCACTCGTTTCCATTTAGTCCACCAATTTTAAGTAAAAGGTTAATTTTTAGTGAGCCAGAAAGAGGAGATGTTGTTGTTTTTAAAACACCGGCAGATAACAGAACTGATTATATTAAAAGATTAATAGGATTACCAGGAGACAGAATTCAATTTATTGATTCTAATCTTTATATTAATAATAGTGAAATACTAAAATCACGTTTATCTAAAAATGATAAAATCTATTGTGGTGTCTCTACAATTGACGTTTTTACATTTGAAGAAAAACTTCCTAATGGGAAATCTCATACATCAGTATATTTAAAAGATTTTTCATTTCAAAATTCGGATATTTTCATTGTCCCTGAAAATCATTATTTTTTTTTGGGTGATAACAGAGACTGCTCTAAAGATAGTAGATTTTTATCAAGTGTTGGATATGTTCATAAAGATAATCTTGTAGGCAAAGCCCAATTCATTTTTTTTTCTTCTAACAAAACAATAGGTAGTTTTTTTGAATTTTGGAAATGGCCTAAATCAATTAGATTTAATAGATTTTTAAAAAAAATTAATTAATGAAAATAGACTATTCAAATTTAGAGAAAAAGTTAAATATAAAATTTAAAGATAAAAAGTTATTAATTAAATCCTTAACTCATAAAAGTTTTGATAAAATAAATAATAATGAAAAGATAGAATTTTTAGGTGATAGAGTATTGGGACTTACAATAGCTAAAAAACTTCTTGAAATATACCCAAATGAAAAAGAGGGTATATTAGATAAAAAATTTGCATCATTAGTAAATAAAAAGACTTGTTTACAAATTGGAAAAAATATTTTTTTAGAAAAATATATATTAACTTTTAATCCAAAAAACAAAAAAGTTAAAATAGAAGATAAGGTTATTGCCGATTGTTGCGAGGCTTTGATTGGCGCTATCTATTTAGATAAAGGTTTTCTTGTCACTGAAAATTTTATTCTAACTCTTTGGAAAGAAAACATTAAAGATAGTATTATTACACAAATAGATGCTAAGACTAAGCTACAAGAGTTTTCTTTAAAAAAATTCAAAAAACTTCCAACATATAAAATTCTATCTAGTACAGGACCAAACCACAAACCTACTTTTAAAGTAGGTGTAAAACTTCCTAATTCTAAATTTTATTTAGGCGAAGGATTTTCTAAGAAAGAAGCTGAACAAAACGCAGCTATTTTATGTTTAAAAAATAATTCAAAATCATGAATTGGGACGATATAGGTTTTTTATTATCAAAAAATCGGTATAACGAAAATTCTTTAATCACTGAAGTTTTTACTAAAGAACATGGTAAAATATCAGGAATAATATTTGGTGGAACATCTAAAAAGATTAAAAATTACTTACAAATCGGAAATCAATTATTTTTAAATTATAATTCAAAATCTGAAAATAGAATTGGTTATTTTAAGATTGAAATATTAAAAGCCTACTCACCAATTTATTTTGATGAAATAAGAAAGCTTAATTGTATAACATCTTCGATGAATTTAATTAAATTATTAACAGCAGAATCTCAATCAAATGAAAGAATATATGATTTAATTAATGAGTTTTATTTGATTTTATCTCACGATGAGTGGTTACAGAAATATATTTTTTGGGAACTAAAACTATTGGGTATTCTAGGTTATAATCTTGACCTTGATAAAATTACAAGCAAGAAGATTATTAACAATAAAATCTTTTATGTAGTTGAGTCATCAACTGAAAATAAGATTGTTCCAAATTTTCTTATTGATAGAAATGATAAAGTAAACGACCTTAATAATTTATTAGATGGATTAAAACTAGTTAGTGATTTTATGGATAAATCAATCTTAAAGCCTAATAATATTGATTTTCCTATTAGTAGAAACGAATTTATAAATTCTTTAAAATAGTTAAATTAAAATCTTATCAATTCTATCAGCATAGTAGCTTACAATCGCATTGGCACCAGCTCTTTTAAATGAGACCAAACTTTCATAAATTGCTTCTTTATGTATTAATTTTTTATTAATAGCATTAGAGATTAAGCTGTACTCGCCTGAAACTTGATATGCTAATACTGGTATTCTAAATTTTTCTTTAATTGATTTGATAATGTCCAAGTAAGGCATTCCAGGTTTAACCATAACCATATCTGCACCCTCTTTAATATCTAGAGCAACTTCTCTTAGGGCTTCATTACTGTTCCTATAATCCATTTGATATGTTTTTTTATCACCTTTTAATGA